>CAVTRK010000005.1:0-579177 GCA_963737095.1 uncultured Acidobacteriota bacterium
CGGGCGGGTGCGGAGATTGTTAACGACGTCAGCGGATTTTTGTGGGACCTGGGGATGGCGGCTGCCTGCGCGGAACTGAAATGCGGCGTGATCCTGATGCACACCCGCGGGCGTAGCAGCGAATGGCGCACGCAGCCAGCGCTGGCGCACGAAGAAGTGGTACCGCTGGTGCTGCGCGAGCTGAAGCAACGGGCGGAGGCGGCGATTTCTGCGGGTGTTGAGCCGGCGGCTATCGTGTTGGATCCTGGGTTCGGTTTCGGAAAAGTTCTCGATGAGAATTATCCGCTACTGGCGCACCTTGATGAACTGCATACGCTCGGCTATCCGCTGCTGGCGGGCGTATCGCGTAAGGCATTCCTGGGCAGGACACTGGCACAAATGTACGGACACGATGTGCCAACGGATCAGCGTGGAAATGCGACTGTGGCTGCCGTAACCGCCACCGTGCTGGCTGGGGCGCACCTGGTTCGCGTGCACGATGTGGCGACTGCGCGCGAAGCCGTCGCGATTGCCGATGCGATCCGCAACGGCTGACGCGCCGAATCCAATCCGACATTGGCCGAATCCAATAGCACAAAGGAGAAAGTCCATGCAGGATGAAAGCACGCTGATCCATCGAGAATTTTCCAGCGAGCGCAGCTTCGATGCCGTAGTCGCAGCCTTTGAAGCCGCGGTGGGCCCGGGGGATGGGAAGACGTTTCAATCCGTGGTGGACAAAGCGACCAACGCCGAAAATTTCGCTGCCAGCGTTCGCGCCGCTGAGGGTTCAAGCAGCTTCATTCTGTTTCTGAAGGTCGACCACAGTTCGTGGCTGGCGCGGGTGGGCATCGGGGGCCGCGCGACCATGTATACCATCGGCAATCCGCTGATTGCGCAAACCATGATCCGGCACAACATTGAGGTTGGGCTGAATGTTCCGGTGCGCGTGCTGATTTATGAAGACGCTGCCAGCAAAACCGGACGCATCGGGTACGATCTGCCGTCGTCGTTGATGGCGCGACTGAAAAATGCGGAGGTGACTGCGGCGGCGAAATTGCTGGACGAAAAGCTGGCAGCGCTGGCGAGCCACAGCACGGGAAGCGAGAGCTGACTCGCCCGCTTAGCAACGCGAACGATGTCAGCTCCCAGTGAATGGCCCGTTGAATGCGCCGTTATTGGCTGCTGGCGGATAGATCGACTTTCTGCACCAGCGGAAGATCCGCGGAGGAGCCTCCGACCATGAATGAATATGTTCCCGGTACCAGCTTCCATCCCGATTGCTGCTCATCGTAGATCGACAGATACAGATCGGGGATGGTGATTCGTACCTGCTTACTTTCGCCGGCGTTCAATTGCACTTTGCTCCAGCCGACAAGGCGCTTGGGCGGTTCGTTGGCGCTGGTCGGGCAGAGCCGCATACACTTCGGCAATTTCTTCTCCGGCACGATCGCCGGTGTTTTTGACGGTGAATGTCAGGGTGGGCGTGGTGCCCGACTCCACATGCAGGTCAGAGTAGCTGAAGCTGGTGTAGGACAATCCAAAGCCGAACGGAAACAGCACTGGTTTGTTTTCCGACTCGTACCACTTGTAGCCGACCTTCAGTCCTTCTGTGTAATGCACGGCGAAGGTTGGCTTGGCGACACCGGTACGCATGACGGCTTCTTTTCCTTGTGCTCCTGGCGGAGGCACAACAATTTGCGGCGGCGGTTGATCGGCCTCCGTCAGCGGGAAGGTGATGGGCAGCTTGCCGCTGGGGTTTACGTCTCCGAACAAAACGTTTGCGACCGCTGGGGCACCATCGCTGCCGGCGTACCAGGCTTCGACGACCGCACCAACTTTTTCAATCCACGGCATCAGGACGGCGGTGCTGGATTCGATGACGACGATGGTGCGAGGATTTGCAGCTGCGACCTGGCTGATCAGTTCATCCTGATCGTCAGGGAGTGAGAGACTCGGCAGGTCCATGCCCTCACTTGACCATTGATTGACGAACACGATGGCCACATCGGATTGACGCGCCAAGGCGGCCGCAGCAGCCGGATCGCTGCCTGAATCGAACTTCACCGCGGCTCCAGATGCCAGCGCCGTCACGGCCTTCAAGGGTGACGGGGAAAACCAGACATGCGATTGCCATGCAGGATCTGTGCTGCCCGGAGGATCGACCTGTGCCGACCCGCCGCCGGAGATCATGCCGACATCCGCGTGGGAACCGATGATGGCGATGGAATGGATTTTTGCTAGGTCCAGGGGCAGAATGCTGTGCGCGTTTTTCAGCAGAACGATGCTGCCCTCTTCCACGTGCAGCGCGATTTTCAAATCTCGCTCGGCCTCGACAACACTTTTGTTGGACGGATAATCAATGATGCCGGCGGCAAATTCCGAACGCAGGATGCGGTGCACGTGATCATTCAGCTGCGCCATGGGCACGGCGCCGGATTGCACCGCCTCTTTCATCTTGGGACCGTAGTAGGTGTCGAGCGGTTCCTCATTATCGAGCCCTGCTGCCGAAGCTTTCGCAGTGCTGTGCGTGCCGCCCCAGTCGGAGAGGACGAATCCAGGAAATTTCCATTGGCCTTTCAAAACATCGGAGAGAATATATTTGTTCTCGCAGGAATAATCGCCGTTGATGGCGTTGTAAGCGCACATCACAGCGCCCGGATTCCCGATGGAAATGCCAATTTGAAATGACAGCAGATCGCTTTCCTGCATGGCGCGCTGGCCGATGATGGCGTTGTATTCGTTGCGCCCGCTCTCCTGGTCGTTCATGGCGTAGTGCTTGATGTCGGCAATCACGTGCGCCGCCTGCTCGCACTTGATGCGGTTGCCGACCATGGTGCCGGCGAGAACTGGATCTTCACCCATGTACTCAAACGTGCGGCCACCGCGCAATTGGCGGACCAGGTCAACTCCGCCGCCAAGCGACATGTTGTAGCCTTGCGCGTGTAATTCGCGACCGATCACGTCGCCGTATTCGCACGCTGCCTGCGGGTCCCAGCTCGCAGCGGAACCCAGGTTCGAGGGCATGGCCGTCGAGTAGCGACCATTGCGCGCACTGAAGCGGACACCATAGGCCGCGTCATCCATCTGGATCATCGGAATTCCCAGGCGCGGAACGCCCAGCACGAAGCCGGCGCCACCATTGCTCAGGTTTGCGTTGGGCATCGGCTTGCCTTCCCAGCCCAGCATTCCCTGGCCATGCAGCAAGTCAATTTTTTCGTCCAGCGTCATTTGCTGCAGCACCATATCCGCGCGCTGATCGGGCGACAGGTTCTTGTTCATCCATGGAGCCGAGGCAGCGGGAGAAGCGGATGCGCCTGAATTCTTGTGGTGGTGGTGCTGGGCGAAGGCTGGAGAGACCAGCGCAGAAATCGCAAAGATGGAGAGGAGTTTCAAACAGGGAAGTTTATGCATACTGGTTTTCGCTATCCAGTCGGTCAGATTTTTCCAGCCAAACCATCATACCCCTATCGTCTATAACGATTTAATTGACGGTGATTCATATCACTGTCGGGAGCGAAATGACGGAGCGAAGAATTTTTGCGGCGAAGATCCACGTCGCGCACAGGGTTGGACGTTGTGACATCCATCGAAAGTTGCAGAGCGCACTCCACCCGCAGGGTGGTTGACCATCCTGTTCGCAATCAAAGAAGCTTAGCGAGCGAGCCGTTGACGATTTGGTGGCTGGCACGTCTAACGGTCTGCACCCCAACGCAACCTATATATAGATACAGGGAGAACGAAACTGAGAAACCATCGACTTGCAGGATTTGCGGCGCTACCTTTTTTCCTTGCATCTTTGGTCGCACCCGGAAGGGCTCAGTCGACGGCTCCGAGACGGCCGGTCAGCGTTTCCGTCTATTACCGCGCGCGCGTGGATGTTTGGCAATGGTTCGCCGCGCCACCTGAAACGAATTCCTACGCCTATCTGAATTCACTGCTGCGGATTGCTGTGTCGCAGCGCATCCACCGCTGGGACTGGAGGCTGGAGCTGTCGCAACCGTCCGAACTTTGGCTGCCGAATGACGCCATTTCACCGATCAGCGCGCAAGGTCAGCTGGGTTTGGGAGGCACGTATTATGCCGCGAACGGCAATAACAGTTACCCTGCCGCGGCATTTCTGAAGCAGGGGTTCCTGCGGTACCGGTTTAATGGCGTGGACAGAGACATTCGAATTGGGCGGTTTGAATTTCTGGGTGGGGTGGAGACGCAGCCAAAAAATCCGACGATCCTGTGGCTGCAAAATAATCGGGTTCAGCAGCGGCTGGTGGGAAATTTTGGATTCTCCAATGCTCAGCGCAGCTTCGACGGGATCGATGGCCATTACGGATCAGGATCGTGGGACCTGACGGCGATGGCGGCGCGCTCCGATCAAGGCGTCTTTAATATGAACGGAAATCCGGAGCTGAACGTTGATCTGCAGTATCTCGCGTTCACCAAATCGCAGTGGAACCATCGCATTTTGTGGCGCGCGTTTGGCATTGGATACCATGATGGCCGCACGGGACTTACGAAGACTGACAATCGTCCGCTGGCGGTTCGTCAGGCGGATCACAAGAATATTCGCCTGGGAACGTATGGAGGCGACTTTCTGGCGGCTGTGCCCGCGGGGCGTGGAAATTTTGATTTCCTTGTCTGGGGCGCGCTGCAGAACGGAAACTGGGGCAAGCAGAGCCAGGGCGCGGGAGCGGTCGCTGTTGAAGGCGGGTATCACTGGACGAAAGTTGCGAGCTCCCCATGGGTGCGGGGTGGCGCGTTTATCAGCTCGGGCGACAACAATCCCGCCGACAACAAGCACAACACTTTCTTTCAGATTCTGCCGACGCCGCGCGTCTATTCGCGCTTCCCTTTCTATAACCTGATGAACAGTAAGGATGAGTTTATTCAGGGAATGGACAATCCGGTCAAGAACCTGACCGTACGCAGCGATGTTCACTGGCTGCAACTGACATCTGGAAAAGACCTTTGGTACCAGGGCGGCGGGGCCTTCGACAATAAGGTATTTGGCTATACGGGTCGACCGGCGAACGGATATTCTTCCTTTGCCACGGTAGCGGATGTAAGCGCGGATTGGCAGACGACGCGATCGCTGGGATTGAACTTCTACTATGCCTATGCGTCGGGCGGGCATGTAATTTCCGCGATCTATCCAACCGGCAAAAATGCCCAGTTTGGCTTTGTGGAGCTGGTTTATCGTTGGGGCGTGCATCAAACCGCTCCTGCCAAGTGAGATTGATTTGCGGGAAAAAGCTGATCTCCACCTAAAGGTGGATGCCGAAGCTTGATCGCGCTGGCTATACTTCGGCAACGAAATCAGCGGCGGCAACATGCCGGCTGAGTCGGATACACACCTCCAAAAAATGAAAATCAGCAACTGGCACGATGCAAGGCGGACATGGGAACAATGAGGCGGTGGTTGGTCGGATTAAGCGTTGCGCTGGCGGCGAGCGCTGTCTATCTTTACGCGTTTCCCACGGCGACGCTGATCTATGAATCGGTCGTCGTGCTGCACATCTTCGCCGGCTGCCTGTTTATCGTCAGCGTGATCCCCGGCATAGGGAAACTGCTACGAGGAACGAGCCTGCTGGAAAAAGTGGGATGGATCGTGTTCACGCTGGGCGGTGTGGCGGGCGCAGTTCTGGTGTACACGGGCACACGGCGTCAGCAATGGCCGATTCTTTACACGCACGAACTCATCTCGATGATTGCGGTCGCGATGCTGCTGGCCGTCTGGGCCGGGAACCGCGGCTGGCTGCAACATGGTGGAGCGAAAGCGGCGGTGCGAGTGGCGGCGGCGTTGGTGCTAGTCGCAGCAGTCGCGGCCGGATCGTGGTGGCTGCGCACAGTTCCCTGGCAGAAAGATCATGCGATCCACAATCCCAGCATGGCGCCGGCAGACCAGGCGGATGAAGGTGGTGGGCCGAAAAATCCTTTCTATCCAAGTGACGCCGAAACCTACACCGGCAAAGTTGTGCCGCACGATTACTTTCTGGACTCCGCAACCTGCAAAACCTGTCACGCCGATATCTACAATCAATGGCAAAGTTCGGCGCATCATTTTTCGTCGTTCAACAATCAGTGGTATCGGCAATCCATCGTCTACATGCAGCAGGTGGACGGCGTGCAAGCCTCGAAATTATGCGCGGGATGCCACGATGCGGCGCTGTTTTTTCCGGGCAATTTCAACACTCCGATTGAAAAGCGTCTGTTTACGCCGGATGCGCAAGCCGGCATGGGTTGCGTGGTGTGCCACTCCATTCGCCTGGAGAAAAGCACTATGGGCAACGCCGACTTTATTCTGGAATATCCGCAGCTGCAGCGGCTGGTGGCGAGCAAGAATCCCATTGTGCATCGCGTGATTGATTATTTGATTGAAGAAGATCCGGAACCGCATCGGCGGACATTTCTGAAACCGTTTCTGAGAGGCAGCCAATCGGCGGTCTTCTGCGGAAATTGCCACAAGGTTCATCTGGACGTGGCCGACAATCACTATCGCTGGATTCGCGGCTTTGATGACTACGACAATTGGCAGGCCAGCGGCGTTTCTGGATTCGGCGCGCGATCCTTTTACTATCCGCCGAAGCCACTCGATTGCGAGGATTGCCACATGCCGGAAACACCTTCTAATGATGCCGGCAACGTGAATGGCATGGTGCACTCGCATCGCTTTATCGCGGCGAATACGGCGCTTCCTTTTGTGAACAAGGACGCGGTGCAGTTGAAAGACACCGAAAACTTTTTGAAAGATAAGAAAGTTCGGGTCGACATTTTTGCCATCTCGCCGGAGACCGCGGAAAATCGCATCTCGAACAACAAAGTGATGTACGCCGCGCCGCAAATGGCAACCACGTTCGCGGTGGGTGAAGAATCAGAGATGCATTCGCCGACGGGCGCTGCAGGAGGTCCGCCGCTCGCGCCGATCACCGCGCCGCTGAACCGAGTGCAGGCGACGGTTCGCGCGGGAGATACGGAACGGGTGGATGTAGTTGTCCGCACACTTGCCGTAGGACATTTCTTTCCCGGTGGAACAGTGGATGCGTTCGATTGCTGGCTGGAGCTGAAGGCCACCGACGATGCCGGCCACGTGCTTTTCTGGAGCGGCATGGTGGAGGACAACGGTCATGGGCCGGTCGAGCCGGGAGCGCACTTCTATCGCTCGTGGGCGATCGATGCACACGGCAATCCCATCGACAAGCGCAATGCGTGGGCTGCCCGGGCGACAATTTATGCGCACTTGATTCCTCCTGGAGCGGCTGATACGGTTCACTTCCGGCTGCAGGTTCCAAAAAATGAGCGCGGAAAAATTCATCTGCAGGCGAAGTTGAATTACCGCAAATTTTCCTGGTTCAATACGCACTATGCCTTTGCCGGAGTTTCCGAAACCACGGGACCACACGACGTGACGCCCAACTACGATGATCGGAAGATGGTGTTCACGGGAAATACCGCGGACGTTTCGGGAAAGATTAAAGCGATTCCTGATCCGCCGATTGTGGTGATGGCAAGCGCCGATGCGGATCTGAATGTGCTGCCGCCGAATGCGCCCGAGCCGGCGCCGCAGGTGGTGACCAATAAGGCAGACTGGCAGCGGTGGAATGATTACGGAATCGGACTGCTGCTGCAGGGAGATCTGAAGGGAGCCGAGGCGGCGTTTGAACGGACGACGCAAGCGGACCCGACCAATCCTGACGGATGGGTAAACATTGGCAGAGCGCGCGTGCTGGTGGGAGATATGGCGGGCGCGAAGGTGGTACTCGACAAGGCGTTGCAGCTATCGCCGCACCTGGCGCGAGCCCATTATTTCTACGCGCGAGTATTGCGCCAGACGGGCGATTACGATGGATCGATCGAGCAGCTACAGCAGGTGATCCAGCAATATCCGCAGGATCGTGTGGTGCGGAATGACCTGGGCCGCGTCTATTTTCTGCAACATAAATATGCGTTGGCGCAGGCGCAGTTTCAGCAGGCGCTGGATATTGATCCGGAAGATCTGGAAGCGAATTACAACATGATGTTGTGTGCCACCGGCATGGGTAAACCTGACCTGGCGCATCAGTATGAAGTGCGTTATTTGCGCTTCAAAGCCGATGAGTCGTCGCAGGCGTTGACCGGACCGTATCTGGAAAAGCACCCCGACGATAATCGTGAGAGGCAGCCGATCCACGAACATGTTTCTGTGCCGCTGTCGATTGCGAATTCTTCAGGCGGGACGAATGCGACCTTGGCCGGCGAGGCGTATCAGCACGCTGCGGATTCATCCGTGCTGCACAGAGGTGGTAATTGACTCGGAGAAAATTGGATGGTTCAAGCTTGACGGAAAAGAATGCGCAATCACACCGCCGAAAATTTCTGAAGCTGTCGGGAACAGCGCTGGCCGCCTCGTTATTCAGTTCGCTGCCCTTCTCGATTGCTGAAGCCGCGATTGCCGGGCCTTCGGGCGCAACCGCGCAGCAGGTCGCGAAGGCTCCCGCGGACGCAGGCGAGCGTATTCGCTTTGAAGACATCACCCATGCGGCTGGGATCCGCTTCGTGCATAACAGCGGCGCATTCGGGAAAAAATATTTGCCGGAGACGATGGGATCGGGTGTCGCGTTTATCGACTACGACAACGACGGCTGGCAGGACATCTTCCTGGTGAATGGAATGAACTGGCCCGGTCATCCGGGTCGCGTCACCACGTCGGTTCTCTACCATAACAATCGCGACGGCACATTTACTGACGTCACGCATAAAGCGGGGTTGGCGGTGCCGATGTATGGCATGGGCGTCGCTGTGGCGGACTACGACAACGACGGCCACGATGATTTATTCGTGACGGCGTACGGGCAAAATCATCTATTCCACAACAATGGCAACGGCACATTTACCGATGTGACCAAGCAGGCCGGGTTGTGGGGAATTGACGAATACAGCACCGGTGCAGCCTGGGTTGACTATGACCGGGATGGCCATCTGGATCTGCTGGTGGCCAATTATGTCGAGTGGACTCCGCAGAATGATTTGTATTGCTCGATGGACGGCAAGGACAAGGCCTATTGCACGCCCGAGTCATACAAGGGCGTCTCCGTGCGGCTGTGGCGCAACCGCGGCGATGGGACGTTCGAGGATGTAACCCACAAGTCGGGACTCTACGACGCGACGTCAAAGAGCATGGGGATTGCGATTCTCGACGCGAATCAGGATGGCTGGCCGGATCTCGCGATCAGCAACGACACGCAGCCTAATAAGCTCTACATCAATAACCACAATGGAACGTTTACGGAAAAAGGCGTGGTCTCCGGCATCGGTTTCAGCGAAGATGGCGTGGCGCGCGCGGGTATGGGGATTGATGCGGCCGACTATAACCATTCCGGCTATCCCAGCCTGGCAATTACAAATTTTTCCAACCAGATGATCTCGCTGTATCAAAACCAGAAGAATGGATTGTTCGTCGACATTGCTCCGCAGTCGGAAGTGGGACGGGCAAGTTTGCTGACGCTGGGCTTTGGCTGTTTCTTCTTCGACTACGACCTGGATGGATGGCTGGATCTGTTTATTGCCGACGGCCACTTGGATCCCGACATCGAAAAAGTGCAGCAGCGGGTCCATTATGCGGAGGCTCCGCATTTGTTCCACAACGAGGGCGACGGAAAGTTTCAGGATGTTGCAGCGGCCATGGGCAAGTCTTTCGACGAGCGACGAGTGGGTCGCGGCGCGGCGTATGGAGACATCAACAACGATGGCGCGCTGGACTTGATCTTGACGACAAATAATGGGCCGGCGGTGCTGTTCCGCAACACCGGGACGACCAATCACTCCTTGCGCGTGAAGCTGTGGGGGACTAAGTCGAATCGGAACGGCATCGACGCGGTGGTGTTTGTGCAGTCTGCACAGACTGCGCAGAAGATGACCCTGCGCAGCGGATCGAGCTATCTTTCTTCCAGCGAACTGCTGCTGACTTTTGGGCTCGCGCAGGCGGAGAAGGCGGATGTGGTTGAGATCCATTGGCCCAGCGGCATCACGCAAAAGCTGACGAATGTCGACGCGGGCCAGACGATCACAGTGCGCGAGGACAGGGGTATCGTGCACGCGGAACCGTTTCAGAAACGCGCACTGTAACCGGTGGTGAAAACCTGGACCCCCAGGGGCTAAAGCCATGGACCGTGCGCGGTCCTCTTCCCGGACTGAAGTCCAGGGGCTACTTTTATCGTTGGCTTCGGACACGTCTTGCGGCGGGGATTAGGTTGAGGCTGCATGTGCAGGCACGCGGCGTACGACGAGTGAAAAACACACAATCATAATTCCCAACGCGAAAACGGGAACCAGCAAGCCGTCGCGTAAAGAGCCGGTGTGCGTGGAAAGCCTGCCAGTCAACCACGGCAACACCGAGCCACCCATTCCGGCGATGCAGAAAAGCCACTTCGATTGCGGCGATTCGTGGGTCAGCGCGAGAACACGCGATGCACACAGAGGGAAGATCGGCGCGAGTGCCAGCCCTGCAGCAACGGCAGAAAGAAGAATCGTCACCGGGGAATGATTCAGCAGGATTGAGAGAACGCTGCAGCCGGCGACGATCATGGTCGCGAGCAGCAGGCGCGACTCCGACACCCGCATCAACAAGGCGGGCGCGAGAAGTCGGCCGCAGAGAAGCGCCACCCAGAACGAGGAAGTGATGAGCGCCGCCCATACACCGGTGGAGAGAGGCAGGCGATGAACGAATGTCATCATCCAGCCGCTGACAGACACCTCCACGCCGACGTACAGAAATCCAATCAGCGAAAATCCTGCAATCAGCAGCCATGGGGTCGCACCTTGGCTGACACGCAGGCGGCGAACGTTGCCAGTCAGCAGGCTGGCGCGATAATGCCGCAGCATCATTGCGATCGCCGCGAAGACGACGGCCACAGCAAAGTAAAGCCGCATGGGAGGCTGATATCGAACCCATCGCGTTGCGATTTCCGGCGAAAGGGTCGCGCCCACAATCCACGAAGCATTGAGTAAGGAGAGAGCAGCCCCGGGTCGTTCGAAGACTGTGCCGCCGACCATGTTGATGGCCGTCATGGCCCACCCCATCCCCAGGCCGAAAAAGAAGAAGGCAGGAGCGGCCGCATAACCGTGCAGAGTTCCAAGGACAACCGCGCCGGTCGTCATGACGAGATAGCCAAGCTGAATACTGCGAAAAAGATTTTCCCGCACCATCAAAGCGCCGATTGCGGCGCCGGTAAATTGGCAGGCAAAAAGGACTCCCGCTCGTGCATCCGTCAGATGCCATGCAGAGTGCAACGCGGGCAGCAGGCAGCCCAGCAAGGTCGTGCCGAGTCCAGTGGCGGCAAAAGCGATATGGAGCCACATGACGGATACCAGGCGACCATCATGGCTTGGCGACGGCGGCGATCCGATGACTTGGGGATGCATCTTTGGTCTTCGCTCCCCTTCTGGTGTTGCCATGTGAATCCTGATCGCCGGCAGGCGCGACGGCAGCGGTGGATTCGCGCACCGTGAGCTCAGGATAAATCACGATCTGCTCGCGAAACTTCTCCACTCCCTGAAGACGCGCCAGCAAATATTCCGACGCCATCCAGCCCATCTCGCGAAGAGGTTGGCGCACAGTTGTCAGGCTGGGACTGATGAAGGCGGCGGCCCGAATATCGTCGAACCCGATGACGGAAACATCGGTGGGCACGCGCAGACCTGCATCCTGCAGCGCGCGCATTGCGCCCATAGCGGCAACGTCGTTGAAGGAGACCAAAGCCGTGAAGCGCTGATTGCTATTGAGCAGTTGTTGCACGACGGGATATCCCAGGTCGGGAGTGGTGATATCGCGCTCCAATCGCACCACCAGTTCGGGTTTGACTCGGAGGCCCAGTTTCCGTGCGACCTTGACCGTGCTTCGCCAGCGATCGTCGGAGTCGGAGCTGAAAGGCTGGCCACGCATATAGGCCAGATCGCGATGGCCTAGTGAATACAGATGAGTCAACGATAATTCCGCGGCGCGGTCGTGATCGAGCACCAGGTTGGTGACGCCCTCGACGCGTGTATGACCAGCCACCGCGACGACCGGTACGGTAAAGTTGTGCTCCAGCAGCGTGTCGATGGCAATCAACCCTTCGGCGCCACGGCTGAGCAGCATGTTGCAGTATTCCTCCACCAGATCTTTGCGATGGCGATGATGAACGGTGAAGTAAAAATATCCTTTGCCGATGAGGTAGTCGCCAATGCCGCTCATTACCTGAGTGTGGTAGCCCTCACCTAACTCGGGAACCAGGATGCCGATGGTATGGGTTTTACGGTTGCGCAGGGAGCGCGCCAGCAGGTTCGGTTGATATCCGAGTTTTTCCGCAGCGGCCTTAATGCGTTCGCGCGTCGGCTGCGGAATAGAGCGCCCGGGGACGTTGTTCAGTACCACCGAAACGGTCGCGGGATTCAAGCCAAGATATTCCGCCAGCTGCTTCAGGCTGACATTCTCGCCGGGCGAGTTGAGCTTCGGCTTGCTGGTGCGGCCACCGTTATTCGCCATCGTCCATCCCCATGGTTCGTTCAGGCAGCCAACGCACCTTCATCCGACCCTCCCTTGAATTTCGAACATCAAGGTAACTCATCGTAAACACATGCAACGCTGGCCGCAACGCTGGTCAAAAACGGCGATAGGAGCTGGCGCGTGGATCGTCTTCGGCCAAAGCGCGAAATGTCTATAACTTGAGGCCGTGGCGGTTCGAATCGATACGACAGCATCGAAAGAAGGAGCCGCTTTTTCCACCGATAGGAAACATCACCCGCCGCATGGGCCAGCCCAACAGGCCTTAGACAATCGATTGACTGAGAGCCTACATCAAAACTTCCTCATTGACAAAAGAATAATGTCGGGCGTTTAATGGTCGGCGGTCATGAAGTCTGTTGGTTACGGTGCGCCAAGGCAAACGGTTGTCTGGACGACATTGGAGTGCAACAGGAATCGTTGGCAAGCAAGACGATGAGTAGCATCTGGCATTCGGCCCATAAAGAGCGCGAAGCCGAAGCCAGACTTTTCAGGAGGCGATTTATGGGTAAGTATTTCCGCGGCGCAGCCCTACTGGTGTTGCCGGTATGTTTTTCACTCTGCTCGATCGGTACCGGACGGGCGCAGAACACGAACTCCGGAGACATTCGCGGCAGCGTGACCGATTCCACAGGAGCTGTTCTGCCGGGCGTCACGGTAACGGTGACGGACGTCGATAAGAACGTCACTCATACCTACGTGACCAACAGCAGTGGATTGTACGACACCGGCTCTATCGTTCCGGACGACTACACGCTTACCTTCACGAAAGACGGTTTTGAAACCCAAGTGCGCGGCCCCATCACTCTGATGGTCGGAACCACTGGAATCGACGCAGAGTTGAAGGTTGGCTCTGTTTCCAGCAAGGTAGTGGTCTCGACAAACACCCCGCTGTTGCAGACGGAGACGGGATCGCAGTCGACCACTCTGACAGCCAAGAGCATGCAATTGTTGCCACAGGTGGGCGAGGATTGGGAGAACTTTATCATCCTGATGCCAGGCACATCGGGCACCCCGCAAAACGCCTCGAACTCGCTCAATCCGGGCCAGGTAGCATCCGTGAACGGCAACCTTCCTTACAGCAGCGTGCTGGCGGACGGCGCGACGACCACACTGCCGATGAGCCAAAACTCCGATGTAACAGTGTTTGAGACGACTTCCGAAGTGAAGATTGATACTTCCGCCTTCTCGGCAGAGTATGGCGTCGGCGGCGTGCTGTACAACCAGATCACCAAGGGCGGCACCAATCAGTTCCACGGCACAGCGTATGAGTATTTCCAGAACAATGCCCTGAATGCTGCGCCGTATGCTTTCGGCCAGCAGACCACGGTTCCAGTCCTTCGCTACAACAATTTCGGCGGTTCGATCGGTGGTCCGATCCTGCGGAACAGGATGTTTTTCTACTTCGATTACGACAAGACGAAGAATTTCGGAGGCGCATCGTACGGCTTTGAAACCGTACCCACTGCTGCGGAGCTGGCCGGAGACTTCACTGGTCTACCGACCCTCTACGACCCGACGACGCAGGTCATTACGAACACAGCAAACGGACCAGTGGTGACACGCACGTCGTTCGCAGACGAGTACGGGAACGGCAACAAAATTCCCACGAACCTGATTGACCCTGTCGCTTCGGCCATCCAGTCGTACTTTCCAAAACCGAATGCCACCGGAACACTAGTCGACGGGGTTGATACCAACAACTTCTTCTACAACGTACCCAGCAGCAATCCGGTGACAGCGTATTTCGGCCGCCTGGATTTCGACATCACGCACCACAACCGGCTAACGGCTTCTGAAACCAGCAGCGATAACCCCGCCACCTATTTGAACCAGGGGATCTGCCCGGTGAATTGCCAGAATGGCGATGTGAGCCGCGACAACGCGCAAGTGTCGGACGTATGGACGATTAACCCGAACACGATTAACGAAGCTCGCATGGGCTTCACCGACCAGTTAAACTTCTTCACGCCGTTCTCAATCAACCAGGGATTCCCGCAAAAACTCGGATGGCAGTTTGCCAAGGCTGACACCTTCCCAAACATTAATATCAACCAGTTTTACAATCTTGCGCCTCAATCCAACGCAGTCTACAAGGAATTTGTTTTCGACCCATCCGACGTGGTGACGATGGTGCGTGGAAAGCACGTGATCCACTTCGGCGGCGAGTTCCTGATCAGCCGGGCGGATTCTACAGCCTGGGGCAACCTGAATGCCGGCACCATGACCTACAATCCGGTCTACACCTCGGCCACCGGCGTCAGCGTTCTGACATCTCCGCCGCCCGGCGTACCGGCGGTTTCAGGGTTTGGCTATGCAGACTTTCTGCTGGGACAAACACAGAGTTGGAATGCCCAGGTCACTCCCGAATTCGGCGGAAGAATCAAGCTGCCGCAAGCCTTCGTCCAGGACGACATTACTGTGCGTCCTAACCTTGTCATCAACCTCGGCTTGCGCTGGCAGGGGATGACAGGTTGGTCGGAAGTAAAGGGAAATGAGGCGGTCTTCGATCCAACCGTGTTAAATCCGGCCAACAACACGTTGGGTGCAATGTGGTATGGGTTCAGCCACGCGAACGGACGCAAGCGTCTGCAGGCGGGGGTATGGAACACGTTCTTACCGCGCATCGGTTTCTCGTGGCAGGCGCTGCCGACGACAGTTATCCGCGGCGGTGTTGGCCAGTACGCCTATACCTGGAGTGAGGACACGTATGGTGCCGGAATGGGCAATGCCTTTGGCAGCAGCGGCACTTCTAACGATGCAACGAATGGTTTATGCCCGGTGGTGCAACTGAGTGCCGACGGTTCAACACCAGATACCACTGACCCAGGCTGCGGTGTCGGCCAGTTCAACGGACAGAGTATCAACTCGTTGTACCTTGATTCTCCGACGACCCCGGATGCGCGCAACGGGCAGAGCGTGAGTTACAACCAGTACCACACACCCGTCCCGAAAATCTGGCAATACAATCTTGAAGTTCAGCGCCAATTTGGCACAAACATGGTCGCCACGGTCGCCTATGTGGGCAGCACAGCGGGCAATTTGAACTTCGTTACCGATCTGAACCAGATTCACGCACAGTACCTTGGCCCGAACGATAATCCAACGTACCGGCCGTATCCGCTGTTCCAGGGAATCAACGGAAGCACGAATAACGCCAGTTCGAATTACAACTCCTTCCAGGCGCAAATTCAAAAACGCATGACCTATGGCCTGGAATTCAACTTCAACTACACCTGGTCGCACTTCCTGGATGAACAGGATTCCTCGGGTTGGGGCAGCCGCGGCGGCAACACTCCGTGGCAGATCGGCTACAACCCATCGGCAAACTACGGCCCATCCAATTTCGACATCCGGAACATGTTGAAGGGGTCCGTCATCTATGAGTTGCCGGTCGGCAAAGGACGCAGATTCGTCAACAACAACCTAATCCTGGATGAACTGATCGGAGGGTGGCTTGCCTCCGCAACGGTGATCGTGCAGGGAGGCAATCCTTTCACCCCGCAGATGAACAGCGACAACTCCTACAGCCAGGGCGGTGAGACAGGCAACGGCTTCGCCCAATATCCAAACGTAGTGGGAGATCCAAACGCTGGACCACATACCAATCAGGAATGGTTCAACGTCGCCGCTTACGCGCAACCTGCTCCGGGAACATTCGGCGATGCAAGTAGAAACAGTTTGCGCGGTCCGGGTCTTACCAATGTCAACGCCTCGCTGGGAAAGAACTTCATCATCTGGCGGCAGGTCAACTTCCAACTGCGGGGAGATGCAACCAACGTGCTGAACCATCCCAGCTTCTCGCAACCCGACAACAACATCGGAGGCTCTCAAGCAGGGCAAATCACGAGCACAACAGTTGGGGGCAGAACCATGCAGATTAGTGGTCGCCTGACCTTCTAAGTTGGGAGCATTCCTCAACCTTGGAAAGGACGGTGATACTCGCCGTCCTTTTCATTTGCAGCCATGCTTTATCTACTCCGAGTGCCTGAGTCGTTTGGCGCATCGCGTCGACTTAAAGCCAGCGCACTTGTCGGTCGTTGTTATCCAATGGAATGTCTGGAGAAGAGATTTCTGCCATCACGTCGTTTTTTGAAGAATCGTCACCTTACAATTCATACTGCCCAGTGGGCGGGAATGGGAGGTTCCAATGAAATTGAAATCGATCGTACATCCAATATTTGCCATGGTGGCTTGTGTACCCATTGCGGCCTGCAGCTTGATGGCGCAAACAGCGAATGTCTGGCTGACCACACCGGATAAAAGCGCGCTGGTGGCGCAGCAACCCAGCGGGATCGAATTTTCTCAGCCGAAACAGGATGTGCCCACGATTGCGGTGGATGATTCGAAGAAGTTTCAAACGATTGATGGATTCGGGTTTGCTTTGACAGGCGGCAGCGCGCAGCTGCTGATGCATATGTCGGCGCCGGCAAGAGCTTCGCTGCTGAAACAGCTGTTCTCGACCGATGGGGATGGCATTGGAGTGAGCTATCTCCGCGTGAGCATCGGCTCGTCTGACATGAATGCGAAGGTGTACTCCTACGACGATATGCCTGCGGGCGAGACAGATCCGACGCTGGCAAAGTTCAGCCTCGCTCCTGACGAAATCGATGTGATTCCAGCGCTGAAAGAAATCCTGGCGCTGAATCCGAAGATTAAAATCCTGGGCTCCCCGTGGTCCGCTCCTGCATGGATGAAGACGAATGATAAGTCCAAGGGAGGCGCGCTGAAGCCGGAGTACTACAAAGCCTACGCGCAATATTTTGTGAAGTATGTGGAGGGCATGAAGGCTGCGGGAATCACGATTGACGCTATCACGGTGCAGAACGAGCCATTGAATCCGAAGAACACGCCCAGCATGGCGATGTTCGCCCAGCAGGAAGATAACTTCATCAAGGATGCGTTGGGACCGGCCTTCAAGAAGGCGCATATACGGACCAAGATCCTGATCTACGACCACAATCCCGATGTCACCTCGTACGCGCTGTCGATTCTGAAGGACCCGGACGCTAGCAAGTATGTCGATGGATCGGCCTGGCATTTATACGGCGGTTCGATCACGGCTTTGACAAAAGTGCATGACGCCTTCCCCGACAAGAATATCTATTTCACAGAGCAATCGATTGGCTATGGCCACAACGAGACCAGCATCGATATTTCAGAGCCGGTCAGCGATGTGGTGATTGGCGCGACGCGGAATTGGAGCAAGAATGTTCTGCTGTGGAACCTGGCGGCCGATCCTGAGAACGGGCCGCACACCAACGACGGCGGGTGTGGTTCTTGCATCGGCGCCATCACTCTCGACGGCGACAAAAGCACGCTGAATGTGGCCTACTACGTAATCGCGCAGGTTTCTAAGTTTGTGCCGGCAGGCTCGGTTCGGGTGGACTCGAACGACGTGGAACAATTGGCGAATGTGGCCTTCCGCACGCCGGACGGGAAAATGGTGCTGATTGTTTCCAACACCGGGAATTTTCCGACGACGTTCAACGTGAGCTATCACGGCAAGGCCATGACAGCGACGTTGCCTGAAGGGGATGTTGCGACCTACGTCTGGTAGGGCGCGGGGCGATTCCTAAGAACGCATGTAACTGTTGTGGGAGGAAGTCAATGAAGGTTGGATCGATTAAATCTGCCGTGTTCTTGATCCTGGCATCGCTGATTGCGACGCCGTTATTGGCTGCCTCCTACTACCCTGCTCGACTGGATGATCCAACGGCGGTGTATCTGACGCCGGACAAATTTTCTGTTCATGGAGATGGAGTCGCGGATGACAGCGCGGCGATTCAACAAGCCATCGATCAGGTTGAGTCCACCACGAAACAAGGCATCGTGTTTATTCCATCGGGCCGATATCGCATCACCAAAACCATTTATGTTTGGCCGGCGGTACGCGTCATTGGATATGGGCCGACGCGGCCCGTGTTTGTGCTGGGGAAAAATACTCCCGGCTTTCAGCAGGGCATCGGCTACATGGTGATGTTTGCAGGCGGCCGGCATCCGTACCGTCACACTGGACCTTTCCCGGGGACGGTGCCGGCGACGGAGGTCGAGGACGCCAATCCGGGAACATTTTATTCCGCAATGAGCAACATCGATTTTGAAATTCAGGATGGCAATCCGGCGGCTATCGGGATTCGCTTTCATGTAGCGCAGCATTGTTATCTGACCCACATGGATTTTCATATCGGATCGGGACTGGCGGCGCTGAAGGACATTGGCAACGAGGGAGAAGATTTACATTTTTACGGCGGCCAGTACGGAATCATCACCGAGATGCCCTCCCCGGGCTGGCAATTCACGCTGCTCGACTCCACGTTTGAAGGCCAGAGCGTGGCTGCGATTCAGGAGCACGAAGCAGGACTGACGCTGGATGATGATGCGTTTCGAAATGTGCCGACGGCGATTGCGATTGATCCCGGTTATTCCGATGAGTTGTGGGTAAAGAATTCACGATTCGAGAACATCAGTGGTCCGGCCGTGATTATCAGCAACGAGAATAATCCGCGGACGGAAATCAACCTGCACGGAATTGTTTGCAAGCATGTGCCGCAGTTCGTGTTGTTTCGCGAGAGCGGGAAGAAAGTTTCCGGACCGGGAGAGATGTATCGCGTGCAGGCGTTTTCGCATGGCCTGACCATCCCTGATCTGGATGCACCTGCGAAAATTGATACTTCATTCCAGACCGTGCCGCTGACCACGATGCCACCTGTGGGATCGCCGGTGATTCGCAATCTTCCAGCGCGCGATACGTGGGTGAATCTTCGCATTCTGGGAGTCAAGGGTGACGGCACGACGGATGACACCGCGGCGATTCAGAAAGCTATTAACGAGCACGGCACGATTTACATTCCGTCGGGGCACTACATTGTCAGCGACACGCTCACGCTGAAGCCGGACACAGTCCTGATCGGGTTGCATCCCAGTACAACCCAGTTCATCCTGCCTGACTCCACGCCAGGATTTCAGGGCATTGGCAATGCGAAGCCGCTGCTGGAGACGCCGAAGGGCGGAACGAATATTCTGACGGGAATTGGAATCTACACCAACGGGATCAACAGCCGCGCTGCAGGCGTGATGTGGATGGCCGGGGAAAATTCGTTGATGGATGATGTGCGATTCCTCGGCGGTCATGGTACCAATCGCATGGACGGAACGCGGGTGAATCCCTACAACAATACGCATACCGCCGATCCAGACATCCATCGTCGCTGGGATGCGCAATATCCCAGCTTGTGGATCACAAACGGCGGTGGCGGCACGTTCGCTGACATCTGGACGCCGGACACGTATGCGCAGGCGGGCATGTATATTTCCAACACGTCGACGCCGGGGCATGTGTATGAGCTTTCCAGCGAGCACCACGTGAGAAATGAGATTGTGCTGCGCCACGTTTCGAATTGGGAGATCGATTCGCTGCAGACGGAAGAGGAGTGGGGGGAGGGTGCCTTCGCGCTGCCGCTTGAGATCGACGATTCCAGCAATATCACGGTCGCCAATTTCCACTCGTATCGTGTGATCGCCAGCTATCAGCCCTTTCCCTATGCGGTGCGCGTCGCCCGATCCAACGACATTCAGTTTAAAAATCTCCATGTGAACAGCAACAGCAAAGTAGCGTTCGACAACTCGGTCTTCGATCAGACGTATGACGCGCAGGTTCGCTATAACGAACTGGCATCGCTTTCTATCTCGGGAAAGAAGCCCGAACCGCAGCTGGTTGCACCCGCCCCAGTATTGGCAGAGGGGGCGAAGCTGGAGAAACTTTGCGGTGGATTCTTCACAATTTCCGGCGCAACTGTCGACGCGCAAGGACGACTTTATTTTGTCGACACACATTGGCAACGAATTTATCGCTGGACTCCGGAAACGCATGACCTGAAGATTCTCCGCGACAACTCCCTGCAACCCACACAGCTGGCGATGGATCGTGCGGGAAATTTAATCGTGATTTCCTATGCCGGCAACGGCACGGTGTACACCTTCCGGCCGGAGGCGCTCGATGACCGAATCTCTTTCATCCAGCCGGTCGCGGCGGCTGCGCGAACAGGAATGACAGCGGTTCTCCCGGTTGACTACTGGGGCAGCCACGATTTCGTGCAGCAGGTGACGACGCCGCGACCCTACCAATTTATTTCTCCGGATGGGACTACGTTTATCCCCGCAGGAAAGGATTTCATCGACGGAGAAACCAGGTGGGGCGTGAAGATGTCCGACGTTCTGCGCGCGTTCAGCCTGGCAAAAGTTGTTCCGGGACGCCCCTTTTACGTCAGCGAAGAGTCCGAGCAGAAAACCTACTCCGGAAATGTCGGCCCGGATGGCTCACTCTCAAACCTGAAGCTGTTTACTGAGCAAGGTGGCGAGAGCGTGATTCAGGACAGCAAGGGGAATGTGTATCTCGCGGCCGGCAACATTTTTGTCTACGATCCCAGCGGCAAACAAATCGGAACCATCGATGTTCCCGAACGCCCGGTCGATCTGATCTTTGGCGGCAAAGACGGCAAGACGCTTTTCATCCTGACACATAGCTCGCTTTATTCGATTCAAACCCGCTTCTAGCCCACCTGGAAAACATCGCCGGCAAGCCTGT
This sequence comes from uncultured Acidobacteriota bacterium, assembly GCA_963737095.1. Classification (GTDB taxonomy): domain Bacteria; phylum Acidobacteriota; class Terriglobia; order Terriglobales; family Acidobacteriaceae; genus JAKAAZ01. Next base: position 21,078 of record CAVTRK010000005.1, read on the forward strand.
TTCGTGACGTGCGTCACAGGCTTATGTGCGCTTTCTTCCTATACTTTTCAGTACCTTCCGCAGAAAAGAAAACTCTGTGCGGACTTCCGCGTCGAGCGCTCGGGTATGGGGCATGAAGCGATTGTGGTTCACGTTGGCAGCCGGATTGTTCGTGGCTTTGTGCGCGCTGCACGGAGTTTCCGGAGCAGCCGCAAACCCGCTGGCGGACGCTGGGTCGAATCCTTCGGCAGTTCGGCCAGCCATCGTATTTGTTGAAGCCCCCGTTGTACGCACTGGCAGCTTGACGCAGCGTTTTCCGCAAGGGAGCCACCTGGTGAAATTGGCCAGAGGCGATGGGCCCATCCAAGTGTTGCCGCTTACGCCGGAATTTTTCGCCGCCGCCGATCCCCAGGTCTCTTTCGATGGAAGCCGAATACTTTTTTCCGCGCAAAGAACGAAGAAGGATTTATGGCAAGTTTGGGAAATGGCCGCGGACGGCTCGCAGCTGCGACAGGTGACGCGCGGCGCGGGCGATTGCCTGCAGTCCAAATATCTGCCCCAGAACCAGATTGTTTACACAGCGGTTGGCGGTGAGGGCGCTCAGCGCACGTCGGCGATATATGTGAGTGGGATGGATGGAGCGGGCGCCCATCCCATCACTTTTGGTCCAGGAAATTTTCAGGTGGAGGCGGTACTTCGCAGCGGACGCATCCTGGTCTCGGCGGAGGCGCCGCTGGTGGCGGCCGTAACGACGAAACAATCGCGCACGCTGTTTACGCTGCGACCGGATGGATCAGGCCTGGCGCTCGTTCGCGACGACAACTCCCGCAAAAACCGCGGCGACGCGATCGAGCTAGCGGACGGAGCCATCGTGTTTATCGAGGCCGCCGGAAATTCCGCGGGTGGCCAGTTGGCCTGGATCCGGCAAGGGGAGTTGCGCGCCTCCAGTATTACCGAGCCGCCGTCGGAGTATGCCTCAGCGGACCAGCTTGATGACGCCACGTTAGTTGTCGCCAGAGAGAATTCGACGGGCTCGGGAAATCGTCAATTTGACCTCTACACATTTGATCTGGCAGGCGAGCGGGTGGAAGATCTGGTGTATCACAACGCAAAGGATTCCAGTGTGCAGGCGGTTCCGTTGGTTCCGCATGCACTGCCGCTGATCTACTGGAGCATCCTTCATCCCACCGCACAGACGGGCCGCATTCTGTGCCTGGACTCCTATATTTCGCAGGATGTGGGGAGCGGTCGTCTGGCCGGGCGCATCGCAAAAGTGCGCGTACTGACGTTGGAGCAGCCCGGAAACCATGAGCGGATCGTGGGCGATGCTCCGGTCGAATCCGATGGATCCTTCTACGCCACCGTTCCGGCGGATACCCCGATTCGATTTGAACTGTTGGGCACCAAGGGACAAATCTTGCATGCGCAGCGCAGCTGGATCTGGGTGCGCAATGGCGAAGATCGCGGCTGCCAGGGATGTCATGACAGTCCAGCGCTCGCGCCTGCCAATCATTTTCCGATGACGCTGCGGCGGTTCGATACACCGACACCGCTGGGCAACGTGATGCAGGCGCAAAGCGAGGGGCACCGATGAAAACATCCTCGCGCCGACCACTGGCTCGAATCCTATCGACTTCACTTCTGCTAAGCATGGCCGCGCCTGGAATTCTTTTTTCGCAGAGTGCTGCTCCGGTGCCCGCAACTGCAACCTCCCCGCTGCCGCAGTTTGAAGATGTGACGCTGAAGTCCGGAATCAATTTCCGGCATTCGTTCGGCGAAAAAGATTTGAGTTCGATTTTAGAAGGCGCTGGTTCCGGCTGCGCCTGGATCGATTACAACAATGACGGCCTGCTGGATCTCTATGTTGTCAGCGGGCGCTACCTGCTGGGGATCACGGATCACACCGCACCGGACGGCAAGGACTCGACGAATCACCTGTACCGCAACAACGGAGACGGAACGTTTACCGACGTCACTGCTGCAGCGGGAGTTGCTGGAAAAGGTTTTGGCGTCGGAGTGACGGCGGGCGATTTCGACAACGATGGCAATGAGGATTTGTACGTCACCAACTACAACTCCGCGATTTTGTACCACAACAACGGCAACGGAACATTTACCGATGTGACGGCGAAAGCGGGCGTCGAAAATCCCTCCTTCGGAACGGGAGCGGCGTTTGTCGACTATGACCGCGACGGACGGCTCGATCTTTTCGTCGGCAATTATCTGAACTTCGATCCGAAGTATCGCCAGTATTACACCGCGCAGCACTATCCGGGACCGCTTGGCTATGCGCCGGAAACGAACCGGCTATTCCACAACAATGGTGACGGTACGTTCACCGACGTGTCGAAACCCTCTGGGATCGCAAGCGAGCCGGGACGCGCGATGGGCATCACCGTGGGCGATTACGACAATGACGGATGGCCGGACATTTACGTCGCCAACGACACCATGCCGAGCGCTCTCTACCACAACAACCACAATGGGACATTTACCGATGTGGCTCCGGATCTCTACGTGGCGTACGGACAGAATGGCGAAGCTTCGACCGCTATGGGCCCGATTTTCGGGGACTACAACAACGATGGATGGCAGGATCTATTTGTATCGGACGCGCACTTCCACCGTTTCTATCAAAATGGCGGCAAGCCGGGAGCAGAGTTTCAGGATGTCACGAATGCCTCCGGCGTAGGTGCGGTGTCGGGCCAGTTTGTCGGCTGGGGAGATGGATTTTTCGACTTCGATAATGATGGATGGAAAGACCTGTTCATCCTGAATGGCGGCATGGTGTGGCTGGTTCCCATGCCGAGTTCCCTGCTGCGCAACAATGGCGATGGCAGCTTCACCGATGTTTCTCTGCATGCGGGCGATTTTTTCAGGGCACAGATTGTTGGCCGCGGCGCCTGCTTCGCCGACTATGACAACGACGGATATGTCGACGCCTTTGTAACCACGCTGGGCGGAAAAGGCATCCTGCTGCACAACGCGCCGCCGGCTGGAAAACGAAACCATTGGCTGACGCTCAAACTCATCGGCACGCGCAGCAATCGCGATGGCTTCGGCGCGAGCCTGGAGGCGGACACTGGATCGCTGCACCAGTTTGTGCAGTCGACGTCAGAGAGCGGATACCTTTCGCAGAATGATCCGCGACCGCATTTCGGGCTGGGTGCAGCCACGACTGTGGATACTCTGATCATCCACTGGCCCAGCGGAACCGTGCAGACCCTGAAGGATGTTCACGCCGACCAGATTCTTACCGTGAAAGAACCCACGGGCACAGCCGCACCAGAAGCGACCAAAAGCGAGACCGCGCAATGAACTTCCGTCGCATGCCTTCCGCGATTCGACGTGGGCGGTGTAGAAGGTTGTCTTTCGGTGTCGCTGAACTGGTCTTGCTGGGATCGATGGTGGCGTTGTGGCAACCGCGGGTTGCGGCCGCTCCGCAGCGGCCGGATCCGGACTCCGCAAACACATTGCCGCGATCGAAATACTTAAGTCCAGTGGCGATGCAGCTGTCTCTCGATGGAAGGTGGCTCTATATCGCGTGCGAGGACAGCGACCAGGTGCTGGCGGTAAACACGCTCACGCTGCAGGTGACGAGGCGAATTCGCGTGGGACGAATGCCACGAGGCATTACGCTTTCGCCGGACGGAACGACCCTCTACGTGTCGAACGAAAGTGACGACAACGTGACGGAAATCGACGCGCAGAGCTTTCAGGTTCGCCGCACCCTCCCAGTTGGATGGGGGCCGGTAGGATTGACCACCGACCGCTCCGGCAAAATTCTATATGTCGCGAACACGCTCGGCGATGATATCTCGCTGGTGAGTTTGCAGACCGGACGAGAACTGAAGCGGCTGCAGGCGGGACACTATCCGGAATACGTGGAGCTGTCGCGCGATGGGAGTCGCGTCTACGTTTCCAACTTACTGGCACAGGTCACGCCGGCCGATCAGCCCCCGGTCTCGGAGCTGACCGTCATCGATACCGGTCAGCAAGTCGTAGCAGGTCGCGTGCATGTGCCGGGTGTCATCCAGATGCGGCATATTACAGAACTGCCGTCCAGCGCCGGTGGTTATCTTCTGATCCCGTTCATGCGGCCGAAGAATTTGAACCCGCTTGTGCAGGTGCACCAGGGATGGTACCTGACGCACGGACTGGCAGTGATTCGACCTGCGGCGCACGCTTCGGATGGACCGAAACAATATCACGTAGCAGAAGTGCTGCTGGACGACATCGATCATTATTATGCCGATGGTTTCGGCGTGGCCGTCACGCCCAACGGGCGCTGGGTGATGGTGACCGCCTCGGGAGCCAATGTCGTGTCCGTCATCGACACGGCCAAAGTTCGCCGCCTGTTGCTGAGTCCTCCTCCTGCTCGGCAACAGGAGCTGGCGAATCGATTGGATTCTGCCAGTCTCTTCGTCACCAACCGCCTGCGCATGGGACGGAATCCGACCGATATCGTCATGTCGCCGGATGGCCGCTTCGCGTATATCGCCAACCGAATGGACGACTACCGTCAGCGTCGTGAATATAGCGACGATGACGGTTGCCTCGACGATCGATCTTGGCGGACCGAAAGAGATTTCCCGCCAGCGCAGAGGTGAACAGCTCTTCTTCGACGCCAGCCATTGTTATCAGGGGCAGATGGCCTGCGCCACTTGTCATCCGCACGAAGGGCTGTCAGACGGGCTGGCGTGGAGCCTGGAAACACCGCAGCTGGGACGTGATGTGGTGGAAAATCGCACCTTGTTCAGCATCGATGGAACCTCGCCCTTCAAGTGGAACGGGAAGAACCCGAACCTGCAGACGCAGGATGGGCCGAGAACCGCGATGTATATTTTTCGATCGCAGGGATTCAGTTCTACCGAGGTGAACGACCTGGTGACGTATCTGCTGGCGCTGCGGCTGCCGCGCAATCCTCATCTGGCGACGATGGACAGTTGACCGAGGCGCAGGCGCGCGGACGTGAAATCTTTTTCCGCGACAAAACGATGGACAGCAAGATGATCCCGCCGCTCGATCGCTGCTACACCTGTCATTCTCCGCTGACACATTACACGTCGCGAATCTCGATGGACGTGGGAACGGCAACGGCGGACGACACGATTCAGGAGTTCGATGTGCCCCAGCTGGAAGGCGTGGTAACGCGGCCTCCTTTCCTGCACAACGGAGAAGCGCTGGAGTTGGAAGACATCTGGACGAAGTTCAATCCGCACGACAAGCATGGAATTACTTCCGACCTGAATAAAGCGCAGCTCAACGACTTGATTGAGTTTTTGAAAACACTATGACCCACCGATTGGAGATTTCGATGGAGCGGGCAAAAACAGTACAGCCGATGCGCAAGCTGCTGTGGATCGTCGGCGCTCCTGTTGCTGACTGCCCTCATGGTCGCGGCACAAAACGCTCCGTACTACACGCAAGTGGACAAACTACACGTCGGCCAATGGATTTCCTGCCGGCGAAGTGTATTGCGTCACGGTGGACGGCAATCGCGTGTGGGCCGGCACCGGGCATGGGCTGGTGCTGCTGGAAGACGGTCGCGTCAAGAAAATCTTCACTACAAAAGACGGCTTGTCCGGCATGGCGGTGATGTCGGTCGCGGTCGATAAACAAACCGGCGCGGTGTGGATCGGGACCTTCGGCGGCTTAAGTCGCTACTCCGGCGGCCAGTTTACGAACTACACCAACCTGAGCAGCGGCCTGGCCAACGACCTGGTGTATGGAGTCGCGGTGCAGGGACAGTATCTGTGGGTGGCCACGACGGCGGGCGTCAACCGCCTGGATACCTATACCGGAACATGGGAAATCTTCAACGAGTCGAATGCGCCGTTTGAAGAGCCGTGGGTGTACGGAATTTCAGTCGGCGCAGAGAAGGTCTATTTCGCGGTGTGGGGCGGCGGCGTGCTTGCCTATGATTTGGCGAATCATTATTGGAAACCGTACACCGATCCGGACGGTCAGATGGAACTAGTTTTGTATCGCAACCAGGGATTGATCCACAACATTGTCAGCAGCGTTTCTTGGAACGCGGACACAAAAACGTTTTGGGCCTCCACCTATTTTGGCCTGAGCAGTTACGACGGCAGAAACTGGCACAACTATCTGAAGAAGGATAGCGGCCTGCCTTCAAATTTCATCAACGCCGTGAAGTCGCGCGGCGACGAAACCTGGGCGTGCACGCAGAAGGGGCTCAGCGAACTCAACACCAAGACCAACACCTGGGTGACGTACCGGCCGAATGCAAAAACCGGGCACGGAGACATCCTGGTGACGGTTGCGAACGGCAGCAAGCAACGATTGGAATCCGCGACAACGCTGGCGCATAACTACATTCTGAATCTCGACTTTCAAGGGGATGATATTTGGGTAGCCACGGCGAACGGGCTGAGTCACGGCTCGCGGCAGAGATCAAAGCAGTCGCGGTCGACACAGCGCGAGAAGCCGGCTCCCCCGGGAGATAAGAACAAATGATGCGAAGAAAAATTGCAGGACAAGTGAGACTGGAGGATGTGGCGCGGATCTGTCCGATCATCAGCCGCCGCAATCATCCGGAGATTGAAGAAGGCCGCCAACTCGCAGTCGAAGTTGCGGGAGTGCGATTTGGGGGTGGAGTTCCGGTGGTCATCGCCGGCCCGTGCGCGGTGGAAAGCGAACAGCAAACGATGGAGCTGGCGCGCAGCGTTCGGGCGGCCGGCGCAGACATGTTGCGCGGGGGCGCGTATAAGCCGAGAACATCGCCGCATGACTTTCAAGGGCTGGGCCAGGATGGATTGAAGATTCTGCGCGCAGCGAGCGACGAAACCGGTCTGCCGCTGGTGACAGAAGTGATGGACGTGCGACTGGTTGAGCTAGCCGCCATCTATGCGGACATGCTGCAAATCGGCTCGCGCAATATGCAGAATTATCCATTGCTGGTGGAAGCCGGCCGCTCGGGAAAACCGGTGCTGCTGAAGCGCGGCATGGCGGCCAGCCTTTGTGAATGGCTGGGCGCTGCGGAATACATTGCGAACGAAGGAAATCTAAATATTGTTCTGTGCGAGCGCGGCATCAAGACGCATGCGGCCAGTGAATATTCCCGTTACCTTCTGGACTTGAATGTAATCCCGGCAGCGCATGAAGAAACATTTCTGCCGATCATTGTGGATCCCAGTCATGCCACGGGAGTGTCTAGCGCGGTGGAGTCGGCGAGTCGCGCAGCGATCGAATTTGGCAGTGACGGACTCATGATCGAGGTCTCCAACTATGGCGTCGAAGCCGGAGTTCCAAGGCCGCTGTGCGATGCCGACCAGGCGATTTCTCCGGCGACGCTGCGCAGAATTGTGGCTTTCATCCGGAATCGCGAACGAGATCCAATCGCTGAAGTCGCCGCGGTAACCATGGGCGAATCAGGGTCGCACTGATTCGCAGTAGAGATGACAACGGCTGCATGATCGCGAGGAATATGGCGCAATCGTCAGAAAGAAAGATCGGAACGACGATGGAAAAGGTAGCGACAATTCTTGTGTTGGCGCTGGCGGCATGGATGCCGACGACGGCTGCGTCACAGTCTGCTTCGACTGCAGGCAGCACGGCGAAAGCGGCGACGACGATGCCTTATGCAAACATGCCTCCCGCCGCAGTGCCGTTTGGACGCTATCGCAAACCTTACAAGGAATGGTTCGTCGATGATTCCACGCTGGACTACAAGGGAGCCGCGCGCGAACGGTCCGATCCCGATTTGGCGACATTGAAGGCCGTGAATATCGGATTCCTGGGACCTCTGGGCGCGGACAACGCTGACTCTCCCTATGGAATCGCCATGCTGCACGGCTCGCAAATGGCGGTCGACGAGGCCAATGCTCGCGGCGGTTATGACGGCAGGCCCTTCGCGCTGAATGTTCACGACGACCTGCCGTTATGGGGCGCGTCTTCCATGGCGCTTGTCGACATGGTCTACAAAGATCACGATGTTGCCATGCTCGGCTCCGTGGACTCTGCGTCGACCCACATTGAGTTGCGCGCCACACTGAAACTTGAACTGCCAATCGTCGACACCGCAACGAATGACCCCACCGTAACGCAGACGCGAATTCCATGGCTGCTGCACAATTTTCCCGACGATCGGCAGCAGGGCTATGCGCTGGCCGACTACATCTTCAACCAGCAGCATTTGAAGCGCGTCGGAATTCTGCAGGTGAACAATCGCTACGGTCGTGCGGGCAAGGATGTCTTTTTTGAGACCGCGCGGCGCATCGGACATCAGCCGATCGTGGAAGTCTGGTTCGCACCGGATGCAACGGATTTTTCGACGCAACTGGAAACGTTGAAAGCATCTGGGATCGATGGGCTGGTGATCTGGGGAAACGCGTCGGAGACGGGTCAGATTTTGAAGCAGATGCGTGCCATGGGCATGCAGCAGCCTGTGTTTGCTGCCAGCCGCGCTTGCTATCCGGAAGTAATAAAAATGGCCGGGCCAGCAGCGGAAGGTCTGATGAGCATTAGCGCCATCGATCCAAACCGAACCGATCCCACCTGGCAGCAGTTTCGGCAGCGCTTTATCGATCGCTTCCACACTGAACCCGACGCGTATGCAGCCTATGCGTATGACGGAATGAACATATTGATCGCGGCCATTCAAACTGCCGGGTTGAATCGCGGAAAGATCATGGATGCGATGCGGCAATACGAGATGAAGCCCTATACAGGGGTGAGTGGAGAAGCATTTTTCGATTACACGTTGAACAACATAGCGCCGGTCACATTTGCCCAGGTTCGCAATGGCAAGTTCACATACTGGCCGGAACAACGGACTGACTGGAAAGGAAAGCCAGTGCCGTTCTTGCAGTAAGTCACCGCAAATTTTTATGGGGAAATTGAATCCAACTCGCTTCGCAACGCTGCTGCCGCGGCTGATGATGCTGGCATTTTTGACGGCATCCGTTGCCCTTCCCAGAGCGGTAGCCCAGAGGAAAACCGCGGGGGTTCCCTACGACTCCATTGCGACGGATGGAGAGAATTATGCTGGGCCGGCCCGAGGCTCTGAATGGAGTCAGACGCGATCGACAATCACCATCGGCTTGCTCGCTCCAATGCACGGACCGGAGAGGGCAGACGGCGAAGCGCTGGTCGCAGCCGCAAACATGGCCTTGAAAGATTCAACAAAGCGACCCCTGGCGGGCGGACGCCACATCGAATTGGTGATTGGCGATCAGAGCGGCCCGGCGTGGGGACATGTTTCTGACGAGATCCTGCAAATGGTGCTGCAGAAGAATGTGTTGGCGATCATCACCTCCACTGACGGAACGACCACGCATGTAAGTGAGCAAGTGGGCAACCGAATCGGCGTTCCGATTCTGACGTTATCAAGCGATGCGACAACCACCCAGATTGATATTCCGTGGATTTTTCGAATCGGCCCCAGCGATGCGGAACAGGCGCAAGCGATCGCGGCCAACATTTATCGAGAACGCGGATTGAAAAATGTGCTGGTGATTTCTGAGAACGACCATGATGGGCGGGTCGGCGCTGCGGCAATGCGGCAGGCGGCGGCCTCTCTCGGCGTGCCGATCCCTGAGGAATTGGTTCTCGATTCGCAGCATCCGGATTTCTCGTCAGTGACGACGCGTTTCCGGAACGATCCTGCGCAGGCCATTGTCCTATGGACGAGATCTGATGTCGCGCAAAGATTGCTGGCGTTGCTACGGGCGAACGACATTCACATCCCGTTCTATTTGTCGCAGCAGGCGGCACAGTCGGCCTCAGGATTGACGTTGGCCGCAGCCGCGGACGAGGAAGAACGCGTTGCGGCACCTCCAGCGGCATGGACAATTGCCGGACAAGAAGAGGCGACGGCGATGCGAAAAAGCTTCGTAGCACGATATCTGCAGCAAACCGGGAGAACGCCCAGCGATACCGCCGCAGAAGCCTATGACGCGGTCTGTCTGACGGTGCGCGCGCTGCGTGCGGCTGGCCCGAACCGTGCCCGGGTTCGGGATCACCTGGCTCAAACAGGCGAATATTCCGGCGCCTCTGGGATGATCAGCTTCGATCGAGAAGGCGATAACGCCAGCCAGGTGGACATGGTCGCGTTGCGCCCAGAAAGCGATTCAACAAGGATGGGAGGCATGGCGAAATGATGCCTCCGAATCGGAGTGGCGATATCTATGACGCAATCATCGTGGGCTCTGGAGCCGGCGGTGGCATGGCTGCGTATTCGCTGACACACTCGGGCGCGAAGTGCCTCATGCTCGAAGCGGGTGAGTGGTACGAGACTGCGAAAGATTCGAAATGGCTGCAGTGGGGTTACGACGCACCGCATCGTGGCGCGTCCAAAACGCCTTTCGGCCCTGGAGGTTTTGAGGCCATCGTTGGGGGCTACAACGTTGAAGGCGAGCCGTACACGTGTGCGACCGGAACCGAATGGAAATGGTTTCGCTCCCGCATGCTGGGCGGACGCACGAATGCCTGGGGACGAATTTCACTGCGCAATGGTCCGTATGACTTCAAGCCTTACAGCCGCGACGGCAAGGGCTTCGACTGGCCCATCACTTATGAGGAACTTGCGCCGTACTACGACAAGGCGGAAGAACTGATTGGAGTGTTTGGCTCGGCGGAGGGAATGGAAAATCTGCCTGACGGAAAATTTCAGCCGCCGCCAAGTCCGCGTTGCTATGAATTGCTCATTCAAAAGGCGTGTAAAAATCTGAACATTCCCTGCATTCCGTCGCGGCTTGCGATCTTGACGCGCCCGCTGAATAATCGTCCAGCCTGCCACTATGTTTCCCAATGCAATCGCGGATGCCGCATGGGATCGAACTTCTCTTCACCGGATGTACTTCTGTATCCAGCGCAGCTTACAGGGAATCTGGAAATCCGCTGCGAGGCGATGGCGCGAGCCGTACTGACCGGACCGGATGGTCGCGCGACTGGCATTTCGTATGTCGATAAGCAATCTGGCGAGGAAGTTGAAGTGCGCGGCAAAGTTATTGTTCTGGCGGCCAGCGCGTGCGAAACTGCCCGCCTGCTGCTGAACTCCCGCAGTCCCCTCTTTCCGGATGGAGTGGCGAATTCCAGCGGCATGGTTGGACGCTACCTGATGGATACCGTCATGTCAGATGTCACCGGATGGATTCCCTCCATGATGAATCTGCCCGCGCATAACGAAGATGGCGTGGGGGGCATGCACCTGTTCATGCCGTGGTGGAACTATCAGCAGCAGTCGCAGGGCAAGCTTCCGTTTTCGAGGGGGTATCACATTGAAATTGGCGGTGGACGGCGCGGCATGCCGGCCCCGGGACTGATGACCGGATCGGAGAGGTTGCTGGGAGGCGGCTACGGAAGGGATTTGAAACAACGCAGTGGCAGTCTGTACGGTTCGCTGGTCGACTTTCACGGACGCGGCGAAATGATCCCCAACGCACAGAGCTATTGCGAGATTGACAAGAGTGCCGTGGACAAGTGGGGCATCCCGGTTCTGAAATTTCATTTTCAGTGGAGCGATCAGGAGATCCAGATGGCGCGCCACATGCAGGAGACGTTTCAGAAAATTGTGACAACCATGGGTGGCAAGGTGATCGAGTCCTATAGTGCAGACCAACAATGGGGGATTTCCGCGGGCGGCGTGGGCTTTCACGAAGTGGGCGGCGCGCGCATGGGAAATGATCCGAAGACGAGCGTGCTGAATTCGCATTGCCAGGCGTGGGATTGTAAGAATCTTTTCGTCACGGATGGAGCGCCGTTCGTCAGTTTGTCGGATAAAAATCCGACGTTGACGATTTTGGCGCTGGCATGGCGGACGTCGGATTACATTGCCGCGCAGGTTCGCGCTCAGAGCGTGTAGCAGTATGCAGACTTTTTGTCGCAGAGGAAACCGATGAAGGGCATGGAAGAGCCGGCAGTCACGCAACCTCGAACGCTTCGCTTTCAGCGGCGCGCCATGTTGAAGATGATGATGGCGCTTCCGATTGCGGGGATGATGCCGCTTTCTTCACTGGCCGAGATGGTGGCGCGGACCGCGCCGGATGCGCCTACGCTGGCGGACGGAACCGATTGGAAACTGCGTGTGCTCACGCCGCATGAGTGGAAAACAGTGGGCGTGCTAAGCGACTGGATTCTTCCCGCCGATGAAGTTTCGGGTAGCGCCACAGATGCAGGCGTGCCAGAGTTTATCGACGACTGGCTGGATTTTCAACGAGGCGATTTGCTGATCGAGATTCGCGAAGGGTTGGCTTGGCTCGACACCGAATGCCAGCGCAACTTCAGGCAAAACTTTGTGGATTGCAGCGCAACGCAGCAGCAGCGGCTGCTCGACAGGATTGCGTGGCCGGACAAAGCTGCACAGCAGGATGCCAAGCCGGTCAACTTCTTCAATCAGTTTCGCGACCTTACGCTGAGCGGGTTTTATACCAGCGAGATGGGAACTCGCGACTTGCCGTACCTTGGCAACCAACCGCAGGCGGAGTGGCGAGGATGTCCAGCGGATGTGCTCACCAAGCTGGGAATCTAGCGGGCGTTGCCGAAACATTCACTTTGGATGAGTGTAGGCGACAGGCACAATATCCTTGCCTTCGGTGACCTGATAAAAGTGATCGGCGCCGACGTTCGTAAAGGCCTGCTTCGTTCCATCCGGCCAAAGAATTTCCACTTTGTCGGCACGTTCATGACTCCCCAGACCAAAATGAATCCTCAAATCATTTTGCGATAAATAACTACCACCGCTGAGCACTTCTTTGGTCTGCACCAGATCGCCTGCCGTGGTGGTCACGCGGGCATTCAGGGCGAGGCGATTGCTCTTTGTTCCTTCCAACTGAAGGCTGATCCAGTGATTTGCCGGACCACCTTGCGGCGCCAGAATCATCGGAGCACCCTCGAGATTCTCGATGACCAGGTCGAGCTTGCCATCGTTAAACAGATCGCCCATGGCGGTTCCGCGGCTGACTTGCAGTTCCTGGATCGCCGGGCCCACTTGCTTGCTGACGTTCTGGAATTTTCCATTGCGCAGATTCTGAAACAGAAGTTTCGGCTCGCGAAATTTCGAATCCATGCCGATGCTGTCAACCTGCGGATAGACGTGGCCGTTGACCATGAAGAAATCGTCCCAGCCATCGTTGTCGATGTCGATAAACTCGTCGCCCCAGCCGACATAGGTGGTGGTGCTCTGCGCGATTCCGGAGGCATAGGAGACGTCGGTGAAGTTCATGTTTCCATCGTTGCGGAATAACGCTGTGTACTGCTCGTTGAAATGCGTAATCGCGATGGAGAAACGGCCGGTGTGATTGTAGTCGCCGAGCGCGGTGCCCATGTTGGCCTGGGCGTTACCGTCCTGATCGACAGCGACACCGGCGTTGTACGCAATGTCGGTGAAACGGCCATTGCCGTCGTTGCGATAGAGGTACGTGGGCTCCCCATCGTTGTCGACAAATAAATCGAGGCGGCCATCCGCGTTGAAGTCGTGCCAGACCGCGGTCAGCCCGTACAATCCCGGCGCATCATCCACACCGGCCTGTTTAGAAACGTCGGTAAAGGTGCCGTCGCGGTTGTTGTGATAAAGGTTGTCGGGCGATCCCTTCAACCCACGGGGCCCGCATTGAACGTCGATGGCGTGATATTTGCAGGTGGGGCGAGAGCCGAAGGTTGGCAGATCGTTCAGGTTCAAATCCACATAGTGATCGACGAATAAATCGGCATAGCCATCGCCATCATAATCGCCGAAGGCCGCACCCATGGCCCATAGCGTATCGTTGCCAAGGCCGGCCTGCTTGGTGACGTCGGTGAATGTTCCGTTGCCGTTGTTGCGATAGAGCACCACGCCGCCGAAGCAGGTGACCAGCAAATCCGGCCAACCATCATTGTTGTAATCGCCGACGGATGCACCCATAGCCCAGCACGGAGTGGCGACTCCGGCCTGATCGCTGACGTCGGTGAATGTGCCGTCGTGATTGTTGCGATAAAGCGCGCTCCGAGCCTTTTTACCGGCCAAGGCCATCTCCACGCTGGGTGCATTGGTGAAATAAATATCCGGCCAGCCGTCGCGGTTGTAATCAATCAGGGCGACCCCTCCGCTCATCGACTCGACGACATATTTTGCTTCAGGACTGGAGAGATGGCTGAAGTGGATGCCGGTGGATTTTGTGATGTCGACAAGTTGCGGCAGTGAGGACGCGGCTGGAACCGGGGTGGCTGCAGTTTGCGCGGGAGTCGCCGATGGATGCGCAACTGCGTTTTGGCCCGACGCAGATACAAGGCCAGCAGCCAACATCAGCAGAAGCAACGGCGAGGTGTGATGCAATCTCAAATGTGCCATGCTGAATCCGCAGCATGATGGCCACGCGCACCAGGCGAATTATCTGGAGGCATCGGCATCTCCCGTATGATCTTTCGCTGGAGGCAAACGCATCTGTTTGAAGATGGCGCTGAGGTCGGATTGCATCTTCTTGTATTTCAAGTATTCGGCAAGTTCCCGCTTGGCGTCGTCGGTTCGACCGGCGTTCCTATATAAGGTGCTGAGGCGAAAATGGGCGGAAGCGCTGGTCGGGTCCAATTGAACCGCGCGCTCCAGCAGCGGCAGCGCCTTCGCCTGTTGCTGCTCCGCAATCAGGACACCTGCAAGCCCGGTGAGTGCCACGGCGTCGTCCGGCTGCATCTCCACCGCTTTTGAATAGTCCGCGAAAGCCTCTTTTGTGTCGCCGTTTTGAGCGGCAATTCTACCCAGCTCAGACTCAGCCTTTTCGTCCAGAGGATTCAATTCCAGCGCTGTTTTATATTCCGCGACAGCCTCCTTCTGGCCATCCACTGTATCCGTCGCCCACAGCAACTGGGCCAGTTCGAAATGCAGTGCGGCAATTTTCGGATTGATGCGAATCGCTTCGCGGTAATTCTTGATGGCCGCAGCCGAGTCACCTTCGCGCACCAGCACCCGTGCCATCATCTGATGCATGTGCGCGCTGTCGGGCGCGGTCATCGCCATAGTCAATATGGCTTCGTCCGTCAGGTCGGAATACAACCGGAAGGCGGTGTAAAGAAGACCCGTGTCGGTGGGGTCCAACTTGAGCAGCGCGGAAACGATGGTTGCAGCCTGCGCCAGGTCGCCGGTGGAGGTGTAGCTATCGATCAGCGCATGGCCGACTTCCATTTTTATTTTTTCATCCTGCAAATGAGGAAACGAAATCTCTAAATCCTGCCGTCCTTCAGTCGGCTGGCCGAGCCGAAGTTCCGACATGCCAAGCAGCGCCTGGATCTTCCACAAATCCGGCTGAAGCTTCAATGCTGCGCGGAGTTGAGGAGAAGCTTCGGCATATTGTTCGCGAAAGAACAGCAGCACTCCCAGGTTGGCGCGCGCGTCCAGATTTTTGGGGTCCAGTGCAACCACGGCTTTTAATTCCGGAATCGCCAGGTCGGGTCGCCGCTCCGCAAGATACTGCTGCGCCAACTGCGAATGCTGTTTTATCTGGGCCTGATGACTGGGCGCGGCATGGGAAGACACTGCCTGAGAAAAAGACGGAGACGCCGTCAGAAAGGCCAATAAAAATGCGGCGATCAGTCTCTTTGCGGGCATGACAACCCATGATACCAACAAAGCATTCTCTCTCACTTATTGCGCAGGACAAGCCTTGCCGTCACACATGGCGGAGGTAATGCCCTTGCCTTCCGTGATGGTATAGATACGATCGACGGCGCCCAGCTTGAGTGTTTCTTTGGCACCGCTGGGCCAATGGATTTCCACGCTGCCGACGGTGGTGGCGTCGCCAATTCCAAAGTGAACACGCATGTCGTTGGAAGAGAGATAACTGCCTCCGCTGAGCACATCGCCGCGCTGGCGCATGCCATCGGCGTTCAGGTAGACGGTCGCGCCCACCGCGTCGCGCGGACTCTTCGGTCCACCAATCAACTTCAGCTCAACCCAGTGGTGATGATCCGGATTGACGTTGCGCAGCAATACTGGGACGCCATCCATGTTATTGATGATGACATCGATTTTGCCATCGTTGAACAAGTCGCCAAACGCGGCCCCGCGGCCCACGCTGACGACAGCCAGTCCAGTTCCCTCGACGGCGGGTACCAGGTCGAACTTGCCATTCTTCAGATTGTGAAATAGCAGCGAGCGCTCGGCGTAGCTCGTGCCCCAATCCGGATGTTGATCGACGCTGGGATAGACGTGGCCGTTGACGATCAAGAGATCTTTCCAACCATCGTTGTCGTAATCGAGAAATCCGTCGGCGAAACCGACAAAGGGAATGGTCGGTGCGGCGATGCCGGTTTCATAGCTCACGTCTGTGAAATTTCCGGTGCCATCGTTGCGGAAGACCACATCGTAGTCGTCGCCGAAGTCGGTGTTGACGATGTCCAGATGCCCATTGTTTTCGTAGTCGCCGGCAGCGATACCCATGTTCGCAACCTCACGACCATCGGCATTCAGCGCGTAGCCGCTTTCCAGACTTTCGTCGGAAAATGTGCCGTCACCCTTATTCATGTAGAGATAATTTGGCGTGGTGTCATTGGCGACCAGTAGATCCGGCTTGCCATCGTTGTTCACATCAGCGAACAAGGTTCCGAGGCCGTAATATCCGGGAGGATCGCTGACGCCGAGCTTTTTGCTGACATCGGTGAAGGTTCCATCGCCATTGTTATGGAACAGATGATCGTGCTCTCCAGGAAGACCTGCGGGACCGCACATGACAGGGGTTCCGCGAAACGCACAGGTTTTAAAATCGACAGCCTTCGATCCGGAGACCGGTGGATTTTTATAGTCGTAGTGAAGATATCCATCGACAAAAAGATCCAGCTTGCCGTCGCCGTCGTAATCGCCAAACGTCGCGCCAGTGGACCAGGTGCCAACGGTCACGCCGGCCTTTTCGGCGACATCGGTGAAGGTGCCATCGTGGTTATTGCGATAGAGGCGGTTCTGTCCGTAGTTGGTGACGTAGAGATCAGGCCAGCCATCATTATCGAAATCGCCGACGGTGCAGCCGAAGCCCCAGCGACCATTTCCTACGCCAGCTTTCGCTGTGACATTGGTGAAGGTTCCATCGTGGTTGTTATGGAAAAGCGCGGCCTGCGGCGCAGTTGCTTTGCCGTCAAGGGCGTCGTAGGTCGAGCCATTTACAAGATAGATATCGAGCCAGCCGTCGTTATCGTAGTCGAGCAGGCAGACGCCGGGACCCTTGGCTTCAAGAATGAATTTCTTCTCGGGCGTGCCGGCGGAATGATGCCAGCTCGTCAGCCCAGCCTTTTCGGCGACATCCATAAAAACAATTGGACCGGACTTAACGAAACCGCCGGCCGTGATGGGGCGATGCTGCGAATCGTAAACGGCCCTGGAAGGTGGACCGCTGGCCATGCCACTCTGCGGCGGAGGGGCTGCATGTGCCAATCGAGAGAACGCGACCAGGGTCACGAACGAAATCAAAACATACGGAAACAGCCAACGACGCCGCAAGAATACTCCCCACTGCGAAGGATTGTACCCGATTGAGTGGACTGAATGGGAGCAAAACGCCGAGCGTCGAAACGGCCATCGTAATGCGAAAAATGCCAGCGTCGTCCGCTGCAATTTGGACAACATCGGCTGAGTGAAATTCGTCTTCAAATTGAGCGAGAAATCGGCCGTTGCCTTCTGCGACGTTACGAACTACCGCAGGCGAGCTCAATTCACAAGACACGCATCAATCGGCTTGCATTGGCGGGGCTTCAAAAGTCTGCGTGTACATTTTCTCCTGTCAATAGATATCAAAACGAACGTCGCATAATGTCGGGGTCTGAAACCTGTCTTGTAGACTTAAAGACCGGTGGTTTCAATCGCAGCGAACCGAGGTCAGTCTTATTTCCATGCTTCCGCGAGTCCGGATCGCCCAGGTCTTCAGTGTTTTTCTTCTCATCCTCTCCTTCGCATGGGCTGACACGGCCCCGATCCCGCAAGGGGACGCCGTTCATCTGAACAATCTCGGCGTGGCCTACATGAATCAGCAGAACTTCGCTCGCGCGGCGCAACTGTTTTCTGCCGCCATCGAAAAAGATCCGACCCTGCTGATTGCCCGCCTCAATCAGGGAATTGCGCTGCTCAACTCTCAACAACTGCCGCAGGCGAGCGAAGCCCTGCGCAAGGTGATCGCCCAGGATCCAAAAATACGGCGGCCTGGTACAACCTGGGATTGGTGGCGCGTAAAGACGGCAACACGGCAGAAACGATTGAGGACTTCAAGCATGCGGCTGAGCTGGATTCCAACAATGCGGACACCCATTACTTGCTAGGCAGCGGTTATCAGCAAAACAAGGATTACAAAAACGCCATTCAGCAGTATCAGGCTGCGCTCGCTCTGAATCCGCTGCATGCATCGGCAGAGTTTGGATTGGCGCGGGCTTATCAGGAGACGGGAGCGTCGGACCAAGCCAGGCAGGCATTCAAGCGATTCCAGCACATCACCGGCGAAAAGCTCGGCTCTCCAATGACGATTTCCTATGGAGAGATGGGCAGCTACTCCATGGCGCAATCGATCCATGTTGCGGAACCGGTGGTGGGCGCGATGATTCCCGTTCGCTTCGTGCGTGAGGCAATTGGTGGCGATGCGAAGGCAATTCCCGCGACGAACCCGTCGGAGCAAGCCGGCGGCGGCGCCTGCATGATCGATCTGTTTGGCGATGGAAAAACGGATCTAATCTCGCTCGGTCACGGTGCGCATGCGATCCATGCGTATCGCAACGTCGGCGGCCGATTCGAGGAAGTTCCAGCTAGCGAGACGGGTCTCGATGTAAGCGGCGATGCAATTGCCTGCACGGTGGGCGACTTCGATAACGATGGACTTGCTGACATTGCGGTTTCGCTGCGAGATCGCGTCGTACTTTTTAGAAACCTGGGGCATGGAAAATTCTCCGACGTTACCAAGGCTGTCGGCATTACGCCGGTAAATCAGCCTGCCGGCCTCACCTTTGTGGACTACGACCACGACGGCGACCTGGATCTTTTTGTGACCGGCAAACCGTTGGGTGCGGGCAGTGCGAGCGTCTTGTGGCGGAATAACGGCAATCAAACATTTACCAACGTGACTGCCGCGACTGGGCTGGGTGGCCACGAAGCTACCCGCAACGCGATTCTTTCCGATCTGAACAATGACCGCGCCGTCGATCTTGTCGTGACCGGCTCAGAGCCTGCGCCAACCTTCTATGCCAATCCGCGCGAGGGAGATTTTCGCGCAACCCCCTTGTACAGCGATGCAAAGTTGCCGCCGACGAATGGCGTATACGTTTTCGACTTTAATAAAGATGGATGGATGGATGTCGCCGTTACGCATGCAGGTGCGCCCGGTGTGACGCTATGGCGCAACGTGGACGGCAAGCGGTTTGAGCGGGTTCCGCTTCCGGACCTGCACGCGACACGCGGCTGGGGCCTGACCGCCATCGATATCGACAACGACGGCTGGATTGATCTGGCTGTGCTGATCGACACGTCACACGGCGCTGAGCTGCGAATTTTGCGTAACTGCGGTCCGCGCGGATTTCAAGATGTCACCGCAGATGTGGGGCTGGCGAATTTGAAACTGGATGCTCCGCGCGCCGTTGCTTGCCGGCGACATGGATGGCGACGGCGATGCTGACCTGATCGTGACCCAACTGAATGGACCGCCGGCGCTGCTGCGCAACGATGGTGGAAATAAAAATCACTGGGTGCGGCTGTCGTTCAAAGGATTGGCGGACAACAAATCCGCGCTCGGGACCAAGGTAGAAATCTTTGCTGGAAATCTTTGGCAGAAGTGGGAAGTTGCGGGTGCCACCGGCTACATGGGACAAGGCGCGCCGGAAATCCTGGCAGGCCTCGGCGATCAGACCCACGTGGATATTGTGCGCATGCTGTGGCCCACTGGAGTGCTGCAGGATGAGTTGCAAGTTCCGGCCGACGCCTACACGCCGCTGGCTGAAATTGATCGCCGCGGCAGTTCCTGCCCGGTGTTGTTTGCCTGGAACGGCAAGCGATATCAATTCATCACAGATGTGATCGGCGCAGGTGTCGTAGGCCACTGGATATCGCCGAAATCGAGGAACATTCCCGATCCAGAAGAATGGATTAAGGTCGCTGGGGACGAGTTGAAACCGCACAATGGCTATTTGAGCCTGCGCTTTGGCGAGCCGATGGAAGAAGTGAATTTCATCGACCAGTTGCGACTCGTGGCCATCGATCATCCCGACGGGACAGAAGTCTATCCGAATGCGCGTTTCCTTGAAGCACCTCCGTTCCCCGCGGACAAAGTAATTGTGAGCAGTGCGGCACGGCCGGTAGCGGCGGCGTGGAACAGCCATGGTGACGACGTGCGCTCACTGCTGCTGGCCCGCGATCATCGCTACGTACACGACTTTACTGACCTATCGTTCGCCGGGTTTGCGAATTCGCACACACTGATGCTCGATATTGGCCCATGGACGCCACAGAATCCCTTGCGACTGCTGCTGCACGGTTATGTGGAATATTTCAGCGCATCGTCAATGTATGCGGCGTGGCAGGCGGGACTCAAGCCGGAACCACCGGTGCTGCAGGCGCAGATGGCAAACGGAACTTGGAAAACGATTCTGCCCGACATGGGATTCCCTGCTGGGTTGCCGCGAACCATCACCGTCGACCTGACCGGCAAGCTGCCGCCCGGGACAAGGCGGCTGCGCATCGTGACCAATCTGCAGATTTACTGGGATCAGATCCTGGTGGACAACGGACCAGATCGCGCTCAAGAAATTCATCGAACAGAATTGCCGCTGGCGCTGTCTACGCTTGAATTTCGTGGCTATCCGGAGCAGATCGAACGGCAGAGTCCCGGCGATCTGACCTATCGCTACGATCGCATTAGCGCCACCGGACCCTTCGCTCGCGAGCGCGGATCGTATACACACTACGGGAATGTCACGCCGCTGCTGAAGTCCATCGACAACCACTTCGTAATTTTCGGAACGGGTGAAGATATCGATGCAGAATTCAGTGCCGCTGCGCTGCCGCCTTTACCTGCCGGATGGAAGCGCGATTACTTTTTCTATGCGAATGGATTCGTGAAGGACATGGATTTTTATGAGGCATCTCCCTTCACCGTGAATGAAATGCCATTCCACGGAATGAAGACGTATCCCTATTCCAAGCCCACTGCGTATCCCACGGACCCGGCAACCCTGCGCTATCGCTTGCAGTGGAATGATCGTTTTAATTCCGGCGACAACTCGCAACAATATTTATTTCACTACGTGCCGACTCACTCGACGCCGATCGATCCGGTGACACCGTCTCCTGTCGCGCCGAAAAATCCAGGTATGCAGGGTGCTAATTGAGCCACGTCACATTGTTGTCCGCCACGGAGCAACTGAAGTTGCTGCGCGCGAATACAATCTCTCCGCTGGAGTTGGCGGAGGAGCATATCCGAGCCATCCGCCAGCTGAATCCGCAACTCAACGCCATGGTGAATTTTAACGAGAACGATGCCGAGCGCATCCGTAGCCAGGCACGCGTGTTGATGGAGAAGTCCGGGGCGCGCGGCCCGCTATACGGATTGCCGATGACGATCAAATCTTCCATTGCGGTCGCTGGACTGCATTGCGAAGTGGGCAGCCTGCTGCGGCGCGGCACCCGCGCGGAAAAAGATGCCGTCGTCGTCTCCCGTGTGCGACAGGCAGATGCGAATATTCTTGGCACGACCAATTGCCCCGAATACCTGATGGCGTATGAAACCGATAACCGCCTGCACGGTCAGACGCGCAACCCATGGAATCTGGAGTACAGTTCCGGCGGTTCCAGCGGCGGCGAATCGGCGGCGATTGCAGCGGGAATGTCGGCCGGAGGACTTGGCAGCGACAGTGGAGGATCGGTGCGCACGCCGGCTCATTTCACTGGCATATGCAGTTTGAAGCCGACGCCGGGACGCATTCCCGCAACCGGGCACGAGCCTCCATGCATCGGGCCTTTCTCCGTGCTTGGCGCAGTCGGCCCCATGGCTCGCACCATGCAGGATGTTCGATTGTTATTCGAGACGCTGTGTGATCCTGATCCAACGGATCCGATCAGCCCGCCGGTCGAGCTGCGATCGCTTAGCATGGGCGAGTTGAAGCAAATCCCGATTGGCTTTTTTGAAGACGACGGCCTTGTGCCTGTGACGGCAGAGACGCGGATTGCGGTGCAGGAGGCCGTTCGCGCGCTGCAACGACAAGGATTTTCTGTCCATCCCTTTCGACCTGCAGCCTTGGAAACAATGCGGCAACTCTGGTGGAAATTTTTTGTGCGCTGCGGAGCCATGTTTGTGGAATCAATCGTTGACGGCAGGCACGAGCATCTGAGTCCGGTGCTGCTCGACTTTCTCGCCATTGCGCATCGCGTGCCGCCCCTGGGTGGAGAGGAATTGTTATGGGCGTGGGCGGAACTCGACCAGGCACGAAGCCAGATGCTGCAGGAAATGCAGTCGTTTCCCGTTTTGCTGTGCCCGGTATGTGCGATCCCGGCGTTTCGTCATGGCGAACGATCGTGGATGGTTGAAGGACAGCAGGTCGACTATCTGGATGCGATGCGTTACACGCAATGGTTCAACACATTGGGAGCTCCGGCAGCCGTGGTGCCAGTCGGCAAATCGCATGAAGGCTTGCCGATTGGAGTTCAGATCGCAGGGCGTCCCTTCGAGGACGAAGTCGTGCTTGGAATCGCGGAAGCACTGGATCGAGAATTTGGATTTGTGCCGCCACCTGTCGCCGCGAGTCGCAAGCAAGAGGAATGCGTTTAGCTTTCCCGCTCCAGTAACGTGCCTGCCAGCAGTTCTGCGCGGCTGATCAGTCTGCGGTTTTTCAGCATCTCCAGCGTCAGCATTTTGCTCTGCTTCAAGTCATCCTCAAATTGATCGACAAGGGTTTCCGCCAACCTGCGGTCGATGGTTGCGACGTTCACTTCATCGTTCAAGGCGAAGGAGCGGTGGTCAAAATTTGTCGATCCGAAAACACACCATCGATCGTCGACAACCATGATTTTGGCGTGAATCATCGAGGGCTGATATTCGTAGATCTTCGCCCCTGCCTCCAGCAGATGGCGACTATCATGTCGACTCGCGCGTCGAACGGCGGGATGATCGATGTGCGGGCCCGCGACCAGGATGCGAACCTTCACACCGCGCCGGCTGGCTTGCTCCAATGCATGGCGCGCACTGCGGTCGGGCAGAAAATATGGCGTGGTGATAACGATGCTTTTCTTCGCACTTTGGATCAGCGCCTGAAACAAGATGCGAGCATGCGTACCGCCTCCGCTGGGCGTGCTGGAAACAACCAGCGAGGGAACGCCGCGGTGACCACCGTGAAATTCAAACTGCTTATGACCGCTTAAGATCTGGCCGGAGGCTTCCAGCCAATTTTCAGAGAAGGTGGAAATGAGGCCGCCGACCGCATCGCCCTGGAGATGAAAAACCGAGTCGCGCCAGGGCGGCCCTTGCCGAGTCTCGGTCATCCAGTGATCCGCCACGCCGGCGCCGCCCACAAAGGCGGTGTGGCCATCGATCAGCAGCATCTTGCGATGGCTGCGGTTGTTGGCGAACTGCCAGGTGTTCCAGCGCAGCGGATGATACCAGTACATCTGGCCGCCAGCCGCCCTCAATTCTTTAAAGTAAGACCGACGGGTGGTAAAGCTGCCAATGGCGTCCAGCACGACGCGAACTTCGACTCCGGCTTGTGCACGCTCCGTGAGCGCTTCTAGAAAGACCTGGCTAACCTTGCCTTCTTTGAACTCGTAAAACTCCAGGTCGATGGCACGCCGGGCCCTGCGAATCGCGGCAACTTCCTGCGGATAAAATTCAGGACCATTTTTCAGCACCTCAATGTGCGCGTGACGAACCGGTGCATCGGTGACCAGGCTGAGAAACTCAAGAAACTCCGCGGTGTCGTTGGAACCACCGGGACATTCGCGCATGGAATATGGGAGTGAGGTACCAAACAGGTTGATCAGCACCCGGGCTCCATAGACCACAAGCGCACCGGCTCCGATCACGGCGAGGGCTCGTGTTCCCGTCCCGCATCTGAGATGTTTTTTGTGGTTGCTGTCGTTGCTAGGGGATGCCTCGCCTGGGTGATCCATGAAAATCCTCTCCACAGATGGATGCAATGAAGCGGCTTCGCGTTTTGACTGGCCTAGTCCGACGGCTCCGAATAATGCGCCCACACCGGAGGTGACGGCCATGGCAAGCGCTCCCCAGAATGTAACTCGCAATGCACCTGCCAGCACTCGCGCACCGCCAACTTTCGCCGCGAGGGCTCCTAACCCAGCGAGAAATAAAAGTGATGTGCCGGCCACCAGGTAAAGCAGTTTCGCATCCGGCGTAAGGGCGGCGACTCCCAGCGGCAGTGCGGCTCCGACGGCAAAACTGGCCGCCGATGCGAGAGCCGCCTGAATCGGCCGTGGCTTATTGGTGGTCGTGATGCCCAGCTCATCGCGGGCGTGCGCCTCCAGCGCGTCATGGGCCATCAATTGCTGCGCCACCTGCTTGGCGAGCGCCGGATCCAGACCGCGCTCCACATAAATTGCCGCTAGCTCTTTATGCTCGCCCTTATCGTCGGTCTTCAGTTCGTGGCGCTCCAATTCCAGCTCGGCGCGCTCGGTGTCGGCCTGCGAGTGGACGGATACATATTCACCCGCAGCCATCGACATGGATCCTGCGACCAGGCCTGCAACGCCGGCGACGACGACATTGCTATGCGAAGCGTGAGAAGTCGCCACGCCCAGCACCAGGCTGGCGGTTGAAAGAATGCCGTCGTTCGCGCCCAGCACAGCGGCTCGCAACCAGCCAACCCGCCCAATGCGATGTAGTTCCTTAGCGCGCATTATTCTTCTTGCCTTTCTTCCGCAGCAGCCAGCGATAAGCTGATCTCGCCGGCCTCGGACCTATCCAGTAGAGTTCGCGGCAAGGCCTTTGTCGTGCGAACTCCAAGTTCCTTCAGCATTTCCACCTGCCGCACTAAGTTGCCACGACCTTCGCTCAGCTTTTTCATGGCTGTACCGTAGCTCTGATCGGCGGCACGCAAGTTCTTGCCCACCGACTCCAGATCGCTCACAAACCCCACAAACTTGTCGTAAAGCTCCGCTCCGCGGTCCATAACTTCCTTGACGTTCTGCGCCTGCAACTCCTGCTGCCAAAGAACGCTGACTATGCGAATGACGTAGAGCAGCGTAGTTGGTCCAACCAGCAGAATTCCCTGCTTGTATGCATTGGCCCAAAGTTCGCTATCGTTTTGTAGTGCGAGGAGAAAGGCGGGCTCCACGGGCACAAACATCACCACGAAATCCGGTGTTTCGACACCAGGTAGCCGGTGGTAGCCTGCCTTGCACAGCCCATTTATGTGCCCGCGCACACTAGCAAGATGCTGCTTGAGCGCGGCGCTACGTGCACCTTCATCCGCGGCGCTAACGTAATCCGTATACGCCGTGAGCGAGACCTTGGAGTCGATCACAAGATTGCGGCCCCCCGGCAAGATAAGAATCACGTCGGTCCGCACCGACTTCGCCCTCTCTCCATCCTCGTCAGTGATGCCCGAGAATGTCTGCTGAAAGCTGTATTGCTCGCCCTCCCGGAGCCCGCACTTATCCAGCAGATCGCGCAGGATGAACTCGCCCCAGTCTCCCTGCGCCTTAGCCGAACCGCGCAGTGCCGTGGCCAGGTTCTCGGCCTTCTCGCCTATGTCTTGGCTCTGCGTCGCCAGCACGCCGATAAGCGTCTCCAGCTTCGTCACACCGTTGTTCGAATCGCTCTGCGCCTGCTCTACCTTTTTTCGGAACTCATCGATCTGCGTCCTCAGCGGGCTGAGCAGCGTTCCCAGTTCCTTTTGACTGCCCTCCGAGAAGCTCTTCGTTTTTTGGTCGAGAATTTCACCGGCCAGCGACCTAAACGTCTTCTCCATCTCTTGCTTAAGGCCTGCAAACGAGACCCTTTCGTCAGCCAACGATTGCTGCGCTGCCTTTAACTGTTCCTCGGAACGCGTTTTCTCCATCTCCGTTGATCTTTGTTCTGCACGCAAACGTTGGATCTCGCTGTCCTGTTGCGTGTTCCTCGACTCAAGATCCTTTGACCGCCGCTCGCTGGCAACTAGCTCTGCCGTTTTACCCGCAAGCTCCGCCTCTTTGCCTGCAAGCAGAGTATTTGCCGCGCGAGTTCCGGCCGTCTTTCCCAGCCACCAGCCGGCCAGGAGCCCCAGAACCGCCAGGGCGACCATCCCAATAACGGATGCTACATTCATTGCAAATTTGCCTCTGCCCTACTGTACCCTTGCCGAAGTCCGGAGCGGAATTCTGCTCGATTTTTGATGCCGGCAAGCGCGAAAATGCCCGCGCGGCTTTACACTGACACAGGCCCTCAGTACACTCGAATTTCGAGCATAAACGCTTGCAAGGGAACAGTGTGCCCGCAATGGTGGTTTGGCTGTACTCTGAATAAGGTGCCCGAAGTGAGATTATCAGCGCCTGCCTGCTTTGGCAGTAGTTTGCATGGTGCCGATTCGATGTTCGCAACGCAGCAAAGTTTTGACGTTCAAACAAAGGTTTTAGGAGAAAGACATGGCCGTTGAAGAAAAAGTGAAACAGATTATTGTGGAGCAGTTGCAGGTTGATGAAGCAGAAGTCACCCCCACGGCATCCTTCCAGGAAGACCTGGGAGCGGACTCATTGGATGTAGTCGAACTGGTGATGCAGTTTGAAGAGGCCTTCGATCTGGAAATTCCGGATGAAGAAGCCGAGAAGATCAAGACTGTGCAGGATGCTGTCGACTACATCAAAAAGAATGGTAAAGGCGGCAACTAGTCTTGAAGCGGCGTGTCGTAGTCACAGGCATTGGACTCATTTGCGGAGTGGGCAAGACCGCACCTGAGGTTTGGAGCCATCTGTTGGCGGGCGAAAGCGGTATGGCGCCCATCACAGCCTTTGATACGACGGGCTTCTCGGTGACATTTGCGGCGGAAGTCAAGAACTTTGATCCGCATGTTTTCATCGAAAAAAAAGAAGCACGCAAGATGGGGCGATTCATCCATTTTGCGCTAGCCGCCGCGCAAGAGGCCGTGGAATCCTCGGGACTAAAGATCACGGCTGAAAACGCTGAACGCGTGGGCGTGCATATCGGCTCCGGCATCGGCGGGTTCGACATCATCGAGCGCGAACACAGTGCCATGCTGGCTGGCGGACCGCGAAAAATCTCACCATTTTTTATTCCCGCAGCCATTGTGAATCTTGCCGCCGGACAGGTCAGCATCCGCTACGGCGCCAAGGGTCCAAACGAGGCCACGGCGACGGCCTGCACCACCAGCGCCCACTCCATTGGTGATGCGTATCGGATTATTGAGCGCGGAGACGCTGACGTGATGTTTGCCGGCGGCTCGGAGGCGGCCATCACTCCCATGGGAGTGGGTGGATTCGCAGCTATGCGTGCTCTCTCCACGCGCAATGACGACCCTAAGCATGCCTGCCGCCCCTTCGATAAAGATCGCGATGGTTTTGTGATTGGCGAGGGAGCGGGAATCTTGATTCTCGAAGACCTGGAATACGCCAAGGCCCGCGGTGCGAAAATCCTGGCGGAGATTATCGGCTACGGCATGAGCGCCGATGCCTACCATATGTCGAGCATGGCACCGGAAGGCGAAGGCTGCGCCCGCGCGATGCAGAATGCGATTCGCAGTGCCGGCATTCAGCCGCATGAAATTGACTACGTGAACGCCCATGCCACCTCCACGCAGCTGGGTGACGCGCTGGAGTCAACCGCAATCGCCAATGTATTTGGCGAACACGCGACCAGCCATAAGCTGAAGATCAGTTCGACCAAGTCGATGACCGGACACCTGCTGGGCGGCGCCGGAGGCCTGGAAGCCGGCATCACGGTGATGGCGATGCAACACAGCATCTTGCCGCCCACCATGAACATGGTCGATCCCGACCCGGCCTGCACGTTGGACTACACCCCGAACAAGCCGGTTTCACACAAAATCGACATTGCCCTGTCGAACTCATTCGGCTTCGGCGGAACCAACGGCGCGCTCATCTTCCGTCGCTGGACGGAATAGCTCCAAACCCTTCGCCACACACCGCGCCGAACTCAGAGGCACAAGGAAAGTTTTGCGCCTCGTGCCTCTGAGCGGTGCCCACTACCTATTCCCTTGCAGTATCCGTTATCCGCGAACAAACTCCACATCAATATTGATCTTCACTTCATCACCGATCATCACGCCGCCTGTTTCCAGGGCCGCATTCCAGACCAGGCCAAATTCCTTGCGGCTGATTTTGGTGGATGCGGAGGCGCCGACCCGCTGCTTGCCCCACGGATCTTTCATTTCCGGGCTTGGGCCCTCGACGTCGAGAGTGACTTCGCGAGTGGTTCCGTGAATCGTTAAATCGCCAGTGACTTTTCCGCCGCCAGGCGCAAGCTCAACCTTCTTGCTGCGAAATGTAATGGTGGGAAACTTTTCGGTATCCAGGAAATCGGCGCTCTTCAGGTGTCCGTCTCGTTGTGCATCGCGGGTACTGATGGAGTTGGCGTCAATGGTCGCCTCGACGGTGGATGTTTCAGGCTTTTCGGGGTCAAAGTTGACGGTGCCAGAGACCTTGGTGAATTCTCCGCGAACGTTGGAGACCATTAAGTGACGGACGCTGAAGTGAGCGGAAGAGTGGGTTGAATCAATTTCGTAGGTGGTGGGCGGCATAGGTGTTTCTCCTTTTCTGCATATTATGGATGCGCGGGTTTCGGATTCGATGCTCGTTATGACGACTATTTTAAGCTCTTTCCTACTCCGACTTCTCCATACTGTTTTATGCTGCCACAGCGTCGTGAAGATCCGGCGAAAGCTGGGCATAATTCCACGGTGCCGACGCTACAATTGCAATTCAAGGAGGATCCTCATGAACCGGCTCCAGGGCAAACGGGCGTTGATTACTGGTGGCACCAGTGGGATCGGACTGGAAACCGCTCGTCAATTTCTAAATGAGGGTGCTCGCATTGCTGTCACGGGGAAAAACCCGGAGAACCTTGAAACCGCGCGCAAGGAACTGGGCAGTGATGTTTTGGTGATCGCATCGGATGCGAGTGACGCGGCCGCGCAAAAAGCGGTGGCAGACGCTGTTCGCGCCAAGTTTGAACAGCTGGACATTCTCTTCGTGAATGCCGGCATCGCGGACCTGCGCCCAGTGGAACAGTGGGATGTGGCCGGCTTTGATCGCACTTTTAACGCTAACTTCAAAGGTCCATTTTTTCTGATCCAGGCGCTGCTGCCGATCCTCGCCAATCCAGCTTCCATCGTGCTGAACGCCTCTGTGAATGCCCACATAGGCATGGCCAACACCAGTGTGTACGGCGCCAGCAAGGCCGCTATCCTGTCACTAACCCGCACTCTTTCCGGGGAGTTGATTGGCCGTGGCATCCGAGTGAACGCCGTTAGTCCCGGCCCCATCCACACGCCCTTGTATAGCAAGCTTGGCTTGTCTCAGGCGGATCTCAAGGCGGTGTCGACTTCCATCCAGAGCCAGGTTCCCGCCGGGCGATTTGGAAATCCAAGCGAGGTCGCGGCTGCGGTCGTCTATCTTGCCTCTGACGAATCGGCCTACGTGGTTGGCACAGAGCTGATGATCGATGGCGGCATGGGGAATCTCTGAAACGCGGAACTAGGGCAGCACCCCAAAGACGGCCACTCCGGTTTGCGTACCAACGTACACTTTACCCTTGGCAATCATCGGCGTGATGAATTTATTTCCCGCGCCGAACTGGTCGCGGCTGCTTGCCGCCTGGCTGCTGTCGTAGAGTTCCTTGGTCAGGTCCGTCGCGTCGTAGGCATACAAAACGGCCGGGTTGCTGTTGTCGACCGCCCATAGGATTCCATTCGAGGTGCCGTTCGAGGAAACGCTTGGAGTCGCACCGGGGTACGGAAAATGATGCGCCGTCTTCGAGCCAGGACTGGTGGCCAGTTTTGCCTGAGTGATGGGATACGCGCGAATGGAATCGCCAACACCGCCATAGTAGACCGTATTGTTCCAATAGGCAGGCATACCGAATTCCTGGCCTGAGAGGGCGCCGCCCAGTTCCTGATAAATATTGTTACCGCTGGAACTGAACTTGCCCATGTTGCCCGTGTCGACAACATAGATGTTGGCATCTTTACCGGCGCCGACCGCCAAGTGTTTCACCGTCCCGGTCGAATCTGTTTCATCCGGCAGCAACATGGCTCCGCCGGAGCCCAGATCTTCGTCGGCATTCGACTCTGATACCGTGTTGGACATGGTGAAGTAATCTGCCGGCGTCAGCTTGTTGCCGCTGGTCGAGACTTTCATAAATGCGTTGCCGTAATCGCCGTTGGCAGGCATTCCGTTGGAGTCGAGGCTGGTGTCAAAGCTTCCGTTGGCGTCGAGGAAATAGATGTTGCCGGAGGAATCTGCCACCAGCCCCGCACCCGATTGCCAGATGGAACCTTCCGAGCCGTTGGGCGTCAAATTCAACACGCTCGTCTGGGCCAGCGAAGACTCGTTGTATCCCATCAGCCAACCAGTGTAGGGCAGTATGTCGCAGTGCGAGGACCAACCAAGATAGACCACACCATTCAGCAGCAGAAGCCCGGCTCGCTCGTTATATTGCTTGGGATCGAAGACCACCTGGCCGTTCGAACTCTCCTGCCCCATGCTGGGATAGGTGGCCTGGATACTGACCGGGCTGCCGGACTGTTCCGCACCGGTTGTCAGATCGAGTGCGTGCAGGCGTTGATGGTAGTTGCCGCTGCCGTCCTTGCTGGCCGCGACCACATAAATGGTTCCGTGCGCGTCTGCCTTGGGATCGATGACGGGAGTGGAGGTCATGCCGATCTCGGGAGAAACCTGGCCGCAGTTGCGCGGATCGCTGGTGCTTTCGCCTGTTCCCAGGGTCGAGACCTGCCATAAAACCGCGCCCGAGTCAGCATCGAAGGCATAGGCGGAATCATGTTCTGTGACGACATACAACACATTGTGGGTGGCCCCGCCAATCGTGACTCCAGGAACATACAGAGGCTCGGCATCCACCTTGCCATCCGTTGAATAAAACCCGACCTTGCCGAAGGTGGAGGAGTTGACATTCGTGGTGGTCAGAACCGTTTCCTGGGTATTCTCGCCTTCGCGGGTGTTGTCGTTGTGATACGTCATCACCGAGACGCCGGAGCCCCCGCTGCCACTTGTTCCAGTCGTACCGGTGGTGCCTGTCGTTCCTGTCGTGCCCGTGGTACCCGTCGTGCCAGTGGTTCCGGACGTGCCGGTGGTGCCCGTGCTGGAGGAACTGTTGCTGGAACTGCAGCCATTACATCCAACGGCGCAGGCAACACTCAATACCAGCAAACCGGGCACAGCACGAATCCCACCTGGAAGACGTAAGCGCATTTTTCACTCCTGTACAAAACCTGTTTCGCAGATCGCCGGGAAGCCGAATCGTTGCATGTTTGGATGCAGCTCTCTGGCGAAAAAGCCGACTTTGCCTCAGCCTACACCAGGGCCGCAACCCGGGCCACCTGCCGGTTTGGCGTCAGACCAGGAATTTTGATCCCATAGCTGTGAGACGATGGGAAGGTTATGGAAAGCCAACCGTTTGCTACTGCTGTTCTTGCCGCCGGAAAAGGTACGCGGCTCAAGTCAAAGCGCGCCAAGGTCCTACACTCGATCGCCGGCAAGCCGCTATTGCAGCATGTGCTGGACGCCGTCCTGAAGGTGACTTCACCGGACCAGGTTTTTGTCGTGGTGGGCCATCAGGCGGAGGAGGTCGAGCGCGCTGTCTCCCCCTCCGGTGTACATTTTGTGCGGCAAACGCAGCAACTTGGCACCGGGCATGCGGTGCAGTGCCTGGGCGAGTCAGTTCGCGGGCGGGGCGATCTACTGGTGCTCTCCGGCGATGTACCTCTCATTCGGCCGGAGACGATTGAGCAGCTGCGGAATTTTCACCAGGCGCAAAAAGCTGCCATGACAATTTTGACGGCGCGGCCCGAGAATCCGTTTGGATATGGACGTGTGATTCGCGTCGAGCCAACCAGCCCCGATGTCGGCGCGATTATCGAGCAGAAGGCGCTGGCCGACGATCAGCAGCATATTGGAGAAATCAATTCCGGCATCTATGTGTTTCACATCGATACCCTGTACCGGCATATTGATGCGCTGCAATCCAACAACGCTCACGGGGAGTATTACCTGACCGACATGGCCGCCATTCTCCGCGCTGCTGGGGAGCGGGTTGTGGCCTATGAAGTGGCCGATGCGACCGAGGTGCTGGGTGCCAATACTATCGCCGAAATGATGGACCTGGAAGGCGCGTTGCGGATGCAGGCGGCGCGAGCGCTAATGGCGCAAGGGGTCACGATTCACCGGCCGGAAACATGTGTGATTGACGCGGATGTGACGGTGGGCGCGGACACCATCCTGGAGCCGTTTGTGCAACTGCTGGGCAAGACGGAGGTCGGCGAGGATTGCCGGATTCGTTCGTACGCCGTCGTTCAGAATTCGAAGATTGGTGACGGTGTACTGATTCGCAATGGGTGTGTACTGGACGGAGCCACCATCAGCGATGGCGCCTTTATCGGTCCATTTGCGCACCTGCGTCCTGGCAGCCAGATTGGGTCCGGAGCCCACGTCGGCAACTTCGTCGAAACCAAGAATGCGCGGTTAGGCGAGAAGTCGAAGGCGAATCACCTGACCTACCTGGGCGATGTTTCCGTCGGATCCGGCTGCAACATTGGCGCCGGCGTCATCACCTGCAATTACGACGGCGTCAATAAACATCCCACGCAAATTGGAGATCGTGTTTTTGTGGGCAGCAATTCCACGCTGGTCGCGCCGGTCTCGCTGGAAGATGACAGCTATGTGGCCGCAGCCTCCTGCATCACAGAGCCGGTTCCTGCGGGGGCGCTGGCGCTGGGCCGATCACGACAGGCGGTCAAGCCGGGATGGGTGAAGAAACGTCGTGCAGCCCAGCAGAAAAAGAAGGATAGTTAGGCCGCTTCGGTTGCAGGGATGGAGCCTGCTTCCGTTTGCTGGCGTAATCTGGCTTCGCGGTTGCGGCGGCGCTTGCGGGCTTCATTCAATGCCACCAGAATTAGCACGGCAAAGGTGATGGCCACCAATGAAATCGCAACCATGCCATGCAGCTGTTCTACTTCGCCATACAGCAGCGCCAGCCCGGCGAAGACGAAGAACAGATGCGCGCAATAGACTTGCAGCGAAGCTTTCCCCAGGGTAAGAAACGGTTCGATCGCTACGGCGCGTAGAACGTACTTACGCAGCCAATAGAAGACGACCATAAAGGCCAGCAGGTTCAGCACCCGCAGCGGTCCGATCTGCCACTTGTCCAGCCAGATTCCCAGCGCCTGCTGGGTCAGATGCGGACCAAGCCAGCCATGGCGAACACCCACAAAAAACAGGCACACTGCGGCGGCGGCGGCGGCCCCCCAACTGGGGATTTTTCGCAGCGGGACATCGCCGACGGCCGACTTCGCGCCTAGCCATAACCCAGCAATCCACACTGCCTGCCAGGCAAACAGGTTGAATGCCCCCGTTTCCTGCAGCGGAATTCGCAGGTGGGTAACGCTGACGATGGCGTTGTGAGCCAGGTCTCGCAGTCCAAACTGCGCCAGCAACCACACTGACCCGCTGGCTGCCAGAATTCTCTTCCACCCATAGCGCCACGATGCCGAAAGCAACAACGGCGTGAAGAAGAGGAAAGTGACGTACATGGGCAGAATATCGAGCAGCGGCGGGCAATAGATCAGCAGGATGGAACCTACAATCGCCACACCCGGATGGGCCAGGTAAAAGTCCAGAAGATTGGTCAGCGCCGCTTTGTGAGTGTGAACCGCGAACGCGGCTGCAAGGGTAAAGGCAAAACCCAGAAGCAGCAGGTGATAGCCGTAGATTTTCAGGGAGCGCTTCCATAACTTCCGTCGCACCCGGGGCTCGTCCTGCAATAACTCGCGCACATAGAGCCGCCCCACCAGCAGCGCCGAGAGAAACACAAATCCTTCGGCGGAGGTGACAAAGCCAATCGGCTGGTTGACGAAATCACTGAACCGCGTTGGAAGATGCGTCAACGTCATCCATACCAGGAAGAGGCCACGCAACGCATCCAGTTCAGGACGGCGTTCGAGTTTTGGCAGATGCATCACGTCACTTCCACAGCGGAGACAATACCTAATTAGACGCTTGAAAGGCGAAGGAGTTGCGCTGGAAAACCATTGGAATTATTGGAGGGCCCTGTAACCCGAAGAAATAATTGTGAATCTATTCCCACTTGGATGTGTGCCGTTTGAGCCACCAGCAGGGAGGGTTCCATTTCTGCGGGAATATCGAGCGACTGCAGGTTTCCTGAGTCGACCCCATCAAGTCATATTCGGTCTTCTGGCCTTTCAGGGCAGTAGCCAGGTACTGATCGACTTCGACCGTGCTGTAGGCGGTGCCATGCGCGGCGCGAACTTCAAATACTGCCCAATCTCCGATGTAGAGCAGCAATATGACACCGACCAGGATGGGAAAATATCGCACCACCCAACTGAGAACTCGCCGGATCACGGGTCAATCTCCGCGAGGGTAAGGTTGGCGTCAGCGAAGCAGCCCCTGTGGGCAATTCGATTTCGACTGCGTGAGCATTTTTGACTGGACAAGACCATGGCCGCCTGCTGAGGAACCCTCTCCATCATAGGCGACCGCGGCTAATCGGTCTGGTTATTGCCGTCTTTATCTTTGGGCATTTCAATGTAGACCATGCCAAAGCGCGTCGATCCGGAATGGGTCTCGTCGATCCCCACCAGGCGATACCGATTGGGGCGTCCGGCCCGCAGTTCGTGTCCACTGGAAGAATCACCATTGGAATTCGAGTGGATGGAGGGGTCGTTGTTGCAGGTAAGGCCGGTGCGCGTCTGCTGCAGCGAGCCGACGGGATGTCCGTGATCGCACTCAAGAACCTGCCCATAATGCGACAGCGGCTTGCGATAGAAGTCCAGAATCTGCTGCGGAGAATCATGAGTGATGTAACTGGCAGCTTTCACTACGAAATGGATGTTGCCGAAGCTGAAGCCCAGGTCGACCGCGGAATCGGAATCTTTATTGTCGGGATTTTTATAGGGCGAGGCTCCCGGATACTCCGGCAGTCCAATGTCGGCGGCCGTAACATGGGTGTTCGCGTGCAGCGCCAGGTTGAAGTCGGAATCGTTTTTCGCGTCCGAATTTTGAGCCACGCAGGCGGCACTGCAGGCGGCGAGAATGGCCACGGACAGAACCTTCGCAGGGGTTGGAAATTTCCGGTGTGTCGCTATCATCATCGTGCTCGCTCCAATCAAAAACCTCTATAGATTGGAGGTACGTCCCGAGAGAGATCAAAGTTCCCCGATTGTGCTGGCGGCGGGGAGCGGCGCGGAAATCGCTATTGTGGGCAGGAGTTGCTCAGTTTTCCGCCCAGGTTTTCCTGCTGAATGCTGAGCGTGACGTGCGGCTTGTCGCCGTTTTTCGGTCGCGTGACATGAAAGACGTAGATGGTGCCGAAGTCTTCGCTGGGCCACGGTGGCAATAGGGACGCGCCGTCACCGTAGGACTGCAGCAGCTGTTTGGCGAAGAGACGGAGATGATCATGTTCCCAGGCAACGAAAATCAGCGAGTGAGCGTAGGCCGGCTGCAGCAGCGCTTGCTGTAGTTGCTCAACCTGGTCAAAGCCGATCTGGGTGTTTACCGGCATGCCCGCGCGAATTGCGGTGGGCTCGATGGTAGCCAGGGCACGCACGTAGGAGTAGCGCGGCCCAAAAATCCCTTCCTTGACTTCGACGGCGGGGTCGGGCGCATAGATTGCGTCTGGCTTGCCGTAGCGGGCAAGTAACAGGGGGGCCAGAGCCAGCGACCGGTTCAATCCTCTGCAGGTTAACTGCCCCAGACCGGATGCGGGCTTTTCTCCATGGCGAATCATCACGATCGTTTCACCATCGCGTTGCGACCTCTGCGCGACCAGAACCGGAGCCGATACGCCGCAGGTAAATCCAAACAAAAGAGCCAGCAGAGGAAGCTGCTTCCACCCGTTCGCGTTTCGTAGTGGCTCCCTCCGCGGACGAAATGGCCGACTCATCCAAAAAGGGTATAGTATGTGCTCGATTCGTGAAACCTTCCAGCGGGCCGAACGTCACCTTCTAAGGAAGCACCACAAATACAGTTCGCACTTGTGGCATGCAAGGAGAAAGGTTTCCCATGGGCACACTCCGGTTCTTAGGCGCACTTGTGTTGATCGGCGGACTGACGGGCTGGATGTCACCCTTCGGCAGCGCGCTCCTGGCACAACAGGCCAGCCCCCAACCTTCTGCCGTGACCCGCCTGGTGGGATCCGTTGTTTCGGTAAGTGGTCAATCGCTGACCGTCAAGCCTGACTCTGGGCCAGCGACAACCGTGACCGTCGCCGATTCCGCACGCGTGTTGGAAACGATGCCTGGGGCAAAAACGATTGCCGGCGCGAAACCGATTCATCTGACGGATCTAGCTGTTGGTGATCGCGTGCTGGTCGCGGTAAAGCCAGCTGCAGACGGATCAGGCCCGACCGCGACAACGGTGATCGCCATGCGCGAGGCCGATATCGCCAAAGAACACCAGGCCGAAGAGGCTGATTGGCAAAAACGTGGCGTGGGTGGAATTGTGAAAACCGTCGATGCGGCCGCCGGGACGGTGACGATGAATCACCTGAACACCACGGTGACAATCCATACCACTCCCAAGACGGTCGTTCGCCTGTACGAGCCGGGCTCGATCAAGTTCAGCGACACCAAGGTTTCCTCCCTGGACCAAATCCATCCCGGCGACCAGCTTCGAGCCCGCGGAGACCAGAGTGCAAACGGTGCGGAGATGCAGGCGGAAGAAATTGTCGCGGGGAGTTTCCGCAATATCGCCGGATCCGTGGTCTCGACCGATGCGGCTGCGAACACGGTAACGGTAACGGACTTTAAAACCAAAAAGCCGGTAGTCGTTCATCTGAATCCGGACTCGCAGTTGCGTAAACTTGATCCGACGATGGCGCAAGCGATCGCGGCACGCCTGAAACCAACCGGCGGCAGCGGCGAGGCGGCTGCGCATGCCGGCAGTCGACAGGGTGGAGAGGCGCACCACCCGTCCGCGCCGCCAGCAACGTCCGCAAACCCGCAGCCTGGAGCAGCCCAGGTCTCTACCGAGCCAGGCCGAGCCAGCCATGCAGGGAGCGTGACACAGATGTTGCAGCACGCGCCCGTGGTCCAGCTAACCGACTTGCGTAAGGGAGATGCGGTGATGATTGTGGCAACTCAGGTCGCACCCGGATCG
This sequence comes from uncultured Acidobacteriota bacterium, assembly GCA_963737095.1. GTDB lineage: Bacteria > Acidobacteriota > Terriglobia > Terriglobales > Acidobacteriaceae > JAKAAZ01. Next base: position 58,318 of record CAVTRK010000005.1, read on the forward strand.
CTGACGGCATGCACGCTGCTGGCGGGAGTGGAACCAATCCTGGACGCGTCAGCAGGCCAAAGCCTGTTCAGCGCCTCCTGGAACCTGGGTGGCCAGGGCGGTGGTGGCGGCGGAGACGCGGGGGGCGGCCAGCAGTAGCCTGAAGGTCGCTCGACGTAAAACCCGGAGTGTTTGCGGCAGAATGATCGATCACGTCAGCCAGAATGCCGTGTGGATGCATTACTGATCATTTCCGCCGGTGCCGCCGTCCTGGAGCTGCGTTGGCTGTCCGCCCGCTAACGGCACGGACCACAACGTACCGCCTTTACCACCCTGATAGACAAAATCCTTCATCTCAATTTTCAGGGTGCATTCCTTTTCATTCGTGCTGCCCATTTCCGGCAGCAGCACGACCACTTCCAGATTGTTCTTGCCGTAGCGTGCCGGATAGGTGTCTGGCGCGAAAGTATGGCGAACCGGGGTGCTGCAGGAATATTCAAAATCCATGCCTTGCTTGGGAGGCGCACCGGGCTGCCCCGTCATAAGGTTGCCGTGTCCATACCCCTCGATCCACCCATGGCGACCATGCCAACGCGAGTGGATCACCTGCAAGCGCATCGGATAATCATGCGACTTCGCAGATATGGGACTCGCACCGATTCCGACGAGAATAAGCGTTGAAACGGCGACAATTGTGGTTTTCAGAATGCGAGCGGCCATGGCTGCCCTCCACTTGAATGCGACGATCATAATGCCGCATCCTACACAGCGCTGAGCCGGTCATCAAGAATTTTCGGCGCGAAAAAGGCGTCCGCATCGGGACGCCCTTCCGATAGCACACAAGAGAGATTGTTTCGCTGGTTTAGTTCGGCATCAACACGGCGTTGATGACCTGTATCACTCCGTTGGACTGGATGACATTGGGAATGGTAATCGTCGCCATTCCACCTTTCTCATCGGTCAGCATGTACTTGCCGCCCTTCATCGTCACGGTGAGAGTACCGCCCTGAACCGTCTTCAATTCAGCTTTGCCTCCGCCCTGCTTGATCATTTTCTTCAGCTCGTGGGTGGTAAGCGCGCCCGGCACTACATGGTAGGTGAGGATTTTCACCAGCGTCGGCTTATTTTCCGGCTTCAACAAAGTGTCAACCGTCCCTGCGGGCAGAGCGGCGAAAGCTTCGTTGGTTGGAGCAAAGACGGTGAATGGCCCGGGCCCTTCCAGCGTGTCGACCAGGCCGGCAGCTTTGACAGCGGCGACCAGGGTGGTGTGGTCCTTGGAGTTGACGGCATTTTCGACGATGTTTTTTGTCGGGTACATGGCAGCTCCGCCGACCATGGGATCTTTTTGCGCGTTCGCGTGCACGCCCATAAAGCCGAACGTCAATGCCAAAAGCAGGGTGAGGATATTTTTCTTCATTGTTGATATTTTCCTTTCAACTGATTCGTCGCAGTTGGTCTGCACCGGTAGTACGGGCCAGATGCCGCGGTGGATGTAGCCCAGGGGAAAACTCTGAATTCGCGGCAGTTCTACAATAGGAAGCGACGCAGGAAAATCTTCATGCGTCGAGTGACGGTTGCGCTTGTGCGCCGGGAATCGGACTCGTATGATCAAGCGGAGAACATGAAAAAGACGGCAAAAGAGATGCAATCCACCCCGTTGCTGCGGGAAAAGTCCCGCCTGATGTCTTCATCGGAAATTGAGCGCACCTTGGTGCGGCTGGCGCATGAAATCGTCGAAAAAAATAACGGGACCGACGATCTGATCCTGGTCGGAATCCACCGGCGTGGCGTTCCGCTGGCGAGGCGACTGGCAAAGTTACTGGAGACGATCGAGAATAAGCCGATCGATGTGGGGACTCTCGATATCAGTTTCTATCGTGATGACCTGACCACCCGCGGGCCGCGTCCTGTGGTCAACCCGGGCGATCTTGGATTCGATGTGACCGGTCGCGACGTGGTGCTGGTCGATGATGTTCTGTACACAGGCCGCACGGTGCGCGCCGCGTTGGATGCGCTGATCGATCACGGCCGCCCAAAGCGGGTACGACTGCTGGCATTGATTGACCGCGGCCACCGTGAGCTGCCGATTGAGGCGACCTTTGTCGGACGCACCATTCAAACTACCGACCGGGAAATCATCGAAGTGAAGCTGGATGAAATTGATGACAGCGAGCAAGTCCTGCTGATGGAAAGAGTCGACGGATGAGCGCTGGATGGCCCCTTTTTGCCATCGCAGTCGGATGATGTTGAACGGAAGTATGCCAATTAAACGGAAGACGGCGACAACGAAAGCGAAAACAAAAACGCCCATCGCCAAGACCCCTGGCAACGGAGCGGGCAACGGCCATTCCTCTCCGAAGCACCCTCATGTAACGCTTGAAATGTCTCCGAGCATCGCGCCCCGGCACACCGTCGCAGTGCCGCAATTCCACGCAACGGTTCCGCTGGGGTATATCCATCCCGGTTCATCCATCTCCGTCACCCATTTCACACTGGCCGATGTCGAGCGCATTCTAACGGACGCTGCGGAAATGGAAACGATGCCGGCTGCCCGCCGAGCGCAACGCTTTTCCAAGCGCCGAGTGGCCTTGCTTTTTTACGAGTCGAGCACACGCACTCGGACTTCATTTGAGCTGGCGGCGAAATCTCTTGGCGCCGATACGACCCTGGTGAGTTCGTTATCTTCCAGCATTGAGAAAGGTGAATCGCTCAAGGATACGGGGATCACACTTCGCTCGCTGGGTGCGGAATGCATTATTCTGCGGCATCCGAATTCTGGTGCGCCCTATGTGCTGGCTCGCTACACCGGTTTACCCGTTTTGAACGCAGGCGACGGCAGCCACGAACATCCTTCCCAGGCGCTGCTGGATTTGCGAACTATTCTGGCGCACCTACCGGTCCGCGCGCGAGCGGCGAACAAACGAAATCACTTGATTCACGAACGTACATTGCAGGGCGTTACGGTCACGATAGTGGGCGATATTCTGCACAGTCGTGTGGCCCGCTCCAATGCATTGCTGCTGCCCAGGCTGGGTGCGCGGGTTATATTCTGCGGACCGGAAAGCCTGTTGCCGGAATATGCGACGGGCATCGGGCCGGCCGTGGAGATTGAACGCAATTTCGATCGAGCGCTACAGCAATCGAACGTGGTGATGATGCTGCGCATTCAAAAAGAGCGTCTTGCCGGCCTTGAAATTGATCTGGATTTCTATATAGAACAGTATCAGTTACATAAGCAGCGTTTGACGACGCTGGCGCCAGAAGCGATCGTTCTTCATCCGGGTCCGGTGATTCGCGGGCTGGAAATCACCAGCGAAATTACAGATGGACCGAACTCGGTGATTGCGGAACAGGTCTATCACGGCTCGATGATTCGCATGGCGTTAGTGGCGCGGGCACTCGATGCACATCCCAACAGAAAAGAACAATCGAGCAAACATCGATGACAGCATTCTTAATTCAGGGCGGCCACCTTGTCGATCCTTCTACTGGAACGGATGAGAGACGCGATGTATATGTCCGCGATGGCCGCATCGCCGCCGTGGAAACGCCCGGCAAGCTGACTGCGTTGGCCAAGAAAGAAAAGGCGACGGTCATCAATGCAACCAGCATGGTGGTTGCGCCCGGGCTGGTCGATATCCACGTGCATCTGCGCGAGCCCGGTCAATGCTACAAAGAGACGATTGAAACTGGAACGCAGGCTGCGGCGGCGGGCGGCTTTACCAGCGTCTGTGCCATGCCGAACACATCGCCCGTAAACGATTCGCCAGAGACTACGCGATGGATGCAGGCCGCAGATCGCAGAGCTGTGGTGCGGGTATTTCCAATTGCAGCCGCCACGCTGGGAAGTCGTGGCGAAGCGGTTGCGGATTACAAAGCGCTGCAGGCTGCCGGTGCGGTCGCCGTATCGGATGACGGTAAGCCGATCCTGGAAGACAACATCATGTTCGAGTCGCTGGCGCAGGCGGCACGCGTCGGACTGCCGGTGATTCAGCATGCAGAAGACACGCGAATCACCCAGGGAGCGAGCATGAACGCGGGCGCTCTCTCATTTCGCCTGGGATTGCGTGGCATGTCGGTCGACGCTGAAAGTGGTATTGTGGAACGCGACATTGAATTGCTGGCGCGTCTGCGCAAAGGCGATCCTTCCAGCCGTGCGCATCTGCATGTCGCGCATCTCTCCACGGCAAAAGCGCTGGAGGCAGTACGCCGCGCCAAACGCAGCGGACTGCATGTCACCTGCGAAGTGGCGCCGCACCATTTCGCTTTAACGCAGACAGCAATTGGCGACTACAACACGGACGCGAAAATGAATCCGCCGCTGCGCAGCGAAGAAGATCGCGCGGCACTGATCAGCGGAATTCTGGACGGAACTGTAGACGCCATCGCCACCGACCATGCTCCCCATGCGCTGCATGAAAAGGAGCAGGAATTTGAGCGCGCTCCCAACGGAATCATCGGCCTGGAAACAGCGCTGGGATTGTCATTGCTGGTGCTGCATCGTCAGCATCGCATGCCGCTGATGCGAGTATTAGCGCTGCTGAGCAGCCAGCCGGCCCAGGTATTGCATTTGAAAGATCGCGGATCGCTGGCAGCGAGGTTCATTCGCGGATATCGTTTTATTCCGGCCCAACGACGATTGGCAATTTCGCGTGAGCGAATCGAAATCGAAGTCGAGGAATTCTCCGTTCGACGGATCGAAATTGCCGGGGCGCATCCAAATGACAATCAGCGAAGGCCGCATCGTTCACGATGCACGGAACGAATCTCCGTCACCGCGCCGCTGAATCGATTCCTCTCTCCATAGCCGAATGGCGCAGACGAAAATAGCAAGGACCGTCTGCGCATCACAAACCCTCCTGCGCCACTCTATACTCCGCCGTCGCCCACCCATCATCGTTCAGCGAATATTGATGGATCTTTCGGCATTGCAATGAGTATCCGGGAACAAGTCGTATTGATATAATCGATTCCATGCATTAAATCGTATATTTTCACCGACTATTGCACGCCGTTCGAATTCCATAACATGTCACTTTCCAACATTACCTGTCAAAGGAGAACTGTCATGGAGCCTGTCTCGCCGGCTACGGCGCTTAAAAAACGCAGGGTTGTACCGGCAAGGATGGTTCGAGCCTTCGGCCTCGCGATCATCGTGCTGCTGTGTGCAATTTCCGGCCACGCCCAGGTCACCGCATCTCTTTCAGGATCAATCACGGATCCCTCGGGAGCTGCCGTATCGGCTGCGGCGGTGACGACACGAAATATCAACACAGAAGCGATTCGCAGCGATCTTACCGATGCCAGCGGGCATTATCAGATTCCTTCATTGGCTGTTGGCGAGTACGAGATCAGCGTCAAGAAATCTGGATTCGCCGAAGCGATTCGAGGCGGCGTTCATCTCGCTGTGAACCAGGCGGCCGCCGTCAATATTCAATTGCGGGTGGGCGATGTGAATCAGCACGTGGTGGTTCACGCGGACGCACCTCTGGTGAATGTCAACACAGGAGATATTTCCGGACTAGTCGGCGAGCGGCAGATCCAGAATCTACCGCTGAATGGCCGCAGTTATGACGAATTGCTGACGCTGAATCCCGGCATCGTCAATTTCACATCGGAGAAAACTGGAGGCGTCGGAGTATCTAATTCGACGGTGGGCAACAACTTTGCAGTTTCTGGCAATCGCCCGCAGCAAAATCTTTTCCTGCTGAATGGCGTGGAATTTTCTGGTGCTGCAGAGAACAACATGCAGCCCGGTGGCGTAAGCCAGCAACTGCTGGGTGTCGACTCCGTTCGAGAATTCAACGTGCTGCGTGACTCCTATGGCGCGGAGTACGGCAAGCGGCCCGGCGCCCAGGTGTTGATCGTCACCCGCTCGGGAACGAATCAGGTCCATGGCAGCGCTTACGAGTTTCTTCGCAATAACGACTTCGACGCGCCCAATTATTTTGATCAAGGCTCGGCGCCGCCATTCCAGCGCAATCAATTTGGGGGCGCGCTGGGAGGACCGATCCAGAGGAACAAAACATTTCTCTTCGGCAACTATGAAGGACTGCGCCAGCATCTTCACCAGACGGGAGTGGATCTGGTTCCCGACGCAAATGCGCGCCAGGGATACCTGCCGTGCAAGCTGGTGACTCCGGCTCCGAACCCATGCCCTCCGTCCGGGCTCGTCTATGTTGGCGTGGATCCGGGCGTGCAGCCTCTGTTTGCACTGTGGCCGAATCCAACCCCAAATGCTCCCGACTACGGCGGAATTGCTGTCGCCTATAACAATCCGCTGCAAACCATTCGCGACGATTTTGGCACGGTTCGCTTCGATCGAACTTTCTCGCAGACCAACACAATTAGTTCGGTCTATACGATTGACGACAGCGCCGACGTGACGCCCACCAGCAGCAATCTTTACAGCACAGATCTGGAAGGTTTGCGTGAGCAGGTTCTCAGCCTGGACGAGATTCATGTCATTACTCCGACGCTGTTGAACACCGCCCGCTCCGGCTTCACGCGCGCCAGCTATTTCTTTACAGGAGAGCCTTCGCCAGGAACGCCGGCCGCAGACTTACCTGGATTTGTCGACAGCCATCCTGTCGGCGCCGTTGTCGTGGGCGGAAGCTCGGCATCGAATCCAGCAGCGCAGGTGAGCCTGGCGGGAAGCAACAATGGCAGCAATCTACATGTCAACCGGAATTTGTTCACATACGAGGACCGCGTCATCTGGACAAAAGGAAGACATCAATTCACTTTCGGCGGATGGTTTCAAAGACTGCAATCCAACGAAGAGCTCGCACTCAGCCAGTTCGGCCAGGCCACGTTTACAGGGTTGCAGCAGTTCCTGACCGGAACCGTCGGAAACTTCGTGTACGATCCCGCGCCGACCGAAATGAACTGGCGCTCGTGGCTGGGCGCACTGTATGCGCAGGATGTGATTCGGGTGACACCAAAGTTGACGGTGTCGCTGGGATTTCGCGACGAGTTTACAACTGGCTGGAATGAAGCACATGGCCGCGCGGCAAATTTTGTGTTCGTTGATCATGTGATTCAGACCCAGCCGAGAATCGCGGACTCCGCCTTCACCGTGAACAACGCAAAATTTCTACCGCAGCCGCGAATCGGCATCGCGTGGTCGCCGCTCGGCTACGGGACTGTTCTTCGAGCCGGCTTTGGAATGTACAACGATCTGCAAGATGCGCTGGGATATCGGATGGATCAGAACGCTCCGTTCAATCCGACCTATGGCATTGCAGCGCTGCCGGTATCTGAACTTCCGTTGCCGACATCTCCGGTGCCGTCGAAGGCGAAAGTATTGCCGGCAGGTGTTCAACCCGATATGAAAACGCCGACGTTGATTTCCTACAGCGCGGGGATTGAACAGGAACTTTCTGCCAACACGGTTTTACGAATTGGCTACGTTGGTTCGCATGGATACCATCAGATGTTGAGCCTGGATGACAACGAGCCGACGCCGACGGTATGCCCAGGCGCGCCCTGCCCGACCAATTATCCCGCCAACTTTCCTGCACCGCTGGCAGGCGCAACCATTCCGACGGGCGCGTATTACATTCCTGCGGGAACGCCGCTGGCGAACCCGGCGCTGGGCGCTGCGTGGGCGTGGTTTGCGGTGGGAACAAGTTCCTACAATGCATTGCAGGTGGACTTAACTCATCGATACAGCCACGGGCTTGCGTTGCGAGGCGTGTACACATGGTCGAAGGCTTTGGATGATGGCGACTCGCTGAATGCGACCACGGCCGGCAATGCTCCGGGATTGGTGTCGAACCCGTTTGATCTGCGGGTCGATCATGGCCTCGCAACCTATGACGTGAGAAACATCGGGGTCATCAGCGCGACCTACGATCTGCCTTTCGGATATGGAAAGCGGTACCTGAAGCAGGCTTCAGGAATTGAAAATGTCATTTTCGGTGGTTGGGTTGCAAACTCGATTGTGACCTTGCAGTCCGGTTTCCCATTTACACCAGAGTTGAGCTACAACCCGTCCAACAATGGAGACACCAAGAATCCTGTGCGTCCGTTTATCAATCCGTTATTCTCCGGACCCGTAATTCTTGGCTCCCCAAAGAAATGGTTCAATCCGGACGCATTCCTCGCGCCTCCCAACGGAAGTGGCTTCTATGGCAACCTGGGCAGAAATACGTTGATCGGCCCTGGACTGGCGACCTGGGATTTATCGTTCCTGAAAAACACGCCGATTCACGGACGGTTCACGACGGAGTTTCGAGCTGAGCTTTTCAATGTATTGAACCGCGCAAATTTCAATACGCCAAATCCGGTGGTGTTTACTCCATCGGGCGTGTCGCCAACGGCGGGCGTGATCACTAGTACTTCGACAACAGCACGGCAAATTCAATTCGGGTTGAAGTTGCTGTGGTGACGCGGGCGACGACCTGAAGCCCGGACACGACTGGACCGAATGAAATTGACGCGTCGCAATCGCAACGACTACGTAAGAATAGCCATCTGCTTTCCGATGCGAGCCATGGTCTCGAGTGCCTGATCCAATTGCGTGCGCGTGTGTTCGCTGGTCATGATGGTGCGAATTCGCGCCTTGCCTTCGGGCACAGTTGGGAACGCGATGCCGGTGGCCATGACTCCCGCGTCGAATAGCTTGCGGGAAAATTCCATCGCCACTCGACCTTCACCCAAAATGATGGGGGTGATCGGCGTCTCACTCGCTGGCGTGTTGACGCCTCCGATGTTGAAGCCGGCAGCGGCCAGTTGCTTCTTGAAGTAGCGCGTGTTCTCCCACAAGCGCTCGATCCGCTCCGGCTCGTTCTCCAGAATGTCGAACGCGGCGATACAGGTGGCAGCCACCGACGGAGGGTGCGACGTGGAAAATAAAAATGGCCGCGCGCGGTGATACAGGTAGTCGATCAGGTCGCGCGAGCCGCAGACATATCCGCCTAATGCACCGATGGCCTTTGACAGCGTTCCCACCTGGACGTCGACGCGTCCGTGGCAATTGAAGTGGTCCACACTGCCGCGTCCATTGCGACCCAGAACACCCGAAGCATGCGCATCATCGACCATCATGATGGCGCCATATGTATCGGCGAGATCGCACAGCTTGTCGACAGGGCCAATGTCGCCATCCATGGAAAATACGCCGTCGGTGATCAGCAACTTGTGGCCGGGCTCTTTCTGGACTTCCTGCAGCAACTCTTCAGCATGCGCGGTATCGCGATGGCGAAAGACTTTTACTTTGGCGCGGGAAAGCCGAGCACCGTCGATAATGCTGGCGTGATTCAATTCGTCAGAGATGATGAAGTCGTCTTTGCCAAGGATGGCTGACACGGTTCCAGCGTTGGCGGTAAAGCCGGACTGAAAAACCACGCAGGCTTCAACATTCTTGAAGCGTGCAATCTTCTCTTCCAGCTCCATGTGGATGCGCATAGTGCCGGCAATGGTACGCACTGCGCCAGAGCCCACGCCGTATTTGCGAGTTGCCTCAATCGCGGCCTCGCGCAGTTTTGGGTGCGCTGTCAGCCCCAGGTAATTATTGGACGCAAGATTGATGACCCGCTTGCCGTCATAGGTGCAAACCGGCTCCTGCTGATCTTCCAGGATGCGCAAATGGAAGTAGGTTCCCTTTTGCTTGAGCTCATCCAGCTGCGTCGTTAAGTGCGCCAACTGCGGGCGGGCGGCAATCTTGGTCGTCATGTTGCAAACTCCATGCTTCGGAAAGATTCCAACGTTCCATCCTACCCGCTTCGCCAGAGGAGCGGAAATGATGAGTGAATGGCTGATGGCTCAGGGGAGGTCGCGGAGGGTGGGCCAGCCTTTACGATCGGTGATGGCTCCAAATAGTCCCAGCGAAGTGGCAGCCGCGCCAGCAAGAAACAGCAGCAGCAGATTGGGTATTCCGCGCGTGTTGAGTGGCTGGACGAATTGTCCGCCAATGGCAAAGGCCAGCAGGAGAAGTCCGCCGATGAGGAGAAATCGCGAGGCCAGGCGGCGGCGATAGAAAGCCAGGATGGAACCGCAGAAGGTCAGCACCCCGCCGGCGAAAATGATAAAAACTTCCAGCCAGGAACTGCCCACAAGACTGGTCAAGGCTGCAACCGGAAAGTATACGCAGTTTGCGAGGCCCCACAGGGTACCGATCGAGAAGATCGCGGCTCCCCAAAAGCGACGCAATCGGACCTGTTGATCCGCATCCTTCATGGGCTCAATTCGGGGTGTGATGCGCGCCAATTCCTATCTAGAACATGCCCCAGGCGCGGCTGATGTAATCCGTCATGGTCAGGCTGATGAGCAGCATAAAAGTGAACAGGCCCGCAGCTACCGTCAATTTCAGCAGCCGGGAACTGTAGTGAATGTGCATGAAAAACAGCACCACCAGAGACGCCTTCAGGCATGCGATCGCCAACGCAATGACGGCGTTGAACACTCCCAGATCAATGAACGACATGCCTGTGGTCAGCGCCGTCAATACCAGCAGCGCAAGAAATATTGCCAGATAGACAGGCGGCTTGACGACGTGAACTTCAGAATCCTGATGGGTCTCTTTGGTCTTCTGGGTCATACTCAGTACTCCATGTTGCCCGCGACTGCGGGTGTGGTCAATTTCTCTTGCAAATCGCGTGGTCCACTATCGATACCGACTGATCAGGTACAGCAATGGGAACAGGAATATCCAGATAATGTCGACAAAGTGCCAATACAAGCCGAAGTTTTCTATGGGCATTACGTGGCCTTCAGTGAACGCGCCCTTCGAGGCTCGCGCTACCAGGAAGAACAAAATTCCAATGCCGATGATCATGTGCAGCGCGTGCATTCCTGTCATGGCGAAATAAAGGAAAAAGTAGAGCTGCGTTTTTTCCGCCATGTCCGGGGCAAGCTTTACCGCCTTGGGATTGCTGGGATTCACAAATTCCTGGATGGAAAAATTCATTCCGGGGATGTGATGATCCACATACTTCTGGTGATATTCGACGGCCTTGATGCCGAGGAACACGCTGCCTAGACCAATTGTCAGCAGCAGAAAAAGAATTAACTGGCCTTTGCGGCGCATTTCAGCGCTGTATACGGCCATGGCCATGGTGAAGCTGGAACCAATCAAGACGGCTGTGTTGGTGGTACCCAGGGTAATGTCCAGCGTGTTGCTGCCGGCGACAAATGCAGCGTGATACCAGTTGCGGAAGATGAGGTAAGCGCAGAACAATCCGCCGAAAAACATCACTTCCGTCAGCAAAAATACCCACATGCCAAAGCTGGCGGCTTCGCGCTGTTGGCCGATGTCTTCAAAATGGTGCCGCATGAACGAAGGATGTTCATGCGCGCCCGGAAGCAGAGCCCCATCCATTTCCTGCGGCGTTGTCGCAATTGATTGGCTATCCAACGGTCTGTACCTCGTGGTGAGTCTTGTTTGCCAGCCACTCGTAGTCGTACGCTTCGTGGTCCATGATCGGAATCTCTGGAAAGTTTTCGGTCAGCGGCGGCGATTGAATCTGCCACTCCAACCCGGTGGCTTGCCACGGATTGTCTCCGGCAATCTTTCCATATTTCAACGACCACGGCAGGTAGAGCATGGGCAGCAAGTAGCCAATGCCAAGGATGGAAGCGCCGGCGGTCGAGAATACGTTCAGCACCTGGAAATCCGCAGGATAGGCCGCATAGCGACGCGGCATGCCGAGATAACCGAGGATAAATTGCGGGAAGAAGGTGACGATAAATCCGATGAAGGTGATGACGGCGGCCGTCTTGGAAACGCCTTCAGGATACATGCGCCCCGTCATTTTCGGCCACCAGAAGTGCACTCCAGCCAAGTAAGCCATGAGCATTCCCCCCACCATGACAAAGTGGAAATGGGCGACGATGAAGTAGGTCTCAGTCAGGTGGATGTCCATGCCCAGGGTTGCCAGGAAGATGCCGGTGAGACCGCCGATCGTAAACAGTCCCATGAAGCCGAAGGCATAAAGCATCGGCGTCTCAAACGTGATGGAACCCTTGTAAAGCGTCATCGACCAGTTGAAAATCTTGATCGCCGAAGGCACCGCAACCAGCATGGTCATCAGGCTGAACACCAGGGCGGAGTACTGACTGACGCCCATGATGAACATGTGATGCTCCCACACCAGAAAGCCAAAAACGGCGATGGCGACGGATGAAAATGCAACGGCGGTATAACCGAAGACTCGCTTGCGAGAGAACGTACTGATCACTTCTGAGATGACGGCCATCCCAGGCAAGATCATGATGTAGACCGCAGGATGCGAGTAGAACCAGAACAAATGTTGAAACAGCAGCGGGTCTCCACCCTTGGTGGGATCAAATACGCCGATGCTGAAGATTCGTTCCAGTGCGACCAGCACCAGGGTGATGGCGAGTACCGGGGTGCCGAGGATCATGATGATTGACGTGGCGTAATGTCCCCAGACAAACAGCGGCAGGCGGAACCAGGTCATACCCGGGCAACGCATGCGGTGGATGGTCACAATAAAGTTCAAGCCGGTAAAGATGGAGGAGAAGCCCGCCAGGAAAATTCCCATTGCCGCGGTCACGACATGCGTATTCAAGTAATGGGTAGAAAGCGGGGTTGTGAACGTCCATCCGGTATCCACACCGCCCAGCACCATGGCTGCCAGGATAAACAGACCGCCGCCCATGTACAGGTACCAGCTGAGCAAGTTGATTTTCGGAAATGCAAGATCCCGTGCGCCCACCATGAGCGGAATCAGGAAGTTTCCAATCGTAGCGGGAACCGACGGCACCAGGAACAGGAAAACCATGATGATGCCGTGCATGCTGAAGACTTTGTTATAAGTGTCGGTCGCCATCAGGTCGCTCGGCGGCGTCAACAACTCTAAGCGGATCAGGCCAGCCAGCACACCGCCGATCACAAAGAAGAAAGTAATCGAAAACAGGTACAGCATCGCGATCCGTTTATGGTCGCCTGTCAGTAGCCAGCTCTTCAACCCATACTCCTGGTTCAGATAGCTTTTTGCAGGCAGCTTCGCTGTCGACTGGTCTGGTAGCGATACGATGGTGCTCATGGTTTCGGTACTCCTGGCGTGGGAACTCTTTGCAGCGGAGCCGCTCCGGCGCCCTGGTTGGCCGGCCCAATCGGGGCAGGCTGGGCTGAGTTTAAGTCCGACTTATTCATCATCTGTTGCAAGCGGTAATTGGAGCTCAGGCTCTTAATATATTCGATGAGGTCAATCAGCGCGTCTTCGCTGATCTGCCCCTGAAAGGTGGGCATGATGGGTACAAATCCTGCGGGAACATGCAACGAGGGATTCAGTATCTTTTCCCTCAGGTAGGCATCGTTCGCAATCATTGTGGTGCCGTCGTTCATGCGAACGCGAGTGTTATATAGGCCGTAAAGATTCGGCCCGCGTGCCTGCGAAGTACCGGTGTGACAGGCGTTGCAGCCCATGACGGCAAATAGTCGTTCGCCGTTTTGCGCCAGCGAAGCGCCGCTGGTGTTACTCGCTTCCCACTTGCTATAGTCGGCCGGTGTCATCACGTAAACCCAACCGATCATGGCGGAGTGATCGGTACCGCAGTACTGGGTGCAGAAGAGGTGATACTTTCCTGGCTTTGTCGCTTCAAAATACACGGTGGTATAGCGACCCGGGATGGCTTCACGCTTGACGCGGAATGCCGGGATCGAGAAACTATGGAACACATCCTGTGAAATCAGCGTCACCTGGATGGGAACGCCTTCCGGAATGTGCAGTGCGTCAATCTCATGCTGTCCGCCGGGATGCTCGACCTTCCACATCCACTGCTTGCCGACGACGTACACGTTCATGGAATTTGGCGGCGCGTTGTAGACCCTGAAATACAGCAGTGCGCCCCAGACAAAAAACACCAGAAAAATTCCCAGAGGGATCAGCGTCCAGGTGGCTTCCAGCAGGGTTGAACCCTCAATCTGGACCGCTTCCGGATGGCGCTCCTTGCGATAACGCAGGGAGAAGAACAGGACCATGGTCATCACCAGCACCAGGCCAGTGATGGTCATGCCTACCAGCGCAAAGTAGAGCGCATCCGCGTACGGAGCAATGGTGGAGGCCTCCGGCGGGAAAATAGCAAAGTTCTGCAGCCAGTGAACTAAGAACTGCCAAAGTACAGGACTAATGTGCGACATGTATGGTTTACCCGTTCGCCTTTTTCGTAGCTGCCGCGTTGCCACCCTGCATAGCTTCCTGCCGCAGCGAAATCAATATAAATGCTCCCAGTGCCAACACCGTCAGCATGCAACCCAATTGCACGATGCGCACCACAATCATGCTGTTCTTCGCCATGTGAGGGTCATAGTGGTAGCAGTAGGTATAAATCAAATCCACCGGACTTCCGATCTCGCCATGCGAGGCTTCCACCAGCCCGGCGCGCATGTCGCGGGGGGAATACTCGACGCCCAGATAGTATTGCGAGATTTTTCCCTCGGATGTTATCAGCTCAATGGAACTGGGGTGGGCAAACTGGTTGATTTTGCCGTCCGGTCCGGGAACGCTGACGTAGCCGAAACCCACTGCTTTGGTCACGGCCGCGATGGAGGCCTGTGAGCCGGTGAGAAAATGCCAGCCGTTCGCGGAGTTGGGCCGACCATATCGCTTTACATAAAGCGCCTTCTGCGAAGCGGCTTCTGCCGGTGTATCGCTGGGATCGAAGCTGACGACGATGACATTAAAATCTTTTCCCGGCGTGAACTTCAGCATATCCAAAGCGCCGACCAGACCGTTCATCTCCTCCGGGCAAAGCATGTTGCAGCGGTAATACACCAGGGCCAGAATGGCGGGGCGATTGCCGAAATAATCCCCTAGATGCACAGTGCGCCCGGTCTCATCGCGAAACTCTGCATTCAACGGTAGAGGCTGATCCAGATTTTGATGGATCGTGGTATTCTGCAGCACCTCCGGCAACTTTGCCCCGGAAGGATCACCCATCGATTTTTCGGCAAGCGGTGCTACCTGGGCACGCGCAACGGCGGGCACAAGTGCAGCCAACAGACTGGCGCACAGCACCGCTTTCAGCGCCCGGGAAGCTGCGAAGTGGAAACGAATTGTCGATGCCGTTTTCATAAAGTGCTAGTGTGCTTGATGCAATTCCGCGTGGTTCTCAGAATATGGACCGAGGCCCAGGCGTTGATCTCGTGCCTCAATCATTTGCAACTCCGGTCCGGTGCGGGCGAATCCATTGGTCAGCGGAGCAGTGACCGCAGTGGAGTTATCTCCGAACATGGCCTGCTCCTGCGGGCCATGCTGGCTTTCGACCGGCAGGCCTTTCTCAGCGACCAATTCCATGGCGCGCTCGATCGGAATGCGGACGATCTGTTTATTCTCGTCAACCCAGGAGTAGTGATGCAACAGCATGTCTTCGCGAGCATGCATCTCGGCGACATCCATGTTGCCGTCGTCGTCCTGCAAGCGCGGGGTTGGAAATTTTTTCACCAGTGACTGCAACTGCTGCTGCTCGATTTGCGGATTTGATTCCATGTTGCCAGGTTTGACTCCGGCCATCTGGCTCCACTTGTTGGCGGCCCCGTCCTGCTTGTTGAGTCCGTAATAGATCAACTTCCCAATCCCAAAGGCCAGCACAAAAACCACAGCGATGGAAGCCGCCATCACCACCAGAAAGCCGGCAATATCGGTGATGTTGGCATCGGTCAGTTCATATCCGGCCTTGCGGCTTTCCGGATCCGGCTCCTGATGCAGCGTCATGAAATCCCCGGACTCGCCATCCTGGGGTCCGCCCGGGCCTCCTGGCTGATTCGGATTGTTGGGATCGTAGGGATTATGCGTGGGCATGTTCAGGCTCCAGAATTTCGGGCAGGTGCGGATCATTCAAAGGCACCAGGCCACGTGTCCGCAGGGTGGTAAAGTAATAGGCCATCCACAGCGCAACCATCATGGCTGGAACAAACAGATATTGCAGTTCCGGCACGCTGAAGTGAAGATTGCGTCGCTCCTCCGGGAAGTTGGGCGCGATCAACCACCATGTATCCCAGAAGCGGGCAAACAACATGATGCAGCACACCGTGGCCAGTCTGCGCTTGTTACGCTTCAGATCGCGGGACAATAAGAGGAAGAATGGAAGCACCCAATGGAACAGGAAATCCAAACCCGCGATCGGTCCCCATCCTCCTGTGATCCGATCCATGTACCAGCGTATTTCATTGGGCAGGTTGCCGGACCAGATGATCAGGTATTGCGAAAAAGCCATGTAGATATTCAACATGACAAATGCAAGCAATAGCTTGCCCAGATCATGTTGTTCCGTTACTCGAAGGATCGAGTTGACGGGCTGATATTGCGAGAGCGCCAGCACCATCAATACGGCCAATGCCAGTGCCGCGTATCCTTGCGCGACAATGAACATGAATCCGTACATCGACGAGAACCAGGTTGGATCGAGCGACATGACCCACTCGACGCACATGCCGGTCAGCACCAGCGAATAGATGACCAGTCCGGGACCGCTGAGATTTTCAAATCGCTTTTGCCAGAACCAGTTGCCGTGGGTCTTGTCGAAGTCACGTTGCAGCGACCAGCGATTAAGGAAATAGACGAAAATTCCGAAGATGAGGAAATAAATGATTCCGCGAATCCAGAAGCCCTCCAGATTCAGGTAGGGCCGCTTGTACTGGATCGCGTGCGCCTGCATGGCATCGATGACACCAGCGTGGAATGCGGCCTGCGGATCCGTCACCTTCGCCCAGATATACAGTCGCTTGGCAAAAATCGCGACGGGCAAAAACATCAGGAAGAGTAACGGGAGCGTGCGGCTCATCGCCTCCAGGGGACGACGAATCAGCAGTCCCCATTTTCCGCCGCTTACCCACTGCACCATCAGCAGGGCCAGGCCGCCGAGGCAAAAGCTCAAACAAATCATCAAACCCATCAGCCAGCCGCGCAGCACGTAGTCAAAGTTGCGGCTGATCAAAAGATCGATCAGCGCCAGCACTCCGAATGCGGCGGCAATGGAGAGGGCGCGAAGCCGCCAGCGCAGCACCGCTGGTGGTGCGCTTAGGTCAGCGGGTAAACGATTTTCGTGATATCCCATTTCCATACTTCGTATCCGTTCCGCCTTATTTCTTCGTTCCCTTGGCAGGTGATCGTTTCCCCGCAACCCCATGATTCGGGGCTTCCGGACCTGTCGTCTGGCCGGTGCCGGGCAGCTTCGCATTCGGAATCATATCGCCCGCGCTGGGAACATTCGTCAACGCCGGAATCGTCCATTCCTGCGGGAAGCTTGGGGCAAACCCCATTTGCTGGGAAACTTCGGCCAACGTCTGAACGTTGACGCCCGCCGGCACATCCTGAAGGGTCGCATTCTGGCTCAGCTGCAGCGCCCGAATGTAGGCGACGATGGCCCAGCGATCCTGCGGGGTGATCTGCGCCGCGTAGTCGGGCATGGCGCCGTAACCATGGGTGATGACGTCGAAATAATGGCCCATGGGCTCATGCAAGATTCGCGATCCCAACAAGTCGCCAGCCGGCTTGTAGCCCCGTTCCACGATCATCCCGCGGCCATTTCCCACGCGCGAATGGCAGGGAGTGCAATAGATATCGAAGCGTTCCTGGCCGCGCCGCAGCACCGTCATATTGACCGGAAACGGCATCGAGTCTTGTGCTTTGTCGTCAATCAAGCCGGTGTAGAAATAGGAATCGGCATCGAGCTGCCCGCGCGCCACCGTGCCCAGAGCCTGGGGGCGAACCGAGCGGCCATCGGCAAAAAATTTGGATTCGCGTTGCGGAATCATTTTCGGCTCATCCTGCATATCCTGCCGGCATCCCGCAAGCGGGATCAGCACGGCAAGAGTGGCAACGGCCAACGTCCAGCGAGACAGTGAAAGTTTGAAATACATTGGCATGAGTTTAATGCTCCACCTCGACCACCGAAACGGGATGCATCGACTCCAGCAAGGACCGGGTCTCAGTGACAGAAAAGCGCGGGTCATCGGCCTCCAGGCAGAGAAAGAACTTGTCCGATGTCGCGCCGTTGCGAAAGTTCGGCGCATTGAATACCGGGTGATAGGGCGCAGGCAAGCGATTCAGCGCCAACATGCCGAAGCCAGCAGACAGGCCCGCCCACAGAATCGTCCACTCGTATGCCGGGATGATGAAGGCTACCCAGGAAAACTTGCCGCGGCCGGCGATGTCGAGCGGATAGGCCCAGATCGAAATCCAGGATTCAAGCGTGAACATGGCCAGGCCGCCGAGAATTCCGCCTAGCAGGCAGACCCGCGAAACGCCCTTCTCTTTGGGCTCGTCGAAGCCCATCGCTTCTGCGGCCTCTTCAACCGGGTAAGGTGTATAGCAGTCCATGCGCCGGTAGCCGGCATTGTAAGAAGCCTTGGCCGCCACCACCAGTTCAGTCGGCGTGTCGAACTCGGCGAGCAATCCGTAAATCCCTTCGCGCACTGGCATCAGTCACCACCCTTGTGCTGAAGTTCTGCTTCGTTGATTTTCGCGCCAGGCAAAATCTGGCGAATTTCTGACATTGGAATCATGGGTAAGAGTCGGATGAACAGGAAGAACAGAGTTGTGAACAAGCCAAGGGTGCCGATGAACGTCATGTAATCCCAACGGGTGGCACGGTAGGTCCCCCAGGAAGATGGCAGATAATCGCGCGTGAGGCTGGTCACGACAATCACGAAGCGCTCAAACCACATTCCGGTATTCACAATGAGTGACACGATGAACAGGTAGGTCACATTGTGGCGCAAGCGGCGCGACCAGAGGGTAGTCAGCGGAAACGCAATATTTGAGAAGATGAGAATCCAGTAGGACCATCCCATCGGCCCGAAGATGCGGTTCCACGCCATAAAGAATTCCCACTTGTCGGCGGAGTACCAGGCGTACGCGATGTCTGTCGCATATCCATAAGCCACGATAAAGCCCGTGGCCAGCATGACCTTGCCACAATTGTCGAGATGGCGAATCGTGATCAGATCTTCCAGGTGATAGAACTTGCGGATCGGAATCGCCAGCGTCAGCACCATGGCAAATCCGGAGTAGATGGCGCCGGCTACGAAGTAGGGCGGGAAGATCGTCGTATGCCAGCCCGGCATGATGGCGACTGCGAAATCGAAGCTGATAACGGTGTGAACAGACAGCACCAGCGGGGTCGCTAAACCTGCGAGCAACAGCGATGCGGTTTCATACCGCATCCAGTGGCGGGCAGATCCACGCCATCCGAGGGCCATCTGGCCATAGATAAAGCGACCGAACTTGGAGTTCGCGCGATCACGCAGCGTCCCCAGATCGGGGATCATGCCGATATACCAGAACACTACCGAAATAGTGGCATACGTCGACACGGCAAATACGTCCCACATCAGCGGGGAACGGAATTGCGGCCAGTAGTTCATCGTGTTCGGATACGGGAACAGCCAATAAATCGCCAGCCAGGGTCGACCGGTATGGATGACTGGGAACATGGCGGCGCAGACGACGGCGAACAGCGTCATCGCTTCCGCAAAACGGTTAATCGAGTTGCGCCACTTCTGCTTGAACAAAAGGAGAATGGCCGAAATCAAAGTGCCGGCGTGGCCAATTCCAATCCACCAGACGAAATTGATGATCGCGAATCCCCAGGCCACAGGGATCGTGATAGCCCAGATGCCGGTGCCTTTCAGGAACAGCCAGGTGACCGCCACCAGCAACAGCATCGCGATGCTACCTGCCAGCGCGAAGCCGAAGAACCATCCCAGCGGCGTGTGCGGCGTCAGCACAATGCGCGTCAGTTTCTCAGTGACTGAGCGGAACGTATATCCAGGCGCAATGACTCGCTGTTCCCCGGTGACCGGGTCGATCATGGGATCGATACCCGGCGGAGTCGGATTTTGAGGCGAAATATCTTTGGTAGCCATGCTTCGTGCGACCCTCTTCAGTTCGCTGAGGTTTCCGTTAGTGCGTCAGTCTTCAAGTATCTGTATGTCGCTTTGTCGATCAGACGTTTTCCATCAAATCCGGATTGGGATTCATCACTCCGGCGATGTAAGACGTACGAGGACGGGTGTTGAGATCTGCCAGGACCGTGTAGTTGCGTGTTTGCGCTTTAATTTTGGACACGCGGCTGTTTGGATCGTTAATGTTGCCGAATGTAATGGCATGGGTCGGGCACGCCTCCTGACAGGCAGTGACGATCTCGCCATCCTGAACAGTACGATTTTCTTTGTCGGCACGAATCTTTGCTTTGCTGATCCGTTGCACGCAATAGGTACATTTTTCCATCACACCGCGGCTTCGAACTGTCACTTCAGGATTGCGCATCAGTTTCAGCGACGGAGTGGTGTAATCCGAAAACAGCAGCCAGTTAAAGCGGCGAACCTTGTATGGGCAATTGTTGGAGCAATACCGGGTGCCGACGCAGCGGTTATAGATCATCGCGTTCAGGCCTTCGGGAGTATGCACGGTCGCGCCCACCGGGCAAACCTGCTCACAAGGCGCGTTCTCGCACTGTTGGCAAGTCATCGGCTGGAAGTAGGCCTTGGGCGCATTCAAGTCGCCTTCAAAGTAGGTGTCGATGCGAATCCACTGCATATCGCGACCCACCTTTACCTGGTGCTTGCCGACTACCGCAATGTTGTTCTCCGCATAGCAACTGATGATGCAGGCATTGCAGCCTACGCAGGAGTTCAGATCGATGGAGAGAGCCCACTGATAGCCCTTGCTGTAATCCCACACGGGAAACAGGGTGGTAGATTTCGGCGGCGCATTGAAGTCCGGATCCGCGGCGGCGAAATTTGGATTCTGCTTATACTCTTCCAGCGTGGCGAAGCGAATGATGCCGCGTTGCTCCGCTTCACGTCCCTCCAGGGAGTGCGGTGCCGTGTCCGGCTTGGCTTCTTTCGCCTCGGCGACGTTGCCATACGAGCGCGCGAAAGTGCCGCGATCGTCAATGTAATGGCTCTTGGTGGAGGCGCACTCGTAGGTCTCGCCCGTCTTCGTTACTGTAGCGCCCACGGCAAACAAGGGTGAGGAGGACAGCCGAATCGGGAAGGCGTCAAATCCAGCGCCAGTGCCCACGCGACCCGCGTTGCGTCGTCCGTAGCCCAGGTAAATGGTGATGCTTTGATCTGGATGACCCGGTGCGACCAGGGCCGAGGCCTTGATCTTTCGGCCTTGATATTCAATCTCGACCACATCGCTTTCGCTGGCGTTCAGCTTGGCCAGGGTCTGGATGCTCATCAGCGCGGCATTATCCCAGGAGAGATTCGTGATCGGCTTCGGCAGCTCCTGCATCCACCCGAGGTTGGAATAACGGCCGTCGTAGATGGTGGGATCGGGGCGAAAGATTACTTCCATCGCGTTCACATCGGCCGTGGGCGCAGCGGCGGAAGATTCCGTGTTCTTCGCGCTTACTTGTTTCGGCGTAAACGCGGTGTTGGCAATCCATCCATCGTGCAAGGCCTTGCGCCACGGCAGGTCGGCATCCGCATCGACCGCATTGCCCGTCTTGCCAGTCGGCGACGAACTGCCACCGAGAGCTGATTTCCAATTCTGACGAACAGCATCCATGGGAGAGAGATCCGGATTATCCAGCATGGCCTGAACTACGTGGTGTGCAGATTTGCCGCCATACAGCGGGTCGATCATCGGCTGCACGATGCTGACGGTGCCATCGTAGGCACGGACATCGGTCCAGCTTTCCAGGTAGTGCGCGGCGTTCAGGTGCCAATCCGCGATGTTCGCGGTTTCGTCGACGTATAAGCCCATGTGCGCGACGGTCTTGGCATGACCCATTGCCTTCTCAAATTCCAAATCGGCAGGCGCGCTGTACACAGGATTTGTATCGAGGATGACCAGCCAATCCACCTTGCCAGCATTCAAATCCGCAACCAACTGCTTCAGGTCGTCGACCTCAACGGTCGGCATGGGATTGACAGTCTCTGTGTAGACGACCGTTTTGCCAATATTGCCCAAAGCCTGATTGATGGCGATGGCAGCCAGATGAACTCCGGGCGCCGCCTGCTCGCCGGGAATCACGAGAGACTTGCCGGAATTCGCCTTCAGATCTTTGACGACCGCGTTCAGGTAGGCTGTCTGCTCTGGCGTCCATGTGGCACCACTGGGCGCTGAACCGGCGCCAACACCTGCAGCGACGGCGGCGGCAAAGGCTTCCACCTGGCTGGCGCGCATCCGCAGGCGATGGTCTGCTTTGAATCCTGTTGTTGAAGGTGTGCTCTCGACCGCATACACGCGATTCATCTCCGTGCCGGGCTGCAGCGAGCGCCGCTGTGCGAAGTCCGCTGCAAGCTTCAAAAACCCAGGCTGCCAAAGTCCGGAGAGGAAATCCGCGTCAAGCGACAGCACAACATCGGCCGCATCCAGCTTGTATTGCGGGTCGACGAAGTCGCCGAAGGCCTGCTTGGACGCGATCCGCGACGAATCGCGGTTTACTGGGTCGTACTGGAACCACTTCGCATTGGGATATTTTGCGCTGGCGCTCTTCCACTGCGCCGCCAGCGTCGGCGAAACTACGGTGCCGCTGAGGAAATACAGACCTTGGCCGCCGCTCGCCTTCTTTGATTCCAGCACGGCGGTAAAGTCCGCCAGAAAATTTGAATAGTCGCGCGTTTCGCCGCGATACATCGGACGTTTCGAACGATCTGGATCGTACATGCCCAGCAGCGTTCCCTGCGTATACGCATCCGAGGTGCCGCGATTCATGGGATGTTCAGGATTGCCCTCAAGCTTGATGGGGCGGAAGGCTTCACTTTTTACCAGCAGTGGCACCGAGCCCATGGGGAAGGGATGCGCGGTCGCAAAATAAATGGGCTGCCCGAGCACCAGGTCTTCCGGCTGTTTGACGTAGGGATAAATCGGTTCGTCTGGCTGCTTGGTACATCCAGTCAAACCGGCCAGGGCGATCGAGGCGCCCATCAACTTCATAAATCCGCGACGGGAAACTGAATCCACCCACTCAGCGGCGTGCTGAGGAAATTCGCGTCGCAAGGCATCCTGGAAATCGGGCGTGTCGGCCAGCTCGTCAATGGTGCGCCAGTAGCGCTTGCCCGACATACCTGCCAGGCGCGCCTGGGCTGCCTCAATCAACTGCGCCGATTTTGACTTCTCAACCGAATCCGTTGCCATGGTCTCGTGGGTACCGGTCTTGTGCTCGTTTTCCATCTTCGAATCTTGACCTTTGCGGTTATCGTTCGTTGCTACGTCCAGAATCGGCTGGTCCTGCTCTTGCATTTGGCGATTCATCGATGACATGTGTCACAGCTGGTCAGCTGCCGCGGCGGACGAATGTGATATTGCACCAACAGATACTTTCCAAGGGACGTCTGGTCGGTGAACTTGACGTAGTGCGGATGGACGGGAACCTGGGCATGCACCGAACCCCCGCCGGGTGAAGACCAATCACGGTTGTCGGCGAACGTAGGTGAATCGGGACCGCTCGGAGGAACTTGCGGCATATCAAGAGCTGCCACTTGGGCCGCCTCATCGTCAGGATTCTGGGTGACGCAGTTCACCAATTGCGCGGTCGGAGTACCTGGAGTGGTGGGCTGATTCGTACACCAGACAGGATGCAGCGTGGAGGGACTTTCCCACGCCATCTGGTAGATCTGCGAAGTAGGACGAAGATTCTTGACCGGGTTGCGATGGCAGTTGAGACACCATTCCATCTGCAGCGAGCTCTCCTGATAGGTCAGCGGCATTTCATCAATGCGGCCATGACAGGTGGAGCAGCCAATCCCCTTGTTGACGTGAATGGAGTGGTCGAAATATACGTAGTCCGGAAGATCATGGATTTTAATCCACGGAATCGAATTACCAGTTGACCAGCTATCTCGCACGGGAGCCAGCAGGTCGGCATTCGTCCAGATTTGCGCATGGCAGTTGATGCAGGTCTTGGTCGGCGGAATTCCGGCGTAGCTCGATTTCTCTACCGATGTGTGGCAATACTGGCACTGCAACCCTAAGCCCTGTACGTGATGTTTGTGGCTGAATGGTACGGGCTGCTCCGCGCGTTGACCCTGTCGGGTGACCCATGGGGAACGCTGCAGGTAGTTGAGCGTCACGCCGATCCCGATCAAAACCACTCCGTAAAGAACAAGGCTGATCCGAGTCAGCGAATTGGAACTGCGATCAAAAATCTGCGCCATGTGTAGGTGCTTTCCTGCCTGCTTGCCCGGTGGTTAGCCTGGCTGTCTGAATTTTCCCCGAACTCATCGCGAATGGTGTTCTGTTGAGCGATGAGATGTGACGGGTTTTGGTTGCAAAACAAGAGTTTGGCGTCGTGGAAATTTCGACGGCCCGAAAAAAAGACTACAGGAGCGATGGAAACTTCGGCAACCCCATTCGAAATTTTCTGGGAAAATTTTTCTTCGAATTGAAAATCATTTCTGCAGAATCGCTAATCCATACGCTACTACAACCACTCCTCCGCGTGGGCGCCAATGTCTGACGCGCGACAATTTTTAGCCGCGTGTCGTTGGACTCAAAGCCATCACCAGCAAACGCGGCTCGGTCATCTCCTCCATCGCGTAACGCACCCCTTCGCGGCCTTCGCCAGAGTCCTTCACGCCGCCATACGGCATCGAGTCCAGGCGCCAGGTTGGCGCGTCACCGACGATAAGGGCCCCGACCTGGAGCACCCGATACGCTTGCTGAATCAGCCCGGCATCGCGCGTCAACAAGCCAGCCTGCAGGCCGTACTTTGAGGCGTTCACTGCGGCCAGAGCGTCGGAAAATTCCTGGTAGGGTTCGATGGTGATGACCGGACCAAAAATTTCCTCGTCGCTGACTTTCATCGGGGAGCGAGTTCCAGTTAATACCGTGGGGTCCATCAGCGATCCATCCCGTTTCCCGCCGCTGAGCCGTGTTGCACCGCCGTCCATCGCCTCGTTGATCCAGGCTTCCACCCGCTCGGCATCGCTGAGACGAATCAACGGGCCTACGTCCGTCGAATCCAGCGCCGGATCGCCTACTTTTAGATTTTGAATCTGGCGCAGCACAGCATCGCAGAAGTCTTTGAAGATCGTCTGCTGCACATACACACGCTGCACGGAAATACAGCTTTGTCCGGAGTAACCAAATCCACCTTTGACGACCGATTGAGCCGCGCCGTCCAGATCCTGCCAGTCACGATGAACGATCATGGCAGCGTTTCCGCCCAGTTCCAGCAGGACGCGCTTCTTTTTTGCCAGGGATTTCAACTCCCATCCAACCCGTGCGCTACCGGTGAAGCTGACCACGCGAATGCGATCGTCTTCGGATACCAGTCGCGATGTGTCCTCATTCGAGAGCGGAAGAAATGCCAGCGCCTCCGGCGGCCACCCCGCGTCCAGAATCGCGCGCACCAGCAGCCAGGAACTGCATGGCGTCTGCGGCGCCGGTTTCAAGATCACCGGACATCCGCAGGCGATGGCGGGCGCAAGTTTGTGCGCCACCAGATTCAATGGAAAATTGAACGGGGTGATTGCGAGAACAGGACCGCACGGAAATCTGCTTGTCAGTCCCCAGCGTCCGGCGGAGGATGGAATCAGGTCGAGAGGCAGAACTTCCCCACCCATTCGAGTCGCCTCCTCGGCAGCCACGCGAAACGTCAGGATGGCACGATCGACCTCAGCACGCGCGGCTGTGATTGGCTTACCGGCCTCACGCATAATCATCCACGCAAACGGTTCATGCTCCAATTGCAGCCGAGCAGCCACCGCAGTCAAAATGTTTTGCCGTTCCCACGATCCCAGCGCCGAGGTGCGCGCGAATCCCGCAACCGCTGCCTCCACGGCCTGCTGCGCATCTGTCAACGTTGCCTGCCAGACATGTGCGATCAAGGATTGATCGTAGGGTGCACGCACTTCCATTCGCGTGCCTGTGTAATGTTCTTCACCTCCGACGATCCATCCAACTCGCGCTCCAGAAAAGTTCTCATTTTGCTGCTGCACAGCTCACCTCATCTGTTACGCAACAGTGTATAGACTGGAACCTGTGACTGCCGGTCTCCGCAAAGTTCGTTACGATCACGCTCGCGCCTGTCAGGAGTTGATGGCGGCGGACGCACGCCTGGCGAAGTTGATGGTGCGGTCGGGACCCTTCGCCATGCGCCTGAAACCGACACACTCCACCTTTGAAGCGCTGCTGGAATCGATTGTGTACCAGCAACTGCATGGAAAAGCGGCGAAGGCCATTCATGGCCGCATTCTGGATTTGTTCCCCGATCACACGCCCACCGCTGCGGGGATGTTGCGCCTGGATGATGTTGCGCTGCGCGGCGCCGGCCTGTCGGCAAGTAAGCTGCTTGCCATTCGAGATTTGGCCGAAAAGAGCGAGGCGGGGACTGTGCCGCCGCTAACGAAACTGCACCGCATGGCCGATGAAGAGATTTGCGCGCGCCTCACCACGGTACGCGGGATTGGCGTCTGGACAGTGCAAATGCTGCTCATCTTTCGCATGGGTCGGCCCAACGTGCTCCCGGTTTCAGACTACGGAGTTCGAAAAGGATTCGCACTGACATTCGGCAAGCTTCGGCCTGGCGATCCTGTCACGCCGGCCGATCTTCCAGCACCGGATGTGATGCGCCGCCGGGCAGCGCGATGGGAGCCGTGGCATTCCGTGGCCAGCTGGTATTTGTGGCGAGCATGTGATCTGCCAGTCGCAGGTACACCACCGCCCGCGCGGAGAAATCGATGAGCGCGCCGCAGCGATTCGTCTGCGTGCATGGCCACTTTTATCAGCCGCCGCGCGAGAATGCATGGCTGGAAGCGATTGAGGTGCAGGATTCCGCCGCGCCGTATCACGACTGGAATGCGCGCATCAACTACGAGTGTTACGCGGCCAATGGAAGTTCGCGCATCCTGAATGCGAAAAACAAGATCATTCGCATCGTCAACAACTATTCCCGCATCAGTTTTAACTTCGGACCGACCCTGCTGGCATGGATGGAGAAGTTTGCTCCCCTGAGCTATCAGAAAGTGATCGACGCCGACCGCGTCAGCATGGAGAGATTTGGCGGACACGGTTCTGCCATCGCGCAGGTCTACAACCACATCATTCTTCCGCTGGCCTCCACACAGGACAAAATCACCCAGATTCGCTGGGGCATGGCCGACTTTGAGCATCGCTTTGGACGCAAGCCGGAAGGCATGTGGCTGTCGGAAACCGCGGTCGATCTGGAAAGCCTGGACCTGCTGGCGCGACACGGAATTCTGTTCACGATTCTGGCGCCGCACCAGTGTTCACGGGTTCGTGGGATTGCGACAAAGAAGGATGCCAAAGCTTCCACCTGGCAGGAAACTCCCGATGCGAGCGTCGATACCACCCAGCCTTACCTGGTGCACACTTCGGAGGGACACAGCATCGTAGTGTTTTTCTATGATGGGCCCACCTCACGCGCCATCGCGTTTGAGGGGCTGCTGAACAATGGCGGAGACATGACCCGGCGGCTGCTGGGTGGTTTCCGCGACAATGACGAACCGGGCCAGCTGGTTCACATTGCCACCGACGGCGAAAGCTACGGCCATCACCATCGCCATGGAGATATGGCCCTGGCATATGCACTGCAAACCATCGAGCAGGATCGTGAAGTTCAACTAACGAATTACGGAGAATTTCTGGAAAAATTTCCTCCTCAGTGGGAGGCGGAAATCCGCGAAGACTCTTCGTGGAGTTGCAGCCACGGTGTGGAGCGATGGCGCGGTGACTGCGGATGCAATACGGGTCAGCATCCGGAGTGGAACCAGAGATGGCGAGGACCACTGCGGGACGCTCTCGACTGGCTTCGCAACTCATGCCGGCCGTTGTGGCAGAAATCTGCGGCAACCCTGTTTCACGATCCGGCAATGGCTCGCGAAAACTACATTCAGGTCATTCTGAATCGCACTCCAGCATCGCAGCAAGCTTTCTTTGAGGAGCATTGCCTGCGCACTTTGTCGCAACCGGAACGCATTACGGCATTGAAGCTGATGGAAATGGAACGCCATCTGCAATTGATGTACACCAGCTGTGGCTGGTTTTTTGATGACCTGGCAGGCATCGAGACCGTACAAGTCATCTCCTATGCCGGACGGGTGCTGCAGCTGGCGGCGGAAGTATTCGGCGCACCCGGTGAAGACCTGGAAGCAGGATTTCTTTCTCTTCTTGCAAAGGCGCAGAGCAATGTGAAGCAGCCCACCTCAGGCGCGGATATTTATCGCACCAGCGTGCTGGCGCAGAAGATCGGACTGGAGCAGGTAGGCGCTCATTATGCGGTGATATCACTGTTTGAGCCGCAGCCGGAAACGACTCCGCTTTTCTGCTACGACGTGACCCGCAAGTCCGGCCAGCTGTTGACCCTGGGGCGCGGTCGATTCGCCTACGGACAGGCACAAATCTGCTCGCAGATCACGCTGGAATGCGAAGATGTGGTGTTTGCTGTCTTGCATGTTGGCGACCAGAATCTTTCCGCAGGTGTGCGCCGAGTGGATGCGGCGGCCGTGTCCAGCTTTCAGGATTTCACCGCAAAAATGCAGAAGGCCATCCTGAGCGCCGACATGACCGAGGCGTTGCGCGTCTTCGTGCGCGAGTTCGACTCCACCGGCTATTCGCTCAGCTCGTTATTCCGCGACGAACAGCGACGCATTCTGCAAAAGCTGCTGGATACTACGCTGGCCGAGATGGAAGGCACGCTACGCACCATGTATGACGATCACATCTCGCTGCTGCACTATCTGAGCCTGAGCGGAATGCCGAAGCCGCCAGTATTGCTACTGGCCGCTCAGTTCAGCCTGAATGCCGACTTGCGGCAGGAACTGGCGGAGGATCCGTTCGATGCAGCTCGCCTGCGCGGTGTGCTGACCCAGATTCGAGCCGACCAGATTGCAGTCGATACCCTCTCCGTCCCCTTCGTGGCCGGCCAGCGCATGTTGCGCGCCATGCAGGAACTGGAGCTTCACATGGATCGCAAGTATCTCGAAACTGCGCTACAGGTCTGCGCCGTCCTGCGTGAATTGCCGGTGCCGGTCGATGTGTGGGAGGCGCAGAATCTCTGGTACACAATTTCGCGTCAGCGAACGTTCGCGATTGGCGACGCCGAATGGAATGAGAAATTTCGAGAGCTCGGCACCAGATTAGACATCGACGTCGACCATCTGGCCGTCGATAAATAAACGCGCGGACTCGTTCTAACTGCGCCAGTGCAGCATCACCGGGCCGGTAAGCGGATGCTCGAACTTTCCCGTCGAAGCCATCTGCAGGCGAGCCTGCTTCAGCGCGAAATACCATTTCGCCGGGCGATCAGCATCATCAATCAACATCAAAGATGGATTGAACTGCAGCCCTTGCGCCTGCTCCACCATGGTCTGCCGATCCTGCTCGACAAACCGGCGCCCGAACGCCTTCGCGATTGAGGTAACGAATGGTACGTGAAAAAAAATATTCCATGCCGAACACACATCGATGCGGCAAGTTGTCGCCGTCGTCGGCGTGACTGTGGTGAGACTGGAAAACCATTTCTCGCCGCAGCGAATGGTCTCGTAGCGCCGATTCGGGAGCACAAAATCGATGGTCGTCATCACCGGCTGACCATAAACCCCCAGCAATTTATAGGGCGCGCTGTTGGCGGAAGGCGCGTGGGCGGTCATGCGAAATCCCTGCGGAATCGGCTCAAATTGCTTTTGCTTCACATGAATGCTGGCGCCGCTGCGCCACCACCAGGATTGATGCACGAAGGGGCCGTGTGCGGGATCCATCAGCCCGATGATTCCGTGATCGACATTGCAGGGCAACTCCGCCGTCAGGTGTGCCCAGCGATAGCGCGGCCCAAATTTCTCCACCTCCGGAACCGGGGGCAAAGTGTCCCTGTCTTCCGGACGCACTCGCCCAGAGCCCGGACCCGGCACGTACACCCACGCATAGCCATCTCGCTCTTCACAGGGAAACGCGGTTGCATAGACACGAGAGCAATCGAGAGTGTCTTCAGACGTCAGCGATGGAATCTCTTTGCATTGCCCGGTGACAGGATCGAACCGCCATCCGTGATATTTGCAGATGACGCCGGACGGATCGAACGAGCCGTAAGAGAGAGGAATGCCGCGATGCGGGCAACTGTCGCGCATGGCAAATAACTTATCGTCCGCCGTCCTTCCCATCAGAAGCGGAATGCCCAGCAGCATGGCGGTCGCAGTCTGACCGCACCGCAGTCGATCGCTGCGCAGCGCGGGATACCAGTCGTCATAGATCAGCGTCGCCGCCTGGGGTACCGGCTGCTGGACTGGCGCACTACTGACGGACTGGCTTGAAATCACGTTCATCGCGATCTTCTGTTCACACTGCAAGCTTTCAAACTAACTATATGCCCGACGATCGGCGTGCAGTCAGGCACATCTCAGGATTGTTTTTCGCGGATCAATTTTCCATTGCGCAGATGAAATTTCTCGCCCCGCCACACCACGGTATCGTCGGCAAAGCTCCAGAACCATACTCCCAAAGCCACAACATCGCGCAGCGGCAGTAGCCATAAATCTCGCAGCGTCGCACGGTCGCCGAGCACTCCGACCCCAATCGTGAGTGCCATGGCAAAGCGGACGCACAGCATCACACTCAATAAGGCAATGCTATCCAGCGAAGCGGCAGACGCAATTACATTCGCCAATGCCCAGGGCAGTCCGAACGTCAGCATCAGGCCGAAGTAGCCCAGCAGGCGAGCGTCGCGCACCCCTCGTGCCCACCGCAGTTGATGCGCCAGAAATTGCGAAAATGTGTATGCGGGGACTGAAGTCTCGACCACTTCACGCGCCAGCTCGACGCGAAAGCCTGCGCGAAATATCCGCGCCCCCAGCTCGTAATCGTCGGCGAGATGATCCACCAGCGGAAGCAGGCCGCCGATCGCGTCAAGTGCTTCGCGAGTCATAGCCAGCGTAGAACCCAGACCGAACCTCAAACCTTTTTCCAGCCATCGTGCGGTCAGCGCTCCGGGAATAAAGTCGGTGCTGATGCCGAGCGCTTCCAATCGCGAACCCAATGTGTCATGAGAGTGACCGCGATAGAGGGCTGTCACCATTCCTACTTTTTTGCCTGTTTCGCTAGACAGCGCAAACGCCGGCATCACGTGTCGCAGATAGCGCGGAGTCACACGAATGTCGCTGTCGTTGATTAGCAGATGATCGTAGCGCGCCTCGGCAGCCATCTTCACCAGGTTGCTGACTTTCCCGTTCGCGCCCAGAACTTCCGAACATATGACCAAGCGGATCGGGTGCTGCGGAAACTCGCGCTGCAATTGTTCGATCAACGCGACGGCTGGATCGTCCATGCTGCCCGCGCCGAAAAGAATTTCATATTCGCCGGGATAATCCTGGCGGCAGTGGCTGGCGAACGCCTTATACATTTCCGGATCGACGCCTTTGACTGGCTTGAGAATGCTGACCGCAGGAAAGAAGCCGGGCAGCGGCAGACGCAAGCTTCGCATGTAAGCTCGCGCGGCGCGAAACACAAAGATCGAGTACACCAGCGCCGTCAACGTCAGCGCAGTCAAGGCGATGGCGATCCACTGCGCGACGGTGAACCATGTTTGCGATGCGATCATGAGGGGCTGTGGGTATTGTCGCTCAGAACCCTGGCCAAGCGAACCATGGCACAGCTCTCACTCGTAGCGCAGCGCATCAATGGGATCCAGGTTAGCCGCTTTCCATGCCGGGTAAATACCGAATACCAGGCCGATGGCGCATGAAACGGTGAAGCCGGTCATGGCCCAGAAGGTAGAAACGAACGCCGGGATGCTGGGGAAGATCAGTCGCACTGCGAGGGTCAGCACGCCTCCAACGATGACGCCAATAAAGCCGCCAACCGCGCACAACGTGATCGCCTCAATCGTGAACTGCAGCAGGATGGTGCGCTTGGTGGCTCCAATCGCTTTGCGGACGCCAATTTCGCGGGTGCGTTCGGTGACGGAAACCAGCATGATATTCATCACGCCCACACCGCCAACCATCAGTCCAACGCTGGCCACTCCAATCATGAAGATGAAGATACCGCCGGTCAGCTGATTCCAGATTCGGGTGATGGCATCCGGAGAGAAAATTGCAAAATTGTCTGTCTGATTAAAGCGAACCTTGCGCTGGATTCGCAGTGTTTGCTCAATCTCGTCATACACTGCCTGTTTGTTTGCGGGATCATCGTACTTTACAGAAATCCAGTAATCCAGAATTTCCGGATGAATCTTATGGAAAGTCCCGATGGGGAAATAAGCCGCATTGTCGTCTGGATTCTTGCCGCCTCCAAACGCGCTCTTGCGTTTTTCCATGACCCCAATCACTCGAAACAGGTCTCCGCCGATTTCCACTTCCTTGCCCAGAGGATCGTCGCCGCGGAATAATTCGTCCGCAGTGTCGTGCCCCAGAACCACCACGTCAGAGTGTTTCTCCTGCTCATATTGCGAGAAAAAGCGACCCTCCGGGATGTTTACCGTATCCACTTCCGGTTCGGCTGTGGTGTCCCCTTCCAGGATGGTGTGCTGCACGGTGCGCCCGTTATATTTCACGGCGACGTTGCCCAGGCCGAGATCGAAGTTCTGATAACGCAGTTGCGGAGAGACCGCGGTAATGTGCGGTTGCTTGGCCAGCGCCACTACGTCGTCCATGGTCAGCTGCTTACGGGCCAGCATTTCCGCGGTCGGGCGCACATTAATTACCGGGAAGCGAAACACCCAGTACACATTTGTACCGAAGGACGCGACCAGGTTTTCTACGTTTTGATTCAGACCGTTGATAAACGAGGACAGCGCAATCACGGTGGTCACGCCAATCACGATTCCAAGAATGGTAAGGCCGGACCGCATTTTATTTGTGCGCAACGTTTCCATCGCCATTCGCATGGATTCAAACGACCGGCTGGAACGTAACATTTTTCTCATAACTCGGACCTGAGGGCGACGATGGGATCCAGCATAGCCGCTTTACGTGCAGGATAAACGCCAAAGAAAATTCCCACAGAGGTCGCCAGCAACAAGCTGACCAGCACCGACCACAAAGCGATCGTCGTAGGAAATCCAATAATCAGCGTGATCAATTTGGCGATGGCAATTCCACCCACTACCCCTATCAGTCCCCCGACAAGCGCCATGGCGGCGGACTCAATCAAGAACTGCATCATCAGATCGCTGCGTCGCGCTCCCAGGGCTTTGCGCACGCCGATTTCTCGCGTTCGCTCGGTCACAGAAACCAGCATGATGTTCATGATGACGATGCCGCCGATGACCAGGGAGATGGTGGCGATTCCAATGGCGACGCCGAAGAAGCTTTGACTGAAGCTCTTAAATAGACCGACGAAGCTGGCGTTGGTATCGATGCTGAAGCTGTCATCCTTTCCGGGGGCATCGTGCCGCTTGGCACGAAGGATTGTCCGGACCTGATCGGAGGCGCGTTCCAGCTTCTCGTCGATGCCGCCCGCCTTGCCGTAAATGGTGACGGAATCATTGGACCCATAAACGGCTTGGTAGGTTGTAATTGGAATGCTGACAAAGTCGTCCTGGCTTTGGCCTAGCGTATTTCCCTGGCGCTCGACCACTCCGATCACCCGGTACGGAACTCCATCGACTCGTACTTCTTTCCCGATGGGGTCGCCAATTCCCAGCAGGTTATCGACAATGTCATAGCCAATGACGGCGACCTTGGCATCATGATCAAGTTCTGTCGGAGTGAAGGATCGGCCTTCCGCGATGTTGAAGTTGTACATGGTCAGCATATCGGTGGTCCATCCACGAATGCCGACGTTGGTAGCTGACTGATGATTCGAGACGACTGTACCGGTTTTTGAAATCTCCGCGCCCACGGCGACGCAGTCGGTGCATCCATTTTGGACGGCTTCGTAGTCGTCCATACGCAGATATTTTTCGCTTCTGGAAGCGCAAGTAGGACTCGGCGGTCATAGGCACGTTGTTAGGAATTTGGCTGGCGGTGAATACGTCGGCCCCGTAGCCATAGACCTTGGTGGCGACATACTTATTCACGCCATTGATCATGGTGACAATCATGATGACGGAAGCCACACCGATGACCACGCCGATCAACGTGAGCGTCGTGCGCATTTTGTTCGCCCACAACGACTGCAGCGCGATTTTCAGTGACTCCCGGAATCCCATGCGTGGTCTCGCCCTTTTGACCGTGCTCTACCTAGATAATACGGCTACGCGGCCAAAATGGTTCCCGCTTGAACTGTGGGGCAGGCAGTGGCGTTCGGGGCGCCTATAAGTCCATTTTCTTGAATTTCCACTCGGGAATGATGCGGATCAGGGCCATGATCCATCTCCAAAACCATGGGGTGTAGAGAACATCGCGGCGATGCTCGATGGCGCGCTAAATATCATGGGCAACATCGTCGGGAGTGGCAAACAGCGGCCCTTGCGGCAGGTGTGCCGTCATTGGCGTCGCCACAAATCCAGGACGAACCGTCAGCACCTGGACGCCCTCGCGATCCAGACGGTTGCGGACTCCCGTCTAGAAAAGCATTCAGACCAGCCTTGGCAGCACCGTAGATGTAATTACTTTTGCGGCCGCGATCTCCAGCGACAGAAGAGATCACCACCAGCCGGCCATGAAACTGCGCCGCGAAATAGTTGGCCAGCCAGGTGACCAGCGACACGGTGGAAAGAAAATTCGTCTGCAGGCTGGCGGAAGCGACGGCAAAATCCTTCTCACCCGCAGCCTGATCCCCCAGCACGCCATGGGCGATGAACGCGCAATCCAGATTCCCAAGTGCGGTCGCGGCGCGCTCCAGCAGCGCGACGTGGCCTGTCGTGTCGTCCAGATCTGCCGTCTCCATATGGACAGCTTCGGCTCCGCGCGTGACCAAATCTTTCGCCACGGAGTCCAGATGGGTCGCGTTGCGGGCCACCAGAAAAAAGCTGACTCCCTGCGGAGCCAGAAGGCGCATCCATGCCTGCGCAATCGCCGAGGTCGCGCCCAGCACCAGAATCGTCTCCGGCAGCGGCTGCTTTGTGGACCTGCTTGGTGACTGGCTTGGAGTATCCTCCAGGCTTTCCATCTGACTGCGGCGTCTACGCATCGGCTGTCACCCGCTCCCAGAACGCCGAGGTAAATGCCGGATCCCGATATTGTTCGAATTGCTGCCACTGCGGATAGAAAGAACGAAATTGCTGGCCGGTCATGCATGCATCCTTTGCGGGATAGAGACGTCCGCCGAGCTCGCGCGTCATCTCCGCGAGGCGCTCAAATAACGGGAAGGTCACCTCCGGCTTCAGGGCAATATCCAGCGCCAGCGTGATTCCGGGCTGCGGGAAGGACATTAACCCGACCGACGGCAACTCGCCCATCACCTTCAACACCGCCAGGAAGGACGCCATGCCGGACTCGGCGATGGTTTCGAGAATCGCGATAATTCCATCTCTTCCATAACGGAACGGGATGACGCACTGAAACTGCAGGAAGCCGCGTTTTCCGTAAATGCGATTCCAGTGCAGCACGCTGTCGAGCGGATAGAAAAACGGCTCATAGTCGACAAGCCCGGTCACCTGCCGCCGCAGCTGCTTACGGTAGTAAAGTTCGTTGAACAGCCGCATGGAAGTGCGATTCAGCGCCCAGGATGGAAAATCGAATGGCACCGCAAGCCGCGGCTTGGGCGACACCTTCTTCGGCTCCATCACCTCGGAATAATCTCCCTGCATGTAAATGCCGCGAGCAAAGGCGCGACCCTGGGAGATGCAGTCGATCCACGCCATGGTGCACTCTGACCGGCTGCTGCTCGAAATCGAAAGAAATTCATCGATGCCGCTGAATTTGATGGCCGTGTAGCGGATCTTGCGAGATGCGATGGGCCGCAACTGCACTTCTGCCCAGGTGATCAAGCCGGTCAAACCCATGCCGCCGATGGTGGCGTGATACATTTCCGGATTTTCATCTACCGAGCAAATTGACTTGGAGCCGTCGGAGCGAACCAGCTCAAACCGCGGCACATGATTGCCGAACGAGGCTGCGACGTGATGATTTTTTCCGTGCACGTCGTTGGCAATCGCGCCGCCGACGCTGACATATTTCGTTCCAGGCGTAACCGGCAAAAACCATCCGCGCGGAACCGAGAATTGCAGAATCTGGTCGAGGGACACGCCGCTTTCGCATCGCAACAAGCCGGTCGCCGCTTCAAAGTGAAGAAAGCGATCGAGCCCGCGAGTGGAAAGCATGGTGCCGCCTTCCAGCAGGCAAACATCGCCGTAACTGCGGCCCATTCCCACAGCAAGAACGGAGGGTGGAAGCCGTGTTCCCCGTGGATAATCGTCTGTCCAGAAGAGCGGCTCTACTCGAACGTCCAACTTGGGATAGCGACCCCAGGATTCAAACACGGGTGCTTTCGATGGCATTGTCATTGTCTCCAGTTATATCGAAGCGGAGAGGGCGATCAAAAAAATTGCCACACCGGCCAGCAAACTGGCTCGGTCTGTCAAAGCAAAAATCACCGGATCCTCGTGCATTTGACCGCGGGAGGCGCGCAGCCAGACGCGGCTCATCCACCAGATCAACAACGGGGTCAGCAGCCATAAGCGCTGCGGATGGTGATAGAGATTCCGCACTTCCGGGTTGTTGATGTAAAGCGTGAAAACGACGATGGAAGCAAACGCGCTGCCGGTACCGAAGGCTCGCAATTGCTCCATATCGTGCACCAGGTATCCACGGCCGTTGCTGGGAGCGACGCCGCGGGCGCGAAGATTTTCCAGCTCACTGAAGCGCTTGACCAGGGCCAGGCTGAAGAAGAAAAAGATAGAAAATCCCGCCATCCAATCCGAGATAGGAACTCTTGCCGCAGCGGCTCCAGCCAGAATACGCAGCGTGTACAAAGCGGACAGGATAATTACATCCACGATCACAACGCGTTTGAAATAGAGCGAGTAGGCCAGCGTAACCACGCAGTAAATCAGCAACCAGGAGGTAAATTTCGGGGCCATCGGGAGAGAAATCGCCACACCGGCTGCGAACAGAAAAATCGCCACGCAGCAGCCCGCAATCACCGACAGATCTCCGGCAGCAAACGGACGGCGGCGCTTGCGCGGATGGACTCGATCGGCCGCAAGATCAAGAACGTCATTCACTATGTAAGTGCTGGACGCGACCAGGCTGAAGCTCAGGAATGCCAGTGCCGACTGCAGCAGCATGTTCATCTTTAACGCATGCGCCAGGATCAGCGGTAAAAAGATCAATACATTTTTAGCCCACTGATGAACTCGCAGGGCACGCCACACAGATTGCAGCGTGGAGGAGCGATCTTGAAAGACCTGCTGCACAGGAATTTTTTTCCGCTGAAGCAGCCCCTGCAAGCCCAGGGTCGGATTGGCGAGCATCGCACCTTTCGAGGCTGCGAGCAGAGGCAGATCTTTGCGGCTGTTGCCGACGTACGCAAATCCACCTTGTCCAAAGCGGGATTCCAGCAGGCGCAGCTTCTCTCGGCCCGTCAGATTTGTAGCGCCGTCGCTGGAGAAGACTCCGTCAAACAGTCCAAGGTGCTGCGCAACTCCGTGGGCCAGATGCTGATCCGCCCCTGTAGAAAGGTACAGCGATCGCCCGGAAGCCGCCTGCTCCCGCAGATAGACGATAACTGCCTCGTTGTAAGGGAGGTGCGCGGCATCGAGCGGCGCGCGCGTCGATACTTCGCGCTTGAGTTGGGCCTTGCCACCGAGCAGCCAACCGGGAAGACGCAACAAGTCCCACGGATGGGTTCGTGCCAGCACGCAAAGCGAGTCGGCAAGAGTGTCCGACTTGACCAGGGTTCCATCCAGGTCAACACACAGTGGCAGGGCTGCCGGCGGGGAATTTTTCTGCACCACTTCCTCGTGATTCGTGGCCGCAGCGATCGCGATCGGTTGGACTCCGAAGTCTGATTCATTCGCCGCGTGATCGGCGCTGATGTTTGCTCGACCTTCTGCGGTCATGCCTGGGGCTCCACTAGCTCCACGTTATGCTGCGTTTTTTTGCGTGTCCGAATTTGATTTGATGCTACAACACTTCGGCCCGCTGCACTTGCACTACAGTCACACCCAACAGAACAGGCACAGCCAACGGTATGCCTGCATGCGGTGTCCACTCTTGATATCTTTAAGTATGTAAGCAGAAATTTTGCGGCGACTAGTCATGGGCGGATTCGCCGATGCAGTTCGTCCGCGGATTTACAAGAAGGGTGGCAATTGTGACTACAGTTTTAACAGCAGCGAAGCTACTGACTCCGCTGACAGAAATTGACGCACCCCAGGTCACCATCGAGGATGGTGTGATTACCAGCATCGAATCTCGCGGCGCGCTGGCACTGCCGGAGGGAGCGCAGCATCTCGACTTTCCTGACGCCACTTTGGTTCCAGGATATTTTGACGTCCATATTCACGGCGCCGTGGGACACAACGCGATGGAAGGTACCGACGAGGCCTTCAATGCCATTGGAAAATTTCTGCGCACCTGCGGGGTGGCTGCGTACCTGCCGACAACCGTAACCGCTCCCGTCGACATGACACTGCGCGCTCTGGAAGGAATGGCGCAGCAGATTGAGCGAGCCAACAGCGACTCTGGCAATTTTGCCGGTGCCGCGAAACCTCTCGGCATTCATCTGGAAGGACCGTTTCTATCCCACAGCAAACGCGGCGTTCAGCCGGCGGAATATTTACAGCCTCCGTCACTCGAATTGCTGCAGCGGTTCTGGGAAGCCTCTCGCGGGCACGTGGTGCTGATGACCGTTGCACCGGAATTGCCGGGAGCCATCGCCCTTATCCAGGAAGCCGTTCGTCTTGGCATTCGCGTCAGCCTGGGACATAGCAATGCGACCACTCCGGAGGCAGAGGCCGGTGTCGCGGCCGGAGCCGTCAGCGCGACCCATACCTTTAATGCCATGCGACCGCTCGATCATCGCGAACCGGGCCTGCTGGGCGTCGTGCTGGACGATCCCCATCTCTACGCGGAACTCATCTGCGACGGCATTCACGTCGATCCGCTGCTGGTACGCTTGTTCCACAAAGCCAAGACCCCCGATCGAGGCATCCTGGTCACAGACGGCATCGCCGCTACAGGCATGCCGGATGGGGTGTACAAGCTGGGCACGATGGATGTCACTGTGGCCAACGGCAAATGTACGTTTGAAGGAAAATTGGCGGGCAGCGTACTGACCATGGACCGCGCGGTCCGTAACTTCGTGAAATTTACTAACGCAACGTATGGCGTCGCGGCCCACTACGCCTCTGCAAATCCAGCTCACATGACCGGATTCGGAGAAACGTATGGAGAGCTTGCACTCGGCCGCAAAGCCGACATCACTGTGTTGACGCCGACAGGCGATGTACGCAGCATTCTGCTCAACGGACGCGTCTTCACCGGTTAGAGCGCCGGTCGGAATGCGGAACAACAAAGGTCGACTATAGTCATGCCGGTTGGCCCGCATAAAAACGCGGGCTTCCGGATTCAGTTTCAAGCCTTCCCTTTTTGAATGGCCGGCAGACTCGCAGCCGCAATGGATTGTCCGACGCGGCGATTGGCTTCATCAGGCAGCGCGATGGAAATGCCGGAGGCAAGCTCCGGAAAATCCGCGCGCAGCACTTCGCGGCTCCGTTCCAGAATGATCTCGCCGCCGGCTCCTGTCGTCACCCTGCCCAGTATCAGCACGTGCTTTAATTCGTAGAAATCGGCGTAGTGCGCAACCGCATAGCCGAGTGCGATGCCGATGGTTTCGTAGACTTGCCTGGCCAATGGATCGCCCGCAGCCATCTTTTTTTGCAGAACAATCAGTCGCTCCGGCAGCGGCATATCCGCCGGAAACTCCATTCCGGCGTCGCAAGCGATGCGGTTCGAACCTTGCTGCGAGAAAAACTGCGCGCCGCAGCCAGTGTCGCCCGACCACTCTTCGATCGGTCCGTTGGCTCGATAATCGATTGGAGCGAACGCCAGTTCGTTCAGCCAACTGGTGATGTTGCCGGCGTGGTCGGCGTAGCCGGCGGCCGTGCTGGAGCCGAGCGCAATGCCCAGCACCGGATTGTCCTTCAGCGACATGGAGCCGGCCAGTGCCGTCACTTCCCCGTCGTTCACTACCTCCATGGGAACGCCCAGTTCTTTGCGAATCCGCGCGAACAGCGATGAGATTTTTTCGAACTGGTCCTTGGGTATGCCCCGATAGAGCGAGCCGACACGCACGCGGTTGTTGATCACAACGCCCGCCGCGCTGCCACCCACGGCATCCAGACGAGGCATATGCGAAGCAGCGCGCCTGATAGAATCCATCACGCCCCGATAGTGATACTCGGGGTCCGATTGATTGCGCGGATCCCACACCACCTCTTCGCTGAACACCGTCTCGCCGTCGACAACCGCGCTGGCCTTGCGGTCGCTGGCGCCCAGATCAAATCCCACGCGGCAGCCATCCAGATGGCGGCCGAGCGGCACGGCGCTTTCCCTGGCTTCGGGAACATCCTCCGGGGTGGTGACGACCACTTCAAACGTGTGCTCGTACACATCGCCCATGAACTTGTAATCGAACTTGCGCGCCCCGGTGGGCGAATAGACCTGCTTGATATGATTGCCGATTTCGGCCGGCCCGCCAACGGTCACCTTCCATCCGCCGCGCTGCCATAACAGCATTTTCACGATGCGTTCGACGTACAGAAGTGTAGCTTCCAGATGTCCCGCATGGGGAGGAACCACCGTCGTCCGAAAGGTTGAAATCTCGCCGCCGCCGCGCTCCAGCGCCAGACGCAACGGCACGCCGCCGGATGCCGCAGCCAGTTCGTGGTACTTGCGCGAAAACAGCGAAGCCGGAAGGAAGCCCCGATCAAGGGGCGCTATGACTGCAGGATTGACTTCAATACCAGCTACTTCGAGTCCCATGTTGCTCCTTAAGCCGAACGTGCCCGCCACAGCGCTCCCAGTACCGGGTCCACCGCTTCCGTCCGAATTGTTATTCCAGGAAGTTCCCGCCGGAGCCAGGCGATCATCGCCTCGCGCACCGGCGCAATCTTGCTCAATATGCTGCCGGTGAATGCCACCTCCGGCAGCGCCGCGCTCTGGCCTTCCATTTTCTCCACCCGCTTGGCCGCCAGCACCGCATACACCCCCAGGTAGTTACCCGCCTCCTCCAGGATGCGAACAGCATCCGGATCGCAGCGTTGCGCGCATTCGACCACCACCGGCGTAAGCTTCGAAAACTCCGGTCCGGGAATGCGATTCGCCGCATCGACCAGGTGGCTGATACCTGGGAGCGCCCAGGCTTCCTGAATCTTTTTCATCAGCAGCGTCTCTTCATCGCGATCCAACGCATCGAAGACGGCGCGAACCGCCCGCTTGCCAATCCAGGTTCCCGATCCCTCATCCGCCACCACCGGACCCCAGCCGCCCACACGTGCCATTCGTCCGTCGCTGGCTCGCCCAATGACGTGCGATCCCGTCCCCGCCACGACAATCACGCCTGCGCCGCCGGAAAAGGCCGCGTCCAGCGCAATGACTCCATCGCTCACCAACAAGGTGTCGCCGCTCACGCGTGCGTGCAATTCCTTGCGAACCCAATGCTCAACCCGGGGAACAGTGATACCGGCCAGGCCCACACAGGTGCGGTCGATCGAGTCGAGTGATATTCCAGATTGTGCGGAAACTTCACGCAGCAATTCGTCCAGATTTTTTTCGGCGTCTTCCACCGGCCTGTGCAGGATTTTGATGGTACCACTGGAGGCGCGGGCGAGAATGTTGTCCTCATCGGCCAACACGCATCGTGTGCGGGTCGCTCCCGCATCCAGCCCTAGAAAATACGCCATGCCTTTCAGGATAAATGGAATTCTATTTGGGCCGCGGAACGGGTTGGTGTCTTCTCCAACCGCTCCAATCAAAGTAGCGGCCTATGATTCCCTTTACAATCAGGTGATCGGTGGAGGCGGTCGCTCCCCAACCCGCACCGATATTAATTTCCCACTTAGGAGAGACGAACAAATTCACCACCGGGAAGAACTGTTGCTGCTGGTAATGCAGCGGCACGAAATGTCCAAACTCCCCGTAATAACTGTAGTATTCCAGGCCGATGTTGTAATACTTGTTCGGCTGATAGGTCAGGGTAGCGGCCGGGCCAAACGTCATGCCGTGGGGAGAAACATAGCGGTAATAATATTGAATTTCCTGCGGCGTCGCACCGGGTGGCAATGAGACCGGGTGAATCCCCCAGTTCATGGTTCCGTTCACCGACCAATACCATTTGCCCATCAATTTATCGACAATGGGCATCACTTCCCACGACCAGGTTGGATTGGCGTAGGCTGCCCGCGCATATCCAATTTCATTGGAAAGACTGAGTCCGACCGGTAAATGCCAACTGAGGGGAGCGCGCACGCGCGGCCGAATGTGATCGCCCACCCATTGCACGCCGTTGCCATTCCCTTCCGAAGTGAAAATGTAGAACCCAACCTCTGACCACTTGGTGATGCCCTGGGTCAGCTCGATGGTTTCATGTTCCTGGCCCTGGGTAGGCAACATTCCATATTGGGTTATGGTGCTGCCCTCGACGGTATAGTTGCTGTGAAGTTCTGTCAGCAGAATCTTGGGAGCAATCGTCTCCGAAGGGTATACCTGGATTTCATAGTTATCCTGGGCTCGCAGAACTTGGCCGCAACAGAGAAGTATCAGGCAAAAAGCTGCCGCACCCAGAAGGATTGGACGATAGGCGATCGACGGAGTCAGCGTTGCAGTCACGTTGTCGGCATCCCTTGCTGAATGGTTGGAATGAGGCGCAGATTCTCTGGGTGAACTTCAAATCGACATCGGGAAACGATCGGGGTCTCAGTTGGATTGTTGTCAGCCTTGGTATTGGACGCGCAAGTGAGCGAAAAGTCTCTGACGGTTATGCGAGCGAACACGGACAAAACGCTCAATCTTAAGAAATTCAGCAAGCAGTCTTACAAGCTCGCCTTCGGGCTGGATCGGAGCTCCCACCGCAGCGCGGAATGCCTGGCCTCGAAATCAAACCCCACTAACCGCACTGAGATTTGAGCGACTCATCGATCAATCCCGCCAACCGAAAAGGCCCGCGAATGCGGACCTTTTCTGGCAACTTCGAACCTCTGAACCGCGAAGCCGTTACGGAGTGATGGTCTGGACGGGATGCGTTCCGTTCGCCGATGTAGCAACGCAGTCTGGCAGGCCGTTTGCGGGGAATGGACTGTTCAGCACAGTCACCAGCACGCCGGTGCTTGGGTTCAGTTTGAATCCGGTCACGGAGTTGTCCAGATTATTCGCCGTGTACAGGTAACGACCGTAGGCAGGCTCCAGCGCGATGCACGTGGGTCCGGTGCCAGTTCCATATCCACCGCCCGCTGTTGCCAGCGGATTGCCGGTCGAGGCCTGGATGTTATACGCGCGCAC
Source organism: uncultured Acidobacteriota bacterium (assembly GCA_963737095.1). GTDB lineage: Bacteria > Acidobacteriota > Terriglobia > Terriglobales > Acidobacteriaceae > JAKAAZ01. The sequence continues at coordinate 101,564 of CAVTRK010000005.1, forward strand.
GTCGTTCGAATTGTAGTTGGTCACGTAGAGGAACTTGCCGCGCGGATCGACGACCATGCTATACGGGAACAGATCCGTCGGGAACGGTCCATTCACCTGCGACTGCAAGGTACCATCCGTCAGAATGTTGTAGCCAAGGATCAGGTTTTGATATTGATCGGTGACGTAGACAAATCGTCCGGTCGGATCGCTGATGATTGCGCTGGGTTTCACGCCGGCCTGGAAATTGTTGCTGGCCAGCGGTGTCAGAGTGCCGCTCGTATAGTCCACCGAGTAGGCGTACACCGAGTGTGTACCCTGGTCCGCGACGTAGAGATAATTGACAAACGCCGTGGCCGTGACTCCGATGGGCTGTGAGCCGATGACGGGCGTCCCGATCAGGAAGCAATTGCCGTCATTTCCAGCAACCGGAGTGAGCGAGCCATCGGTCTGGTTAATGCCATAGACCGCAACGCAGCCCTGGGTGGGGACGGTGTTGCTCTGCAACGGATTCAAATTGGGAGGAGCGACGCCGTTGAACCCGGGCGCATAACTATCGATGACGAACAGGTACTTGCTGCTGGGATCGATGGTCATGGAAATGGGATAGGTGCCGGGCGTGTTGTAAGTGTTCGCCTGGTAGAGCTTGCCATCGGTTCCAATCTTGAATTGGACCACCGTGTTGCTGACTTCATGAATAACGTACAGCCACTTGCTGTTGTTGCTGGTCGAAGCAGCAACCGGAAACGCGCCACCCGACGGGAAAGGCGAATTCGCCGTCTGCGTAATGGCGCCCGACACGCTATCAATCGTATACGCGCTGATCGATCCCGCTGTGCCCGCGGTGTTGAGGACATAAACAAAACCGAGTGTGAAACTTGGATTGCAGGCCGTCATGCTCAATCCAAGAGCCAGCGATGCAACCAAGGCCAATGTGAGCCGGCCATATTGACTCCACTTCATGCGATTCCTTTATCCCCGGCTTTGGATACAGCAACGAGGGTAGATTCCTTGCTTATACCTTGTGGGGTTGTTCCCGTTTGTATTGTAAAAGCGCCAAGCGGCTTTCTGCCAGCGCCCCGCCGTAAAAGGCGGCCTGTTGCGATACTACTTTCTCCAGACAAAGTGTCGACGATGTTGATCGCTGGATACTCTGCCGAGAGAAGCGGAAGGGGCCTCCCTCACAGAGGCCCCAAACAATCCCTCATCCATTTCTTAGTACGTGCGACCTGTGACCACCCCGTACGTTGGCTGCCCAACGGTAGCGAAGGATGTGCCTTTAAACATGTTGGATAGTAGACCGTGAGTCGCGTCCATGATTTTTCCGGTAACCGTGTTGGTATCGTGATCAATCGTGTAAAGGTATTGACTGGTCGGATCAATCACCATCCAGACTGGACCGCCGCCCGTGGGGAACGGATTCTGGGTTGCGGTGGCAAGAGGCTGCAATTGCCCATTCGCTGTGCTGATCGTGAACGCCGAAATCGAGCTGTTCGATTGCGTGATATTCGACGGCCCACGGTTCGCTACGTACAAGAACTGGGTGTTTGAGTTGGCAATTACGGCATCCGGATAACCCACGCTTCCGATATTGTTGGTGGGCCCTCCCACCAAACTCTGCAACACGCCGCCGCTGCCAACCGTGAAAGGAAGGATCCGGCCTGGGTTAGCGCCCAGCGCATTATCGAGGATGTACACGTATTTCCCGCCCGACGCGAGTGCGATGGTGCTGGCTGCACCCGGTTGAATTCCCAACGTCAGCGGCGCATTCTGGGTCAACGTCAGTTGCCCGTTTGAAGTGTTGATGGCATACAGGAAAACGTCAGGCGTCACGCAGGCAGAGGTCGGCGGCGCATTCACGCAGGCTGCCGGAGGAGTCACCAGCGTCGGGTTATACGCCTGGTCCAGGACATAGAGATAGCCCTGGGCCGTCACCAACTGCACCGGGTTATAGTTCACGGTGAAGTACGGCAACTGTGTGCCATTGGTGTTGAATGTGTTCTGGTTGGTGATCAGCGTCAGCTTGCCGCTGCTGGAATCGATGGCGAATACCGTAACATCGCCACGACCGGCATTCTGGTCCACCCCATTGATAATATCCGGAGGAGCAACCTGGTCGAGGACATACAGAAAATTGCCCGCGGGCGCCAGCGCAATGGCCACGGGATTGATGCCTGAAGTGAAGTAGGTGTGCTGGAAAGCAATCACGCCACCGCCGCCAATCGAATACATGGAGACGCTACCGGATCCGGCGACTCCCGGTGTTCCCTGGCTCACGACCGCCAGGAACCGTCCGCCTGGAATAATCGCTGCCTGAACCGGAGTGCCGCCGGCGTTCCCAAACGGCGAGCCTGTCACCGGCGTCAAGTAACCGAAGTCGTGGTCAATCTTGTATGCGCCAATCTGATTGAACTGCGCCCCGGTCACGTACATGTAACCGGTGGTGTAGACGCCGCAGCAAGTGATGCTCAGCCCTAGAACCACTGAACCAATCAAAGCCAGAGCGACACGGCTATACTTCCAAAACTTCATGTGTATCCTTCAACCTCTTGGTCTTGGGTGCGACGCAGAGGACTGCCAACGCAGAATTTATATCTGGATTGCTTGCTCTCCAATTGTAAAAGCCTCTGCGTATTTGTGCCAGCGGACCCCAACTTTAAAACAATGACTCCACGCCGCCTGGGAGCCTTCACGTGCTCCTGGGTCCAAGCCGAGACGACGTGCGCGGATGGCAGCGGGTGGGGTTTTCGACGCAGAGAAAAAGTGTGCTCACAGTACGGACTGGAAACTCCGGCGAAGCGAGGGTCTCCACCGGGACGACGGATCCCACAAGTCCGAAGCAGATGGTTGCGAATGACGCAGATTCAAGCTCGAAGCATTCGCCTAAAAGATGTGCAGCCGGATCACGAGATATTTTTTGGGATTGGCACGAACCGCCGCGAGAAGCTCCCGCATCTCCACCACTGCCTTGTTGCTGTTGTTGTAGAGCGAAGGATCATGCAGCAGCTTGCCCACAGTTCCTTCTCCTGCGTCGGCTCGGTGCAGAATGGATTGCAGATCGGAAATGGTGAGGCTTACTTTATTGCGGAAGGCCTCATCCTTCGCCATCATTCCCAGCGTTCCTTTGCCTTCGTTGATCTCGGCTAATAGCCGATTGGCGTTGGCTGCGGTGTGATTCACGTTGTTATACAGGGCGTCGTCTTTCACCAGCTTGCCTACCGTGCCTTTACCGGCGTCAACCTGGTTCACAATGTCCTGCAAGCGGGCGACAGTATCGTTGGCGCGCTTGTACAGCTCGTCATCCGCCACCAATTTTCCCAGTGTGCCTTGGCCGTGGTTGATCTTGGTAATCGTTCCCTGCAGCTCCGTGAGCGTGCCAACCGCGTGCTTATAGAGATCAGGATTATTGATGAACAAACCCAGAGAACCCTTGCTGCTTCCCAGCGCGTCAGCCATAGTGTTCAACTTCGCCAGAATCACATTCACCTGCTGAATGGTGCTCTGGCTGGACTTGATGACGTCAGAAAGGCTGGGCGTCTGCACCACGGGAACTTCATCGCCATTCTGCAACGCCGGCCCGGTCGCCTTGGCGCTGTCCAGGTCGACAAAGGTATCTCCCAGCACGCCGGCAGTCGCCAGCGAAGCGGAGGTATCGGTGTGCAGCGCAGCCTTATAGTTCAGGCCCAGGCTCATGATGACTTCCACCGGAGTCAGCTTGCGTCGGGGAACAATAATGATCTTCTTGACCGAGCCAATGGTCACACCTTGCAGATTGACCGGCGCACCTGGCTTCAGTCCGGAGGCGTTCTCAAAGAATGAATGCACGACGATGTGGCGACTGAAGATTCCGCCTGAGCTACCCGACATGAGGGAAATCAGGAGCGTGAGCGCGGACAGGGCGACAATGACCAGGACGCCCACCTTCAATTGTGACCAATGAACCTCGTGCTGATTTGGCACAGCTTCTCCTGGTTAGAGCGGGTCGACCGGTAGGCAAGCTGCACCCGCCGCGAAACTGAATACAGTCGAGCATAGCAGAGGTTTCGCCCCATCCGAATGCTGGCCGAGCTGCCAACCATGGATATTGATGCAGATTTGTGTGGACGGCTCCGAAAATCCACGGCGATGCAGTGATTTTTTCCTTCACCCTGCGGCTATTTGGAAGGAGCTCAGGACCAAACTGCTTCAGTTTTCCAATACCACCTGGGCTAACGCGACGCTGCGTGAATGCGTTAGAGAAATGACGGCGTTCTGAACTCCGAGTTTGCGGGCAATTGCCGCTGCGCGCCCTTGAAACAGCAGTGTCGGCCGACCGCTCGCGGTTCGAACCACTTCAATATCGCGCCACGAAACCCCGAAATGGATTCCTGTGCCGAGAGCCTTGGCAGCTGCCTCTTTGGCGGCAAACCGGGCGGCGAAGCTCTCCGCTGCATTCTTTTTACTGCGGCAATAGCGAATTTCCTCCGGCAGGTAGACGCGCCGGCAGAAGCGGTCTCCATATCGCTCCAGGGTTTCCGCGATCCGCTCAATTTCGATCATGTCCACGCCGCTGCCAACAATCATGGCTGCACACTATCACATCGCCATCGTCTGGGTACCCCAGAGCCTGCCCTGAGCCTGTCAAAGGGTCTTGACTCTGCGACCCGGGATTCTCCGATCCCCATTGACGAGGCGCTCAATCGCTTCGCTGACTTCAACCCGCCTCCACCAATCCATAATGCCGCTGCCAGTGCGCTTTCAGATGGGCCCAAACAATATCCACCGAAGTACGAGACATTTCTTTTTCCCCGCTCTCAACAAACCGCGCCGCCTCCTGCCGAGCCAGTTCCAGCAGCTTGCGATCTCGCAGCAGATTGGCGACGCGAAAGTCCGGCAGCCCGGCCTGCCGCGTGCCGAAGAATTCTCCGGGCCCGCGCAGCGTCAGATCCAGTTCGGCCAGCTCAAAGCCATCCTGCGTGCGAACCATCGCGTCCAGGCGCTCGTCAGCCTGCGGCGTTACTCGTCCAGCCGTCATTAAAATGCAATACGAGCGAGCCGCGCCCCGACCCACGCGGCCGCGCAGCTGATGCAGTTGAGCCAGGCCGAACCGCTCCGCGTGCTCGATCACCATCACCGTGGCATTGGGCACGTCCACGCCCACTTCAATCACCGTGGTCGCCACCAGAACATCCAGTTCGCCGCGCTGAAATCGGCGCATCACAATTTCTTTTTCTTCCGCGCCCAGCCGCCCGTGCAGCAAGCCAATGCGAAGCCCGGCAAGATGCGTGGCGCGCAGTTCTTCACACATCGCCACCGCGGATTTTAACGCTGGCTTCTCAAACAGCGATTCCGTTTTCGCCCGCGATTTTGTGCCTGCTTTTTTCTTCGCCGCGGTCTTCGCTTTCGTTCCAGTCCTTGCAGAGCCGCCCTCGTCTGATGCTGCCTCTGCATCCGGATCGTGGGCAAAGTCGAGTTCCGGCTGATCGTCTTTGCTGCCTTCAATCACCGGATAAACAATGTAGGCCTGGTGACCCGCCTCCACCTGCTTGCGAACAAATCCCCACACTTCCTCGGCCCGCTCATCCACCACGCGCCGCGTGACAATCGGCGTGCGGCCCGGCGGCAGCTCGTTCAACACGCTCACATCCAGATCGCCATAGAGCGTAAGCGCCAGCGTGCGCGGAATCGGCGTAGCCGTCATCACCAGCACATGCGGCTCGGCGGCATTGGGCTTCTTCATCAGTCGAAAGCGCTGCATCACGCCGAAGCGGTGCTGCTCATCCACCACCACCAGGCCAAGATTGGCGAATTCCACCTTCTCCTCAATCAGCGCGTGGGTGCCGATCACCAGATCCGCTTCGCCGCGCACGATGCGCCCGCGATTTGTCCGCTTGCGATCCTCGTCCAAAGATCCCGTCAGCAACACCACGTTATAAGCGGGCTGCCGCTGCGACCGTTCCAGCAGTCGCCTCGCCGCCAGGAAATGCTGGGTCGCCAGAATTTCCGTGGGCGCCATCAGGGCCGCCTGGTAGCCGTTCTCAATCGCGATAAAGGCAGCCTGCAACGCCACGATGGTTTTGCCGGAGCCGACATCCCCTTGCAGCAGTCGGCGCATCGGCGTGGGCTGCCGCAGATCCTGCACAATCTCAGACAGCACGCGCTTCTGCGCAGCCGTAGGATGAAACGGCAGCACCTGCTTCAGCGCCTCGCGCACCCGAAGATCGGCAGCGAACGCAGGCCCCAGACGTTCCCGCATGCGGCGGCGTTTCAGCTCCAGGCCTAATTCCAGAAAAAATAATTCTTCAAAGATGAGCCGCTGATGCGCCGGCGTGGCCGCGGCCTGCAACAGTCTCAGCCCCGTTCCGGCAGGCGGAAAATGCGCCGCTCGCAACGCCTCGGCTCGTGATGGCAACTGCATGCGCTCGCACAATTCCACCGGCAGCGTTTCCGGCAGCGCATTCCCCATTTCCTCCAGCAATCGGTAAATCACCCGCCGCAGCCAGCGCGAACTGAGCTGCGCACCGCCCAGCGATTCATACACCGGAACAATTCGGCCCACTTCCAGCAGTGTTTCTTCCGGGTCATTTTCTCCGGGAAGAATTTCGATTTGCGGCTGAATCATCTTGAAGGCGCCGGCTCGGCTGCGCGAGGGTTCCACCTTGCCGTAGAGCGCCAGCATCTGGCCCAGCTGAAATTTGTCCTTGAGATACGTTCCGTGGAACCACATGCATTTCAACGAGGAGGTTCCCTGGCCAACCGTCATTTCAAAGATCGGCATGCGCCGGGTGCGCAACAGAACCGTGCCCCGCACCTCGGCAATCACGCTGGCCATTTCGCCGGGGACCAGTTCGTTCAGCGCGCGCGGATTGAGACGATCCTCATAGCGAAACGGCAGGTGGTACAGCAAATCCTCCACGACAAGGATGTTCTTCTCTTTCAGTTTTTCGGCCACACGCGGGCCGACACCTTTCACAAATTGGATGGGAGTATCGAGGGCGATCACATTCTGGATGCTACCAGCCGCCACGCCCTCCCTCCCGCGCTCGAACAGCGATTCAATGTCCAACATTAAGAGAAGCGCATGTTTTTCAGATCCGCGATCAGCCCTGGCCCGGTCGGCTTCCATCCCAGACGCTTCTGCGTCAGCTCGCTGGAGACGATCAGGTTCCTGCCCGCGAACATCGCCAGAAATCCGAAGTGGGCCGGCGCTTCCTCCGGAGACATACTCACCACCGGCACCTTCAAGCCCTGGCCAATCACTTCAGCAATCTCGCGCAATGGCACGCCCTCTTCCCCGACAGAGTTATATCGAACGCCCGCTTCATTTTCCTCCAGAGCCAATCTGTAGAGGCGAGCCGTATCGGTGATATGCCCCGCCGCCCAGCGGTTGAGGCCGTCACCAATGTAAGGCGAGACTCCCTTCTCGCGAGCGAGTGCGATCAGGTAAGTGACAAGCCCCTGCTTGAACGTGTCGTGAACCTGGGGAAGACGCACCACAGACGCGTTTACGCCGCGCTCCACAAACGAAAGAGCCACAGGCTCCGAAGCTCGCGGCATCGCCGGCGAGGGAGGAACAGGCGGATCCTCTTCGGTTGCCGGACGGCCTTCCACCAGCGCTGCGGCCCCGGCCGAAACCAGCATAGGACGGTGCGAGCCTTCGAGCGCCGTGCCGAGCACCTCGATGGCGCGCTTATCCAACTCGCAGCTCTCCACGAACTTTGACCAGTCGTGGCGGAAGGCGGTGTGAATGACGCCATCCGATTTGGCGGCTCCACTCCGAAGACTGTCCAGATCGTCCAGATCGCCGCGATGCACCTCGGCGCCCGCGCGCTGTAGAGCGGCCGCACCTTCATCGGATCGAGTCAACCCAAGAACCTTGTGCCCTGCGCCGAGCAGTTCCTTCACTACCGCCGAACCAATAAAACCTGTCGCGCCCGTAACAAATACACGCATATCAAGACTCCTTTTGCTGTTGGTCGATCGAGTTCAGGTGGGCCAGGGCAACTGCGGGAATCTGCAGCGTCGTGGCCTGAAGATTCTGGCGAAGGTGATGGAGGGAAGATGTTCCGGGAATCGCCAGGATGTTGCATGAGCGCTGCAGCAGCCACGCAAGCGCAACCTGCATCGGCGTGGCATCCAGGCTCAGTGCCGTCTCCGACAAGGTCTTAGACTGCAGCGGACTGAAGCCCCCCAGGGGAAAGTAGGGCACGTAGGCAATGCCTTCGCGGGCAAGTTCGTCGATCAACGCATCGTCCGCTCGATGGGCGAGATTGTAGTGATTCTGGACGCAAACGATCGGGACGATCCGCCGGCCCTCGGCGATCTGCGCGGAAGTCACATTGCTGAGCCCGATGTGGCGCAGCAGACCCTGCTGCTGCAGCTCGGCTAGGACCGTGAGCGGCGCTTCGATCGAACCATCCGATGGCTCGGCAATGCCTCCCACGCGGAGATTGACCACATCGAGCGCATCGAGATTGAGATTGCGGAGGTTGTCGTGCACAGCCGCAGTGAGATGTTCGCGTGTAAGCCCAGGAAACCACGAGCCATCTGCCCCGCGCTGCGCGCCAACTTTCGTGACAATGACCAGCTCGCCCGGATAGGGAAAGAGCGCGCGGCGGATGATCTGGTTGGTGACGTGCGGACCATAGAAATCGGCCGTATCCACATGGTTTACACCGCTGGCAACGGCTTCGCGCAAGACGCCGATCGCTGCTTCCACATCGGTAGGCGGTCCCCACACGCGCTTGCTGCCGTCTTTGCCGGCAAGCTGCATGGCGCCGTAGCCCATGCGGTTCAAGCTGAGTGCAGTGCCGGGCAAGGTAAAGCTGCCTGCCAGGTCCGCTCGCGGGACTACTTCATTCTTTCCTGATTGCATAACTCCGTTCTCCTTGGATTGCATTCCTTCTTCCTCCCGGATTTCAGATTGGCGTCTCGGTCTTGGCATGGAGCAGCCGCGATTCGGCATTGACGGGCGCCGCCACTTCGCATAAAACGGAGACACCCTCCGAATGAATAGATAACCGGAGACTGTCTCCGGTTGCAAATATTTTGCTCATGGTCAAGAAAGCTGCAAAATCCGCCTCCGGAAAGTCTCGCAGAAAACCGCGTACCGACTCGCTGCGCAACCGCGAGCGCATTTTGGACGTAGCAAAAGAAGCATTTACCCGCTCCGGCGCCAGTGCCAGCCTAGACGACATTGCCAAGCACGCGAACGTGGGAGCGGGCACTCTCTATCGCCACTTTCCGACGCGCGATGCCCTGATTGAAGCGGTCTATCGCAGCGAAGTGGAAAAGCTAGCGGCCGCGGGAAGCAAGTTCTCCGAAACATTGCCGCCGATCGAGGCATTGCGCGGCTGGATGCTGCTATTCGTCGAGCACATGGCCGCAAAACAGATCATCGCCCCCGCGCTGAACAGCGTCGTCGGAGGTCCGACGCAGGCTGTATGAAGGTTCTCGCAGCCTGATTCACACAGCCATGGATGCGCTGGTGAAGCGCGCCATCAAAAGCGGCGAGATTCGAAAAGATGTCGACGCGCTCGATTTGCTTCGACCCCTGATCGGTGTCTTTTTTGTTGACTCCGGCCCCGGCTGGCAGCCCAGCGCCCGCAGGTTGGTGGACATCCTGATCAACGGCTCGCGCCCAGCCCGATAGCATCCCGACTATTCAGGCTTAGGCCGATGCAGCAGCTTATTGACCTCGTACCCCAGCAGCAGCGCGATCCCGGCCATGTACATCCACAGCATCAGGACGATGATGGCGGCCAGGTTGCCGTAGGTTGCGCCGTAATTTCCAAACCTGGAGACATAGAACTGAAATCCCATCGACGCGACCGCGATCAGAACTGCGGCAGCCACATTGCCGGGTGAGATATATCGGAACCTGGCGTTTCCCGCGGGCCCGAACCGATACGCTACCGCAAGGGCCAGCAGCAAAGCCGCCGCAAGGATCACCCAGCGCAGGGTTGCAAAGAAAATCTTCAGCGGCTGACTCCAGCCGATGAACGACGCGATCCACCCCTGAATCGCCCCTCCGAAAATCACCAGCGACAAGGTTCCGACCGTCAGCAAAGCAAAGAACAGCGTCATAAGAATCGCAATCCCTCGCGCTTTCAAGAACGGTCTAGGATCCTTGACATCGCAGATGGCATTGAGCTGTTCCGTGATTGCATACACGCCACTCGAGCCGGACCAGAGCGTGAAGATCAGTCCGAACGTCAGCAATCCTTCCCTTCCACGCGAGGGGGTGAATCGAACGGTCGACTCGAATAGGTTGGCGGACTGGGCCGGCAGAACCTGGTGGAGAAGATCCAGAATGGCTTGCTGCAGGTGTGGAACCGATAGGTAGGGAAGCAGGGAAAGAATAAAAATCACCGCGGGAAAAACGGCCAGCACGAAAAAAAATGCAAGAACCGCCCCGCCATTCAGTATGTCGTCGGCCTCAATTTCGCTCCACAAACCCTTTGCGAATTCGATCCACCGCCTTTGAGTTGGAGTGCTCATTCCGGCAATTTCCTTTCAACTCGTGCAACAAAGCCCGTTCATTAGGATGCCCTCAGTCCTTGCAGCCGCATTCTGTTCACGGAAAGAATCATTGCTAATCCAGGTATCGCTTGTTCCTCGCACACGGATTCAACGTGAGAAACCGCTTTGACGATTGCCTCCCACTCTACTCATAGTGGCATCGAACTTGGCGCTGAAGGCGACTCGGCGATGCGTTGACGAGTCTCGTGAGCGCCCTGGACCTGCTTCGCCCGCCGATTGGCGTCTTTTTTGTTGACTCGGGTCCAGGCCGGCGGCCCAGCGCCCGCCGGCTGCTGGACATCCTCATCACCGTCTCCGGCCCAGATGAAATGAGCGGCCATTCCGCCAAAGTCACCCACGGGTTGCGCTCAACTAGCAGGTGATATGGGAGCGCAATCACTCCCCGCAAGGTGACTTCTCGTTACCTATCTTGCGGAAGCTGATGAATGTCAGGCTTGTGAAAGAAGGGGCTTTCGCCGATTACGAAGTACCCCGGAGTGAAACCGTGGTCCAGAGTGAGTGAAGGATGCGGCATCTGTTGTGGCACTTCGAACACGAGAACGCTAAAAGTGCTTTCCCCTGAAGAGATCTTGTGTGTCAGCCTGATGTTCTCACTGTGTTGAGCGTCGTAGGCCTTCTGTGCGATATCGGAAACGTTGATGTATGCTCCGCCTTCATAGAGACGCCCGCGAAGACCGCCTTCGGATTCCGCACGACCAAGTGAATGATTGGTGATTCGAATTGTAACGGCGATGAATTTGCTTGCGGCGGTGTTCTTGGACGGATCGAGCGCTTGCGCAGGAATGGTCTGATTGCCGACGACGGCAAAACACATCTCGTCGAAACATTCGTCTTCACCTGGCTTAAAAACCTTCTGCGAACTGAAGATGTCAGATACAACGAGGATCAGGAGATAAACGCTCCAGACTGTGGCCAGCGAGATGAGAATCTTTCGCGAGGTTGTTGTTCGCCACAAGAGCGCACTCAGGAGAAGACCGGCGAGGGAACCGAGGAACAGAAGAATGAAGATCAGGTCGTAGAACGTCATGCACTGTTCCCTATCTCCCGGGTTCTCGACAAGGTGAAGAGTGTGAAGATGGCCTGAACGATCAGAGCTAGAGCTATCAGCAGAACGTATCCTTCAAAGTGCGCTCCGCGCAACGTTGCTCTGAGTGCTTTGCCCGCGATCCAAAGCAGCGGCAGGCTGCCGCCCAACGCAATAGCGCGCAAACTCGCGGAGTGGCGGAATCGAAGCACACCAAGAGTGAGCAACCCTTGACCTACGATGATCGCCGCAATCAACACCTGGCTTTTGTAACCAGGATGCCGCAATAGCATATCCATGATGCCGAGCCAACAGCCGGCCAAAGCTGTACAGAAGCAGAGAACCGCCAGGGCCGGCCCTTGCAGGAGAACAGCCGCGACCTTGCCGGGCACGAAGCTTACAACCTGCTGCAAATACCAGAAGCGTGCTTTGAAGGCACCCAGCTCAGGGAGTTTTACTTCGAGGAACTCTTCATAGAGGTCGCCCGAGACTGTCTCGCGATCTCGCGGCGGCAACAGGAAGAGCAGAAAACCGTGCAGCAAAGACGGTGGGGCAATCCTTTTCATGTGGAGACCTCCACGGGCCAGCGTTTGCCTTTCCACATTCTCTCCAGTGTTCCTCTCACCTCACTCAGCGCGGAGGCTCCGGACGGAGTCAACCGGTAAAACCGCCGAGCCCGCCCGCCGCGCGCCGGAGTGCCTTTCTCAATGCGCGATGAGAGTAGACCCTTTGCTTCCAGGCGATCCAGAGTGGCGTAGATCGCGCCAGCCGAGATGCTGCGGGAGTCTCCCGAGGCCGCTTGCACCGCGCGAAGCACGGCGCGACCGTAGGCGCCGTCATTCAGCCCGAGAATGGCGAGCAGAGTGATCTGCTCGAAGGTGCCAAGTAGCTCAGCCATGCCTACAATGTAGGTATTAGTGGCCTACCTGTCAATTTGAATTGTTATTTGTACCCGAAAACGCCCTTCTCGACATTCACTTTCGGGTTCATTGGCGACACGAAAACTGCTGCATCACACTGACCCACGTTCACGCCACGACAATCTCCGCAGCCCTTTTAGCCCTCCCCTAATGCTCCTTTGCTACACTGCGAACAACTGATCGAACCGCATCCGCATGAACATCGTTGAGCTGAATCGAATATCAAAAACCTACGACACCAAGGTTGCCGTCGATGCCTTGAGCCTGCAGATCGAGGCGGGCAAAATGTTTGGGCTGCTCGGTCCCAACGGCGCCGGCAAAACTTCGACCATCCGCATGATGATTGGAATCACCATGCCGGATTCCGGAACGGTGACCATGTTCGGCCAGCCTTTTTCCCGCAAGAACCTGACTCGCGTCGGCTATCTGCCGGAAGAACGCGGCCTGTACAAAAAGATGAAGGTGATCGACCAGCTTGTCTTCCTCGGGCAGTTGCACGGCCTGGATGCGGCGACCGCCAATTCCCGCTCCCGGCAGTGGTGTGAACGCCTGCAAATCATCGATTCCATCGACTTGAAGACGGAAGAGCTTTCCAAGGGAATGCAGCAAAAGATTCAATTCATCTCCACGCTGCTGCACGAGCCGGCGCTGATCATTATGGATGAGCCCTTCTCCGGCCTCGATCCGGTGAACACGCAGTTGCTGCAGGAAACATTGTTGGAGCTGAAAAACGCGGGCAAGGCCATCCTGTTTTCCACCCATCGCATGGATCAGGTGGAAAAATTATGCGACTCCATTTGCCTGGTCGACGGCGGCAAAGCGGTTCTGTCCGGTGGTATGCGCGAGCTGAAATCCCGCTATCCGCGCAACCGCGTCGTGATCGATTTTGAAGGCGACAACTCCTTTGTCAATCATCCCGCGGTAAAAGAATACAAAGCTTTCGCCGGCCATGTTGAGATTCAACTATGCGATGGCGCGGACGCACAGGACTTGCTGCGAACGGCATGGCAAAGCGCCAAGATCTACAAGTTTGAGCTGATGGAGCCATCCCTGGAAGAGATTTTCATCCAAACCGTTGGGAGACGCGTCGATGCGTGAAGCCCTGCTGATCGCTAAACGAGAATATATTGAGCGGGTTCGCAGCAAAGCTTTCCGCATCAGTACAGTTTTAATTCCGCTGGTTTTTGCCGGCGTCTTTGGAATGGGTGCGTTCTCTGGGAAAATGGCCAGCGGAGCCCGGAATATCGTGGTCGCCTCAAATGATCGCGTTCTGGCTGAATGCACGCGAACGGAGTTGCTGCAGGCTCCCACCGTAAAGGATGACGCGAGGGATAACCGAAACGTGCCGCCGCCGCAGCTCCATGTAGAAGTGCAGGCTCCGGTCGAGGACAGCGGTCTGGCAGCACTCAACAGCCAGGTGGAATCGAAGGCCATCGACGGATATCTGTGGCTGCATGTACAGCCAGGCCAGGCTATGCCGGAGTCGACGTACGTTTCCCGTGGGTCCGCGGACTTTATCGGCACCGATAAAATGCAGACCGCCATTGGCAATGCGCTGGTGCGCGAGACGCTGATGAATCATGGCGTGGCCAGCGCTCAGGCGGATAGTTTGCTGCATGACGTCGACCTGAAAACCCGGCAGGTCAAAAACGGCAAGGCCGTGGCCTCCGACGCCAGTAAAGGCTTCTGGGGCGCCTACATCATGGCGTTCATGCTCTATTTCGCGGTGGTATTTTACGGAATGAATGTCGCCCATTCCGTGGTCGCGGAGAAAACTTCCAGAGTGTTTGAAGTGCTATTGGCAACCGCCAAGCCCGAATCTCTGATGGCGGGCAAGCTGCTGGGAGTAGGCGCGGCGGGCCTGACCCAAATGGCCGTGTGGATCACTGCAGTGCTGCTTCTCAGTGCGTCCGCATTCGGGGCAGAACTTGGCCAGGGGGGCCTGGCGGCCTACGGTGTCACACCGATGCAGCTGGTGTTTTTCATCCTGTATTTTCTGCTCGGCTACTTCTTCTACAGTGCGCTCAGCGCCGGTTTCGGAGCGACTGTCAGCCAGGAATCCGAAGTACAGCAATTCAGCATGGTCCTGGTCATGCCGCAACTCGCAGGTTTAATTCTGATGGTTTACATTCTCGGCAATCCGTCGGCGTGGCCGGTGGTATTGCTGTCCTTGTTCCCACCCTGCACGCCCATAGTGATGTGCCTGCGCATGTCGGCCATGGTGGTGCCGTGGTGGCAGCTGGCGCTGTCAGTGGTCCTGATGGTGGCCGCGACCTACGGCGTGCTCTGGGTAGCCTCCCGCATTTATCGGGTCGGCATCCTTATGTACGGCAAACGACCAACGCTTCCGGAAATGATCCGCTGGCTTTCCTATAGCTAGCTCTCACGTTTATCGAAACTCTGCGATGACACGCGCCAAATCCGCAAATTTCAGGTTAGAATTCCCCAAGCAGATTGTGGCAGGTGGGGCTCTATGAACATTTTGCTATTGTCGATGCCGGACTCGTTTGAGCATATGCCCTCAATCGTAATCCGGATGCCTAACGGAGCGTTGACATCGCTTGCCGGCAACGTGGATGAACACCACAATGTCGCAGTCGCGGACTTAATCCTGTGCCAGCGAAGCGTCCGTGAGACGGTCACGCGTTTGCTCGAGGAACATGATCCGCAGCTAGTCGGACTCTCCACCATGACGTTTCAGCGCCGCACCGCGGAACGCATCATACATCTGATCCGCCAGCTAAAACCCAACGCGAAAATTGTCGTCGGCGGTTACGATCCCAGCCTTGCGTCCGAAAGTTACCTTCACATGCCCATCGACTTTATCGTGCGCGGCGAAGGAGAGATCGCACTACGCGAGCTGACACGCGCCCTGGAAAAAAACAGCGACATGCACTTTATCGCGGGCTTGTCGCATCGCCATGACGGCAAGTGGATTCATAATCCGCAGCGCGCCCCTCTCAGTCTGGAAGGCGAGGAGATTCGCCTGCCCAAGCGAAGCGCGCGGGTTTTAAACGGTTACACCATGCTGGGGCGGCAGGTGGATGTCATCGAAACCTCCCGCGGCTGCACCTTCGATTGCAGTTTCTGCTCCATCATTGAAATGCGTGGCCGCAATTTTCACACCTACTCGTTTGACCGTGTGATCGCGGACATTCGCGATGCCAAGAAACACGGCGCGCGCACGCTCTTCATCGTCGATGACAACATCACATTGAACGTGCACCGTTTTGAGGCCTTGTGTAATGCCATCATTGAGGCCGGTCTCAATACGATCGACTATTTTCTGCAGGGCATGACGTCAGCCATGGCCAACCATGGAGAGAAACTGGCCCCGCTGATGAAGCGCGCCGGATTCCGCTATGTATTTCTGGGCATTGAAAACATTCTGGAGAGCGACTTAAAGCTGCTGCAGGCGAGCGCAAAAAACACAGCTCGATCGAATGGACATAATACCGGCAACGCCACGCTGCAGGCGATCGAAAATCTGCATCGCAATGGGATTTATGTCGTGGGCGGGTTGATTGTCGGCAGTCCGGGCGACACTGTCGAGTCAATTGAAGCCAACCTGAACTTTGCGCGCAAGTATGTGGACTGGCCGTACATTCAGCATCCAACCCCCTACCCTCGGACGCCCATGACGGATGATTTTCGCAAGCGCGGCCTGATCGAGCACGAGCGATTTGAAGAGTATGACGGCACCACATCCGTCGTGAAAAACGAATATCTGTCAGCGGACGAGATTGAATATCTTCGCTGGAAAGCAGAACGCGGAATGAAGACGCGGCACCTGCCCACGGTGTTGCGACACGACCCGTGGTTCGTTATGCGCAATATGCTGGCCATGGCGGCGAATACATATCGCGGTTCGAAGCTGCGCACTGTGCTTGGACTCGAAGACGACCGCCTGGCCTTCGCGCGATATAAACAGATTCGCCGGCAAGAGCGCGAATACGTCTAATACGCATGGGCGACTCGTCCAGTTTGAATCGCCCATCATCTTTCAGGCATGCGAACAATTCCAGGTCGGTTTACCACCATTCGAACAACCATTGGCGGCAACTCTTAAGGTCTACAGCAAAGTTCATCAGCGATGAACATCGTGCTGCCATTCACATGCATCCAACCCATTGATCAGGGTTGAATTCGCGGGGGTCTCGGGGAGTCGTTCGCTCGCCTTGACGCACCGTTGCGGAATCGACACGTCTGCACATGGGAGCGAGACTTGGGAGCGGCACAACGAGAGAGGGCGGCCAAGCAATCCAGCGCCGCCTACGGATACGACCCTCTCACTGGGTGTAGAAAGCGCGGGTTGCACAATTTCGTTTTATGGGCGCTCGCGTTTCTCCTGCTGGGTTTTTCCGTCGGCGCATTCTGCCAGACTCTCAAATATTCGAAGCCTCCGGATGCGAAGAATGGCGAGCGCATTTATAAGGATGGCTGCATCGCGTGTCATGGAGCTACCGGCAACGGCGCACCCATGACCAGCACAGAATTCAAGCGGCCCGGCACATTTCCCGATTTTTCAAATTGCAGCCAGACGACGCCAGAACCCAACATCGCATGGAAAGCGGTGATAGTTTACGGTGGTCCCGCTCGCGGCTTCTCGCAGATCATGCCCTCGTTTGGCGAGTTGTTATCTTCTCCGGAGATCGACGACGTCATCGCCTATGTGCGCAATTTCTGTACCGAAAAAGGCTGGCCGCGCGGAGAGTTGAACCTGCCACGAGCCTTGGTGACGGAAAAAGCTTTTCCTGAAAAAGAATTCGTCGTCTCGACCGCCCTGAATGCAAGTGGCGCTCCTGGTTTCACCACCGACTTTATTCACGAGCAGTCATTTGGCAAAAAGAATCAGTTGGAAGTGGACGTGCCCTGGAACATGCAGGATCAGAATCACAACTGGAACAGCGGCATCGGCGACATTACATTTGGCGTCAAGCGAGTGATGTTTTCAAGCCTGCGCACCGGTTCCATCCTGGCGCTGCAGGCCGGCATTCTTCCGCCCACGGGAAACAGCAAGCGTGGATTTGGCGCCGGCACTACCACCTTCGAGCCGTTCGCGTCCTTCGACCAGCTTTTTCCTACCAACACATTTTTCCAATTTCAAATGGGAGCCGATATTCCCTTCGATCAAAAGGTCTCGCCGCAAAGTCTTTTCGGCTATGCTACTGTCGGCCAAACTCTGGCTGGCCAGCATCGACTCGGACGCGAATGGTCGCCTATGGTCGAATTTCTAACAACGCGAGACTTAACCAGTTCAGCCAAGACCGACCTGGATATTCTGCCGGAAATGCAGGTCACCCTGAGCCGGCGCCAGCATGTTCGCGCCGATGTTGGAGTTCGCACCCCAGTCACCAACACGGCCGATCGCACCCCGCAGGTGGTTTTCTATGTCTTGTGGGATTGGGCGGACGGCAAGTTATGGGGAGGCTGGTAGATGAGAGCCAAGATCCCGTGGATTGCCGGACTGATGCCTATCCTGCTGCTGGCGCTGGCTGCAGTGAAAAGCAATGGGGTACATGCGCAATCGAATCCCCATCCCAAGACAGCGTTTCACACCTCGGATCGCTGTGTTGCCTGTCATAACGGATTGAAGACTAGTTCCGGCGAAGACATTTCGATCGGCTTTCAATGGAGAGCCAGCATCATGGCCAACGCCGGTCGCGATCCGTATTGGCAAGCCAGCGTGCGCCGCGAATCCATCGATCATCCGCAAGGACAATCTGACATAGAAGATGAGTGCTCGACCTGTCACATGCCCATCTCGCACCTGGTGGAAGAAGCCGCAGGACACCCGGCGGAAGTGTTCGCGCATCTGCCGCTGTCAGCGAAACACAAGGGCAACAAGCAGGCGGCCGACGGTGTCTCCTGTTCGATTTGTCATCAAATTGAACCCGATCGCCTGGGCACTCCGTCGAGTTTCGACGGCCGCTTCGTGGTTGCAGGCTTCAACAAGAACCAGCTGCGTCCAGAGTACGGACCCTTCGTGATTGATAACGGCCACCAGCGCGTCATGCTCTCCTCAACGGGCGGCTTTATTCCGAAAGAAGCTTCCCAGATTCGCGACGCAGGTTTGTGCGGCAGTTGTCATACGCTGTACACCAAAGCCCTGGGACCGGGCGGCAAACAGGTAGGAACGTTGCCGGAACAGATGCCTTACCTGGAGTGGCTGCACAGTGACTATCGCAACAAGCGCACCTGCCAGTCGTGTCACATGCCAGAGGTGCATGAAGCCGTGCGTATCACCGCCGTCTACGGCCAGCCAAGGGAAGGTATGCATCGCCATGAGTTCGTCGGCGGAAATTTTGTGATGGAAAGAATGCTGCGCGACCATAGCGGCGACCTGGACGTGCAGGCCTTGCCGGCAGAGTTAACTGAGGCCGCCCAGCGAGCCGTCACCCTGATACAAACGCAATCCGCGCAGGTCGGTATCCCGGATGTGCACTCCACGCCGCAGGGACTGGCGTTCGACGTGATGGTCAAGAATCTTACCGGGCACAAATTTCCCACGGCCTACCCCTCGCGCCGAGCCTGGCTGCACGTCGTGGTGCGCGATCGGAACGGCAACAAGGTTTTCGAATCCGGTGCGCTCAATCCTGACGGGTCTATTGTCGGCAATGACAATGACGCCGACCCAACCCGCTACGAGCCTCACTATCGGGAGATCACCAATCCGCAGCAAGTGGAGATTTTCGAGCCGATCCTGGGAGATGAGCACGGACACGTAACCACCGGCTTGCTGTCCGCCGTTGGATATCTGAAAGACAATCGCCTGTTGCCGGACGGCTTTGACAAACAAACCGCCGATAGAGACATCGCTGTGGTCGGCAACGCGGCCACGGATCCAAACTTTACGGATAAGGGGAGCCGGATCCGCTATGTCATCGACGTTGGCCACGCTACCGGACCGTTCCAGGTGGAAGCGGAATTGTGGTATCAACCGATCGGATTCCGCTGGGCTCACAACCTCGCGCCCTATAAGGCGGCGGAGCCGCAGCGATTCGTTTCCTACTATGAGTCGGCGTCCGGGCAATCCGCTGTAATCGTCGCCAAAGCAGAAGTGACCCACTAACGCAATCTGGATGCGACCAGGTCGACCGGCGCCCATCGGACCTGCGTTGTGCCGCAAATCGTTATGCAATACTCGGGAGATGCTGATTCGCCGCGCGCAGCCGGAAGATGCAATGGCCGTGGCGGGCGTGCATGTTCGCTCTTGGAAGGCTGCCTATCGCAACATACTTCCCGACGATTATCTGGATCAGCTTCGCCCTGAGGATCGAGCCGGCAAGTACGATTTCGCAAGCCGCGATCCTTTGAAGCCGAGCACCCTTGTGGCCGTGGGAGACCCAGAAAATCCTGCGATCCAAGGATTCGCAACCACCATGCCGGTGACTGATTCCGACATGCCCGGGTATGGCGAGTTATGTGCGCTCTACATTGATCCGCGATATTGGGGCAACGGCCTCGGAGTCGCGCTGCTGTCGGCGGCGCGTAGGCAAATGTTCGAGCAGGGATTTCGCAAAGCCATTCTATGGGTACTGACTGGAAATGTGCGCGCCGAAAACTTTTATCGAAACGATGGCTGGCGCGCGGATGGGATCCATCGCAAGGCCACGGTGTGGAATATAGAGGTCGACGAGATTCGCTACTCCCGAGAGCTTTTCGGATAAGTTTCTTCCGGACCCAGGCCCAGGCGGGCCGAACTATATCGGCCGCGCCGCGGCTTCTACCCTGCCGAAGCCACAAAGGTTCCGTCGCATTCGCCGCGTTGCTTTTTTTGATGGGCGAAAAACTCTCACAATCTTTCCGGCCGCGGACAACCCTTTAGACAGTGCCACTTCCCTTCTTTCAGAACGTGCGCGACTGACATTTGCGAAGTTCATCACGATCAACGAAATTCGCCGGCGACTGAGCAACGGGAACACGAAATTCCACAACTAACTGGATGAATGGCCCGATAGCGTTCGGGTCCGTCTTCTCCCAGGATGTCTTAGGGCCTGCTGGCTTGGAATAGCCGATTTGCAGAGGCCGCTCTCCCGCAGAGATGCAAGCAATCCGGGAAAAGCTAACCCCCAACAGCAGTTCAAGAGTTTCGAAAAAATAGAGGAGAACCACTATGAAGCAGCAACAGAAGAATTTGAACAAGGTAATTGCGATTGCGAGTCTGGCAGCCGGACTCGTCATCGCGGGTTGCAATAGCAACCCAAAATATCCAGATTCGAAGGAGGCAGTGAACAATTCACTTACCCAGAATAATCTGGGCGCCATCCACGTTTCCCAGGATCAGGATAAAGGCGTGATCACGCTGACTGGAACAGTACCCTCAGACAACCAGAAGTCGCAGGCGGAATCCGTAGCCAAGCAGGCCGCACCGAATTACACCATCGCCGACGAAATTGCCGTAGTGCCGCCGCAGAATGCGGACGCAACCAAAGCCGCAATCTCCGATACCGACGACGCCATTGAAGACAGCTATAAGGCGGAGTTGAAGAAGCACCGCAATCTGGACGATCAAAGCATTTCCGTCAAGGCGAAGAATGGCGCCTTGGTCCTGAGCGGTAGCGTCAAGACAGAAGCCCAGAAGCGCGAGGCGGAACGTCTGGCCAAGCACGTTCCTAATGTGCAGCAGGTGGTGAATGAAATCGAAGTGAAGTCGAGTAAACACTCCACCGCCAGCTAATTTTGGAACCTTCCCCAGAACAGCAGAAAGCGAGCCGAAACATTGGCTCGCTTTCTTTTGCGAATTGTTCAATGGGAAGGATTCGACCGGGCAGACGCGCAACACGCAGCGGATCAGGCTGGCTCCGCTTCCTGCTTCCAGGCGATCGCACCCAGACGGTAGAGATATCCTCGCTCCAGTTCGTAGCTGCATTGGGTCTCCTGCAGCAGGGCCCGTACTTCCTGAAAGGTATAGGCCTGGCGGACAGAGGCGGGTCCGTCGTGCCGTGACAGCCGGCTGGGATCCATAAATCGCTGCACGTGCGATAGAAAATAGTTCACGCGCTTTCTCTCCACATCGTTGATTAAGACCGCAACCCGCGCGACTCGCAACGCTTCCCTCAGAAAAACGCGGGCCTCGTCTACGCTCAGATGGTGCAGAAACAGGCAGCAGGAAACCACGTCGACGCTGTTATCAGGCAGCTCCAGATCCAGCGCGTCGCCGGTCATCAATGTGGGTGGATGCAGATTCTTATGCCAGTTTTCCCGCTGCGGAAGATGGCTGGCACTACGATCCAGCAACGAAATTTCCAGCGAGACATCCTGCTTTTTCAACATCAACGATGCCGCCTGAAGGACATCCGCGTAGCCGGAAGCGACTTCCAGCACCTGCAATTTCTTTATGTTGAGCTTGGAACAGACGCGGCGGAACAACCATTTGTGCATACGATGACCGCCATACAGGCGATTAACGCGGCGGATCGCTTTCAAAGCACAGGCGACCTCCGCGCAAGACCAGTGATCGCTATCCAGAAGCTCTTCTTTTTGTATCCGTTCCATTCCCGAACAACTCCGCGCTGATGGTAGTAATGTCTCCGCAATCATCGCAGACTTCTCCCATTCCTGGTCGAATTTTTTGGTATCGAACTCGGTACACGGGATGAAGGATTGACCCTGATTCCATAGAATAAGATGTATGAATTGGCGCTCCTGGTTTCGCGCAGGTCTTCCTGCGGTTACGATGCTTGGCTTGGCTTCATCCTTTACTTTCGCTGCGACCGCCCCTTTTGATTTGCCCGGACCGCGATTGGAGATATCGATCACCCGTGCCGGCATAAGCCTGCCCATTTCCCAGGTTCCAAACCTGCAGGCCGGCGATGAAATCTGGCTGCACCCCGATCTGCCCCCCAATGAATCGATCCACTACCTGCTGATTCCAGTATTTCTGCGGGGCTCCTTGAATCCTCCACCCGACGACTGGTTCACCAAAGTGGAGG
The DNA here is from genome assembly GCA_963737095.1 of uncultured Acidobacteriota bacterium. GTDB lineage: Bacteria > Acidobacteriota > Terriglobia > Terriglobales > Acidobacteriaceae > JAKAAZ01. The sequence goes on from CAVTRK010000005.1 coordinate 123,943, forward strand.
CCTGGAAGCCGCAGGTCCAACGCGATGGCGTCAACATCCAGGTTCCAGAGGGAGCTTTGGAGGCTCTGATTTTCTGGGCCCCCGATACGGGAGGCGGATTCACCACCGTTCGAACCGCAGTGCGCGCCCGGCCTGGAGTCTTTGTGCGAGCAGCCCAGGACCTGTACGCCGCCGATTTGACGCGCTCGCGACTCGACGCCTACATTGCCTCAGTAAAGAAAATTTCCAACACCGATCCCACTCGTCTGGAAGCGCGCGCCAAGTTGCTATCCCAGACCCTGTACCTCAAGATCAATACCGCCTGCTTCGAACTGGCCCCCGAACAGCAGGAGGCCTGCCTCATCCAGAATCCAGAAAACCTGGTGCTGAATGACGCTCAAAGCCAGTCCATGGTCACTGCGCTGACTTCAGGTGCCGCCAGCGACATGATCAACCAGATCAGCGCCTCCACCGCTGCCGGCGGCGGCATGTACAGCCCCTACGTCGGTGCGGTGGTGGATATGGTGCGCATTATGGGCAGCCTCCATACGGCGCAATATGCCTACATCCCCGCTTTATCGGTCAATGACGATGGAGCGATCGAGCTGAAATTGAGCAGCCCTCCCTCCTTCAGCAATCCCAAATCTGTCATGGTGGCCAGCTTGCCTCCGGTGGCTCAGGTCCATTTTCCAATGCTGCGGGCCGTGCATCCGGAGGAGCTGCTTTGCCTGGAACGACCCAAACTGGTGCTCTCCGTCCAGGGAGCGCCGCTGGTATTTTCCACCCATTACGCCCACGATCTCGCCCTGCACGTTCAGGATTCCGCCGGCCACTCCGTCGATCTGCCGGCCGTGGCCAATGCTGAGAGTGGAGGGTTTGTGGTGGACGCTCGCAACCTGCAAACTTCAAGCGTCGTCGGCTCCGTAACTGGCCAGTTGCGTGGCCAGTGGGGATTCGACCCGTGGAACGGCCCCGACTTCGCCTTCACAAATTCCCGCCCGCAGCAGTGGACATTTGCGGCCGGCGAAACGGATGCCATCACAGCGGCGGACAAGGTGTCGCTGCACCTGCAGGCAGACAGCGTGGTCTGCGTCCAGGCGGTTACGGTGGACACTCCCCAGGGAAAAGCGGAAAAGGCCACCATCATCCGGACACCACCGAAGTTGCTGGAGGTGAATCTGCCGGTGACCAAATCGTCTCGCGGATTGTACACCTTGGTAGTTTCCGAATATGGCCAGGCCAAACCTGAGAAGGTGCCGGTCCACGTCTATCCGCCTTCCGCCGTCGTCAGCGGAATGGTGCTGCATGCTGGAGACGACGAGGCGACGATGACGGGAACGCACCTGCAGGAAGTGACCACCGTCGACATGGCAACAACCATTTTTCATGCCGGCTCAATGAAACATACCGGCTCCGAGGATTCGCTCGAGTTGAAGACATCCACAAATCTTGCGGGTTCCAAGGTCTTTGTCGAAGACGCAACCATCATGGCCCACGTTCATTTGAAAGATGGACGAGTGTTGGATGTTCCCGTCACCATTGCTCCGCCGCGTCCGCAGGTGGAATTGCTGAGCAAGAGCATCGCGGTGAATCCGGGAGGAAGCTCCGCATTTATCCATCTGGGCAACGACAATGACTTGCCGCAATATGGGCATCTCAACTTCTTTTTGAAATCTGTGGCGCCGCCGCAATTTCCACGTGACCAGACGATTGAAGTAGGCGCCGCCGACGGAGGTTTTGTCACTTCGCTCACTCTCGCCAACAATTCCTTGACCCTGCAGGATGCGCAAACCGTGTTTGCCACCCTCGATCCCGCCAAGGCCTTTGGTGCGTCGGCCTTCGGGCCGCTGCGCTTCCGTCCTGTCACAGCGGCTGGAGTTCAGGGAGACTGGCAGCCGCTGGCCAACCTGGTGCGTTTGCCGGAATTGAAACACGTGGATTGCCCCTCAGATCCCGCCGCCTTGTGCGTACTTACCGGCGACAATCTGTTCCTGATTGATTCGATTGCGTCATCCGCGCAATTTGCGCACCCGGTCAGTGTACCCATGGGATTTGCCGGCAACACTATGAAGGTGCCTCGCCCCAACGGGACAACCCTGTACCTGAAGCTGCGGGATGACCCTTCAACGACCGACCTGGTATCGCTGCCGGTAATGCCTATGTCAAACGCAAATTAGCAGCTGGGACAGCTTCAGTTGTATGTCCTCGCTGGTTTGGCGGAGGGAGGGGCAGGCGATTATGGCCTGGGAAATGGTATGCGTGCGTCCCTTTTTCACCGCACGCTGCTACCCTTAGGGTATGGCAGACTTCAGATCCATTGCCGAAATGATGCACAGCTGCGCCGACAGCGCCGTCGAAACTGCTCGTGACCGCTTCGGATTTGAGCTCGATTACTCCGAAGCCAGCATTGAGTCGCTGGAGACTATTCTGGCTACCGTCAGCACGACCTTGAATCTATTGGAAAATGACCAGGTTGAAGAGCAGGTGAAGTTGTGGGGCGGATATCTGGGCGAAGTGATACGCCGCTATTGGAATGGCGGATGGGACTTGATTTTATATCCGGGCGGAAGCGCTGCCGTGCCCACCCTGCTGGTGTCAGGATCGCAGATCTATCCCCTGCTGAAGGTCTATCGCCGGCTCACCATGGGCGATGGAGAAAATGTCTGGAAATTTTATGAACAAATCCGCCACCGCCTCGCCACCGTACATCCATTAGACGGGACTCGCGACGCGGCAGACACGCAATAACCGAGCTTCCCGAAATTGGTATCGAGACGCCCAATCAGGACTTTCATCCGCACAATCCGGGATCGGTGCTCTGGCAACAGGCGGTGCGCGATTGTGCGACAATACAGTTGAGTTAACTAGGCAGGCGGCTGATAAGCCTGCGGGAGAACAAGTATGGGTGACCTATTACAGCCCTGGCATCTGGTAGTAATTCTGGTGGTAGCGCTTCTGATCTTTGGACCGAGCAAACTTCCCGGCCTGGGTAAAGGCTTGGGCGAAGGCATCAAGGGATTTAAGGAAGGCATCAAGGGCATCGGTAACTCCGACGACGCCGATAAGACCGATGCCACCAAGACGCCGACGGAAGTTAAGTAGTTCCTGAGAAGAGACAACGTACCCTCCGGAAGATACCTGTTGGAAATTCCTGGTTCAATCCGGCATTCGATTTTCGCGCAAAAGCCGCACATTCGGGTGCGGCTTTTCGCATTTCAAGCTATGTAAAACTGTTTCGCTGATTTACATTTTGTAATCGAAATGTCAGGACACTAGAACGATGGAATTTGATCTGGTCCTACTCCACCCCCCGAGCTTCTACGACTTCCGAAAGAATAACCAGTTCCGCGGCCCAATCAGCGACGTCGTTCCCTCCAGTTCTGTCTTCGACATGTACCCGATCGGCTTTACCAGCATCGCGGGATACCTGGAGCGATTCGGCCATCGCGTGAAAATCGTCAACCTGGCCGCCCGCATGGTGCACAGTCGACGGTTTGACGTCGACAAGAAAATCCGCGGACTCAAGTCGGCCGCTTTCGGCATTTCTCTGCACTGGCTGCCGCACGCCCAGGGAAGCATCGAAGTCGCAAAACTGGTAAAGAAATATCATCCCGACGTGCCTGTCATTTTCGGCGGACTTTCCTCCACCTATTACCATCGCGAACTGATGCAGCACGATTGTGTCGACTTCGTCATGCGCGGCGACTCGACCGAGGGCGCCATGTTGGCGCTGATCGATGAGATCAAGTCTGGAGCCGTCGATTTTTCGACGGTGCCGAACCTGACCTGGAAACGCGATGGAAAAGTGTTCGTGAATGCGTTCAGTCCCGCGCCCACAAATCTCGACGATATCGACATTCCTGACTATCGCTACGCCATGCGATCGGTCTTTCAATATCGCAGCCTGCTGGATGCTTTGCCATACGAGGGCTGGCTGAGCTATCCGCTGAGCGCGCTTCTCACCATGCGCGGATGCACGCAGGATTGCGCTCTATGCGGAGGATCACGCAGCGCTTACTCCTTCAACTGCGCGCGCACCAAGCCGTCTATGCGCTCTCCGGCAAAACTGATGCAGGACATCGAATGCATCCAGAGATTCTGTCGCACGCCAATCTTCGTGATTGGCGACATTCGCCAGGGCGGAACAAAGTATGTCGATGAATTCCTGGAGCGAGTCTGCGACCTGCGACCGACCAACGAGCTCGTCTTCGAGCTGTTCTGGGGCGCGGACGATGACTTCTTTGAGAAAGTGGAGCGCACCGTCCGCAAGTACAGCCTGGAGATTACCCTCGAAAGCGCGGACGAAGACGTACGCCGCAAGAATGGAAAATTCCCCTGCAGGAATCAGGAGATTATCCAGCTGGTGCGATCCGCCCTTGCGCATGGCTGCCGGAAGCTCGACATCTTTTTTATGGTTGGCTTGCCGCACCAGACGTACGAGAGCGCGATGCGCAACATCGATTTCTGCGAAGAGATTCATCGCGCCTGTGATTACGACAAGCGCCTGTGTTATTTCGTCGCGCCGCTAGCGCCATTTCTCGATCCTGCCAGCCGTGCGTTTGAACACCCGGAACAGTTCGGCCTGAAGCGTCTTGCCGACACGCTGCAAGATCACATTCGCCACTTCTCCGCGCCTTCATGGGAGTTCATCCTGAATTACGAAACGGATTTGCTGACGCGCGAGCAAATCGTCAAAACCATGTATGCCAGCCTGGATAAACTGAACAACTTCAAACTGCAATATGGCCTGATCGCGCCAGAAGTTCATGGCCGCATCGCGACAGAAATTGTCGACTCCCTCGCCTACATGGCGCTGGTGCGAGACGCGGTGCGAGACGACACGCCGCTGCAAGACCTGCCGCAGTTTATCGAGGCGGAACACGGCACCACCCGCACCCAGCGGGAACTGCGCTGGAAGGTAAAACATCGCTATCCCAACCTTTTTTCCCTCTCCATGGTGGGGATGAAATTACTCGCGGAAGAAGCCCGCGCCATGGTTCTCCGTCGCGCGTCGCCACTGCAGTGGACAGGACAGCCTGCCGCAATACGACCCACCCAGGCGGAAGTACTTCCCGATTCGGCCGAAGAAGGATAACAACCCTTCGGCCTGATGGCCTGCATGAGGATGAAATGAAGCGAATTTCAAGGCGAGTTTTGTTGCAGTGGTCGGTCATGGCTGCCGCAGGCTTGCGGCTTCAGGAAACTGCATTTGCCAGCTCGCCGTCAGGTATCGATGGCAAAAAGATCAAGCAGAAGACTTTCCAGTTCATCGCAAAATGCGCGCGTCCCGACGGTGGATACGCGGCCTCCCCCGACTCGAACTACAAGGGATCATCCGACACCGCGGAAAGCGACCTGGCCGCCGTCACCTACGCGGCGACACTGTCGAAGCCGGAAGGTCATACGCTGGCGCACGCGAAACAGTCCGCAGCTTTTATTCAGCATCATCAGCAGCCGGATGGCGTGTTTGTGAACCACGCTGGAAATCTTGATCCCAAGGCCGATCTCGCCATTCTCTACAACACCGTTCAAGGCGTCGTTGGACTTCGCGCATTAGGAGAGAAACCGAAGATGAATCCCACCCACGCCCTGGACCGATTCTTCCAGAACAATACCTTCGCCAAACTCCCGTGGTACACGGTCAGCTTCTTCCCGCTGTTCTACGCAGCCCTTGGAGTTCCCTTTCCGCCCGCGTATCGGACAGCGCTCCAACACCACCTTCAAGAAAACCAGGCTGCAGATGGATACCTCGGCGATCATGTCGCAGCCACCTTCCACCTGGTCCATTTTTATCGCTTGATCGGTAAGCCAACTCCCAGGGCGGATGCGATTGTGCAGCGCGTTCTCCACGATCAGCGGCCCGACGGCGGCTGGCACTTGAAGCCGCCCGATTGGGACGTGCATTCCTGCTTCGATGCCGTGTTTATTCTGCGCCAGCTTGGCGGCAACTCGCCCGCATGTCGCATTGCCATCGCGAAAGCGGCGCGCTGGGCGCTCGGCTGCCAGAATGCAGACGGAGGATTCGGTCATTATCCCGGCGATCCGTCCGATATGGACGCCGTGTACTTTCAGTTTGGAACGCTCATCCAGGCAGGACTGATTCCCGGTACCGACTTCCATCTTCCCGATGCAGAAACGCTGAGTTGGGGACATGTCATGGAACCGGGGACCACCTACCGCACCGCCTGAAACATCTTCAGGAAATCAGCGCAACCGCCACCAGGGCGGCCGTCATTCCCAGCGCCTGGCGCCGATTGGTTCTCTCATGCAATAACCAGACGGCCAGCAGAATCGTCGATGCGGGATAGAGCGACGAGAGCACAGCCGCAACATCCAGCCTGCCAATGCGTGTCGCGGCAACAAAGAAAAAATTGCCGCTGGTATCGAAAGCGCCTGCCACCAACGCCAGCGCAATTCCAATCAGCACGCGTTTTCGAATCGCCGTTTTCGTCGAGATAACCTGCGGATCCGGTTCAGCAAGGAATCGGCCACGGCTGAGGATAAGTCCGCCCAGTATCGCCAGCGACAAACTCCCGACTCGTGATGCCGCCAGCGGCCACAATAGCCCGCCACCGTTAGCTTCTCGCAGCGCGATCAGGAAGATGCCAAACCCAATTCCCGAAATCACCGCCAGCATCAGCTTTTTTTGCTGGCCTTCGATGATTTGCTCATTGGAACTGGAGGGGCTGCTGATCAGCCAGATCGCTCCCGCAGCCAGAATGAATCCACTGAGCTGACGCCCGCTTGGTGCGCCGATCGTCGTGAGTGAAAATAGCACTGGAAGCGCTGCCGTCAGCAGCCCTGTGACAGCCGCGGTCGTGCCCATGCTGCCCAGCGAGAGCGCGTAGTAAAACACCAGCAGCGCCATGCCGCCGGCAAGACCCGCGATCAATCCATACATCAGGATGCGTTCGCCGGGAACCGGCTGATGCAGCAGATTGGCAAGCAGTACCAGCGCGATCAGGCTGGAGGCGTGCGAAATGGCCAGCAACCAGTAAACGCGCAGATACCGCGCCCCGACGCCGCCGCTGAAATCCGCTGCGCCCCAAATAATCGCCGCAGTCAGGCCCAGGACGCTTGTGGTCGCGGTTGCCGTCATGCTTGGCTACTGGCTGGCTGTTGCTGTCGGGTAATACCCCTGCTTCGCGACCACGGTTACGTTCGGTAGCAGCACCCGCACTTCAATCTTGCGGAAACGGCTGTCGAGCACCGAGATGTGGCTGTAATAGCCCAGCGTATATTGGTTGCGAACCTGGCCGGCCACGCGAGCGAAGCTTTGTTCGATGGCGTTGCGGGAAAGCTCGGCGTCCAGAATGCCGCCGGTCGCACTGGCATATTTCGGCAGAAGATTGTCGGCCATCTGCCATGGAATATGGAAGCGATCCAGGAATCCGTACACCGGCAGAGCCGAGTCGCCCACCAGCGTTCCATCGACTGCAATTTGATTGGTCAGCAGGTATTTCACGACTTCTTTGTAGGAAGCCGTGCTCCCCTGGTTCTTGCCGTCGCTGATCACGTAAATCATCTTGCGGCGTCCGCGTCCGCGCTGCGAAAGATCGGTTGCGGCGCGCAGGATGGCATCGTTCAGAACGTAGCTTTCTTTCGGGATGATGCCGATAAAGTTTCCGTCGTGCATTGGGGTCAAATTCGGGTCAACCATTTGCCCGTTGATGGTCGGGCCTTCGGCCATGGGTCCGGTGTTGCTGGGAACCTCCATATAGCGGCCCGGAGATTTCACGCGGTCCAGGGTCGCCGTCAGGCGCGCACTCTGCGCTCCGGTAAATCCTGTCGCCTGGCTCACGTGGGTGGCGTAGGTGTAGACCGACACCTCGTCATACGGAGCGAATGCACCCTGAAACGCAGCCAGCGCGTCGTTCACCTTCTTCATAGTGTCCGAAGGCAGATTCTGATCGATCACAAACGCCACTGAAAGCGGGAATGGATCCTCGGTAAAGAACGTGATGCGCTGCTGGACGCCATCTTCGTAAATCTGGAAGTCGTTATGCGTCAGTCCTGGAAGAATTGCTCCGTGGGAGTCTTTCACCGTAACTGGAACAAGAACAAAATTGACTCGCGTCCGCAGGGTATACGTCGCAACCGAGGGTCCCTGGCCTTTGGGAGGAATCACCGGAGCCGGACCACTAGGTTGAGGCTGTTGCTGGGGCTGCGCTGGCGTCGGCGCCGTTTGTCCGGCGGGGACGGGAGCACCCGAGCTGCTGGTGTTCGCCGGCGGTGCGCCTTCTCCTGGAGTAACATTCTGCAGCAGGTTCGGCAGTTTCAGCGAGGAAGGCGGCGGGTTGCCTTCGTCCTGTTGCTGAGGCGTGGGCGCACTGGTGCCACTCTGGCCCGCATCCGCCGTGTCGGTACCGGGTGCGTTCGGCACCGGGTGCTGACTATCCTGTGCTTTGACCTGTGGCCCCGCAATCCAAAGCAGGCAGGCAAAGAACCAGACTCCCAATTTCACGTGATTTTTGCTGGAGAGCCGGGCAAAGCTTTTACTTCCAATCATGAAATATCCTGACCGCATTCGTTCCGCGTCGATTCTAGATTTCCGCTCGGGTTGTCTTCCGTTCTTGTTCATTTCATTGTACGGTGGGAAGCAGAAAGTGCCCAGCAGAGTTGTCAATGGCGCATGAAACTGCCGCAAGCTGCTCGAAGCGACGAATCTACGCCGTGATATCTGACTGGCGGGCGCGCCACCCAATCGGGTGCCCCATGCAAGCCACCGGGGTCCCCGGCAGGCGCGCCGCGCTCGCTCGGGTGCAGCCCTCTTTTGGCTTGAGTGGGGTGCGAGAGAGGATCATTTTGAACTTGTTGCTTCGGATGGCCATGGTTCCCCTCGCGGTCGCTCTATTGCTGCTGACCCCGCCAAGAGTGTGGGGACAACTGGCTCCCCAGCCCGACGCGCCGCCCGGCCAGGCAAAATCGAATCCGCTCCCACTGCAGGAACCGGCGGACGCGAAGCCTGCAACGCCGACGCAGCCCCAACTCAACTCGCAGCCATCGCCGAGCGCGCCGCAGTCTCGAACCAACACCCCCAAGTCAGAACCGAAGTCCCCCGCCGCGACGCCGAGCACCCAGCAAACCCCGGCTGCAACCGGCATCCCCACCCTGCGCGTCAGCGTCAACCTGGTTGACCTGTTCTTCGTTGTCCATGACAAGTCCGGCAAGCTGGTTCCCAACCTCACTCGAGACGACTGCTCCATGTTTGAGGACGATAAGCCGCAGAAAATGAAAAGCTTTACCCCGCAAACCGATCTTCCGTTGTCGATTGGCATCCTGCTCGACACCAGTGTGAGCCAGGAAAGGGTTCTACCGGACGAGCAGAAGGCGGCGGCGGCTTTTTTGCAGCGCATCCTGCGGCCCTCCGACGAGGCCTTCCTGATTTCCTTCGACGTGACTGTCGATCTTTTGACTGACTGGACCAGCAATCCCGACGACCTGAAGCGTTCGCTTGACGCGGCGCAGATCAATTCCAGTTCCGGCAACTATGCCAACGGAACGCTGCCCTCCATCACCAAGCCGAAAGGAACGTTGCTCTACGATGCCGTCTACCTCGCGTCGAACGACAAGCTGCGCCAGGAGTCGGGTCGCAAGGCGATGGTGCTGCTGACCGACGGCCAGGATGAAGGCAGCGACGAGAAGCTGCAGTCTGCCATCGAAGCCGCCCAGAAAGCCGATGCCGTCGTCTACGTTCTACTCATCAGCGATGCGGAATTTTACGGTACGCTTGACTTTTCCAGCGATGGCGCCATGCGCAAACTGGTACAAGCCACCGGCGGCGAAGTCTTTCCTATCGGCAAGAATGGGAAAAAGCTGCCGGAAGCGTTCAACACCATCGAGAGCCAGCTTCGCACCGAATACCAGGCCACCTACACTCCAACAAACGCTGTGCTGGACGGAAGCTATCGCCACATTCGCGTCACCTGCCGGCAGAACGGACAGGCCCTCAAGGTGCAGGCTCGCCAAGGCTACTACGCAGTCGCTCATTAATGCGGCACCCAGATTCTCTAATCTCAACAGGGGAGTCATTCTGAACGGAGCAGAGCGGAGTGAAGAATCCAGAGGGTGATGGCGGCATGCAAGATCCGAATGTCGTCTGGATTCTTCGCCGCGCCCTGCATCCTGATACTTTAAGTGCAAGGCGGGTGGCCCATTCAAGCCTTCTTCTGGCTTGAGTGGGATAGCATCCGGCTTCAGCTTTCCAAGACGGAGTAGCAGTGCGCGTATCCCAGGCTGTTTTTGGTGTCTTCCATCATTTCGAACTCGCGCATCAACTCCGCCGCTACGACTATCTCGACACCGTCTATTCCACCTATCCCTGGCGCCGCCTGCAACGGGAAGGTCTGCCGCATGAATACGTCCAGACATTTCCGTGGATTCATGGCGGACTGGCGGCGCTGGCGCGATTTGGCCTCTATCCTTCTCCATGGACCGAAGGGTTGGACTGGTGGAATGCGCTCGCCTTCGACAAATGGATGACGCGGCGTATCGCCCGATCGAAAGCAAAACTTGATGCGCTTATCGGCATCTCCGGCGCCGGGTTGACCGCTGGAGCGTTGGTCCAATCGCATGGCGGCAAATACATTTGCGATCGCGGCTCGACTCACGCGCGCTATCAGTGGCGCCTGCTCAGCGAGGAACATCAACACTGGGACGCTCCGCTCGACATCTACGACCCACGCGATACCGAGCGTGAAGAAAAACAGTATGACCAGGCCGACTGCATCGTCGTTCCCTCCAGTTTTGCGGCGCGCAGTTTCGTCGCCGAAGGCATCGCTGCAGAAAAACTCCACGTCATCCCGTATGGGGTTCGCCTGGATTCCTTCCAACCCTCCGCCGACGTGTCTGCGCCCGACAGACACCTTCGATCTTTTGTTTGTTGGTCAGGTCAGCCTGAGGAAAGGCGTGCCCTATTTGCTGGAGGCATTCGCAAAAGTGCGCCATCCCCGCAAACGTCTGCGCATTCTCGGCCCGATGTTCCCCCACATGAAGCCGCTATTTCCGCGAATCTGCCGATGGAGAATGTCGAAATTGTCGGCGCTGTCTCTCGCGCGGAACTGGTTCGCTATTTCAGCCGCAGCCATGCCATGGTTCTTCCATCTCTGGAAGAAGGCCTTGCGCTGGTGCAGGGTGAGGCCATGGCCTGCGGATGCCCGGTAATCGCCACTCCGAACACCGGAAGCGAAGACCTGTTTACAGATGGCAAAGAAGGTTTCGTCGTTCCGCCGCGGGACGCTGTCGCACTCGCCGATCGGCTGCAGCAACTCGCCGACGACCCAGCCCTGCAACAGCGGATGAGCGCCGCCGCACTCGATCGCGTCCAGCACCTGGGAGGATGGAACGCCTACGGCGACCGCTGGGCGCAATTGCTGCGGCAAGTCTGCACCCCGCCGTCGAGCGGTGCACAAGAGGAAAAACCATCTTGAGAAGAGTGGCCGCGTTTCTATTTGTTCTGTGCATCTGCTGCGCGACGGCCGATGGCGCCAGCCATTCTTCGGCTTCGCCCACTTACGCGCAGCAGGCAACCTACGGTGTCCAAACCCTGCAGCAATGGTATGTGCAGAGCACGGGTCTCTACGCTGCGCCGGCCGGTTGGTGGAACGCCGCCAACGCGGTCACCGTGCTGGCCAACTATTCCCGCGCCACTGGCAGTCGACGATATCTCCCGGTGCTCGCCAACACGTTCAAGCGGGCGAGCCGCTCGCAAAACACCAAAGACTTTCTCAACTCCTACGACGATGACGAAGGCTGGTGGGCTCTGGCCTGGATTGACGCTTACGACCTGACTGGCAAGCGCGCCTATCTCGCCATGGCTGAAACCATCTTCGCGAACATAGCCGGCGAGTGGGACACGACTACCTGCGGCGGCGGCATCTGGTGGAAGAAACCCGCCGACTACAAAAACGCCATCGCCAATGAGCTCTTTCTCTCCGTCGCAGCCTCCCTGGCGAATCGCACCACCGGAACCGAATCGGCGCACTACCTGGCCTGGGCGCAAAAAGAGTGGGCATGGTTCCATGCATCCGGCATGATCAACGCCCAGCATCTGGTCAATGACGGATTGACCCCAACCAACCCGCACGCCTGCGCCAACAACGGGCAAACCACGTGGACCTATAACCAGGGAGTCATTCTCGGCGGCCTGGTCGAACTCGCGAAAGCCGAACACGATCCAACCCTTCTGCCGCAGGCGGAAGCCATCGCCAACGCCGCCATCGCCCACCTCACCGTACATGGCATCCTGGTGGACCGAACCGTTTCCGGCGGCGACACGCCCCAGTTCAAAGGCATTTTCGTCCGCAATCTGATGGCGCTCTACGCCGTCGCTCCCGACCCGCGGTACAAGTCCTTTGTCGATGCCAATGCCACGAGTATCTGGCGCCACAATCAAGGGCCCAATCATGAGTTTGGCGGCCTATGGCAGGGCCCGTTCGATTCCGCCGATGCAACTCGTCAGACTTCCGCGCTCGACGCGCTGATCGCCGCCACCGTCATGCGGTAAGCCGCCCGCCGCGGTAGATTCGCGGAACGAACCCGGGCGCAATCTGGTAGACCTGGAATTTCGTTCAGGAATGTGAAACTGACAGGAAACGCCTTCACAGGCTGCGGAATAACGCTGCTTTGTATCAGGGCACGACTTAGTCGTGCCGCAAGTACAGCAAAATCACGGCCGGGCTTCAGCCCCTGCGATGTCAGTTCAGGTATATGGAATCCGAGTCGCCGGGTGCCCCATCCTTCGCAGTCTCATCGCGAAGGGTGGGATCCAGAGAAAAACTACGCAGTCTTCGTCGCCAACGCCTTCACGCGAGCGTTCAGACGGCTCTTGTAGCGCGAAGCGGTGTTGTCGTGCAGAATGCCCTTCTGTACGCTCTTGTCCAGCAGCGAGGCGGTCTGGTTATACTGGGCCCGCGCCGCGGGAACATCGTTCGCGACCAGGGCTTCGCGCATGGCGCGCAGTCCGTTGCGGAGCTTGCTGCGGTTGGCGCGGTTGACGGCGGTGCGCTTGACGGTCTGCCGGGCGCGCTTTAACGACGAAACATGATTTGCCATGAAAAACCTTCTCTTTTCGCTGAATCGGAAGTCTGTTGACTCGGGCCGCTCAATCCTCTACCGGAGCTGCACATTACAAAGGCGCCCTGGGAGCTTGAAATTGCCTGAAGTCAGATGCGGCAGGGGCGGAAAAATCGCCTTCCTGCGCAAGTATTTAGTCTACGTGAAGGGCAAAGAAGGGTCAATCAGGAATCCGTAGGCTCGCTCGCGGCAGCAGCGTCTCTACGTTCGCGTTCGGCATATTCTGCGTTCCGCTTTCGAATGAGTTCCAGCAACGCATCGCCACCCTTGTTGTAGGCATCCAGCGTTTCCTTGATCTGTTCGCTGGTCGGATACTCCGAATCCAGATTCTCCATGACCGTCTCTCCCTCTGGATGAGATCCGCGGCTCATCCATCCGCACGCTGTATCTGCCTAATTGCCATCCCATTTGTCGGTCGAGTTGTTCCGCTCTCTGACTTCTTCTTTCCGCTTGTGGAGCACCGCCAGAATTTCCCTTTCGTCACCACTCTCAAGCGCCTCCCACATTTCTTTCACCTGTATTTCCGTTGGATACTCCGCGTCGAACTTTTCCATCATCACCTCATCAGGTTCCAGGCATGGCTCGGGATGCCACTTCGCGCTTCGTGGGGTCGCTGCCGTTTCCAGTTGAGTATGGGCTTCTTTGACCCATCCGTCGAATTACCGACGTTCCAGCTTCGCAGTACACTTGCGACATGAAAACATCTTCTGGTAATGCGGCGCTGCGTTATGCGGTCACGGGGATCCTTGCCGTGGCGAGCGTCGTGGCTATGACAGGCCACGCGCAGGAAGCCGCTGCCAATCCCTGGACGGCGACGCAGGTCACGGAACCCAGCCAGCTAGCCGCCAAGCTATCCAAGGGCGCGAAGCCAGTGATCCTGCAGATTGGCTTTCAGGTTCTCTACAAGAGCAAGCACATTCCTGGCTCTATCTATGCCGGTCCCGCCTCCACCCCGGAGGGATTGGACGCGCTCAAGCAAGCCGTCCGCACGCTGCCTAAAAATGCGGACATCTACATCTACTGCGGTTGCTGCCCGATGGAAAAATGTCCGAATATCCGTCCCGCATTTGCGACCCTGCATGCCATGGGCTTTACCAATCTGCACGTGGTGATTTTGCCAACCAATTTCGGCAAAGATTGGGTGGCACAAGGCTATCCTGCCGCCGGCGACTCCGCCCGCGGTCAGTAAAAGAACCCGATTGACGCCGCCTCGGCGTCCCGCTATTCTTGCGGTAGGAATTCTTCCTACCGCCCCAGAGAGGACTCGCCAGTGCCTACAGTCGAGAAAATCAGCATCGCGTTACCGTCGGAGATGGTAAACATCGTGCGTCAGGCGGTCGAGACCGGAGAGTATGCCTCCAGCAGCGAGGTGGTGCGTGACGCATTGCGAGACTGGACGCAGAAGCGAAGTTTGCGACAGCAGGGCCTCGAGGAACTACGGCAGGTCTGGCGCCAGGCGTTACAGGACGACGCGCCGAATGTTTCGCCGGAAGATGTTCTGAACCGCTTGGAGCGAAAGTACAAGGCGCTGGCAAAGGCCTCTACGCGGCGGAAAATGTGACGAACAGAAACGGCAGAATAAATCTCAGGTAGGCGACCAACATGCAAGCCGCCTTGACGCTGAATAAAAACCAGGTTGGCCAGTTGATCCACGCAGGCGCCAGAAAGTCCTGATCCGGCGGCGTTCCGGCGCGCTCTTTTTTGCGGAAATAGACAAACCACGTAAACGTCCCCACCAGGTACTGCAGCAGATCAAAAAACAGCGCCAGAAAAATAAACAGCGCCCCTTGCAGCAGTTGATGCGGCAGCGCCGGCTTAGTTCCCGTGCCGACGTTGAACAGCCAGATCAAGCCGATGCCCGCCAGACTCAGTTGACGCATGATCGAGCTGGCCACGCCCGACAGCGTCTCGTAGGCGTTTTTAACATCGTCTAATCGCACGGATTTGCCTTCACCTCCCTGGAGCGTTGCGCCGGTTTCTCGAAGCGTGGTCCGGTTCCGGAAGTCCCACGCTGAACTTTGCTGCTTCGCTGACCTTCAGCTTGGTTGGGCCCACCTTTCTTGCGCGCTGTACCGTCCTTCGCGGCGGACTTTTCGCGTCGGCTTTTTGGATGTCTTCTTTGCCATTATCCCGGACCCTCTCGCGACTGGACTTGTCACGCACCGCGCAACCAGCCGCGCCTCAAAATGGCCGCCCGCGAAACAGGTAGATCAACTCAATCACCAGAATAATGACGACTGTCAGCTCCAGGAAGAACGCGCGGCTCTGATTAAACTGGTCCACCATAAACCGATACAGTTCCTCAGAAGTGCGCACCTTCTGTGTGACCAGATCCTTGTAATCCGGAACTCCCACCTTCATCGCCGCCAGCTTGTACAGTCGCGCAGAAAACATATCGCTTAAAAACTTGATGGCGTTATCCGCGTGCTCGGTCAGCTCCGCCACATCCAGCAGAACCGTATGCAATCGAGTCGCAGAGCGCGCCAGTCGCCATCGCGCAAACATGCCGGTGCCCTCATCCACCAGCTTGTACACCCGATCCAGTTCCTTGGTCAGCAGATCGTCGTAGTGGCGAAATTCCAATAGTTGGGAGTTGGCATACTCCAGCAACTGAATTGCGGTCTGCGCGCCGGAAGTGCTGTCGTAAATGAAGGCCGCGTTCCATCCGATAATGGCAAGATCGTTCGCATAGTAGGAAATGCGCGATTGCAACACCTCATGAATTTCGCTTTCGGCAAGCTGACCCATATCGCCGCGCACTACCTGCGCAATCCGCGAACCGTATAGCTGGATCAGATCGGCAATCGACGGCGAGCCGCTGATTTCGCGCACATGGAAAATCAGGTAATCTTCGCTGAGCCACTCGGCATACGGCTTTACCAGCGCAGGAGCGGCGCGTTCCAACCGGCTGCGCACAATTTCCGTGGCCTGCGCGGCAAAGTCGACATCCCACACCCAGCGACTTGCCAGGCCGGTCAGCTTTTCCCATCCACCGGAGAAGGCAAGCTCGAAGACCACGCTCAGCACGCCGTAGTCGTAGTATTTGATTTCGCCTTGTAGCCGCTCGCCGCTTTCCAGCACCAGCGGCTCGATCGGCTCAACCACAGGCGGCCTTTGATAGCGCACATATCCCGGCGGCGCATGCTTGGGAATGGTGTGTTCCACGGTGTGCGGCCGGATCAGATCCCGCAGCTGATCCAGGCGGATCGCCTCACACACATCAAACTGCAACAACACCAACACCGACCCATGCAACATGGTTTCAGCGGATTCGATCGCGACCTCTGCCATGATGCAACCATATTATCCCCGGGCGCACAGAGAAACGTGGTCACTTGGGTGGAAGCTTGCCCACGGCGACACGGCCCACATCATCGCCAAATCAAATGGATTCTTATGCCACAAAATATTTTTCATTTGTCGATTGACTCAATCTCTCTCGGCGCTACTCTGTGCGCATCATCCTCGTGCTCAACCACGTACTGCGCAACACCCGACCGGCCAGCCCATCCCACGGGTTCAAGCTCGCCCGGAAAGATGCGGCGCTGGCGGCAACCCAGCCATCCGAACCCAGTTTCCGGCAATCAAACAAAGTGCAATGTCTGCAGGCAGCTCGAGCTGTCTTCCGCCTTGGCGCAGCAGAATCCAATGGAGGCAAATAGTCTTATTGATGAAGAAAACCATCGAGATCACTCCCAACATCGAACCCATCTTCGGCACCCGCGACGAAAACCTTCATCTGATCGAAAACACCCTCAAAGTTCGCATCGACCTTCGTTCCGACGCTCTCTATCTGGAGGGTGAGCCGGAAGTGATTGCGCGCGTGGAGCAGATTTTCGCCGACTATGAGGCGCTGCGCCGCGCTGGGGTGACGCTGCAGAATGGTGAGCTGAACGGAATGCTGAAGCTGGTGGTCGCCGATAAATCGGTGACGCTGCGCAGCCTGGTCGATAGCGGCAAGCAGCGCTCCACCGGCATTCGCAGAATGGTGCAGCCTCGATCGGTGAATCAGCGGCAATATCTGGAGGCGATTGAGCGCTCCGACATGGTGTTCGGGATTGGGCCTGCCGGAACGGGGAAAACCTACCTGGCGGTAGCGATGGCGGTGGCAGCGCTGACGGCGAAAAAAGTTTCGCGGCTGGTGCTGGTGCGTCCCGCGGTAGAAGCCGGGGAGCGGCTGGGATTTCTGCCGGGCACGCTGCAGGAAAAAGTCGATCCATATTTGCGGCCTCTCTATGACGCGCTCTACGATTTGCTGGAACCGGATCGCGTCGACAAAATGCTGGAGCGCAGCGTGATTGAAGTGGCCCCGCTGGCGTTTATGCGCGGACGCACGCTGAACGATGCCTTCATCATCATGGATGAAGCGCAGAACACCACCAGCGAACAGATGAAGATGTTTCTCACTCGCCTGGGCAATAACGCCAAGGCCGTCATTACCGGCGACATCACGCAAATCGATTTGCCCAATCCCCGCAAGTCCGGATTGATTGAGGCGATCGACGTACTGAAGAATGTCGACGGCATCGATTTCTGCTATTTCGAGCAGGGGGATGTTGTGCGCCATCAACTGGTACAGCGGATTGTTTGCGCCTACGACGGCTATACTCGCGGACAGCGGGAGCTGCCGCTTGAGATCGCCGAACCGCTGCGCACCGGCCCGGAAGATAAGTCGCCAGTGCAAACGCAATAAGGTGAGGACCCATACGACGCGCGCATTTTCTGTAACCGGGATCGAGAAAAATCACGCCGGGCTGCGTTTTCGCTCCACGCAGAGGCAAACACCCGAGCCGCAGAGCATTCAGCGCTCCCGCGAATGCTCTGCGATATCATGCTTCATGCGATGATCATCATCGACCCTGAAGCCAACAGTAGTACCCAAGGCAGAGCCGAGGCGGCAATCGCTCTCCCGGCACTACGCCTGTTTCTGCGGCGGGCACGAAAGGCTGTGCCTGTTGCCGGCCAGGTCTCCGTGTTGTTGGCATCGGACAGCGCCATCAAGCGCCTCAATGGAAAATTTCGAGGTAAGCATCGCCCGACCGATGTAATTTCTTTTCCCGCGCTGCAAATGCCCGTACAGGAAACTCGCTCCCGTCAGAGTCCAAAGCACCCTCCCGTGGCAGGAGATCTGGCGATCTCGTTCGACGCAGCGGAGCGTCAGGCGCGGCAATTTGGCCACCCCGTAATTGCGGAGTTGAAGATTTTAATGCTGCACGGGCTGCTGCATCTGGCAGGATATGACCACGAAACCGATAGCGGAGAGATGGCCGCTCGGGAAGAACAATTGCGTCGCCGCTTTCACCTGCCGAACACCCTGATTGCCCGCACCGCAGCTGGAACTACTTCCGCAGGGCGAGCGAAAGATAGCAGCGCCCCACGAAGCGCAGTCAGAAAACGGGCAGGCCGGCCATGACCATCCTGCAATTCATTCTGATCCTGGTGCTGCTCGCCATTTTGACCCTGGCCGCCTACGTCAACCGTCTTTACTCAGAGATGGGCAAATTTCTGTCGCGCGAGTTTCAGGAAAATATCGATGTATGGGAACAGCAAATTGAGCCTCGCCTGGGAATGACGCGCGAACACGCTGCCCAGTCGGCTTCGATTTTGAAGCTGCTCTCGCTTGCGTCGCTGGCGCTGGTATTCGCCCACGTTGCTTTGCACTCACATCAGGACTATTCTGCGTCCTTTGCAAGCAGCGTGGCGCAAACCGTACTCGCAATTGTTCTCACCATCCTCCTGTTCCATGATTTTCTGCCGCAGCTATTCTTTACGCGCACCCGCGGGCAATGGCTGGCGCGCCTTACGGGCGTGCTGCGCATACTGTTCTACCTGATGTTTCCCATCACCCTGGTCCTGGGATTTTTGCTTTCGATTGCAGCCTTGGCAGAATCCGACCAGCCACAGGCGGAAGAAGACTCTGCCGAGGCAGTTGAAGCACTGATTGAGGCCGGCAAGGAAGAAGGCATCCTGGATGAAAGCGATCGAGCCCTGGTGCGCTCCGCGGTAGAGTTTGGCGACAAAATCGTGCGCGAAGTCATGACCCCGCGCCCCGCGATTTTTGCTGTTCCCGCCGCAATGAAGCTGGCCGAATTTTCAGAGCAGCTTCGCACCCACGCCTACTCCCGCGTGCCCGTGTACCGCAGCAATCTGGACGATGTGGTGGGGATCGCATTCATGCACGACCTGCTGCACATCTCCGACATTGAAGCTGCCAGCGTGACTGTCGAATCCATTGCGCGGCCGGCGATGTTTACACCGGAAACGAAGAACATTCAATCCCTGCTGCGAGAAATGCAGCGCGACAAGCAGCACATGGCGCTGGTCATCGATGAATACGGCGGCCTCGCTGGACTGGTCACAATTGAAGACATCGTGGAAGAAATTGTCGGCGCAATCAGTGACGAGCATGAAACCGCGGTCGCAGAAGAGACTGCCCAGCCGCAGCCGGATGGATCGTACATTGTCCCTGGAAATTTTGAGTTGGACTCAGCTGGAGGATCTGTTCGACGACTCGGTCTCATTGCCATTGACCGAGGATTACGAGGCAACCACGGTAGGTGGCCTGGTCACGGAAGAAGCAGGACACATCCCGTTCCCCGGCGAAGTGATCGAGCTGGCGGGGCTGCGGCTTGAGGTGTTGGAGGCTTCGCATCGGCGAGTCGATCGCGTGCGCGTGCGACCCGTAGCCGACGGGCACGCGTACCCTGCACCCCCGGCGCTGTAAGCAGTAGGCGGGCAATTCACCAGCAACTCTCTCAATCATGCGAAAGCATCTCGCCACTCTCGTCGAAGATTTTGGGCGGCACGGCAAGCAGATCGCCATCGTCAGCTATCCCGGCAATCGGCGTGTTGTCACTACCTATGCCGAACTGGCAACTTTGGCAGGACGTTTTTCTCGCATGCTGGCAGAACAGGGCGTTGTGCCTGGCGAACGGGTTCTGATCTGGGGTGCGAACTCCGCTGATTGGGTGGCCGCATTTTTCGGTTGCGTACTGCGCGGCGTGATTGCGGTTCCTCTCGATGCGGCGGGCAGTGTCGAATTTGCTGCGCGCGTGATTGCGGACGTGACTCCGCGGCTGATCGTGGGCGATCAGGAGCATCTGCAAAAACTGCCGCAACAAGCCGCCGCGAAAATCTCCTTCGAGGATTTTCCCTCTACCCTGCCGACCTCGCCGATGTTGGAGCCGGACCCATCCCTCAGCCCGGAGACGCCGCTGCAAATTCTCTTTACTTCCGGAACCACTTCCACCCCGAAGGGAATTGTCCACACTCACGGCAATGTGTTGTCGAGCGTCGAAGTGCTGGAGCGCGAGATCAAGAAATATCTCCGCTACGAACGCTGGGTACATCCGCTGCGCTTTCTGCACACTTTGCCGCTGAGCCACGTCTTCGGGCAATTCATGGGCCTGTGGGTGCCTCCGCTGCTGGCCGCCCAGGTCCACTATGAAGACAACCTCGTCGCCAGCCACATGATGGATCGGATCCACCGCGAGCGCATCTCCGTCGCAGCAGTCGTGCCGCGCGTGCTGGAATTGCTGCGAGTTCATTTGCTCTCCAGCGATCCTCGACTACAGATTCGCCTGAACGCGATCCAGAATCAGCGTGTCTGGAAAAAATGGTGGCACATGCGCGACGTGCATCACCGCTTCGGCTTCAAGTTCTGGGCCTTTGTTTCCGGTGGCGCTTCTCTGCCATCAGAGGTAGAACAATTCTGGAACGCGCTTGGCTTTGTGCTGGTGCAGGGCTATGGCATGACGGAAACCACGGCCCTGGCGACGCTAAACCACCCCATGCATCCTACCCGCGGCAGCATTGGCAAGCCACTCGCCGGCCGTGAAGTGCGCGTGGCCGAAGACGGAGAAATTCTAGTGCGCGGTCCGATGTTGGCTGCAGGCACGTGGCGGAATGGCGGCATCCAGCCGCGCAGCGGCGACTGGCTGCACACCGGCGATCTGGGGGCGGTCGATGCCTCGGGACAGATGCGTTTCCTTGGGCGCAAGAGTGACGTGATTGTCGCCGCCTCGGGAATGAATATCCATCCCGAAGATTTGGAACAAGTGGTTCAGGCTCAACCAGGCGTGCGCGATTGCGTCGTCGTGGGTTGGGAATCGCCGCGCGGTCCCGAGCCAGTCGCTGTCGTGACCCTGCAGGATCGCGCCGAGGATTCAAACCTCGCCGACATTCTTTCCACGTCCAATCGCCAGCTGCAGGAGTTTCAGCAGATCCGCAACATCATGCGTTGGCCTGCCACTGAGTTTCCGCGCAACACCATGGGAAAGCTTTTGCGGCGCGAAGTCTCTGCCTGGGCCGCGCAACAGCTTCGCGATGAAAATTCTTCGTCGCCGTTAACCGCCAGCCAGGATCCACTGCTACGGCTGCTGCAGCAGGTCACCGGGCAGCGAGTCGAAGGTCTCGACGATTCAGCCGAACTTGCCAGTGATCTGCATCTCGACAGCCTGGGCCGCATGCAGCTGACCATGGCGATGGAAGAACAGTTCGGCCTCTCCATCAGCGATACCGCGGTAGCCGGAGCCCGAACGCTCGGCGACTTGCGGAAATTATTGAAGCCAGCGCAAACCAGCGAAAAATAGGCCCGAGTCAACAGAACCCGGGGTGTCCCAGGTCTCGCCTCTGAGACCTGGGATTCGCAGGGCCAACGCCGCTGCCCCATCCTCGTCACAGCGAGAGCGGGATGAAACAAAATATCCGCATTGGCCCTGGAGCGCGCCCGTGCAATTCGTGCGCATGCTTTTCATCGAGTGCAAGCTGCGACCGCTGGTGTGGCTACTCGCACATCCTCGCGTCCAGCGCGATCGCACCGCATTGCCGGCACAGCCTTCGATTTATATTGCCAACCACATCACCGCGATGGATGTTCCGCTGATCCTCTACGCCCTTCCACATCGCGTGCGCGCCCACATGGCAGTCGCGATGTCGGCTGAACTGCTTGCGGCCTGGCGACGTCGGCGGGATGCCGCTGGAGTCGGCGCGGGACCTCTGCGCTGGCTCGCTCCCGTGCAAGCCTTCCTGGTGACAGCGCTGCTCAATGTGTTTCCGCTGCCCGCGGGCGCTGGATTGCGACGGAGTTTTGCCCACGCAGGACAAGCTCTCGACCGCGGCTACAACGTGCTCGTCTTCCCTGAAGGCCGCCGCACACTCGACGGCAAACTGCAGCCGTTCCAGACCGGCATCAGTTTGCTCGCACAAGAGTCTCACACACAAGTAGTGCCCATCGCGCTGGTTGGATTGTGGGAAGCCGCGCAGCGAAAAGGTTTCTCGCGCCTGCGTCCACCCGGACTCGAAGTGCGCATCGGTCAGCCCCTGCAGCAGCAGCCGAATGAATCTCACGCAGATTTTTCCCAACGCCTGCACGACGCCGTCGCCCAGCTGTTGCATTCATCCGCCACCAAGTAAATGTGTTTCACTTGGTGGCGTCGAGGGACAGGTCGTCATTCTGAGCGCAGCGAAGAATCTGTGCATTGGCTTTTCCTCGGAAATACAGAGATCCTTCGCTTCGCTCAGGTTGACGCGCCGCTGTTATCCCTGCTCGTCATCCGCAGAAGCACTCTAGGCTGCGAACCGATGTGTGACCTTTTCATTGCGGTCGCGATGCGGATTTGTTGGCTGCTGCAGCCGCCATCTCCGCAGGCAAAATAATCGTCGCCATGATGGAGTTCGGCGGTGTGCCATCCACGTTGTAAGCTCCGCCAGTGAACACGGCGACCAAATCATACTGTGGCACCAGGTAAATTTTCTGTCCGCCATTGCCCTGCGCCGCCACCAAATGCACCTGCTGCGGACCGGTCGGCGTTTCCACATTCAACCACGGACGCCACCAGAAATATCCATAGCTCACATTGTCGATGTGGCTATGTTCTGCCGTCGCGGTTCGCACCCAGGCCGATGAAATCACCTGCTTCCCCTGCCAGCGCCCATCCTGCGAAAACAGAATTCCAATCTTCAGCATGTCTCGCGGGCGCAGGTGAATCTGCGCGTATTCTTTGTCCGCGTTGGTCAGGGTGTAATTCCATTTCCAGTCGGCGCGCGTAATCCCCAAAGGCCCGAACAAGTTCTTCTGCGCAAAGTCCGGCAGGTACATGTGGACCGCGTTTTCTGTCATCCGGCCCACCACAGCAACGCCGCCAGAGCAATACATCGCGTGCGTTCCCGGATCATGGATCATGGGCAGGTCGAGCGTCGCCTTCACCCAGTCTTGCCTATCGTCCAGAACAGTCTCTCTCCCCGGCGAATCAGAACTGTGATCGTTGCAGGCCAGCCCCGAGCTCATCGAGAGAAAATTCCCCAGCGTCATCGTTGCCTTGCGCGGGTCAGGATTCGCATAACTCGTGTAACTCATGTGCGGCAGCACTCGCTCGTTCACTCCGGTCAGCGCTCCTTGATCGATCGCGATGCCGGCCAGCGCACTCACAACCGACTTCGTCGCCGAACGAAGCTGGTGCGAGCCGGTTGACGTTGTATCCGTAAAAATATTCCTCCATCACCAGCTTGCCGTGCTGGTACAGCAGCACTCCGTGAACATCTTTGTAGGTGCCGTCTAGAATGCTGCGCACGATTGCGTCGGCCGTAGCCACACCCAATGTCGAGTGAGCGATATCGCCAACAGCAATCCCATCATGCAGGTCGGGCGGCACATGGTAGTGATAGTCCGCGGGCAAGTCCTGCCCCTTGGGACGCGGACGCGCCAGTGCAGCCGCTTCCGCAGAGATCGTTGCGGACAAGCGAGGATGAAATTTTCCGTCCTGCTCGTACCCCGTCACCTTGCCCGCAGCATTGCGAAGAAAAGGAACCTCGTTATCCGTAATCGTCGTGAAGCGATCCACGCCCGACGGCTTAAGGCCGTACTTGGCCTCGTCCACAACAGCAAATAACTCATCCCCTGCCACGATTTCAACTGGCTGCCCCGGAGCAAATGCATAGGTGCCCACATAGTCGGAGAGAGGAGCGGCAGCTTTCGTCTGTGCCGCCAGCTGCGTAGCCTGCAAGCCAGCGACCAGGCAAACAAGAATCATTACGATCTTCATAGAACCTGGCGCCAAGGGATGATGCACATCCTATCCGAACCGCGCTTAACCTGCCTTCCAGGATTACGGAGAACACCCCGGAAATTCCGCCCATTTCACTGGATATTCACAGGCCGGAGCAGCCGAGCCCACCGCAGCCGCATCCGACTCCACCTAGGAGGATCCGCTCATGGCTGATCTAGATCAACTGAAACAAAAATATGCTCCGGTGGTGGAGACCATTCAACAATTCTCTTCCCTGGGAGCGACCGTGGAGACGCCTACGCTCAGCGGAGACAAGTTGCTGCTGAAAGGTACAGTGCCATCCACCGTCGTCGCGAATCGCGTGTGGGATGTGATCAAGAGCGTCGATCCAACTTATTCTGACCTGCAGCACCAGATCGCGACCAGCGGCGGCGCAGATCAGCCCTATACCATTCAGTCCGGAGATAACCTGTCGAAGATCAGCAAGCTGTTCTACGGCACGCCCAACAAATATCAAAAAATCGCCGACGCCAACAACATCGCAGACCCCGATAAGATTCGCGCTGGTCAAGCCATCAACATCCCAGTGCTAAGCTGACCGCGGGGAGTTTGAAATTCTCCGCAGCGCATGTCCTTTGAAATTGTGTCCAACTCGGGGCAGCGCCTTCTGCTACGCTCACAGGATTCATCCGTTCAATCGACGCCACTGAACACACCCGCAATCTTTCTCGATGACAACGGCCGAAGGTATTCCGCATTCTTCGACGGCAGCCACGTCATCTTCAACGATGGCTCCGCAGACTTTATCGGTCGATGGATATTAGGTTCAGCGGCCACCGAGATCAACCAGACTCGTCGGCTCGGCAAAGGCTTTCGCTTCACCTTCATGGACCACGGCCTTCGCCCGCAACGACTGCACGCATTGTGGACCTTTCAAGGCACATTGGCGCACACGATCGCTGCGTGGAAGCAGGCCGGGTTCTCTGTTTCAATCCCCGACCGCGCCTGGAATCGGAATCATCCCACATCCGTGCATCTGCGAAGCCGAGGCGCGCCCATCACTGGCGCCGACTCCTCGCACGTGACCATTGCGATCGATCAAACTGGCGACACAACCAGGGGCGAAATCCATGTGGGAGAGTTCAATCCGCTTACCGGCTTGGGCGTGGGTTTCCTGTTGCATCATCTTGAACGCTGGCTCTGATTGAGCAGCGCGCCCTTGATCGCAACCATGAAAAAAATCCCCGAAAATTCCAGCCTCGCGCCGCGACCATTCAATATGGATTGACACGATCGCCGCACAGCGGGAAACTACTGTCGAAACTGAAGTCCAGGGGGAACGTATGCTTCATTGGATCTGGGAAGCGATCATTGGACTCATTGTGGGCGCGCTCGCCAAACTCATCATGCCCGGCAAAGATCCAGGCGGAATCTGGATCACGATGGCCTTGGGCGTCGCAGGATCGTTGCTGGCGACTCTACTCGGCAAAGCGATTGGATGGTATGACCAGGGAGAGGCAGCCGGATTTTTTATGTCGCTCATCGGCGCCATCGTGCTGCTCGCGATTTACCGAATCTACAAATCCAAAACGACCGGCTTTTCTACTTCCTAGGACCGGCAACACCGCTACCCCGACGCGGCGATCATCAAACTCGCGCGCGATCTTTTTACTGCGTATTTTTTCTTAACGGGATCGCCGCGAAGCCGCGCCGCCCAGCAGCGAACCCAGCACACCGCGCACCAGTTGCCGGCCCACCGTGCTGCCCGCCGTCCTAACCGCGCTCTTCGCCATCGACTCCAGCAAGCTATCGCCACGACCCGTTTTCCCGGTCGGCTGCGTCAGGATGTTCGACAAACCGCCGTACCATGTCTGGTTCGGCTGAGCGGCTCCCTCGGCTCCAGCAACACCTCCCGGCGGAGAAGTTTGCGCGGCTGCCGGCTGCGACGACGCCTGTGCCGCGCGCGCCTTCAGCAGCTCGTAGGCGGACTCTCGATCCACTGCGGTATCGTAGACCCCCGCCACCAGCGACGTCTTCATAATCTGTTGCCGCAGTTCCGGCGTAACTGGCCCAATCTGGCCTTCCGGAGGAGCAATGAGCGCCCGCTCCACGATCGTCGGCGTACCTTTCTCGTCCAGAAAAGAAACCAGCGCTTCGCCAATTCCCAGTTCCGTCACCGCCTTTTCGACGCTCAAATTGGGATTGGTGCGGAATGTCTGCGCGGCGGCACGCACCGCTTTCTGATCGTTCGGCGTAAACGCCCGCAACGCGTGTTGCACTCGATTTCCCAACTGCCCCAGAATCGTCTCTGGAATATCAATCGGATTCTGCGTGACGAAATATACGCCCACGCCTTTAGAACGGATCAGCCGCACCAATTGCAGCACCTTGTCCTCAATTACCTTGGGCAGATCGGTAAACAGCAGGTGCGCCTCATCGAAGAAGAAAACCAGTTTCGGCTTGGCTTGATCTCCCGCTTCCGGCAGATGCTCAAACAGCGTGGTCAGCAGCCACAGTAGAAACGTCGCATATAAACGTGGTGACTGGATCAACTTGTCGGCCGCCAGAATATTCACGACGCCTCGACCGCCGGTGTCGGTCTGCATCAGGTCGTCCAGGTTGAGCGCCGGCTCGCCAAAGAAAATATCACCGCCTTGCTGCTCCAGCGAAACCAGCCCACGCTGAATCGCACCAATGCTGGCGGCGGAAATATTTCCATATTGTGTCTGATACTCCTTCGCATTCGTGCCAACATACTGCAACATCGCCTGCAAATCTTTCAGGTCAAGCAGCAGCAGGCCGCCATCATCGGCAATCTTAAAGACCAGCGTCAGCACGCCGGATTGAGTGTCGTTCAGCCCCAGCAGCCGGCTAAAGAGTAGCGGTCCCATTTCAGAGACGGTGGCGCGAATGGGATGACCCTGCTTGCCAAACACATCCCAGAAAACAACCGGCGAACCACGAAGTTGAAAATCCGTCAGCTTCAGTTTGGCGACCCGCTCCTGAATCTTCGGGCTATCGACACCCGGCTGGCTGATGCCGGAAAGGTCGCCTTTGATATCGGCCGCAAACACAGGCACGCCGATGGCGCTGAATTGTTCCGCCATCACTTGCAGCGTGACCGTCTTGCCGGTTCCCGTCGCGCCTGCCACCAATCCATGGCGATTTGCCATCGCGGGCAAAAGGAACAACGGATCCTTGGCGCCAGCAATCAGCATGGGTTTTGCCTGAGTTTCCATCAGGAAGCCTGCCTTTCCGATCGAGGAGAAGCTGCGTCCTTCCCTCGCCGTATCTTTGAGTATCCACCGCCACCACTCGCCCAGCAACCGGCAATCATGACCATCCCCACATCGAAATCTCAATGAATGACGTGGAGATCGAGGGGACCGAGAGTTTTTCGCGCATCTGAATCTTCCAGAGGAAGAGAAGCGTCTAGAATTAGGTTACTTCTTCATGGTTCTAACCCAGGTCCAGGTTTTGCTCGCCGTCTTGGATACGGCGCATTCCGCATCGTTGGCGCAAGTGCTGATGCAGGCCGGCGCAACGGTGTCGCTGGTCCAGGTGCGCTCGACGGAACATCTGCTCGAACAAGTCAGGGAGCGGATGCCGAATCTGCTGGTCCTGGAACTGGATCAGGATGGCAGCCTGCTGGAGCAGGTACGAGCCCGGCATCCCTATTTACCTATCGTTGTGGCACTCCTCCGACCCACTGAAAAAATCACCTTCAGCATCTCCCGCCTGGGTGCAGAGGACGTTTGGACCCTCCCGGTAGATTCCGTGTCCATGGTGGAACGTGCCCAGGGCGTGCTGGAGAGGCTGCCCGTGCCGGTCGCAGTTCCGACTGCGGAGCATGCACACGATGCCGCCGCGGCAACAGCAACGCCGGTGATTGAAGACGGCGAAGAAGTCGACCCTTCCATGCCGCTGCTGCCGCCCCCCGCCATGGTGGGCGCTAATCCGCGCATGGCCGAAATTCGCAACACTGTAGAAAAAGTTGCAGGCACCGACGTCACCGTTTTAATCCGCGGCGAAAGTGGCGTCGGCAAAGAAGTCATCGCGCGACTGCTGTTTGAATATTCCCGGCGCAGGCAAAAGCCCTTCATCAAGGTCAATTGCGCGGCCATTCCGCACGACCTGCTGGAGAGCGAATTGTTCGGCTACGAGGCGGGAGCGTTTACCGGCGCGACTCGAGACAAACCCGGCAAATTTGAATTGGCGAACCACGGAACTCTGTTCCTCGACGAGATTGCCGAGATGCATCCCATGTTGCAAGCCAAGCTGCTGCACGTCTTGCAGGACGGCACCTTCTCCCGCCTGGGAGCCAAGCGCGACGTTGCCGTGGATGTGCGCGTAGTCTGCGCCACTAATAAATTGCTGGAAGAACGAGTACGCGACGGACTATTCCGCGAGGACCTGCTGTATCGCATCAACGTCGTGACCATCTTTCTGCCGCCGCTGCGCGAGCGCCGCGATGAAATTCCGGTGCTCACGGATTACCTGTTGCGCAAATATGCAATCCAGTATGGCCGACCGCTTCGCCGCTTCAGTCCAGAGGCCGCCGAGCGTATGACGCAATACGACTGGCCCGGCAATATTCGCGAACTTGAAAATCTGTGCAAGCGGTTTGTCATCGTCGGCAGCGAAACGCAGATTCTTCGCGAGCTTTCAAATCACCGCCCAGGGCAAACCATTGTCCCAGCCATCGCGGCTTCGTATGAACCCTCCACACCGCATCACGCGGCTCCCCCACCCCTGGGCAAAAATCAAGATGCCGCCGACGGATCTCTCCTGGAGATTGGCCGGCGAGCAGCCTGGGAGGCAGAGCGTCACGCCATCCAGCAAATGCTGGAGCAGACCCATTGGAATCGCCGCGAAGCCTCGCGGCGCCTTCAGGTCAGTTACAAGGCATTGTTAAACAAGATTAAACAAATGCAGCTGGAAGACAGTGCAGATAAGGCACTTGGCACCGAAGGTTCACTACAGAATCGGAATACTCAATAGTGGCATTTTGATTCCCACATGACTCACCCAAAGTTACCCAATTTGGAGAGCTTGGAAGCCTTGCAGGCGATTCGGGGTTCCACTCTATTGTATTGATTAATAACGACTTATCTACAATTCTGAGTCGCGCAGATCGAGAAGAGCAGCGGAGACAAAGACGTGTTTGAGTTTGGCCTCTCGCTTGCACAATTAGTAGTCAAGATGAGGCATCCCAATCAGCAGTCCTCTTTCAGATTGTATTCCCGCTATCTCTGTCGCTCTACGAATTGAGTGACTCCCATCCCGTAAGTTCCTGCCAATTTATCTTCGCTAGCCTCGATGCAGGGCCCGCAACCGCGGGCCTTTCGCGTCTTCACCTATCCCGCTCCGCAATTACCAGCTTAAAATTCATATGTGGCAGTTAGAACATCTCCCAAAACAGACCTCGGCCGGATTCACGAGTTGGATACACTTTTCCGGCATGGCGGCCTGACTCGCGGTCCGCATAAGAAAAGAATCGCAGCCCCTGGGCGCGGAGCAGGCAATCAGAAGGCCTCGACGTCACCGAAAAAGCGCGCCAGTCAAGCTCCCACAGCGCTGAAAAAGAGTGCTTCGCACACCACCGGGCCGGACATTCTTCGCATTCCCCAATGGCAGCCGTATCCCTGGCTGTTGCACGGCTTCAGCACGCGCGTCGGAGGCGTGTCGACCGCCTATAGGCCGGGAGATCGGCAGCAGAAATGTGGCGACATGAACTTAGGCCTGACCGCAGCCGACACGCCGGAAAATGTAGATCGAAATCGTGAGCTGTTTGTGCAGGCGTTGCTCGACCCTGGGCAAACATCAAGCCCAAAACGCAAGAAAGCCCCGCCATTGCACCTGCTCCGCCAGATCCATTCCGGCCTGGTCCATCAAGCCCGCGTGACAGAAAAATCCGGCACCGCTGCACCCCTGCGCGGGGATGGATGGATTGCGACCCAGCCGGGTACGCTTCTCGGCATTCTGACCGCGGACTGTATTCCCGTGCTGGTCGTGGATGTTCGTCAGCGGATTGTCGCTGCGTTTCATGCCGGCTGGCGAGGTACGCTGGCAAGGATTGTGGAGCGAGGGGTCGGCCGCCTGCGAGCGGAGTTTGGCAGCCAACCCGCCGATCTGACAGCTGCCATCGGGCCTGGCATTGGGCGCTGCTGCTACTCCGTCGGCGAAGAAGTGCGGATGGAATTCATCTCCCAGTTCAGCTACGCGGAGACGCTCTTTGAAGAAGTCTTTGATCTCGACCCAATCAAAGAGAAGTACCCCATGCTATTTCTAACGGCACGCGCCCCGGGCCACAGCAATCTGGGACCCAGCCTCCATCTTGACCTGGTGGAAGCAAATCGTCGTCAGTTGATGGATGCAGGAATCGCCGCCGAGAAGATCTACGCGCTGAACCTGTGCACCGCCTGCGACACCAGGCGCTTTTTCTCCTATCGCGCGGAGCAGGGTTTTACCGGTCGAATGGTCAGCGCCATCGGCATTCGCGGTTGACTCTCGCGCTCGAATCAGTGAACCAGCATCAGTTGCGAATCCAGCGACACAATGCGATCTCGTCCTTCGGCCTTCGCCTGGTACATTGCCGAGTCGCATTGATGCAGCAGGTCTTCAATCGTGATGGTCGGATCGTGGCCGAAACAGGTTGTGACTCCAATGCTCAGGGTAACCGTGATGTCCTGCCGCGCACCGTTGTTATGGGATCGAGGACTCGGAATCGCAATGGCGTCGACATGGTAGCGCAATCGGTTCGCCACAATCATCGCCGCCTCGGCGTCTGCCCGCGGTAATAGCGCCACAAACTCTTCGCCTCCCCAGCGCGCAACGACATCGATATTGCGCACAGAATGTCGCAGCTTCTCGACCACTGCGCACAGAACGATATCTCCAGTTCGATGGCCGTACATGTCGTTGATCGTTTTGAAATGATCGAGATCGAACATGACCAACGAAAAGACTTCCCCGCTGCGCGACGTCTTCAGCAACTCCTGCTCGCACAGCGCGATGAATGACCGGCGATTGTGAATGCCTGTGAGCGGATCGATATTCGCCAGCTGCAACAGTTCCTGTCGCATCTGGTGGCCTTCCATCCAGAACACCCCAAATCCCAGGCCGATCGCTGTGCCCAGAAATACGATCGCCGTCGGCGCTTCCAGCGGAAGCGTGAACTGCGCGTTGCCACGGAAGCCACGCGCCAACACAATCACCGTGCGAGAGATATTGAAAGCGGCGAAGCTGAGCAGGATCGTGACCGTGAACCATACGGGCGGTTCCATCCCCTGCGGGTGGCTGCGCCGAAGCAGCAACACGTTCTCGCAGGCCTGCAGCGCCAGTGCTATCGAAAAGACGATGACCGTAAGCTGCGCCAGGATGTGAGAATGGCGAAAGATGAGATAGACAGCTATTTGCAACAGCAGTAGCCCGGTGCCGAGCCGGGGCACGTGAAGTTCTAAGCCGGCAAGCCATATAAAACAGAGATATAAAAAAATGAACGCCAGCAGGCTGAAGACGTTCGTCGCCAGAACAGCGAAATTTCCTGCAGGGCCCAGACGAAGCAGGTACGCAGTGGCCCCCAAAGCTCCGGAAGCAAAGGAGGCGCCCAGCCAGCCCGCGCCTTTGAAAAATGGGTTCGTCAGTCGTACGAGCGCCAGCCCGATACATCCGCCGGTGAGCAGGATCGAGGTGACAACCAGGATGATGTGCGTTTCCATACCGACACTCGGGGGAACATACACAATTCGAAGAGAATGAAGAGCCTCGAACGAGAATGTGAAATGTCAAACCGAGTGTAGCTCGAATTGACTCGGGCCGCGCATGACGAAAGTTTGTAGATCGTTCAAGCAGGTCTGATATGGAAATGCAGCACGGACAGGATTCGCGATTCCTGCCATCGACAAGATTTGCCAAACTTGATGTCAGTGCCGGACCCTGTCTACTCCCAGGTCAGCAAAGCCGCGCTGCCTGCAGGAATATCGCAGGTCACAGTCCCGTTGTTCGCAGCGATATGTTCCACTCGACTTGGCCGCATTGAGCCCTCTGCGCCCACCGGCGAGCCGGCAAACGTGGTGTCTTGCTCATCGTCCAAACTGGGAGCAATCAAGCGCTGCAGCGAAATACGCTCACCGGAAGAATCGGATTTCAGGTTCAGCTTCACATTCTTTTCCGCGTCCTTATTGATCGCCACCGCGCATAGTTTCCCCTGCGCATCCTGCGCGGCGTACGCGACAAACAGTGGACCCGCATCGCCCGCATCCAGTTGACTCGCCACCAGGCGGCCACCCAGCAGCCGAGCCATCACCAGCAGCGCATAGTACTCCGGACGCGCAACAAATCCGTTCTCAAGGGTGCCCACAATCGGCGCGTACCATCCATATCCCCCACCGTGGAAGTTGATGCCGCAGCCGCCGATCGTCAGCAGTTCAAACATCAGGTCCAGCGCCCACAGTGACGAAGCAAATGTATTGCTGACTCCGGGCTTGCCCCCGCCATAGCAGGAATTCGTCTCAGTCAGCCGATACGGCAAATGCGATTCCGCCATAGCCTGTCGAATCTTCGGCACTCCCGACGCCCAGCGCCGATTGTCAGGGCTAAGCAAACGCTGGATGTTCATGGAAGGATCGCTGGCTGGACCCAAAGCATAATAGTGCGTCGACAATTCAATAATGTCCGCGCCAAATTGCTGCGCAAACTGCACCAGCCAATCACTGGTGCCGGCTGTGTCCGGTCCGGCAAATTTCGCCTGTGGCACTCGCGCCTTGACCGCGTCGTAAAACGTCTTCCACTCTTTTGCGAAATCCTGATAGCTGTATCCCTGCGGACGCAGCCCATTGTGCGGGAACAGATCATCTTCGTTGCCGATCTGAAAGCTGATCAGCCGATTGCCCAGCGTGTCATAAACAAACGCAGCTTCCTCCGCTGCCTGCTGCGGCGTGCCCTTGCCGAAATTCAATCCATACATCGCCCGCCAGTCGACCATGTCCAGAAACTGGCGCAGATTGCGAATGGCCTCCGGAGTGGTCTGCGTATTCGCAGGAGCATGGTGGCCTTTGTCAGGACCGATCGGCCCCGACGATTGTGCGGCGAAATCTTTTGACGGACGCGGCGTCCAGAAGGCATATTCGCTGGAGTTGCCGCCGATGCGAAGCACACCGCGCCCCAGCGGTCGCAGAAATCCCGCCAGGCCAACATTCTTCGCGGAAAAATATTCCGGTGCCGACAACTGCGCGGTCTCGTAGCTCAGGCCCAGGAAATTACCAGGGATCGCCTGTCCCGGCTGATTCGTCTGGATGGTGAGGCGCGCGGAGGCACTGGCGAGGGAATCAGCCTGCAGCATTGCAGGAAATGCGGATGCGGCGGCCGTCGCTACGGTTGAGCACAGAAATTCTCGACGATTCATAACGCTGACCAGTGAACCACTCGGTCCACGGAAATGCAAGCTGACGACCTTGTCGTAGAAATTGATTGCGCAATCGGAGGACAAACATTTTCGATTGATTCAACCGGCAGATACTTCCCCGAATCCTTCTCGTTCGAGATAGCATGGATTTAACCAATGATTTAGCTTGCATCGACCCGCCGAGCCGAACGTCCAATCGTTCACACTCAGCCTCAAAGTCGCTATCCTTAATATTTCTTTCCTTCAGGAGCCTTGTACTTGCCTCAAGACAGCTTGATGCCCCCGCTATGCCCATCGCAGTGTGTTGCACCTGTATCGGGTTCCCAGCTTTCTTTCACCCACGGGACAATGCCGGTTTCGGCGGCATCGAAGAGTAGACCGATACGAAGCGCGAAAAGCACCCGCAATAGATGCTGGCTTGCCATCCTCGCCATGACGCTGACGATGCCTGCCGTGGCGCAGCAGACTCCAGGCACCATTCCGCCGCAGGCTGCCGGTTCTTCTTCCGTGAAGACCACCCCGTCGACCCTCCCGGATAATCTCAAGCCAGAGCTGGCAGCGGAAGTGAATGGCAAACAGACCAAGCGCATCCTCTACGTCGTCCCTAACTTTCGATCGGTTTCCATGGACCTGATCCTGCCTCCGCAATCCCCAAAAGAAAAAATCGTTCTGATGCTGCAAGACAGTTTTGACTACTCCTCGTTCATCTATGTGGGCGCCTTGGCCGGCGTAGCCGATGCCCAGCGATCGTATCCGGAATTCGGACACGGAGCGGCGGCTTACGGCCGTTATTATTGGCATTCATTCGCCGACAATCTCAACGGCAACATATTCACTGAAGCGGTTGTGCCGATCATCACCCACGAAGATCCGCGATATTACACCATGGGGCGCGGAGGTATCTTCAAGCGCAGCGCATATTCCATCAGCCGCCTTCTCATTACCCGCACCGATCTGACCGCAACCAATCACGCGCATAACACTTTCAACATCTCAGAAATTGTTGGCAACGGAGCGGCCGCCGGAATCTCCAACGCGTACTATCCCAGCAAAGATTACACATGGACCAAGACCGGCCAAAAATGGTTCCTGCAAGTTGGGCTCGATGGCGGTTCCAACCTCGTCAAGGAATTCTGGCCTGACGTGAACGCCCATATTTTTCATAATGCCAACTGGTAGAGAACTCCCCGGCCAGCGCAACTCATTCCTGCTTTGACATTTTGCTGTCCGCGCCAATTTGTTTAAGCTGTGGCAAGGCGAAACAGCCTCGATGGAGGTCACCGTGCTCAAGCGAGTTTTTCAGCATCCGCAGTTTCTCGTCGTCTACTCCGCGACCATTACCGTTGTATTTTTCGTAACCACCTGCATCAATTTCGCGCGACCCGTTCACGGCGCCGATAAGGCGGTCAACTTCGACCGAATTCAGGTGCATCGTATCGACG
Organism: uncultured Acidobacteriota bacterium; assembly: GCA_963737095.1. Classification (GTDB taxonomy): domain Bacteria; phylum Acidobacteriota; class Terriglobia; order Terriglobales; family Acidobacteriaceae; genus JAKAAZ01. Next base: position 158,850 of record CAVTRK010000005.1, read on the forward strand.
TCGTCGAACCCGATGGCACCCCTCGACTCATCATTTCGGATCGTGCCGAATATCCCGGCAGCTTCTTCCATGGAAAAGAAATCGCTCGTCCGGATCGCAGCGATTCGGCGGGAATGCTTTTTATCAATGACGAGGGAACGGAGGATGGCGGCCTGATTTATGGCGGCGTCAGCGTCGATGGAAAGCCTTCCAGCTTCAGCCATCTCAGCTTCGATCAATACGATCAGGATCAAACTGTCGTCCTCGGAACTGAATTAACTCCCGACGGGAATAGGAACGAGGGCATCACGCTGAACGATGCTCCCGAGAAGCCGATTACCCCGGACATGTACCGCGAAGCAGAGCGCATTAAAGCAATGCCGCATGGTGCAGCAAGAAAAGCCGCGTGGGCGGCTTTCATGAAGAAATATCCTTCCCTGTTGCAGCGCGCTTCTCTGGAACGCAAGGATGACGGCTCTGTTGGATTAACCCTGCGCGATCAGCAAGGCCGGCCGCGCTTACAGATGGGTCTGGATATCCACGGCCAACCGACAATTCAATTGCTCGATGCGCAAGGAAAAGTGCAGCGCACAATCTCCATCCCTCAAAGCTGATGCTGCGGCTGAAGGCTACGCGGAATCCGCCGCGAGCAGGGATCATGCGGAAAGATGGCTCGCGGGCTCAGCCTCTGCCGAATCTTCCACAACAGATCCCAGTCGATCGGCGCCATCTCCAAACTTGTTTCGCAGGAATTTGTTCATGGGTTCCGAATAGAAGCGGGCCACCGCCTCGCCAAGCAGTCCAGATAGCACTATGACTGTTACAAATAGTGCCGGCACGGCTGACAGAGGCTTCCCGAACGCAACAAATAGTCCAAAAATCGCGATGACGAGAAACATGTGGGTCAGGTAGACCTCATAACTGCGCCGTCCCAGCCACAAAACAGGAACGAGAATTCGTGGCCCTCTCCATTGCGTCTCCGCCGATACGGCGATCAGCAAACATGTCCCCACCGCCAGGATGGTCATGTCCAGGCCATTGCGCTCCAGGCCCCACGCGTAGGCGGTACGAGAAAAACCCAGGATGAATGCGACGAGAATCGCGCCCAAAATTCCGCAAACCCAAAGCTGTCTGCGCACCAGATGTACATGCGCGATCAGCAGCGCCGTCAGGCAGCCAAGAGCAATCGCATCCATCGCCCCTAGATAAGAGTACTCATGCCAGACCGGGTTTCCGTGCGCCAGCACCGTCCTGCCAAACGGCCCCAGAACCACGAAGCCCATCAGCAGCGCAACCAGCAATTTCCCGCGCCCAAACAACTTGCAGGCCAGCGGGAAGAAAAGATAAAACATCTCTTCCACCGACAGCGACCACAGGATGTCCCAGCTTCCCGGCAGATATCCACGCGTCGCCTCCAGCACATTGATGCGAAATGTGAGCGCCGCCAGCAGCGCGGCTCCCAGCCCTCCAGTTTTCGGATGGACAACGAAATGTTCCACGCCGGCGAGATGAAGCACGCTCAGGACCGCGAGCAGCAGCAGCAGCAAGGGCGCAATGCGCGCGAATCGAAGCAGGTAGAAATCGCGAGGCCGAACCTTGTCAGCCGAGCCCCATCGCCGCAGCGTTGTGGACGTGATCAGAAAGCCGGACACAGCAAAAAACATCTGCACGCCGAACTGGCCATTCCACACCAGCGAGGAAACAAATTGTTCTGGCAGTCCCTGCGTGTACGGAACCCGCGCAAACAGTAGTTGCATGTTCACGTGATTCATCAGCACGAACAGAATCGCGAGCCCTCGAATGAGGTCGACTCCATCCAGTCGTTTCCAACTTTTCGCCAGGGCGCGACGCGCAGGGCTCATCTGATGAGTGTGTCAAACTCGGCGCGCTTGCGGGAAAAATTCGCGGATGCGGATTGCCTAATCTTCCGGCGCGCTGTAGCAGCTGCGGCCAGAACCGCAGCGAGCCAGGTGAACATAATTCTCGTCCGGCCCAGCAGGACCCTGCGTCAGCAAGCACCAGTAGGAAGAAGAAGCATGCACTCCAGGCAACCAGTGTTCGGCCGACTGCGGAGTGATGCCATAGGCATTCTTGGTGCGCAGGCAACGGCAAGGGGGCGACTTGAGTTCAGCGGAGGTTTCGGTTGCGCTCATCATTTTCTCTCCTTGCAAATCATCCTGCGGCCCGCGGGTCGCGTCCCATTTTTCCGGCAGCCAGCATAACGGTGCGATAGATGGCGACAGGAAACATCTGAACTTTATACCCGTTCATGGATAGCGGCTGTGCCCCTTCCATGGAGGCCTTACCGGCGGCGCGCGCAGTTTCTTCAGTAATCGGCTTGCCCGTCAGCGCAGCTTCTGCCTGCGCTGAGCGACGCACCACCGGCGACGCAGCACCCATCGTCACCACGGCACGCTTGCATGTGTCCCCATCCATCTCCAGCAGTACACCCGCATCGGCAATGGCCCAGTCGAAGCTTTGCTTCTCGCCATATTTTTGATAAGCGGATCGCGTGCCTGCGGCTGGCTTGGGAATCATCACGGCGGTCAGCAGTTCATCCGGCTCGACCACGTTGAACTTTGTCGGGTTCGCGTCAGGAAGCACGTACAGCTCCTTGATGCCCACCACTCGCTTGCCGCGCTTCGCACTGGTCAACTCCACCTTCGCGTTCAACCCCAGCAAACCTACCGCAGCCGATGAAGGCGCGACAGCCGGACAGCTACCGTAATCCATGATGGAGTGATATTGATTCAGTCCGCCGAACGCGAAGCAAATTTCTTTTCCTTTGCGCAGGCATTGAAAATCCTTCGAGCGAAAATACCAGCAGCGATTTTCCTGCAAAAGATTTCCGCCCAGTGTCGCCATGTTGCGGATGTGTGGCGTGGCCGCGTTGCCGCACGCATCGGAAAAAATTGTGTACTGCGACTGGATCAGCGGATGGTCGCTGATTTCCGCCAGCGTCGTCAAAGGGCCAATGTGCAAGCCCTCCGGCGTCTCGCGAATACCGCGCAGTGAGGAGATGTTGCGAATATTCACCAGCTTGTTCGGCGTCTCCAGGCCTTCCTTCATGCGATCCAGCAGATCGACTCCGCCGGCCTTCACAACAATTCCATCCTTCGCATTCTGGCTCAATTGCGCCAGCGCGCCGCTCTCTGTGGTGCAGTCTGCGAGTACGAACTGGTTCATGCGTTACTCCTTTGCGGGGCCTTGCTCAGAGTCTCCAGCACCACCGAGGGTGTCATGGGTGTGCTGCGAATGCGAACTCCAGTGGCGTTGTAGAACGCGTTGCCGATAGCCGCGGCCGCAGAGATGATGCCTGCCGCTTCGCCAATGCCCGAAGCATCGGTCGAACTTTGCCCGATGTAAGACTCGACCAGCTGCACGTGCAGCTCGGGAATATCGCGCGACCCGGCGATTTTGTATTGATCCAGATTCGCGTTCACCATCAGGCCATAGGTTGGATCGAGCAATCGATTTTCGTAGAGCGCATATGAAGTTCCCTGGATCAGGCCGCCATTGATCTGGTTGATGACCTGCGAGGGATTCATGGGACGACCGCAATCATGCACAGCGAAAAATTTCTTCACGTGGATGATGCCCATTTCCGTATCGACCTCGATCTCCGCCACGTCGACCCCACCGTAAGTGTCGTAATGCTTCTTGTCGTAGTCGGGAACGCGCCGCGCTTGTGCAGACACCTCTCCGGTATCCATTTTTGCGGCGGCCCGACGGAAGCTGATGGGCTGCATGTGTCCACTCTTACTGCTCACTTCGCCTTTGGTCAGCACCAGGTCATCCGGCGTCGTGCCCAATGCAGGAGCAATGCTGGCAAGAAACTTCTGCGAAGCTTGCCACGCCGCATCCCGCACCGCAGGAGTCAGGGAGGCCGTCGTCACGCTGCCACCCGAGTTTGGACCAATCGGATAATTTGTATCGCCGATTTTTACCGACACCTGCTCCGGCGGCACGCCAAACTGCTCCGCAAGAATCTGCGCCATCACCGTCTTGATCCCGGTACCAATGTCCTGCACAGCAGAAAGAACTTCCACCGATCCGTCGCGATGCACGCGGACTTCCGCAGCGGAATCCATATCGATGAATCGATACCACACCGACTGCGAAAGACCGACACCCCGCTTGATGGGTCCGGGATCGGCATTGGCTTTGGGATTGCGCGATTTCCAGATCGCACTCTCACGCACGATCTGGCGCTCTACGCGGCGAACCGGGTTGGCATCGATCTTCTCGCGAAACTCCAGCGGCTCCATGTTCAGCTTTTCAGCCATCTCATCGATGGTTTGCTCCAGCGCGAACGCTCCCTGGGGATGTCCCGGAGCGCGGAACGCAGCTGCAGGGCCGGCATTGATGAACACGTCGTTTTCTTCCGTGTGCAAAGATGCCGATTCATATAAGTTGGTCGCCGGACCCGCGCAGCCCGCACCCGTCCCGCATCCCGCCGTGCCAAAGCTGATCAGCTGAATGGCGGTCAGGGTGCCATCCTTCTTAGCGCCGATCTTCAGCGTCTGGTCGGAACTGGGACGATTGCCGACAGAAAGCTGCTCCCCTTTGCGATCGCACATCAGCCGCACCGGCGCACCGGTTTGCTTCGACAGAATGGCGGCCACAACTCCCTCATTGCCGGCGCCAAACTTCGCGCCAAACCCTCCGCCCACATATTCCGTGATCACCCGAATCTGCGACTTGGGAATTTTGAAGTAATCCGCCAGCTCATCGCGCACGCTGGCAGTGCCCTGGGTCGAAGCCCATACCGTCAGCATGTTCGGCTTCCAGTCAGCCACTACGCCATGCGTCTCCAGTGCATTGTGCACCTGCACCTGGGTGATGTATTTCGATTCCACGATGAAATCCGCGTCTTTAAATCCCTGCTCCGCGTCGCCGCGCTTGTTCACGGATGGCCCGTGTACATTGCCCTTCTGCGGAACATCATGGGGTCCGCCGCCGCCACCTGCGGAACCTGCTTCGTCTGCGGGTCCGGGAAAAACCGGCGGAGCATCGGCTTGACGCGCCATCTCCATATCCACCACGAACGGCTTGGCGTCGTATTGCACCTTCACCAACTTTGCTGCCTCTTCCGCAATGTGCGGATGGGTTGCCGCGACCGCCGCGATCGGCTGACCGGCATAACGCACGATGGGATAGTTGCCCGTGTCCAGGGATGGATTGCGCAAAACCGCCTCACCCAAAATATGCTGAATCACGTACACACCCTTTACGCCAGGAAATTTGCTGGCTGAGGAGGTGTCGATGGAAACAATTTTGGCGTGGGGTAGATTTGACGTCACCATGGCCGCGTACAACATCCCCGGCAGTTGCACATCGGCGGTATAGCGCCCGCCTCCACTCACCTTGGCATGCGCATCCCAGCGCGTGGGAGATTTCCCGATGTACTGCAGGTCCGCGTTGATGGGCAGAACCGGCGGCTCCGATGCGGGGACCTCACGCTGGATGTCATGCAGCGTGTAATTCGGAACTCCATACGGCATCGTGACAGTTTTCATCGGGCCTGTGGTTGCATCCGCTGCCGAATCAGATCTTCTCTTCGCCATGTTCTCTCCTACGCGTTACGGATGGTTTCTTTGCCGGAGACGCCCGCAGCTTCCAGTGTGGCCGCAAAGATTCTTGGATAGGTGCCGCAGCGGCACAAATTGCCTGCCGTCGCTTGTCGCACATCGTCTTCCGATGGATTGGGATTTTTCTTCAACAGGGCGGAGCACGTCATCACCATGCCAGGAGTGCAGAAACCGCACTGCATCGCGTCATGCTTGATGAAGGCTGCCTGCACGGGATGCATTGCCGCCGAATCGGCGGATCCATGACTCGCCGACAAACCCTCAATCGTTGTCACCTTGTGTCCAATGGCGTCCACCGCCAGCGTCATGCAACTGTTCACCGGCATGTGATCCAGCAAAACCGTACAGCCGGAACATGATCCGCGGTCGCACACCACTTTGGTACCGGTCAGGCCCATATGGACGCGCAAGGCATCGGCGAGAGTAGTGCGTGGCTCCAACTGGACGGTTTGTTCCTTGCCGTTCACGTTCAGAGTCATGGGCACCGCGCCGGGCCCAAATTCCTTCACCCCCTGGTGCTCACCGCGGGTGGCAGCGGCCGCTTCACGAGTGAAAACCTGCGCGCCTTCCAGCAAAGCGGTACCGGCGGCAGCCACCCCAGCGCCTTTTAGAAACCCGCGCCGCGTAATTCCCTTGGCTGCTGGACGATCCTGGGGCTGCTTGGACTCCGCAGCATCAACACTCTGCGGCGATGCGGACGTGGGTTCGTTTGCCTGCGGAGGAAACTTCGAGTCTGACATTTGTTTCTCCTGATTTCGGATGAAGAAGGAGCGTGCGGCACATCGAGCGTCTCGCGTGGTTCGTCGGAAACAACTGCACGCGAATCGGGCCAGCCTATGAAGATCTCACATATATTTCAATCGTTCCTGCGAGTGAGCTTCGCGATGGTTCTAGTCTGACACCAACAGGAACTTCTCGGCAACTCCAGCCCATAGGCTTTCGACGTACCGTCCGCGAACGAAGTTTCATTTCAATTTCGTGAAAGTTACTTCACCGGATTTCCCGCCACGGTCGCATGCAGAATCGGATGATCGAGCCCCTCGATTTTCCGGTCAGGCTTTCCATCCAGGTCAAACACGACCACTTCGTTTTTGCCCGCTTTCAACCACGGCGCGGGGATGTACAGCGTCTTCTGCGGACCAATGTTCCAGAAGCGTCCCAGGGCACGGCCATTCAGCCATACCTCGCCTTTCGTCAGGGAGCTGGTATCCAGAAACGTGTCCTTCGGCGTGGTCACGTTGAAGCTGGCCCGGTAAAAGCACGCCCCGCTACATGGCTGCTTGCTATACGCCATCTCGCCCGGCTTCAACATCGGCAACGGGTAGATGTCCCATCCCTCCAGAACCGTTTGCCCCAGCTTCACCCTGCCCACCAGCCCGGCACGTTCCGCCGGCAGCGAGTGACCAAAATTCACCCGGCCCGTGTTCTCGACCAAAACGTCCAACTGCGAATGAGCGGCGGTTAGGTGCAGCGGCAGTTGATATTGCCCCAGCCGACGATCGAGCGTGCCGACAAGCTTGCCATCCACATAGATTTGCGCATAGTCATGCACCGTGTCGAAGGTCAAAGTATCGTCGACGGGGCCATTCACCTGGATGCGATACAAAATGTATCCGTACGCCTGTCCCAAAGCTTCCATGGAGACCGGCCGTTCAGAATGCCTGGGAGCCGGAAGCGACTTCCACAGCGAAACTCCCTCGCTGAGAGAAATTGCGGGCAACGTCATTGTCGGCGGCACCGCCGGAACAGGCGGCGGCGTGATTCCAGTGTCCTTCGCAATGATGTCGCGGAAACGATAATACTTCGGCGTCGGGTGACCGCTTTCATCCAGAGGCGAGTTGTAGTCGTAGCTGGTCACATCCGGCTCATACGTTTTGCCGTCGGAGTTCGCTCCGTTCATCCAGCCAAAACTCGTTCCTCCGTGGAACATGTACAAGCTCACCGAATATCCCTGCCGCAACATCCAGTCCAGATCCTTGGCTTGCTGGTCAGCGGTATCAGCAGTGTGAGGCGCGCCCCAGTGGTCGAACCATCCATCCCAATATTCCCCGGTCATCATGGGGCCGTTGGGACGCAACTGCTTCAACTTTGCAAAATCGGTCTGCGCGTTTCCCGGCCCAAAGTTGATCACCGCCGGCAGCTCCGGCAGCGAACCGTTGGGAATCTCATCCGCTCCGTCCGCTGTATACAGTTGCGCCTTGGTAAATCCCGCATCGACCAGCATATGGTGGATGTCCTCCATATACGCGTGGTCCTTGCCATAGGAGCCATATTCGTTTTCCACCTGCACCCCGATAATGGGTCCGCCGTTACCAATCTGCAGCGGCGCTAATTGCTTACCCAGCTGCATCAGCCACGCCCGCGCAGCGGCCAGAAATTGGGGGTCTCTCGACCGCACCACCATGTTCGGATCTTTCAGCAGCCACGCCGGAAATCCACCGAAGTCCCATTCCGCGCAGGAATACGGACCTGGCCGCAACAGAACGTAAAGTCCCTCCTGCTGCGCCTCGCGGACAAATTCCGCAACATCTCTGTTGCCGGAAAAATCGTAGACGCCGCGTTTCGGCTCATGCCAATTCCAGAACACATAGGTTGTGATCGAGTTCAAACCCATCGCCTTGGCCATGCGCAGGCGGTCGCGCCAGTAAGCCCGCGGAATCCGCTCATAGTGGATGGAACCAGAAATAATCTGGAACGGTTTCCCATCCATTAGAAATTCCCCATGGCCGGCCACGAAGGTGTGTGGCTGGTGTTTCGCGGCTGAGAACGCCGGAAGGCCCGCAACCAGGCTAAAAAATACGACAATCCTCGCACATCGGCGCTGCCAGTTCATCATTCCAGTTCTCCTTGTTTGCCCCCGCCTGGGCACGGCCTTGCCTGCGCAACGGCTCGCAAACAGCGGTGCATCTGCTTGCCTCTGAAAACTTTATCTCAAAAAATATCTGCGCTTTTAAGCCTACTCCAGCTAGACTGGTGCCCAAGGATTTCAGCCTGGTTTTTAGAAACGAGGAAAGCACATGTCAGCCATGGAAGCAGCGATGCAGCAGCCTGGAGAATCTGGCGGCCTCAGTCAGGTGGAACGCGTCGTCGATACCTTTGTTGCGCCGACAAAAACCTTCACCGACATTCGCAGAAATGCCAGTTGGTGGCTCCCCTTTCTACTCAGCATTCTGGTCAGCCTCGCGTTTGCTGGTTCCATCGATCGCAAGATTGGTTTCGACCAAGTCGCGCAAGCGAATATGAACCGCAACGCCCAGGCGCAACAGAACATGAGCAATTTGCCGGAGGCCCAGCGAGACCAGGTCATCCATAGAATTGCCTCCTTTACCCGGATCGTCAGCTACCTCTATCCCCTCGTTGGGCTGATCTTCGCCGTGATCTGTGCCGGCATTCTGATGCTGACCTTTAATTTCGGACTGGGCGCCAAGGCCAGCTATAAGGAGTATCTGGCGGTATGGTTCTATGCCGGAATGCCCTTCTTCATCAAGTTCTTACTGGCGGCAATTGCAATCTTCGCCGGCGTAAGCGCGGAGCAGTTCGACATGAACAATCCTGTGGGCACCAATGTCGGCTGGTTCCTGTCCTCCGATGTTCCGCTGTGGGTTCGTACATTGTTTTCGTCGGTCGACATCTTCACCATATGGGTGGTGGTGCTGTTGACCATTGGCTGTTCCATCGTGGCTCGCGTCAAGCGCAGCAGCGCAGCCATCGTTATCATTGGCTGGTGGGTGCTGATTATTCTGGGCGGCACAATCATGGCCGCATTCCAGGGATAAAGTATTTTCAGGGATGGTATAGAGATTGGGTGCCCCATCCTGGCCGCGTCCTTTGTGGCTAGGGTGGAAGAAAAAGAAACTATCCTCTACGGAACTGTGAACTTTCCGAGTTCAACTCAGTGCAGCGCCACGGCGAGCGGCGCACATATTGCCTCCTTGATCGACAGCTGCAGGCAAATTGCACGAATCCACGCGTCCGCCGATTGCATCGAACCTTTCAAGTGATGGTGTCCCCAAATGAGTGAGTGGGTCAGATTATGTGGTCGGCAGGAGCTTCCAGCGGAAGCCGAAGCAAAGGAATTTCCTGTTCAAGGTCACACTTTATGCGTGGCCACCCTGAAAGGAACTCCGCTGGCGCTCGATAATGTCTGCCCCCATCGCGGCGGCCCGCTCGCCGAAGGGACCATTGAACATGGAAAGATCGTCTGCCCCTGGCATCAGTGGGAATTTGATCTGGCCAGCGGCGAAGCCTCGCATTCCCCAGCCGCGAAAGCTACAACCTATCCGCTGCGCCTGCAGGGAGACGATGTCCTGGTGCAAATCTAGAAAATGCCTCTCACTGAAATGCTCACGCAAACTCGCATCGCACCTGCGCCATTTGAATCCGGGTCGCAATCATGAGTAAGCCCTATGTTCTGGAGCGCGAGCAGTGGGTTCCTGCTTCCCTCGACAAAGTATTTGATTTCTTTTCCGACGCTGGAAATCTGGAGTTGCTCACTCCCGCGTGGTTGCGATTTCAAATCCTGACGCAGCAGCCGATTCAGATGTTTCCCGGCACGTTGATCGACTACCGGCTGCATTGGCACGGCATTCCCATGCGGTGGCGAACCGAAATCAAGGCATGGCAGCCGCCCCATGTATTTGAGGACCTGCAGCTGCAAGGGCCGTATAAGTTGTGGCATCACACTCATCGTTTTACGGCCGTCGATGGCGGAACCCTGCTGCACGATCGCGTGGAATATGCGCTGCCGTTTGGCATTGTGGGTCGAATGGTGCACGCTTTTTCTGTGCGGCGCAATGTAGAAAGTATCTTTGCCTTCCGCCACCGCAAAGTGGAAGAACTCTTCGGCTCAGGCGATAAGCGTCAATCTAACACGCGTCAATCGTAGGCCTGGCGCAATTCTACTAGCTGCTATTGCTATTGAGAGAGCGCCCGTCATTCTGAGCGTAGCGAAGAATCCACGCATTGGCTTTCCTCGGAACTACAGAGATCCTTCGCTTCACTCAGGATGACGGGTATTTTTTCATCCCTCTACGCCAATAGGAGAACCGCTTGATTCGCGCGTGCCCTTATTCCGCTGCCGACTTCAATAGGTTCGGGCATTTCGCCTGCATCCACTGTCGATAGGTCATCTTGTCGCGCTTCGGATTAAATTCTTCCCCAGGACACACCGGACATCCCACAGCCTGGCGCAACTGATCGCTCCACGACAGATGTTTTTCGCGCCCGTCCGGATCCCACAAATCCTGCGTGCTGTCTTCTGACGGCGCCAGCGAAACTGTGTAGTTGGGAGAGATGCCCTGCGTCCAGTCGGCAGCAGGCTGCTCCGGCGCATCGCCTCCCTGCACGCTGTAGGAAGAGGTGCAGGCTACGGTTTTACCTTTGCCGTCGCTACAGGTAGCAGAGGCACTGCGTTTAGGACTGCTGTGAGCGTTTCCCAGTGTCTGTGTCTTCGGCTGCGAACCAAATACATCCGGTCCCCCACCGGAATCGCCGCCGACATTGGGGAGAGATATTCCCACTTCCAAAATGGCGTCAGCCTGTTTCGGGCTGGAAACAACTGTCAGGCAAGTATCTTGATCCAGCCGTGCGCTTGCGGCATTCGTCATCAAGGGCGTGCCGCCATCCACGTACACCTTGCGAACAGGTTTTCCGTTGGCCGCGGTTACAGTTCTCTCGGCTTTCTTGGCGGAACCCGTACCAGGCATGCAGCAGAAGATCAAAATTCCACACAGAGCGGGCAGCATGGATGCAGCGATTCTTCTGCCGGTCCGCATGTTGGCTCGCACGTTCCGCTCCGCTGGCGTCATTGCCATCTCCTCCGGCTCAACCGGGATTATTTTCCAGCGCGGCCAGCGTTTTGTCCAGACTCGCCACGTTCTCCACATTCAGGCAGGTCCGCGTAGAATCCAGTGTCCGCATCAGGCCAGACAGCACCCTGCCCGGACCCACTTCCACAAAGTGTGTCACATCGGCAGCCATCAATTGCCGTTCACACTCCACCCAGCGCACCGCCCCGGTCACCTGGCGAATCAGTGCATCGCGCGCGCCATTGCTGGTCCCGACCCAGGCCGCATCCACGTTCGTGACCACACTCAACTTCGGTTCATGAAACGCCGTCGCTTCCAGATCTTTCGCCAGCCGATCCTGTGCCGGCTGCATCAACGCGCAATGGAACGGCGCACTCACCTTTAACGGAATTGCGCGTTTCGCGCCACGCTCTTTACACTTCGCGGAAGCCAATTCCACCGCCGCCGCTGCTCCGGAAATCACAGTCTGCTCGGGAGCATTCAAGTTGGCCGCCGCAACCACACCGCCCGATTCCTTGGCCGCCTCCGCACACGCGCCGATCACGTCATCCGACGTCATGCCGAGAATTGCCGCCATCGCGCCCACGCCTTCCGGCACGGCTTCCTGCATATACCGTCCGCGATTCCGCACCGTCCGCACCGCATCCGCAAACGACAGCGTTCCTGCAGCTACCTGCGCGGAATATTCTCCCAGCGAATGTCCGGCTGCGAAATGGCTTCTCACGCCGCGCTCCGCCAGCACCCGCAACGCCGCAACGGAAACCGTCAAAATTGCCGGCTGCGTATTCTCCGTCAGCCGCAACTCTTCTTCCGGCCCGTTAAAACACAGCCGCGAAATAGCAAATCCCAGCGCCTCGTCGGCTTCTTGAAACACCTCGCGCGCCACTTGAAATGCGTCGTACAGTTCGCGGCCCATCCCGACGGCCTGCGATCCCTGCCCCGGAAAAAGAAATGCAATAGTTGTGTTTGGATTTGTGGTCGTACTCATAAGTCGTATTTATTCCGCCGGTGCGCCGTTCAAAGCCAGCAGACCCTGCTCGATATGCGCATTCACGTTGGCCTGGGCAAACTCCGCCGCCACTCGAATCCCATTCATAATGGCACGATCCGTCGAGGAGCCATGTCCCACAATGCACACCCCGCGCACACCCAGCAGAGGAGCGCCGCCGTATTCCGACTGATCAAAGCGCCGCTTGAAATGGTTGAACGCCTTGCGCGACAGCAATGCTCCCACCTGCGCCGTCACCGTCGAAGTCAATGACTCCCGCAGCGATTCCCGCACCAGCCGCACCAGTCCTTCAGACGTCTTCAGCGCTACGTTGCCGATGAATCCATCGCAGACCACCACATCGGCCTGGCCATTAAAAATGTCGCGGCCTTCCACGTTGCCAAGAAAATTCATCGGCAGCTTTTGCAGCAGGGGAAAGCTCTCCCGCGTCAGCTCATTGCCTTTGCCTTCTTCTTCGCCAATTGAAAGCAGCCCTACGCGCGGGCGCTCCACCTTCAGCACGGCGCGGGCATACATCTCGCCCATCACCGCAAACTGCTCCAGATTTTTCGGCTTGCAATCGACGTTGGCACCTACATCCAGCAGCAGGCAAGGCTTTCCCGTACTGGTCGGCAACACCGCTACCAGCGCGGGACGATCCACGCCCGGCAGCGTGCCCAGCACCATCTTCGCTGTCGCCATGGCCGCGCCCGTATTGCCTGCCGTCATAAAGCCGGCAGCAACACCTTCGCGCACCAGCTTCAGACCCACGCGCATTGACGAATCGCGCTTGGCCCTCACCGCCTGCACAGCTTTTTCGTCCATGCCAATGGCTTCACTGGCCTGAACAATTTTTATAGGAAGATGACGTTCCCCGGCGCGACGCATCTGCTTCGCCAGCAGCGGTCGAAGCGTGCGCTCCGGCCCTACCAGATGAACCCGCACCTCTAGCAGCCGACACGCCAAGATTGCGCCGCGAATTTCCGGCTCTGGCGACTTGTCGGAACCCATGGCGTCAAGCGCGATGTCAATCAGCATGGAGGGAGGCGGCTAGCTCTTTTCTTCCTTTGTCGCAATGGCCAGGACGTTGCGTCCTTTATAGGTGCCGCATTTCGGGCACGCCTGGTGCGGCAGCTTGCGCTCATGACAATTCGGACATTCAGAGAGCGACTGCGTGGTAAGAAAATCGTGCGAACGCCGCTTGGCGGTGCGTTGTTTGGAGTGGCGTCGTTTCGGATTCGGCATGGAAATTCCCTTTCCCCGCCGCTTGTCCCTCTCGCTCGTTCGCACGCCATTCAGGCGCTATTCCGGTGAGAGTTTCTCGAAGGCGGGTGCAACAAACTTTATAGAATTATGGCTTGTCCTGGCTGCGAACTATCTGCGGCTGCAATGCCTTCAGCTGCTCCCAGCGCGGATCGGTCGAAGTGGTCACGCAGTCGCAGGGATCCGTATTCCGGTTCCGGCCACACTCCTTGCAAAGCCCTTTGCAGTCTTCGCGGCAAAGGTTCTTGGCTGGAAGCGCCAGAAGGATCTGCTCGCGCAGCACATCTTCAAGCAATAAACCGTCTCCTTCATAGTAGCCGATTTCGGTCTCCGATGTGGAAATCGCGCGGTCCGTATTGTCCAGATCCGCCCCCGCGGGACGAAAAATCAGGTCAAAACTGGCCTCAATCGGCTGCGAAACCGGGTCCAGGCAGCGCGCACACGCCACTTCCATGCGGGTGTCCAGCTTGCCCCGGATTCGAATGTCATCGACGATGTCGTTGGTGCCGCGATGCTCTTTCAGCAAATCGACGTGGCCTTGGGTGTGCAATATCCCCACCTGCTGCATATCGTCCACAAAATCAATGCTTCCCGGAGCAAGAGATTCATCAAAATCGATGGCCTGCCGCTCAAGATCGGCAACGAGGAACTTCATCGCGATGCCTCCAGGCGAGTGAGAAATTCGAGCCGCACGCCAGCCAATTCCGCCGCAGCCCTCAACATCGAGACTAAGGCGCACACAGGAGTGCGTCAAATTCGGCGACGACATAAGGACTGAAATATAAGGACTGAAATCAAAACAAGCCCAGTGAAGGCACTACATCGAAATCGAAGGTATCCACGCCCCCGCAGGTTCGTTATAGAGTCCCATCGTCATCAGGGTGCAGGGCTGCACAACCCGCAGATCCGTTTTCCAAACACCAGCGAAACAACGCCGTGTTGCGAGCAGGAACCAGCAATCCCGGTCCGCCGAATCCCTCCGCCGCACCAATCAGCGCCATTAAGTCCCGGTTGCATTCGCCCACAGAATGACCGAAATATCCCAGCCCGGTGGTGTATCCCACCACGCGTCCGTCGCGTTCAACCACTCTGGCGTCTCCCTCGCGAATTGCGTCGGCGACCTCTCCCGAGCGGGTAAATCCATGCACCGCGGCGCACAGCCGATCGCACGCCGCAGCGTCCGCATCACCCGCGGGACGAACCGTGCAGCCTTCGATGGAGATCTTCATCGGCGCGCCTTGCATCACGCACAGCAATTCGCGAACCTCGAAGCCGAGCTTCGCATAGAGCGACAGAGAACGAGTATGAAACGTGGATTGCAGCAAACGGATGCCGGGCGCGCCCCGTTCCGCCGCCCGATCCAGTACCGCCTGCATCAGACGTCTCCCTGTACCCGCGTTCTGCACCGCGGGATCAATCGTGATCGGACCGATTCCGACGATGGACGACCGCTCATCCAGACAATTGCTGCCGACGATCGCCCCTCCCATTTCGGCGACCACACAGTAGAACGACGGGTGAGAAAACATCATCTGCAGCACACCCACGCCCATCTCCGGCGCAGGCATTTCCGGCGGGAAATTATGATCCGAATTGATCTTGTGAAATGCCTTGTAGCAGATGTGCCCGCACAGCTCAGCGTCCTCCGGCTTTGCGCGCCGGATAGTCACAGCCGCGGAGGGTGTCTGTATCGCCATCATGCCGGGATTATAGTACCCGCCCCGCGCCCACTTGAGCCTTATTCCTGAGTCCTTGTGAGCGCGCCCCATAGCCTGCCCTGAGCTAGTCGAAGCGTCTCGTTTGACGGCTGCATGGCGACTGGCCCATTGATAAACACGCAGGCTCCGTCTATGGTCTCCTTAGCAACCCTTATGGACTTTGGAGAGCAATCCATGAAGAAGCTATGTTTTGCGTGCCTTTTATTTCTGCTAATTTCTAACCTTTGGTCCGAGAAGCGATTCGACCGACCAGTCATCGAAGTTTCCAACCCGAAAACCTACCAATCCCATCAAATGGACGACGTTGAGTATCCGACACTCTCCAATGCCCGCTATGAGGTCAGTTGCATTGCTCAGGTATCGCGGCACCAGTATTACAACGTCGAGATCGCAAACAAAAACAATTCAGTAATGCCGCTTTCGATCCCAACTAGTTTCGTCACAATTGTCCAAGACCGGGTTACACCAATATCGAACCGACTCAATGCAAGCTGCTCGGCAGCTGGCGACGCAGGGGGAGAGCACTTCGTCCCAGACTCCCTAACGTACGAACCACCCACATACCACACCACAGTAGACGCAACAGCGACACCTACGGCAATCAAACCAACATTTCAGGAACGGCGACAACGACGATGACAACTCCGGTCAGGAGGCCCTGAATTCGTAAATGCCATCGGAAATGTCATAACTGCTCCAGATTCTTAAAACCCCAACGAGAGCGGTTATTATCGTTGTTCCGCGAATCTAACTCCCAAACAGACGAAGACATGCCGCTTCCTCCGGGCCAATCACGCACAATCGTCGCGACCTTCACCGAGGTTAAACAGAAAAAGAAGCCCTTCAGCATAGATATCAACTTAGGTAAAGATGACTTTCCTTTGGCTTGAGTGGGAGTGAGAATTCGGACACCCACGTCACGCTTCCGAGACATGGGTTCCTAGCATGTTCCCATGGCGAAAGACTTGGTCCGGTATCAACAGGCGGTTCAACCCTCCTCGACAACATCCCACATTTCGGGATCGAAATGTGAAGCACACGCCGGTTTCAAATCGATAAGATACGAGCCACCCAATCGGTCAGCTCTTTGTTCTGCTCTGTTGGTTCTGAGAACCGACGAACATGGAGCCCGTGAGTGCCGACCGTAAACGGTGCGGTGTCCATCGTTTGGACGAAGTCCATTACTCCGATTCCAACTCGTGCATCAAAAAGTTGGGTTGCGGAGGAAACAGCGGTTTCCAGTCTGCGCCGCATTTCGGATGACAAACCTTCAAAAGTGATTCTCGCCGCATTCTGCTCCGCTGCATTCTGTTCTCGAGCATCCACTACCACGATGGCGTAGGCGTATACCTGCCAGAATCCCATCCGGGCAACGAGGTTCGCTTGTTGGCTAAGTTTCTTAAACTCCCGCAGTTTGCTGAATGTTCCATCGCGAAGGTGGTTGATTCCACATTTGACTCTCTTTATCTGGTAAGCGACCGCTTGCTGTGGTAGGTCTGGATCGCAAAAGAGAACGTCGATGTCGCCCTTAGGACTGCCAGGTGCGCTATGCAATTGCACGCATTGGCGATTTATCATTCCAGCCGGCATCCCGTAGAGCTGAAAGAATTCGGGGCCCCACAGTATGTCGGTGACAATGCGGTCAACGAGCTTATTTTCGTCAATTTCCGCAAGCGATCCGTGGACCAAGGGCGTGGCGCTCATCTAGGCTCCAGTGTACAGATTGCTCCACGGCGGATGAGGCATTCAAGGCCGCCCTTGGGCTTGAAGTGGGAAGAACAATTCGAGGCCCCCTACACTGCTAGCGGTTTAATCTTCCGTCGCTTCCGCTGCGAAGCTTCCCACAAATCCCGCTGCAATTGCGCCTTCGAGAAGAAATCCGGCGACAGAGAAAAAGCCTCGCCCAGACGAATGCTCAGGTCCATGGTGACGGCGGTGCGGCCATTCAGAATGCGTGAGATCGTGGCTCGGGCAACGCCGATATGTTCCGCCAATTCCGTCGCAGAATGATTTCCCATGAACTCTCGCAGCAGTTCACCGGGACTTGCCGGGTTGTACATAGTCGCACGCATCATCAGACCTCGCTCCAAAATCCACTACGGGTGAACAACCCGCAGCCCAAGATATTTCTCAAACGGGTCAAAATCGTGGTCGCGGTGAAGAAGGGAATGCCTCTCCGTTAGACAGAAGGTTGCGATCAGGCAGTCGATGGTCTTGCGCACCGTGTGCCCGCTGGATCGAAGGGAGCGATAGTTCCGCGCGGCTGCCACCGCCAGCGCCTCTCCTCCGCTGTCGAATACCTCGAATCTGGACAGATCGCGCCGCACTCGCGTGAACGTGGGGTCTCCAACGATTCCCTGCAAAATCTCGCACAGGATTAGATCGGTCAATCCAAGGCGCTGACGGTTCAGCTCTCTATCCAGCCAATCCGTATGCGGATTCGCGGCGCCTCGCAGGTAATCGATCCACACCGTCGTATCCACGATGGTCATGTCCGCAAACTACTCCCGCACCCGGCCCACACGGGACTCATTCAGGTTCCCCTCCCACTCCACCTTGCCGCGGAGCCTGCGGATTGCGGTTTGCTCATGCGTCTTCACCAGCAACTGCAACGCAGCTTCCACTACCGCCCGCTTGGTACGGGCGCCGCTGCTTCGCATGGCACGCTCGACCAACGCATCGTCAAGTTCGATGTTCGTCCGCATGGCAATTCCTCTATGTGTAAGAATCTAACATTTATGTGTATACCCGCAATTGCAGAGTTCTCTCTTCTTCCACTCACCGCTTCGTCCACCCCAGCAGCGCCTCCAGTTGCAGCTGCGCCGCCTCCGGAATCCTCGCGCCTTCGGCCTGCTCGCGTGTGATCAGACCCCGCTCCAGAATCCCCAGCAGCGCCTTCGACAACTCTGCGCGAGGCATCGTATCCGCCGCCGCCAGGTCCAGAAGCGTCCGCAGCGGCGTCGTCAGCCGATATCCCTTCCGCGTCACAATGTCGCTCTCCGGCAGGTCGGCAAAGTGGAGCGTCAGACCCTCCGGCGTCGCGCCCCTCCGTCGAAACCCCTTCGGCACCGTCATCTCCAGCACTGCAGGCAAATCCGGCGTCGTCTCTGGCGCAATATAGATACCCAAAGCGGTAGAATGACTATAGACACCCTGTGCCCGCCCCGCCCGGTCCATGGACCACAAATGCCAGCGCACCAGCTCCGGCCGCAGCACCGCCGGAAACGATGCGAGCCGGTAAATCCCCCGGAACTCGCGCGCCCAGTGGCCCTCTTGAACGTTGTAGGTGTGGCTGCTTTCGGAAAATCCGGCTTTTTTCGCCTGTTTCGCGGTGAAAAAGCCCGCCTGGGCCTCAGCAATCTTTTGTAAACAACGAGTTGCCTCGTTGCGGGATCGAAATAGCCTCTGCACAATACTTCAATTAGACCGCACAATCCTTCAATTGGCTTGCACAATCCTTCAATCAGGCCGCACAATCCTTCAATTAGCCAGCCCTAAATCCCAAAATACCGCCCCGCCAGCCGCGCTCACCTAACTTCAGACCTCCGTCAACTTTCCCGCCGCCAGAAAAGCCCGCACCCGACTGGAGACGGCCGCCGCATCGCAGCTCATCATCGAGTGGCCGCAATTTACCTGGGACACATACGTCGGAGCGCCAATCGCAGCCGCCCAATCCAGCGCCGGCTGCGGGTTCACCGTGTGATCGTACTTGTTCACGATCACCAGGAAATGCAGGCTGGCCGCATGCGCCGCTTCGGCAATCGTCCGATCCCCAATCAAATCCAGGTGCCGTACCGCATCCAGTTGCCACAACCTGTCATTCGCATCCGCATGGTCAGAGTTCTCTGCCCGGTGGATGTACGCAGCCGCCTTGTCCCGCGGCGTCAACTCATTCCGATACTTCGGCGTGGTCGTCACCAGCGAGTCAATCAGATTTGCCAGCCGCAAATCCGGCTCGGTCGTGTAGTTGCCATCGTCATAGCCGGGAGCCGACTGGATCGCCTCCATCTGAATCTGTTTTGTCAGCAGGTCGAAAGTAGTCTCGCGCGGCGTTCCCAGAATCGGCACTGCCAGATCAAAATACTTTGGAAACATCACAGCCCAAACAAACGTCTGCTCCCCACCCATCGAGATCCCGGTCACCGCATGCAGATGCTTCAGGTGGAGCACCTCAGTCGCAAGCCGATACTGCGCCTGCACACAATCACGCAGCGTGAAATTGGGGAACTTCGTTCCAGGTTGTGCTGTGCTGTTTGAGGGCGATGAAGAAACGCCGTTGCCGAACGCATCCACCGCAATCCCGAAAAAGCGCGTGGTATCCACCAGGTGCAGCGGCGAACTGCCATCTCCAAACAGCGGCGTCAACTCCGCAGTATTTCCATGCAGTGAGGTGGGCATCAGCACCGCATTATCGCCCGCTGCGTTCAACTTGCCGAAGGTGCGATAGCCGATGCGGCAATCCTGAATCACCTGGCCGTTTTCCAGCTTGCACTGGCCCAGGTTCGCAAACTTCTGCTGGCTCTGCTGCGCATGCAACGAAAGCGCGCCGGCGACAAACAAGGCCAGCACACAAACCAGCGTCGCAAATCGACGAGACTGTCCAGGAAAATTCTGCGTATCAGATGACACGGCGTGCGTTCTCATCTGACCTTTATACAATCCCACCGGCAGCCGTCGCGCAAACTTCACGCGACGGCTGTCTGAGACGAGCGTTGATGCGGTTTAGTTGAGCGGTGGCGGCGCTCCCATCACCACGTAAAAGTTCACGGTAGCCCGCGGATCATTCGCATTGATCTGCTGGTATGGATAGATATCGTGACACCAGTTCAGCACCTGGCCGGTGTTACCCGTGCAGTCGATCAACTGGCTGTTGACCGTCTGTCGCTCCTGCGGTGTGGGAAACGGATTCAATGGGAATTTATCCGGCAGCCCCTTGAGTTTGAAAACATACACCCGTCCCTTACTATCCTTCATTGAATTCGTGCATTCCAGAATGCTGCTCTTGGTACCGGCAATTCCTTCCGGCACTGCGAAGCTGGTGAAATACGAAACCGTCGGCGTATCGGGTGTCGTCGTGCAGCGACCGTATTGTGCGAAATGGATTCCGCCGGCATAAGACGACGAATATCCAAACGGGAAATTGACGTTGGGAGTTGCATGGTCTGGGTTCGGCAGGTTCTCCGTACCACCCACCGCCAGGATCAGGCCAGTGCCGTCGGTCTGCATGTTGCCCACCGCATCATCGACAGAATAGGCGTAGGTGTAAGGCGCATTCAGATAATCCGGCCCATGCACCAGCGCTACGTACGGGTCGAATTTTCCATAGTCACCCTTCAAAACATTCACCCAATACTGCAGTTGGTCGAAGTCGGCCTTCACCACTTCATAGTTCACAGGCTTTTTGGGATCGGCGAATCCGGGCGTGTTGTAAAGCTGGTTCGCCGCCGTGTTTGTGCAGCCCTCCAGGAACGGAGTCCACCCATAAAGATGCGCCAGGAATAACTTCTCGGTCTTCACCACTGGAGTGCCAGTGCAGCCCCACACATCCTTCCACTTTTTCCGGTCCAGAGTTCCGACGTCGTAGTAGTGGTCGTAGTTGGAATTCAGCAGGGCCGTGACAGAGCGAATCAGCGGACAGATCGCGTCGCCGCCGTTCTGATTCACGCAGGTTTGCCATTCCTTCGTCATTGCAACAATCGGCTTCGACTGCACAGGCGCGGGTAGAAACACATTCGTGTTATCGAATGCGGCAGAATTCAGAAAAATCTCCAGAGCCGAAGGGATCTTCCCTGCCTCAGCCTTGCCGGCACCGTTCTTGTAGAGCGGCCAGTCGGCGCCGAGAGGCGAGGCATACCATTTCGCGATGGCCCCACTGAAATTGGTAATCGTTTCCGGCGAGCCAATGTAACCGATCAGCGGGTTGCCAAATGGTTCCATCACCGCTGGCATGTAGACGTAATTCACGTAGGAAACATCGTAGTCCACGTTATCCTGCACCCAAAGACGCGCCGGCTGGCCGGGCTTAGTGTGATCTGGATTAATCGGTTGCGCCCCTAACGTGTATTCGGCCAGCTGCTGCGGATCGTTGTTTGGAATGGAAGCCGGCGCTTTGAAGAAATGCAGTTTGCAGCCGCCGCCGCAAGTGGGCGGATTATTGGTCGGTGTGACTTCGTTCCCATTTTGATCGCCATTCCAGTGTTGCTGCAACACCGTGGGTGGCGTGGTGGCGGATGACGGGCCTTTATAGAAGTTGATGCCTCCGCCCTGCCACCAGTCAATCAGTTGACCAGATTGCGTGGGCTTGATGGTGCCGACCAACGGTGAATATAAGGGCAGCGTGATCCTCACCGAACCGCCGGGAGGAATACCGTTTTCTCCGCTGGCGCAGCAATTGATGTACATGCGATATTGCGTGGCTCGTGGATACGGATTGGCAGCGAGCTGGCCATCGGTGAGTTGGAAGCAGGCTTGCATCCAGGTATCTGTAACACTGGGTGCACCGGCAAACAGCACCGGATAAATGTTGTGACTTGTCGAGTTGTTGTAAATCTCGACCGTCATATTCGGGGTATGCCCGTTAGTGCAATTGATTGTCGCGGCCGGGGCGGCGGCATTTGCGTTTGCAGCACCGAAGAAGCAAAACGCAATCGCCATGCAGGCTGTGAGCGCGAAGCGTTTTACCCCGCATGTACCCACAACGCGGAGAGCTTCCCAACAATTTCCATCTCCAAGAAATAACTTTTTCCTCACGGACATTTCCCCCTTAAATGCGAATGCAAATCTTTTTGGGGGACTTCAGTGTAGCCTCTTGGAATGGAAAATGAGAAGCGAAATTCCCAATGAATGCGCGACTTCAGCACATCGAATGCTGGTGCGCAAAAATCTGCGCTTTCAGGTAATAATCTTGCACAGTGAAGCTCACTCGAGCCGAGAGATGAATCGCGCGTGTCGGTCCATCACGGGCGAATCAAACATCGCAAGGACCGGCTATTTGCCTTCATAATTTTGAAACAAGTCGGGAAATTGCTTTTTCAACTCGCCAATCTTGGGCCGATCGCAGATCTCGATGTACGGATTGTTCGGATTGTGCAGCGCATAATCCTGATGGTAGGCCTCAGCTTTGTAAAAGCCGTGCAATGGCACCACCTGGGTGACGATTGGTTTGCGGAACACCTTTGCCGCGTCGAGTTGCGCGATGTACGCCTTGGCAATGCGCTCCTGCTCCGGATTCATGTAAAAAATCACGGACCGATACGAAGACCCGACATCCGGTCCCTGACGATTCAGCTCCGTCGGATCGTGCGCGACCGAGAAAAAGATTCGCAGCAGCGTGCCATATGTGATCTTCGATGGGTCATACACCACCTGCACCGATTCTGCGTGGCCTGTATTTTCCTGGGTGACCTGACTGTAGGTTGCGGTGGAAGCGGACCCGCCCGCGTAGCCTACCGTTGTGGCCGTCACACCTTTCACGCGCTCAAAAACGGTTTGCGTGCCCCAGAAACATCCACCGGCCAAGACTGCCGTTTCCTGTCCGGACTGTTTCGCCAGCGGCGCATCGACAGTCGGCGCAGGAATGGGCGCCTTCGCCGCGCGACATCCCACGGAGAAAGCGAAGCTGATCAGAACGGTGAGAATTGTGCCGCGTCTCGCAAGTGGTCTCATGGTGGATCCTTTCCTGAACCAAAGCAACGGACCTGCACTCATAAGACATCAGGATGAGCATTTTAGTTACAGCCGGCCGCGGATAATCGAGAACATAGGCAGTCTGCGGTCCACCATCTCCCCGCCGACTGTGACCTCGATCTTTCTGCCGTTCGATGCCGTGTCTCGCTGACATCCCCGGATCGGCGAGTTTGCGATGACCTCGTCGCGCTCAACCCAACATGAGTTCGCCGTGCCGCAACCTCGTCTCCACTAGCTGACCGTGCGCGCCTGTAGATTGATTGTCAGCGTATCATCCGGCGTCTTCACTCCACCACCGTCGCTCTCCGGATGAAACTCGATGATCTGTCAGATTGGTGAGACGTTCACACCGTTGTCCCGTAAGCGCATGAATGTATGAAATTATGATCAATCGCAACGGCCGATTGTGGTCATAGCCAAATGTTTCCACGCCGAAGGCTCTTGCTGCATGAGGCGAATCGCAGCGATTCCGGCAGCACCGGCACGCATGCAGTCGGGTCCGTTTTCCGCTGTCACTCCTCCGAGCGCGAACACTGGCACTGGTGCTGCGGCGCGACAAGCTTCTGCCAGCAGCTTTAATCCTGTGCCTGGAAGAAGCTGTGCGTTATCAGGATTCTGTTTTTCGCCAGCAGCGATTGCATGGTCTCGGATCACCTTCTCATATACCGGAGCAAACAGAATGCAATGCGGCGACTGCTGACGCGCCTCTTTCACTTCATCTACCGTGTGGCAGGAGATGCTGACGACGGGTGGCTGCAAAGTTCCCGCAGCGGCGAAGATATTGCGGATTTCTTGCGGAGTCAGTGCATCCCCGCCCGAGGGGAGATGGACACCATCCACACCGGCGGCCAGCGCGACATCGACTCGGGAGTTCACCAGGATTTTCGCGGCGTTCGTCTGACTGCTTGCGGAATGAACCGCACGCGTCACCGCGCGTGCCAGCTCAACTTGCTCGCGGGCGCTCAGATCTTTTTCTCGCAACTGAATGAAGGAAACGCCGTTTGCCGCCCAGACTGCGGACAATTCCACCAATCGCGCCAGCGCATCGGCTTTCTTCTCCGCATAGAGTCGACGATCTGTGATGGCGTACAGCAATTCCCCTCCGGGCCGCGTCCAATCAGTGTAGCCAGTGTAGGCCGACAGCGATTGACAATTGAATTCACTCTGTTGTGGTAGTGTCGAAAATGCGATGCGCGAGCTTGGCGCCCAGCCACTCAGTGGCGTGAGGGAGCAATCACCGGCATCCGGGAAACTGCAAAGAATAAAATGGACGAGCGGAATGGAATGATGGAAAGGAACGATGGAAATATTTGATCTGCTGGTCCTCGGGTCTGGCCCTTCCGGGCAGCGGGCGGCAATTTCAGCCGCCAAACTGGGGAAGCGTGTTGCGGTAGTCGAGCAGCGCGAATTTGTCGGTGGGGTCAGCGTCAACACCGGCACCATCCCGAGCAAGACGTTTCGAGAGGGCGTGCTTCACCTTTCCGGTTACAACTATCGCTCCATTTATGGAATGAATTACCGCGTTAAAGACAAGATCACGATGGCTGATCTTGCCTTCCGCGTGCAGCACGTCATTAAAACGGAAGTCGACGTAACCGAAGCGCAGCTGTCGCGCAATAACGTCGAGGTGCTCACCGGGACCGCGAGTTTCGAAGATGCGACGCACATTCGCGTGACCAATTCGCGCGGCTCCAGCGTGTACGAAAGCCGCAACACTCTCATCGCCGTGGGGTCACGTCCTGCCACGAATCCCAAAGTTCCGCTGAACGGCCGCAACATTATCAACAGCGATCAGGTTCTGTTTATGCCCGATCTGCCGAAAACATTGATCGTCGTCGGCGGCGGGGTCATCGGTGTCGAATACACCTGCATGTTCGCGGTGCTGGGTGTGCGCGTCATCCTGATTGAAAAAAGGCCCAAGCTGCTGGAGTTTGCCGATCAGGAAATCGTCGAAGCCCTCAGTTATCATCTGCGCGACAGCCGCGTCACCATGAGACTGAATGAGGAAGTGGACAGCGTCGAAGAACTGCCTGACGGTACCGTGGTGGCCAACACGGAGAGCAAGAAAAGAATTTCCGCCGGCGCGCTTTTATATGCGGTCGGCCGTCAGGGAAATGTGGACGACCTGAACCTGGCCGCCGCCGGATTGGATGCGGATTCACGAGGCCGCATCAGCGTCGACGAAAACTATCGCACCAAGGTGCCCAACATTTTTGCCGCGGGAGATGTGATCGGCTTCCCGGCGCTGGCATCAGTTTCCATGGAGCAGGGGCGCATTGCCGCCGCACGCATCTTTGGCGACGAATGCGTGATGTCGAATCCCAAATATTATCCGTACGGGATTTATACGATCCCTGAAATCTCTTTCATCGGCAAAACAGAAGAGCAGTTAACGGAGGAAGATGCGCCGTATGAAGTGGGTGTCGCATACTACCGCGAAATTGCGCGCGGCCAGATTCGCGGCGACACCACTGGCCGACTGAAGCTGATCTTTCACCGCGAGACACGACATCTGCTGGGCGTGCACATTATCGGCGAAGGCGCCAGCGAACTGGTCCACATCGGCCAGGCTGTCATGGCGCTGAACGCGACCATCGACTATTTTGTTGACACTGTCTTCAACTATCCGACCCTGGCGGAATGCTACAAAGCGGCGGCCTTCAACGGTCTGAACCGCCTGAGCAAGACGGTTGAGGAGATCTGAGTTATGGGAAAAAGTCTTGGAATCCATTTGATGGGCCGCATCGTCACTGGTGTGATTGAAAGTGAAAAGCCCTGTTCGCGCCTGTTTCATTTTCCTGGCGACGCGGAGGAAACAGATTCGCTGCTGGATACGCCTCTCGATAGCCTCATCGAGTTGGTTCGCGAGCAGGCGGTCCGCGCTGTGGGTGACTGCGGACCCATTGAAGCCGTGGGACTGGCGCTGCCTGGAATTGTGCGCGATGGCGTAGTGGAAGACGCACCGAACCTGGCGCAGTTGAAAGGAACTCGCATCGCTGAAAAAATGCATCGCGCGCTTGCGGAAGCGGGAATTGTCGCGCCGGTCACCGTTTTGAACGACGCCGATGCGATTGCCGCGGGAGTGGCCGCAAAACACGATCGGCTCGGTCATTTCATCCGCCTGTGGGCGCTGGGTTACGGCATTGGATTCGGACGCTACCCGTACGCGCCCGGAATCTGGGAGGGCGGTCATTGTGTGGTCACGCTCGACTCGACCGAAAATTATTGCGGCTGCGGCGGCCGCGGACACCTGGAAGGCATCATGGGCCATCGCGCCATGCGACTGCGATTCCTGGATATGGAACCGGAAGAAGTTTTTGCCCATGCGAAACAAGGGGATGCGCGTTGCCGGGAGTTTGTGCGTCTATGGCATCGCGGACTCGCCGCAGCCACTGCAAATTCCATTCACATGGAAGGGCCTGGACGCTTCTACTACACCGGCTTCAATGTGCACTTCCTCGACATGAAATTGCTGCAACATTATTTGCAGCAGATGGTGACCATGAGCCCGCTGCAGAACTACACACTGGAGATAGTTCCCATGAGCGATGACCTGGCCGTGACCGGTGCTGCGATCGCCGCGACCCAGGCGGCAAAAACCTAAGGCCAGGGATGGGCGCCAGGCTTATGCAAACTGAACGCGGTTTCGTCCTTGCTTTTTTGCGCGATAGAGTGCGGCATCCGCCGCGCTCAGCAACTCATCCACTGGACGGCTCAGGGTCGCATTCTCGCTGCAAACTCCGATGCTGACCGTAACCACCCCGGTCGCCTTTGCGCCTTCATTCTTGATCTTGATTTCCTCAATAGAAAGGCGCATCGCATCAGCGATCAGTCGCGCGCTCTCCTTACTCGTCTCTGGCAGGATTGCGGCAAATTCCTCTCCGCCGTAGCGTGCCAGGATGTCGCTGGATCGGCGCAGTATTGTCGACAACTGCTGGGCGATCTTTTTCAAGCACTCATCTCCCTCGGGATGCCCATAGCGATCATTTAATTTTTTAAAGTGGTCCACATCAATCAGAAGCAACGACAGAGGCTTCTGCGTTCGGATGGAGCGCTTCCATTCCGCCAGCAGCACCTCATCGAAGTGCCGTCGATTGTAGATTCCCGTCAGTCCGTCGTGGATGGATATGTCTCTTAGGCGGTCGACGGCGTCCACCAGGGCATGACTGCTACTCGCCAGGGCATGCTGCGACCGTAGATACTTGCTCTGCAACAATGCGGCTCGCAACCCATACAGGGCAACCGCAATGGTGATGGATGCGAAACCGAGCCATGGGTAGGCAGGCGCGATTCTGGCTCCCATGATCGCGATCACAAGTGTGAATAAGACTGGGCTCAAGTTATCCAGCAAAAGTGGGATGGAACGATTTGTGTCCTCATGGCTTTCGTTACCGTGCGCCAATCCGCGCGGCCAGAAAGACAGAGCTGCCAGCAACAGGAGACAAGGCAGCCCCCAGAGCACGTCCTGCCACCCTTGTGCGATGTTCTGCGCCAGTTCGAGGTATCCCATAATGCCGGCCACTACCGCGTAGGACCAGAGATAAATGGACAGACCGATATAGAAGCGGCGCTTGGGCTCAGCTCGACTTCCTAGCAGGCGCAAGGTGACGGCCCCGGCGAGAATAAGATTCTCGGCGTTGTAGACATACATCAACGATGTCGTGGAAATGGCAGTCGCGTGACCGTGCGATGGAAGGATGGTGAAAATCTGGAAATAAATCAGCACGACAGCAACCAGCGCCTGGGCTCCATCCAGCCAGAACAACTTCCTCAGGTCGGCTTCATCGTCCGTAAAGGAAATCGCAAGAAGAACCGGGATCCCATAGCTCAGAAAAAAGAAATCCGCCATGGTTGCCGTCGAAGGCGCTATCTTCGCGAGCAGGTCGCAAGTGTCCTCGATTTGACCTGCAACCGAGAGAAGAAATCCGCAGGCGACTAAAATCCACAGCACACGCGTTTCGGTATTTTGCGCCGACGCGAATCGAAGACAACCCGCAGCTGCACACGAAAATTCCAGTGCAATAAGCAGATTGAATGCGACCATGGCCTGCGGGTTCACGACGATCAGCACACACTGGGCAAGCAGGCTTACAGCGCAAAGCGCGAATAGCATGCGCGTGGATCCCGAGCGTGAACGGACGGCTGCGGGAGCCTCGATGACTTGCGGGCACAGTTCTATCGCAAGCTCGGGTTTGGACGCCAGACTGTAGAGATCCGCCTGTTGAAGCAGTCCCGGGTTTTCCGCTCGCATCATGCGCTACACCGCACCAGTCGCATCAGCGCTGAGTTGTTCCCCATGCGGACGAGGGCTACAGTCTCAGGCCAATCTCGACGCACGTTTCGTCAGAAAAGGATAGTTGACCTTAATACTGCACGGAATCTGTTCCCAGTGGGATATTTTTCTGGTTGGATCAGCACGTTGGTAACATGCGTGCCCCCGCCGCAAGCCAAAGAAACTCCTCCAGACTGCGGTCGATGAGATGCGCTCTGTGTGTTGAGGAGAAAACTAGCGGACCCGATCTGTCGCCGTGGCAACCTGCGCCTGAGCGTGCAACAGACCGGAGTTTCAGATTGGACTTTTAATTTCTAAATAGATATATCCGTCACGCCGCTGCGCGATTACTTCTTTTTCGCAAACAAACTCAGATCGATGGCAGCCGCCATCGCCTGATAGCCGGCATCTTTGGGATGCAGATGGTCGCCGGAATCATACTGTGCCGCGAAGTGCTGCGGGTTTTCCGGATCGCGCACAGCTTTATCGAAGTCGGCGACGCCGTCGAAGATGGTGCTGGTGCGAATCCACTGATTCACCGCATTGCGAACCTGGTTGCCGGCCTCGGAATAGTATCCGCAACCCTCGTACGGCGTCAGTGTTGCGCCAATCACCTTGATGCCGTGTTGATGCGCCTGCGCGGCGATTTGCGCGATGCCTGCCTCCAGTCGCTGCGCTAAATCTCCGTAAGGTTGATGATCACTGGTGAACCGGCCGATGTCATTGATGCTCTCCAGGATGATGACGTAGCGAGCCCCACTGCGCGCAATCAAATCCGGATTAATGCGCGACACCGCGTTCGGGCCATAGCCATCCAGCAGAACGCGATTGCCGCCGATGCCGACATTCACAACTCCCAGTACGCCGGATTTTTTCGTGCCCGGATCGGCCGCAAGACGTGACGCAAGATAGTCCGGCCAGCGATGATTTTGATTCTCGGTGGCGTAGGCGCCGTCGGTAATCGAATCGCCAAAGGCAACCACGGCTGCGTCTCCGGGCGCCTCGACATCCACGCCGGAAACTACATACCAGGGCTTGCTCTCCCAGGATTGGCCGCCCAGATTGGCTGCGCTCACCAGGTTGCCGTTGGCTGCGTACGAAATCTGATTGGAGTCAGAGTGCTCCGTCGACGCCATGGTGCGGTCAGGAAAATACAGGCTGATGGCAATATCCGTCAGAGCCGGAATGTTCACCGCGACCGGATCGCTGACCACTTCCGCTCCCGGCGGAATGACGACAGTGTCCATGCCGTTGAAAGTCAGCGCACGATCCGTGCCCGCCTGGATGCCGCTTTGATTCGGAGTTCCATCGGCATTGGTGCCGAAGCTTTCGCTGGCACTCAACGCGATGTGAGCCGCGCCAATATGCAGCGGCTCGGTACCGAAGCGGTTGGATAGCCAGACGCGCGCTTGCTGGCCGGCAACGCTACTGTGCACAATCTCGCGCAAAGTTTGACCTGTGAAATCTGGCGCGCTTCCAGGATCGGTCGCCACCATCGCCGCCCCCCAGGTCGCCACCCAGGGCGAGTGCGCGGTCGGGCCCGCGGCGTAAGAATTGGGAACAATCAGCATGAAAGCTGCCATCGCCAAGGCCGCAAAACTGGCAGTCAGATTATGCGAGGCGCGGCTAGCACGCCCTTCAAGACCGAAAGAAGATGGAAAGGAATTCATTGTGCTCCTCGAGTTTTCAGTGTGGATACATCTTGCTGCTGCAGAGAACGCACGATCAGGGTATCCCCCGGCGTCCAGAATACTCTTGCGGTGATGGTCTTCAATGTTCGGTTCCCTGCGAGTCGACAGGCTTCGTCAACATTCGAAGATCGATTGCATTCGCCATCACCTGGTAGCCGGCATCGCTGGGATGGACGTGATCCCCAGAATCGTATTGCGGCAAATATTGCAAGGGATGCTGCGGATCCTGCGTTGCTTTATCGAAGTCGACATAGCCATCGAGAGCCTTGCTGGTGCGAATCCAGTGATTCAATCCATCGCGAACAGCTTCGCCTTCTGCTGTGAAGCAGCCGCAACCTTGATAGGGTGTCAGCGTGGCCGCGAAAATTCGGATGCCATGCTGATGCGCCTGCCTCGCCATCTCCGCAAACGCTGCTTCCAGTCGCTGCTCCAGATCGCCGTAGGGCTGGTGATGGTCTGCGTAGCGCGCAATATCGTTGATACTCTCCAGCACAATCAAATCGCGGACGCCGCTGCGAGCCAGAACGTCGCGGTTGAAGCGGGCTAACGCATTGGGCCCGGTGCCGTCCAGCAACACTCGATTGCCGCTGATCCCTACATTCGCCACACCAACAACACCGGCTGCCTTCGCGTCAGCATCCCGGGCCAGACGTACTGCCAGGTCATCCGGCCAGCGATGGTTGGTATCGGGCGTTGACCGCGCGCCATCGGTAATCGAGTCGCCTAACGTCACCACTGCCGAATCGCCAGGAGCCATTACATCCACCCCGGTCAGAAAGAACCATGACTCGATCGGCTTCGCCCTGTCGGTAAGGCTGACCGCGGTGGTTTGATTTCCGCCGGCTCGGTAGCCAGTCTGATTCGCCAACCCGTGCTGCGTCTTGGCCGCGGTGTGATTAGGAAAATAGCAGCTGATCGCAAGATTCGCGAAAGCCGGAACTTCCATGGCAACCGGGTCACTCACGAGGGTCGCACCGGGAGGAATGCTGACCGACGCGTCGCCATTAAAAGTCAGTGCGTGATCGGAGTTCCCGTCGATTGCGTCGTCGATCGTTCGTAAAGCGACATGCGCGGAGCCAATACGGAGCGGTTCTGTTCCAAAGCGATTCGAAAACCAAACTCGCGTCTGCGTGCCCCCAGCGCTGACATGCACAATCTGCCGCAATGTCTGACCGCTAAATTCCGGGGCGTGCCCGGCCCGCGTGGCCATCATCGCCGCTCCCCAGGTGGCCACCCATGAGGTGTCAGGAAATACATTCGCAGACTGCGCCAGAGAGACGGCTGCTGTACAAGGCGCTACCGCCAACACGAGAATCGCGGCCAGCGACCGCCGAGATAACCTGCGGGCAAAATCGAAACGTTCAGAACAATAATCGTAGGAGCCCACGAAAACCCTCAATTTGCCGTCATCAGAAATCTAACAGCATTGCGGCAGGCGAGTCGATGCAGGTTCGCGGAAGGATGCGGACGTTAATATTCGCGTTGGTAGGTGCGGGTGATGCGGTCGTGCCAGCAGAGATTGTCCTCGTCGACAAAACACCACAGGAATCCGATCCCCACCGGTAGAAGAGCGACCCACCATGCGATCAGCCGGCGTTGCAGCGCGGATCGAGTTGGGTTCTGATCGTCGAAGGTGCACAGGGCGATGTGGGCGTACAACATGCCCGCGGTGGCGCCGCTAAGAGAGAAGAAGAGCATTTGATACAGCACCCACAGCGCGAGATACACAGCGCCCGCTAACGCTGCCGCCGTGAGTCCAGTCGGGAGGTGCGGAGTGGAGGCGACGAAGACCACTAGAAATCCCAAAAATCCGGCAGTGACTGCGGCGAAGTCGACGGCAAAGGCCATAACCCGGCGATCGATCGAAGCAGGGTCAACCATGAACGGTACATATTCCGACGCGGCCGGTTGTGTTTTGCGGGTGTACGCCGCCGGTTCCTTGTCGAGTGAGATCGAGGCCCACTCCAATCCGCGAAAGTTAGTCGATGCGGTCGTCTTGCTGGTGGCTGCGGAAGCAATCGCACGCGTGGACTTGGATGTGACCGTACCGCTTGACGCTACACTCGTTGGGCGCGTCGGCGTAGCGGAGATCACCGGACGTTGCACCGCCGTTTGCTTGACGGGTTCATGTTTCGCAGCCCCGGTCGCCGGACGTGCGCCGGCGTCGGCCTCTGCTTTCTCCGCCATCTCGGCACTGATGGCCGCGGACACGCTGTTCTGTACACCTGCTACGAACTCTTCAATGGCCTTCCGCTGGGCCCGGGCAGCCTGTGCCGCAGTTGGCTGCAATGTCGCCGGAGTCGCCGATTCACTTTCTATCTGACCTTCAACTTCCGGCTGTACCTCAAAGATGCGAAGCTGCGCCTGCGACTCTTCGGGGTAGGCAGACGCTTGTGTGCGGGTGGGATCTTCCGGCAGATGGGGACGAGCGCGCCGCGGCGAGATGAGCTCGCGGGGAAACTCAATGAGTTTCGAGGGCAGCATGGCTCGAGGTTCAATCAGCGCCGAGGCCAGCAGATCTTCCAGTGTCGGCTCCGGTTCGGGCTGCGCCTGGTGCAATCGCATTTCTCGATTACGCTCGGCAAATTGCGGCATAACCGGAGTACCCGGACCCATCGATTGTGTCGACTTGTTATCGGCAGGCTCTATTCCAGCTGCGTCGATGTTTGAGAGCGAATACGTAGCAGCTATTTCCTCTTCAACATCCTGAAATAAATTTCCGGCAGCGTCTGCTTCCTCAACTTGTTGCGCGCGCTGTTCCGCTAACGAAGCCTCAGCCCGTGCCGTCTCTGCCGCAATCAATTCACTGTATGTAGGAGCGGATGCGTATCGCGATGCGACCGCGCGAGCGATTTTGGTGGCTCGAGAATCAGAAGTATCTCTGGGCGGCGACGAGGGATTGGCCGCTGTTTGCGGGCGGTGCGCTCGATACCGATCGAGACGCTCCGTAATCTCCTGTTTCCAATCGTCACTCAACAATTGCTGCTGAGGGACTGATGCCGACTGTGGCGCGGACAATGCTGGACTCACCCTCGATCTTTATTATATAGCCCCATTAATAGTGCAATTTCCACAAAAAAGTTTAGCTCTGTGAATTTCCTTCCTCACAAAAATTCTGCGCAGCTGGAGAGCAGTTCTGCCTTATGGCTAAAACGCTTTCCAATTTGGCCTGTGAAGGAGACCCCGGAGTAGCCACGCTGCGGCTCGCGAACCGCATGCAATGCGAGCTCACCGTTCAACGCGGCTTGTGCGGAGCCAGAGCGGCGGGTCAGAAAGTATCGGCTACAACTTTCATCGCTGCAGGAACGTTTACACTGAAAGTGTTCCGGCCCATGAGAACCCGTGTTTGTATCTGTACCATGCTGCTCGCGTTTTGTCAGGTGCGAACGAATGCGCAGGCATTGGCCATGCGGCTCCCGCCGTTTCATTCTCGAATTCATTTGATTCAGTCTTCCGATGTGCAGAGGGATGGCGGCACATCTGCGACTTCCAGCCAGAAATCAGAGCCACTCTCGTCGGACGAAAACCTTCCAGATGCCCCCCAGTCTGCGACGTCAAAGATTCCAATTGCGGAACCGATCCCGGCTCCACCCACCGGCGTGCCAGTCACCATCCATGCACGCCAGCAGGAACGGCGCGGTGACACCTACGAACTACGCGGCGAGGTTGAAATTGATTATGAAAACTACGTCGTCCTCGCGGACCACGCCACCTACAACACGGCGACCGGGCAGATTGACGCTGAGGGTCATCTGCAGGTGACGGGAGGCCCCGACAACGAAGACTTTGCTGCCGACCACGGCAGCATTAACCTGAATCAACAGACCGGTCATTTCTTCGATGTGATCGGCTCCGTCGGCGTGATCCGCGCGCCCTCTGCCAACAACTCGTTTGTACCTTCGCTTTTGGGGCTGGCCCCAAGCAGCAACAGAAGCCTCTACACCTCGACAAATCCGTTCCTCATCACCGCGAAGGAGTTGATCAAAAAAGGTCCGGAAGACTACGAACTGATCGACGGCAGCATGACCTCCTGTCGTCTGCCCAAGCCTGATTGGCGAATTCTCGCTCCACGAATCACTGTCGACAATGGCACCGCGAAAGCAAAAAATGCGAATTTTCGCGCACGAAATATACCCATTCTGTTTTTGCCGTATGTCACACATGGTGTCGACACCGCCGCTCGGCAGTCCGGTTTCCTGATTCCGTCACTGGAAGTTGGATCCTCCATCAAAGGGACCGTGATTGGCGAACAATATTACTGGGTTATCAATCGCAGCGCCGATCTGCTTGTGGGCTTTCAATATTATTCGCTGCGTGGCTGGGAACAGAATGCGGAGTTTCGCTATCGCGGAGAAGGCAAGACCTTTGTGCATGGACGTTACAACGGCGTAGAAGACCGCGGTCTGGCGCCCAATTACGTCAACCAGGGCGGCCAGGACACCATTATCACGGCGCGCCGCGATACCACCCCCTATACGCGTGTGGTCGTCAACGCGGAGTATCTGAGCTCGTACGTCTATCGCCAGGTTTTCTCGGAGAATTACAGCCTGGCGGTGGCGTCGGAAGTTAAGTCCTGGGGATTTGTGACGCACGAAAAAGATGGCTTCGCCAGCAGCTTCGATACTGAACGCTATGAGAAGTTCGCCAGCGACACCCCGGGCGATGAGATACGAATTTTTCATCTGCCGCGCATTCAGTTTGACGCTGTTGATCACGAGCTAGGATTCTCTGGAGTTCAGGCAGGCGGCGAAGGCAGCTTTGGATTTCTGACTCGTTCAGAACCGTATTATCAATCCCACCACGTTGGCAGGCTCGATCTGTTTCCGCATGTGACCATGCCGTGGATTTCAGGTGGATGGACTTTCCGCCCGACGCTCGCTGTGAGAGAAACCGGTTATTCGCACAGCCAGGTGCTCGGTCCGGTGCCGGCAAACGAACCTCCTCCTCCAGGCGACACGTTGTCGGGCGAGGATGCGGTTCCCACCGCGATGGATCCCGCGATCCAGCGCACTGCCTTTGAAGCTGATCTGCAAATTTTGCCTCCCGTGCTGGAGCGCGATTTCGACGGGCCTTACCTGGCGAATCATTTCGGCGTGAAACTTCGCCATACCATCGAGCCCGAAATTAACTATCGCTATGTCGCCGGCGTCAACAACTTCAACCAGATTCCCCGCTTCGATGCCACCGATATTTATAGCGACACCAATGAGGTGGAATACGGACTGACGCAGCGACTTTTTCTGCAGCAATTACAACCCGCGCCGTGCGAGAAAAATGGTGCCGTCACGGACCCGGCAGAGCGGCCGAATCATGACTGCGGAGAGGTCTCCCGACAATGGCTTTCCTGGTTTGTCGGACAAAAATACTTTATCGATCCAAGCTTTGGCAACGCGGTGATTTCCGGACGCCGGAATATATTTACGACTACGCTCGACTTTAGCGGCGTCGATTACATCACAGCGCCACGAGATGTCTCACCCATCGTTTCCAGGCTGCGTGTTGCGCCCAGTTCTAACACCGATCTGGAGTGGGCGGCCGATTACGATACCAAAGCCGGCCGATGGGCGGCCAGCAACATCTTCGCGGACTACCGTCATGGCAATTTCTTTTCTGGACTTGGACATTCCCTGTTGAATGCGGTCGGCGAAACCCCGGAGCCCCCAAGCCAGCCCGTCAACGTTGTGAACTACAACCAGATGCAGGCTCTGCTTGGGTACGGAGCCATCACGAAACCGGGTTTCAGTGCGGCGGCCAAAGCAAATCTTTCGCTGGAAGGTCGGGCGCTCGAGTACGGGGGCATCCAGGCCACCTACAACCGTAATTGCTGCGGTCTGACGGTGGAGGTGCAGCGTTTCGCGCTTGGAACCATCCGCAATGAAACCTCGACCACCTTTAATCTGACCCTTTCCGGTGTGGCCGCCGTCGGCAGCCTGGTGCGAGCACAGCGCCTCTTCTGAATTTGATTGAATGCCCCAGCCGCCTCGTCATGGAACTCGCCCGGCTGCCCCTCATGGCGTAGAATCGTCCCGAAATTATAGAAGAGGATTTATGATGACTTGGCTTCAGAAAGCTCTGATATTCGCGAGTCTCCTATCTCTGCCGGCCTTTGCCTTGGAGGCTCTGGCACAGTCGAATGCCACCGTCCAGATACGAGTGCTGCAATCGCGCCTGATTCCTCAGGCCACTGGCTTTAAGGGAGATGTGGCTTCGATCAACGTGCTCCAAATCGAAGCTACCATTCAAGGCCAAACCTATTGGATGGAGGCGGGAGCTGCGAAAAATGGCGTGCTGAAACCTGGAGAATATTCCGGGCAGTTGATCAAGGATAAGAGCAAACTTCCGTACATGGTGGATCAGGAATGGCAGCTGATGTATCCGGATGGGAAACATGAGAACTTCACAATTGTCGCCATCGTTGCAAAATAACTCGAACCACCCGCACCCAACGATGGGTGAAGTGCGCGCTTTTTTTGACCCAGCCAGAATCTACGAAATGACCCCATTGATCAGCCTCAGCCGCGGCGACAACAGGGCTCTGCGTGTGATAATGAAGCTATATTCATCGCTTGAGGAACTCGTTGCGCATATCTCGTTTTTTATTCGCTTTTATCCTGGTTGCCGGAATGGGCTGCAGAGCGCAGACTCCGCCACCCAGCAACGCCCTGCAGGCGAAGCTCGATCGACAGATTAAGCTGACGATCCGTTCCCAGTACAACGTTCCCCCGGACTACACCCTGACGTTAGGCGATCGCAGCAAGAGCGACATCAGCGGATTTGACACGTTGCCGGTCACTTTCAGCAATGGTTCCCAGAAGAAGACCACGGTGTTCCTGATTTCGAAGGACAACAATACGCTGGCGCGTCTTGAGAAGTTCGATTTGACCAAGCCCCCTGGTTCGGGGATCAATGTGCTGGGACGGCCCATCCGCGGCAACCCCAAGGCGAAGGTAACGATTGTCAACTTCGACGATCTGGAGTGCCCGTTCTGCGCGCGCATGAACGAGGTGTTATACCCGGGCACCGAGCAGCACTATGGCGACATGGTGCGCTACATCTATCTAGACTTTCCGCTGGTTCAACTCCATCCCTGGGCCATGCATGCCGCTGTCAACGTCAATTGCCTGGCGGATCAGAGTCCCACGGGATATTGGAAGCTGGTCGACACCCTGCACACGCAAAGCGATGACATATCGGGCGCGCGCGGACAAGAGAGTCTGCCCCTGAGCCTGAAGAAGGTGGACGATCTAACCTTGGCTGAAGGAAAACGCGGCAATGTTGACATGGCAAAGCTGCAGGCTTGCATCTCGAAGCAGGATGAGTCCGTCATTCGCGCTTCCATGGAGCAGGGTGATGCGCTGGGAGTGGATGGGACCCCGACTCTGTTCGTGAACGGCGAGCGTGCCACTGGAGCCATTTCGCAATCGATGCTTTGGACTATTATTGATCGAGCCATTCGTGACGTCGGAGAAGTGCCGCCCGCGGACACCAACTCAACACCGGCCACACCCACTCCACCTGCGGCTGCGCCGGGCAAATAGCAGCGGAGAGAGTAGCAGGGTAAGGGCATCAGAAACCGTCGAATCCTCAGGACGGTTGGAACATGGAACAGCCGGAAGCAAAGCGAACCCGGCAAGCAGCGCAAAACAAGGGGAGACGTATTCCCGGAGCCAGTCACGATTGAAGCGATGCGACCGCAAGGGAGCAGCGATTGTGAATGGAACAAGGCAGAATGTAGTCGGCCTCGTTTTGGTCGAAGTGAATGGAGAACGGATTGAACGTCATCATGCAGACTTTGTCGAATCCCAATACCGCTGAATTCTCTCGCGGGCCCGGACGAATGGCCCAGCGATGCATCAAGATCGGAACCGCCGCCATGGCTGGCGCGCTTTTTCTTGCCGCGCTCACAGGCTGCACGCGTACACCGAGTCCGGATGTCTGGGCTACCGTGAACGGTCATCCGATCACGGAAGCGGAGGTCAACAAGTACTACCAGAACCAGGTGAGTTCCAGACAACAACAGCCCACGTCCGATGAAGCTGCAATGTTGAGACTGGAAATTCTGCACCAGAGGATCGGCGAAGAAGTAATCCGCCAACAGGCCGAAAAGCTGCACCTGGTGGCCACGGATGCAGAGGTCGATGCGAAAATTGCACAGCTGAAGGCTCCCTATACGGAGCAACAATTCAATGAGCAATTGAAAGCCAAGGGCCTCACTATGGCAGACATTCGCCGCGATTACTGGCTGAATCTCACCATGGAAAAAGTGATGAATAAAGAGATCGAGTCCAAGATCAACATCACCGACGCCGATGTTTCAAACTTCTACAATCTGCATAAAGCGGACTTCAACCTGATCGAGCCGCAATATCACCTGGCACAGATCGTCGTCACTCCCAATCCTGCAGGGCGGGTCGAAAACCGGCAAAACAGTAAAGCGCGCAATGACGAGGAAGCGCGCAAGAAGATTGAAGCACTGCATAACCAGCTGGAAACGGGAGCGGATTTTGCGCAGCTAGCCATCAATTATTCCGAAGCTCCAGAGACCACCTCCAGTGGAGGCGACATGGGCTTTGTCCCAGCTTCGCAACTCAAGTCCGAGCCAGAGATTTATGCTGCCATTAGCAAATTGCAGCCCGGCCAAATCACTCCGGTCCTCCCCATTATTCAAGGCACATCCAAGCAGCCCGCTGCGTACATGATCTGTAAGCTGATTGCGATTGAGCCGGCAGGACAGCATCCCCTGAGCGATCCCCGGGTGCAGCAGATGATCCGTCAACAGCTGCATGACAGCCGTTCCCGCCTGCTGCAGAGTGCGTATAACGAAACTCTGCGCGATCAGGCCCGCGTCGTCAATTACTTTGCGGAAGACATTCTTAAGAACGCCCACTAAGGCAGCTTGCTTTACCTGTAAACTCAGCGCAAGAATGAGACCCGCCCTTGAGGCGGGTTTCATTCTTTTCACCATTGATAAGCCGTGTATTCGAGTAGCTTTGACACTGAACAATTGCGATTACATCCTCGGCAAGTTATCATCACGCCCGAAGGCGGAACAGTGGAGAAGCCGGCGACGAAACGTCGACACACCACTCACAAGCTTCCAATTGTCACCCGTTTGTAGATGACGCGAAGATTCTAAAATGGAGCGAAAAATGAAATGGCTGCGCTGCTTTGTCATCGTTATTTTTTCTGCAATAACCTGTTCGGCTGCCGAATTGCCGAAATGCTATCAATCGATGAACCATGTCACGTGGATCGTGCAAGACGTCAATCACGTAAGCGCAGCATGGAAGGCGCTCGGACTTTCTGACATCGAAGACTCTACCCAGATCCAGTTCACCGGCGAGTATCGTGGAAAGCCTGTCACCATCAAGGTCCGGCGGGTCACCGGCCATCTCGGTAATCTGACGGTGGACTTTATTCAGCCCGATAAGGGGCAGAGCAATGCGTTCACCACCTTTCTTTCCAGCCACGGCGATGGCATTTTCTCCTTCGTTTTCCAGGTTTCCAGCAAAGCTGAGATGGACAAAGAAATTCAACGGATGCGCAGCCTGGGCGTCGACGTGCTTCAGCAATTGACCGTGAACGAGAATGGCCGGCCTGCCACTTTCACGTACTTCAACACAGAGCCGCAGGGGAAATATGTGCTGGGTCTCATCTACTCGCCAGGCGCGGTCCCTCCGTCCGGCAAATCGACGGTGTCGCACTTCGGCGCCGTTCTTCGTGACATCCCGCCTGTTTCGGCGTACTGGCAGAAGCTTGGATTTCAATCGATCCCGATCGAACATGCGACCCCTCGCAAAGACATGCGGTATCGCGGCAAGCCTTTGTGGTTTTACTTTGATGTCGGATTTCAGCGCTACAATCCGCAGTTCGCGGTGGAATGGATCTCTGCGCCCGCGACTCCTGCCAACATCTATGCGGATTATTTAAAACTTCACGGAGAGGGAATTCAGCACATAGGAATGCCCGTCGACGACTTGGCGGCGACCGTAGCTGCATACAAGCAGCGCGGGTACGGTGTATGGCAAGCGGGTGCGTGGGGGGATGTCGGCAAAAAAGATTCCGGCCAATACGACTATATGGAGACGGACAACATCGGCGGCATCAGCGTCGAGTTGATTCACGCCTATTAGCGCGCACAATCACTTCGCTTAGGATTCTCGCTGACAGAAGGAGTGCATGAAGCCAAAATCCATTCGCCGGGCAGTGCTTACGTTGGCGAGCCTTCTGCTGGCGTTGGGTGGAATCATTCGTGCGCAGCAATCAACTTCGCTTCCACACCTGGCGCACAATCACGGCGCCACCCAGATCATTGTCGACGGAAGGCCGTTCCTGGTGCGCGGGGGCGAGTTAGAAAACTCGTCCGCCTCCAGCCTTTCTTACATGGAAACCGTCTGGCCGAAAATTGTCGCTTTGCACTGCAACACAATTTTGGCTCCTGCGTATTGGCGACTGATCGAGCCTCAGGAAGGCAAGTTTGACTTCACCACTGTCGATGGGCTAATCCGCGGTGCCAGGCAACACCATGTACGGGTGGCGCTGCTTTGGTTTGGAAGCTGGAAGAACAGCATGTCCAGCTACGTTCCCGATTGGGTGAAAGAAAATCAGCAACGCTTCCCTCGCGCCGCGCGTACCGACGGCACCAGCCTAGAAATTCTTTCTGCCCTCAGCGCGAATAATCTGGCGGCTGATTCGAATGCTTTCGCTGCACTGATGCGGCATCTGAAAGAGTTCGATTCCGCAGAGCACACCGTGATTATGGTCCAGGTGGAGAACGAAGTCGGCATGATTCCTGAGGCGCGCGATCACAGCGCAGACGCAATCGCTGCATTTCTCTCTCCCGTACCGCCCGAACTCACGAGCTATCTCACTACAAATCGCGGTTCACTTCAGCCTGCTCTCAAGCAGGCGTGGGAGGCGCACGGAGCCAAGGTGGGTGCCAACTGGCGCGACACATTCGGCTCTGGCCCCGCGACCGATGAATTGTTCACGGCGTGGACGGAGGCCCGTTACACAGGCGAAGTTGCGGCCCGCGGTAAACAAGCCTACCCGCTGCCGATGTATGTCAATGCCGCCCTGTCTCGTCCTGGAAAATTGCCGGGGCAATATCCAAGCGGCGGCCCGCTGCCCCATCTGTTTGACGTGTGGCGCGCCGCGGCACCAGCCATTGATTTCTTCGCACCCGACCTCTACTTTCCCAATATCGTGGAGTGGACCCGCCGATATACGCAGCCGGGAAATCCTCTATTCATTCCGGAGTCGGGCCGATCAAACACGGCGGAGCTGGGGGCGAATGCCTTTTATGTCTATGGCCAGCTGAACGCCGTGGGCTATGCAGTCTACGCGCCGGAGTTTCTGAAAGATCAGAACCAATTAGCGCTGGCCCATGCCTACAAAATCGTCGACGAGTTGACGCCATTCATTCTTGCTAAGCAGGGGACCGGGGACATGGTTGGAATTCGCTCGCCTTCCTCCTTTGCGGGGGCTGTCGACCTTACCCCGCAGCAATTCACGCTCGGCGGCTACACCTTCCTGGTTCAATTTCGAGAACCAGCTCCCATTTCAACCGGGGCAAACATCGAACCGGAGATTCCGGGCGCGCACGGCGGGCTCATCATCCAGACAGGGCCTGATGACTTTCTGGTTGCGGGAATTGGAATGGTGATCACGTTCGCCAGCCATGGGGACCCGCGGACCCAAGCCGGTATTGATTCCATCTGGGAAGGAAACTTCGTCGCCGGCCGATGGACGCCTGGCCGAGAGCTGAACGGTGACGACGACAATCAAGGCCGCTACCTGCGATTGCCCGGCGACGAATTCACCATTCGGCGGGTGCGCCTCTATCGATATCAATAGCAATTAAAGTTGGAGTCGAGTTTGCGGGCGATCCGACTACTCGATGATGAGAAGCAGCTTCCCAGCCGGAACAATGGCGCCTGCGTCAACCGCCACCCGTCTTACTCTTCCTGCCCTGGGAGCTTTCAGCTCGTTCTGCATCTTCATCGCTTCCATCACGATCAGCGGCTGCTCCGCCGTCACCATGTCGCCGACAGCCACCAGCAGATTTACGATCAGACCTGGCATGGGAGCGGTGATCGAATGCGACCCACTCTCGCCGGCGGCAGGTCTCTTCTGCGCTCGCAACGACCTTGGATCTGTAATGGTGAAAGTCATGCGATGTTCTCCGACCACCACCGCTTCGGCGCCGGGACGAGGATCGAACACCACGCGATAGGATCGGCCGTCGATCAGCAACGACAAGACGCGGGGGGACAGAAAGCGTGCTTCGGCGGCATAAAGTTTGCCGTCCAGCAAAAATCGTTCTGCCCTACCGGGCTCATGCTCGACAGAAAGCGTGTGTTTGTGGCCGCGCACTTCAACATCATAAGTCATGATCGAAGCGCCTCACTGCGTGCCGCCAACTTCCACTTCGATGATGCCTCGGATGCGTTGCCGTTCACGGAGAATGGTGGGTGCGCGCTATCCTCGGCAGTTGGCCCACTCTCTTTCTGATGAAAGATGGATGCGGCGATCACCGCCACCTGCTCTCGCAGCGCCTGGCGTTCGGTGTTTCCTTTTTCGGCCTTCAATCGAAATTTCGCCAGCAGAGGTTCCAAATAACTGATGTCAACCTTGCCTGCGCGAAAATCGTGATCGCGCAAAATGCGGCGGAAGAGGCGGACATTGGTTGCAATGCCGCCGACGTGATACTCACACAATGCGCGCAGCATGCGTTCAATCGCCATATCGCGAGTGGAGCCGAAGGCGATCAGTTTGGAAATCAGCGGATCGTATTCCAGCGGCACCGTCCAGCCTTCGTAGACTCCGCAATCTTCGCGGATCCCTGGCCCAGAGGCCTGCCGAAAACGCGAGATCTTCCCCGGCGAAGGAAGAAAATCCCTTTCCGGATCTTCGGCATAGATGCGGCACTCGATCGCATGGCCACGAATTTGAATCTCCTGCTGCGTGAACGGCAGCGGCGCACCTTCAGCAATTCTGATCTGGAGATGGACCAGGTCGAGCCCGGTCACAAACTCCGTTACTGGGTGGTCGGCGGACAATCGCGGATTCATTTCAAGGAAATAGAAGTTCCGTTTCGAATCCAGGAGAAACTCAACCGTCCCGACATTGGTATATCCAGTTGCCTCGGCAAGGCGAACAGCGGCCTCGCCCATGCGCGTCCTTAACACTTCATCCACAATCGGCGAGGGAGCCTCTTCGATAATTTTCTGGCGGCGGCGCTGTACGCTGCTTTCCCGCTCCCCCAGCGAAACACAATGGCCATGGCGATCGGCAACAACCTGTACCTCGATCGAGCGGGCATGGTCAATCAGCTTCTCCAGGTACACTGCGCCGGAGCCAAATGCCTGTTCGGCTTCTGCCCGAGCACTCTCCAACGCGTGTTCCAGCTTGGCTCGGGAATGCACAATGCGCATTCCCTTCCCTCTTCTGCCGGCGACTGCTTTCAACAGAATTGGATAGCCTACCTGGGCTGCGACCTGCTTTGCTTCCGCCAGCGACTCCACGGGCCCCAGCGAGCCGGGCACGCGCGCCAGTCCAGCGGCATCGGCGATTTGCCGAGCACTGGTCTTCGATCCCAGTTTTCGCATGGCGTTCGAACTGGGCCCCAGAAAATGAATATCGGCAGCTTCACAAGCCGCGACAAACTCGACATTTTCGGCGAGGAAGCTGTAGCCAGGATGGATTGCGTCTGCGCCACAGTTCCGGGCAATCTCCAGCACCAGGTCAGGCCGCAGGTAGGATTCGTGCGCCGGTGAGGGACCCAGGCGATACGCCTCGTCAGCATATGCGACATGCAGGCTGGTGCGATCTGCGTCCGAGTACACGGCGACTGAGGCAATTCCCAATTCTTTGCAGGCGCGAAGAATTCGAAGTGCGATCTCGCCGCGATTGGCGATCAGAATTTTCTTGATCTTCTTCAAAGCTCAGTGTACCGGCTCTGCGGGTAGACCCGGTGTGAGATAGATCACTTTGCCCGGTCGCCGCAGAAAATATCAAGGCCCCCGAATGAATCGGAGGCCTTTGACTTGAGACTTTCAAATTCAGCTTTCGAAGAGCTACTTGCCGAGAACGATGCCCTTCGGTGCGTTCTGGTTGGCCTTGATCTGGTTAGCCTTGCGGGCTGCCATGGCTTTCTGCACCCAGTCGTCAGCAGTCGCCAAATCCGCTTTGCGGGCGTCCTCGTTTCCGCATTCAGTCTCGGCCTTGCGGCGATAGAGCAGGTTGATGTAGGCCATTGCTTCGTCGTAGTTTTCTTTCAGCTGAGTGGCCTTGGTCAATGCATCCAGACCTTGCTGGATCAGCGGAGTGTTCTTTTCCGCCAGCGCCTCGCAAGCCTT
Organism: uncultured Acidobacteriota bacterium; assembly: GCA_963737095.1. Taxonomy (GTDB): domain Bacteria; phylum Acidobacteriota; class Terriglobia; order Terriglobales; family Acidobacteriaceae; genus JAKAAZ01. The sequence goes on from CAVTRK010000005.1 coordinate 203,205, forward strand.
CTTGTCTTTGATTGGATCGCCGTTATCGTGAAGTCCCAGAGACTGGCGAACCGGGATGGCGTTCTTGTATGCCACAGTCCAGTCGATTACGCCAATGGTGTAATAGGCAGCTGCATCATTGGGATCTACGCCAATCACTTTATTCTGATATTCCTTGGCTTCGTCGAATTTCTGGATGTTCAGATAGAGGGCTGCAATTCCCTTAAGTGCGTTAATATTTTTAGGCTCTTTCTGCAGCACGATCTGAAAGTTCTGAATGGCAAGCTGAGCGTTCTTTAAATTGTCAGGTGTTTGAAGATTGGGAATTACCTGCTGAGAATATGCCGTCGCAAGATAGAGGCGCGCCATCGGCAATGTAGGATCGAGCGCGACTGCCTGCTGGAAATGGTTGATAGCTTCTTCGTAACGAGCCGTTTTGAAAGCTTCTACGCCCTTATTCAGCTGGTCACGGGCTTTAAGTCGGCTACATCCGGTGGTGAGAAATAACACAGTGCATAGCAACGCTGCCATGACCGGAAGACGTACAATGCGATTCATTCGGCTTGACCTCTCCTTACAATCAGTCGACGCCCACCCAGGCTGGAACGGCAGGGAAAACCTTTGCAGAAGTTGTGATTTTCCTTACTGAGTGATCTTACTCTGTTTCGTGCAATTGAGAAAGTTCTCGAACGCACCTGTGTCCGCCGGCGGAATCGCGATACAGCAGGGCCGTGGGCGCCGCCGCTATTGGCCGGCAGCAATTTTAGGAGTGATCACGCCGATATGGTCGACGTTGGCCTGGTTGCCGATATCCACGACGTCCGCAATCGCTGCCCAGTCCAGGTTAGGGTCGCCCTTGATGAACATTACCTTGGTGGCCCGGGTGGCATAGATCGCTTCCAGTTGAGGCAGCAGCTGACTGTGCACAACATCGGTTTCATTGATCTTGTAGGCAGGCTTTCCTCCCGGAGAAGAAAGCACCTGCACGACGATCGTGCGATCGCTATCGTTCTGGTGCTGCGGATTTTTTGGCGGTTGGGGCACCAGCGCGTCCAGGCCGTGGGGCGTGGTCGGCGTGATGACCATGAAAATGATCAGCAGCACCAGCAGCACGTCGATAAGAGGAGTGACGTTCGGGGTCGACGAAAGACCGCCGACGTTTCCACCTGTCATTGCCATGAAATTATCCTCGCTTCAAGAAACTGCGGGTTCGGTGCGTCCGAGCGCCCGCGCTTAATTTTCATCAACCTACATTGCCAGTAACGCGCGCGGCAATAAGTCACCGGCGACGCGCGCTTCCATCCTCAGTTGCCGGATGGGTTTGGCGGATTCTTTTGAGCGGCCGGCGGCGTCGCATTCTGTTCCGGTTCGGTCAGGAACGCCACTTCATCGACGCCTGCGGTCCGCAGGTTATCGATTGCGTCCATCACTACACCATAGCGAGCGCGCGAATCGGCGCGGATGAATACGGTTTTGTTGGGCTTATTTTCCAGAAGCGCCTGCGCCTTGGGGCCCAGGTCTGCCAGCGCAACTTGATTCGCACCCAGATAGACTCTGCCATCGCGCACTATGGATACTTTCACAGCGTCGTCTTTGTCGGCATCGGGCAGCGGCACCGCGCTAATCGTTTTCGCCAGGTCGACATTCACCTTGTTGTTCAACATCGGCGTTACGACCATGAAAATGATCAGCAATACCAGCATCACGTCGACCATCGGGGTCACGTTAATGTCGGAATTGACCTTTTTACCTTCGTCTCGTTTTGAGATTCCCATAACAAACTCCCAGAGGTCTAAAGCCCCACACCGCTTCAGGGGCATGGAACACAGCCTAAATTGTTTTCAGGTTCGGCCCGGCAGGCCAGATCGCCGTAGCGACCTGGCCATATCCGTTATTCCTGTATGAAACCGCGTCCTGAATAATCAGGCTTCCAGTTAGCGGCGTGCGCCTTGCTTCAGGAAGTAGTCAACCAATTCGCTGGAGGAGTTGTCCATTTCGACGTCGAACGCTTCCACGCGATTGGTGAAGTAGTTGAAGGCCATAACGGCCGGGATGGCGACGAACAGACCGAACGCCGTGGTGACCAGCGCTTCAGAAATACCGCCGGCGACTGCGCCGATACCGGAAGTCTTGTTGGTAGCGATCGATTGGAACGCGTCAAGAATACCGATGACCGTTCCGAACAGTCCGATGAAGGGTGCTGTCGAGCCAATGGTGGCCAGACCACCCAGACCGCGCTTCAGCTTGGCGTGGACAATCGCTTCTGACCGTTCCAGGGCGCGCTGGCTGGCTTCGACCTGGTCTTCTGTGACCGTGCCGCCGCTGCCGTAGTTGCGGAACTCCTGCAGGCCAGCGGTAACGACTTCGGCAAGGTGGGACTTCTTGCTGCGATCCGCAACCTTGATCGCTTCATCCAGGCGGCCTTCCTTCAAAGCACCGGCAACCTTGGGGGCAAATTCACGGCTCTGCTTGCGGGCAGCCGAGAAATAGAGCGCGCGGTCGATCATTACAGCCAGGGACCACACCGACATAATCAGGAGAAGGAATACAACACCCTTCGGCAGCCAGCCCATGTTGTGCCACATGTCAACGATGCTGAAGCCGACCTGCTGCTGATCTTGGAAGAACGCGAGAGAAGACGCGTGGGGAACGAATTGCGATACGTGTGCGAGAATCACAGGAATTTATCCTCCTTAAGGATAAGCTTGCTTTGGTTATTGCCGGGCTACTACATGTTTTGAGCGAGTGAATGCGAAGTTATCACTCATTCAAAGTGAAAACAACCTGGATTGTTGTGTCGACGTCGACAGGTACCCCATCCAGCACGGTAGGACGATACCTCCAGCGGCGCACTGCATCCAATGCCGCCTGCTGCAACATGGCCGGACCGCTGACCACTTTTAGATCCTGAATGGTACCGGCTTTTCCGATTGTCGCTGCCAATACAACCGTGCCCTGAATGCGGGCTGCCTTCGCAATTGGCGGATAGACAGGCTGAACCATATCGATGATCTTGCTGGCTTCAACACCGGACGAAACGGTGATCTTTTTAGGCGCTGCAACCTTCACCACGGGACCATTGCCCATGCTGCCCAGGATGCCGCCAATTACGCCGTCGCCACTTCCACCGCCGAGACCGCTCATGCCTGTGACCCCTCCCGTAGCGGGCGGAGGAGCCTTATCCACCACCTTGGCAATGGTCTTTGGAATTTTACTGGGGGCAGTCAGCTGATCGGCCATCGACTGCACATGCACCTGCACAACCTTTACCTCTGGTGGAGGCGGGGGTGGAGGTGGGGGCGGAGGCGGAGGGGCTACCAACAACGTCGCCAATGCCTGGTTGGGTAATGCTTCCGGATAAATGAGAGGAATCAGGATCAAAACAGTGACTACAGTTGCATTCAAGATCGCCGTTGCGATCATCCAGTACTTGCTTTTTGTTTTCAGCTTGTTAGCCGACTCAAACGTGCTGTCTTCGAACATAGCGGACCCCCTCGCGTTCTCTTCGCCATACCTGCTCTGACTTAGACACCGGCAGTCAGGTATAAAGTTCCCGGAAAATTCATGATCCGGTCACTTTCTCGAAACATGCCGGTTTGCCCATCGTTCCCCGAGGTTCGGCCGGTCACCGGAGGAGGAGGTGAGCCGACGCGTCCTCGATTCTTACCGCACAACAAAAACACTTTGCTTTTACGCTTTCGCCTTTTTCGCCGCCGGCAGCGCTGCAATTTTGCCGCGCTTGGCTCGCCAGTCCTGATAGGCCACCAACATCGGCGCCGCCACGGCAATCGAGGAGTATGTCCCGATCAGAATGCCAATCACCAGCGCAAATGAAAACCCATTCAAGACCTCACCGCCGAAGAGAAACAGGGCCAATACCGTCAAAAATGTCAGGCCGGAAGTCAGTACCGTTCGGCTCAACGTCTGGTTAATGCTCTTGTTCACAATGTCGGACAATGTGCCTCGACGCATCAGCTTCAGATTCTCGCGAATGCGATCGAACACCACGATGGTGTCGTTCATTGAGTAACCAATCAGCGTCAGGATCGCGGCCACTACGGTCAGCGTCATCTCACGATTGGCCAGACTGAACGCGCCAACCGTAATCAGCGTGTCGTGGAAAACAGCCACCACCGCCGCGACGCCGTAGATCAGCTCAAACCGAAACCAGAGATACACCAGCATCCCCGCCAGCGAATACAGGGTCGCGAAAATAGCTTTCTGACGCAGCTGCGCCCCAACCTGGGGCCCCACAATCTCTGTATTTCGCACCGTAAAGCCAGACAAGTACGCGCCCTGCTGCAACGAAGAGACGACTGCGGGCTGAACTTTTCCCTGCAGCCCGGAAATCGACCCAATCAAGCCGTCTTCCACCTTGTCGCGATAGTTCAGGATCGTATCCGCGATCTGCGGATACTGAATCTCTTCCACCGCGGGATTTGCCAGGTGCAATGGGTCAGCCTTGGTCAGGAAATCTGTCAGCGATTCGTGGGTTGCATTGTCAAGATCGAGCTTGCCTGCGTTCGCCGCTCCATTCGATGCGTAATTCTGCTGCAAGGTATGCACGATGGCGGTCCGACCGGCATCGAGCGAAGTTTCTTTGGTGTCGCGCTCAGGAAGCGAAACGATGACTTCGTTATCGCCCGGATGTCCAAACCGCACAATGCTCACGTCATGCAGGCCAACGCGGTCGGCGGCGGCGCGAATCCGGCCCTGATCCGGCGACTGTTCAAACTTCAGGTAGATAAGGGTGCCACCCTTGAAGTCGACGCCAAGCGGCAACCCGTGCCAGAAGAACAGCGAGATCAAACCCGCAATGCTGAAGATGAGAGAGAAGCCGAGGAAATACCACTTCTTTCCCAGCCAATCGATATTTACTTCGCCAAAAAATTCCACGCCTTGCTCCGATGCTTGCTACCAGCTTGTATTTTTTATGCCGCCGCTGATTCAGGTTCCCAGCGACGGGATGCAATTAGCCAATCGAAATCGGTTCCCCGCGCTGTCTGCGATTCAGGTGAGCTTCGAAAATGACACGCGACACAAACACTGCGGTAAACAGGTTCGCCAGCAAACCAAAGGTCAGCGTGACTGCAAACCCTTTCACTGGACCGGTTCCAAACAGGAACAGAATCGCGGCTGAAACGATGGTGGTGACGTGCGTATCGATGATGGTCTGGAAGGCATGATGAAATCCTTGATCGACAGCGGCGGCCGGCGATTTTCCAGCTCGCAGTTCTTCTCGTATTCGTTCAAAGATCAGCACGTTGGAGTCGACGCCCATACCAATGGTCAGGATCACCCCGGCAATCCCGGGCAAGGTCAGCGTCGCGCCGACATATCCCATAAATCCGAGCAGGATCACCAGGTTCAAAATCAGGGCCAGATCGGCATTGATGCCGGCACCGTGGTAATAGACCAGCATGAAGATCAGGACCGCCAGCAGGCCGCCCACGGCAGCTTCCACGCCGTGGCGAATCGAGTCCGCGCCCAACGAGGGTCCGATCGTCCGCTCTTCCAGGAAGTGAATCGAGGCAGGCAGCGCGCCGGTGCGCAACATCAGCGAAAGATTCTGCGCTTCTTCTTTCGAAATGCCGCCGCCTGAAATTTGTCCCTGGTCGCGGATGGCTCCCTGGATGGTTGCCACTTCGCGCACCGTATTATCGAGCACGATGGCCATGCTCTTACCGATATTGGCGCTGGTGTATTTGTAGAAATTATTGCCGCCCGAAGTGGTCAGGGTAAAGCTGACGTCCGGCCGTCCGTTCACGTCCACCGAAGGCTGCGCATCCCGGAATTCAGTTCCGGAAACAATCGGAATTCTGTTCAGCAAATAATACTGACCGCCCGTATCCGAACCAGTGTCAGACTTGAGGAGTTCGGAGTTCGGCGGCAACGTGCCGCCATTTCCCTGCAGCGCGGTCTGCTGATCAGCATACGGACCGCCAAGAACTTCGTGAATTTCCAGCCGCGCGGTGGACTGAATCACGTCGCGCACCCGGCCTGGATCTTCAATGCCCGGCAACTCCACCAGAATTTCATTCGTGCCCGGACCGTAAATCTCCACCACAGGCTCGCTGACGCCGAGTCGATTGATGCGCTCGTAGATGGTTTCTCTCGACTGATCCAGGGCGCGCGTCTCGATATCGCGCAGCACCGACGGCTTCATGGTCAGGGTGTAGGAGTTGTCCGCTCCCGACTGGATGTTGTACTGGGTGGAGAACTGCTCTTGCAGCGCGGAACGCACCGCATCGTCCTTGTTCAGCGGGACGCCGGTGATGGTAATAATCTGTGGGTCAGTTTTCGGCTGCGGCTTGGTCGCGGTTGCGCCAGTAACACCGGCCGTCTGCAGGTCGGTAATGATGCGCTGCAGATCGCTGTCGGTGGTGGAACCAACCGCTTCGGCCACCATCACCTGCAAAATCAGGTGAGTGCCGCCGCTCAAATCGAGTCCAAGATGGATGCGGCTGGTGATCGACTGCTTCAACGCCGCTGGACTGAATCCGTTGGGAATGCCGATGATGCCGCCGATGAATACCAGCAGAATGGCAACGATGAGGATAGTTTTTCCAGTAAGATTCTTACGCATTTGGGTCTACAGGGATGGAATGGAGTTGGGTGTTGATGGTACCGATCGTGCGCTTCATGACTTGGCTTCATCCTCGGCGGTGGTAACGCTGGCGATGGCGGACTTCACGACTTCCAGCTTGATATTGTCCGGTGCGACGCGAATTTGAACGATGTCGTCCTTGACGGAAAGAATGATGCCTCGGATGCCGCCCGTGGTGGTGACTCGGTCGCCTGATTTCAGCTTGGACAGCATCTCCTGCCAAGTCTTCTGCCGCCGCTGGCCAGGACGGATCATAAACATATAGAAGACAACGAAAATCAGAATGAAAGGTGCGAACGTGGTCAGACTTTGCAGCGGGTTCGCGGCGAACAACACAAGGCTTGCCATGCGATACTTTTCCTTTTGTCTTGCGGCATCCAGTCTTTTCTTAGGAGGCAGGGCCGAGGGTCCAGCGATTTAAATTCCTGCGCGTGCCAAGTTCATCGCACGCACAAATTACCGAAACGGGAACCTGCCTGCTGCTCCCATTTCCTTCAAGCTGCATCTATTCTCAAAGCGGGAGTACCGCAGACCACCTGACGGACCGTCTGAATATTTCCCTGAATCTTCTAGCTTACATCATGTTGGCGGGCCCGTCCCCGGGTTCGCGCCACCAGATCGTCCAGCGCGCCCAGGGAAATAGCATCGCGTACCGACTGCATCGTGTCAAGGTAGACGTACAGGTTGTGAATGCTGTTCAGCGCCCCGCCGAGCGGCTCTTTCGACATGGCCAGGTGTCGCAGATAAGCACGCGTGTAGCGCGCGCAGACCATGCAGCCGCAAGCTGGATCGGGCGGATTCTGATCTTCCGCATATTGCTGGTTCTTGATATTGATTCGGCCTTCGCTGGTAAACAGCAGGCCGTGCCGTGCCGCCCGAGTGGGCAGCACGCAATCCATCATGTCCACGCCCATCGCGGCGTACTCGACAATTTCGTCGGGATAGCCGACACCCATCACGTAGCGCGGTTTGTCCGCCGGCAGCAGCGGCAAGGTCGACGCAATCACCGCCCGCGTATGTTCTCGCGGTTCGCCGACGCTTAAGCCGCCGATGGCATAACCCGGTAGATCAAGCTCCACCAGCCGTTCGGCGGACTCGCGCCGCAAATCTTCATACATTCCGCCCTGCACAATGCCAAACAGGCTGGGAGTTTGCGCGCCGGATTCGGCAAACCAGGGAACTTCTTCCGCATGCGTATAAAAATAATCGCGGCTGCGACGCGCCCAGCGCATGGTCAGATCCAGCGAAGCGCGAGCCCGTTCGCGGGTGGCTGGATATTCTGTGCACTCGTCGAACACCATGGCGATGTCTGCACCCAGCGCCAACTGAACTTCCATCGAATGCTCCGGCGAAAAAAAGTGCAGGGAGCCATCGATGTGCGAGCGAAATTCGACGCCATTCTCCGTCACCTTGCGCAGATGATTCAGGCTGAACACTTGAAAGCCGCCAGAATCCGTCAGAATGGGATGCGGCCAGCTCATAAATTTATGCAGTCCGCCCAGGCGGCGAATACGCTCATGCCCCGGGCGCAAATAGAGATGGTAGGTATTGCCCAGCAGAATCTGGGTGTGGATTTCTTCCAAGACGTGTTGCGGCACGGCTTTGACCGTGGCTGCCGTGCCGACCGGCATAAAGATGGGAGTTTCCACCACGCCATGCGGCAGCGTCAGGGTTCGCGCGCCGCGCTGTGCCGTGTGTGGATTGAACGCTGAAAGAAAGCGACATGCTTTCTGAATTGTATGGCTCAAGTTAGCAGCGCTGCATGATGAGGCATAATGTAGCTGTAGTAATGCTTGCGCGACCGATGACCAAAATTGACATCAACGCTGATGAACAATTTCCAACCCTGACTAATGCTCCGAGCGTTGAAGCGGTTATCGATATTCGCGTCGCCCCCGCGACCCCACCAAACGAGGAGTCATTACGAAATTTCATACAAAGTAAATTCGGCAATTATCAGTTCTTGGACTCTCAGAAGGAAATCCAATTCCAATTTCAGTTCGGGTTGGCGCCAACTATCAACCAGCCGCCCAACCAGACAGCCCGCGAGGGATGGAAAGGATTGCGGTTCCGATCGGAGGATCAGAAGTATATTGCGCAATTTAATCGAGACGGTTTTGTCTTGAGTAGGTTAAAACCATATCAGAGTTGGTCAGCGCTTCGGACTGAGGCGATGCGCTTGTGGGAAGGCTACGCAGTATTTGTGAAGCCAGTACAAATTCTCAGAGTTGGCTTGCGTTACGTTAACCTGATTCCAATGCCTAAGGGTGAGTTGCGGTTTGAAGACTACATTGAGGTAGCTCCATCAACCCCGAAAGGTCTGGACTTACCTGTTTCCGGCTTCATGTATCAGGACACTTTGGTAGTGCCTGAATATCCATATACAGTGAACATAATTAAAACAGTTCAGCCTCCGAATCCTTTAGCTGGCCCAGGTTACAGTTTGATACTCGACATTGACGTGTTTACGAACGAGCCGTTTGACCGCGACGACACACAATTGAACAAACATTTGTCTGAGATGCGATGGTTAAAAAACAAGGTATTTTTTGGCGCTATCAAGCAGAAGTCCGAGAGGATGTTTGAATAATCATGGCGACATCAGAGATCGTAATTCCTCGGTACATTGGTTCAATGTCTCGAGGTGAAAGTCCCACAGCAAGCTTTACGGAAAAGCAATATGGGAGCGGCCTTCAAAGATTACAGGAGTCATATGTCCTAGGTCAGAAGGCGAAGGGTTCGTTTAATGAGCTTATCGCTGTGTGTGAGGAGTGTATGAATGGCGGCTGGGATGGCTATGGAGCACTGCCTGTCTCTACCGATGCATTTGAGTCCGCGGCGAGCCTTCTGCAGGCGCTGCCGCTAGGTATCCCCGCTCCGTCGATTGGAGCCGAACCGGATGGACACCTGTCCCTTGAATGGTACAAGTCGCCTCATCAAACACTTTCTGTGAGCGTTAGTCCGGAGGGACATCTCTATTTTGCTGCTCTGCTTGGCGCTAGCAAACAGTATGGATCAGAGCCGTTCTTCGGCGAAATGCCGCAAGCCATTCTCGAATTAATATATCGAGTTACGCGGACATGAAGAGAACGCTGATTGTACGTATCCAGCATTGGATTCAAAACACAGGCAGCATTTCAAATTGGCTGAATCGAAAATCACGTGGCATGACTGCGTCGCCCATCACAGATAATGAGGTATTAGCGCGTTTTGTGCTTTACAGCAGATTCATCCGCACCTCTGATCAGACTGTCCGACACGCTGCATTTCTTCCGCCTTTCGATTTCAATCTTTCTGTTACACGTCACAAGGAACTATCTACCCAGCAAATTTGGGATGCCGGAAAAAACGTTGCCGCCGAGTGCCAGCGTCCGCTGTACGGTCGAGCAGATGTCGAAGTAGCTGTACCGAGACGTCTCTCCCTGAGAGTTGAAGCCAATCCTGTCGACGGGAACCCCAATCATGCCCATATCACAGGTTGGCCGGAAGAAAAGTCTGAGCAAATTTCCGTCGCGCAGCAACTTGCGGCAGCCTCCACATATCACAGCTTCGCGACCAAGACCCCGTAGAGATGTAGTTTCCTCGACGCCGTGCCAGACAAACGTGGGATTCAAGAAACGCGCGATTATGGCTGGTCGTTATCGGTATAGGACTTGCAGGTCGTGTGAGTCATCTTCCCGCTGATTTCTGCGCCGGTGACCGTATATCTTGGCTGCGAATTCAATTGCTGGATGGCCGCGGTAAACGATGGTTCCGCATCGTAAAGCCCGATCGGCGGCACCACATAGTTGATTGTTCCCTTGCCGTCGGTCGACTGCACGAACGTGGTTCCGTTTTGAATATCAAACAACATGCGCTGGCCGTGTTGTGTATAGAAGATGGAGTACACCCTGCCGGCGGAGTGATTCGAACCCGATGTCGCCACCAGGTAAAGAACTTTCTTTCCTGGATAGGCCTTTATATCCGTCCACCCTCCGATGCTGAGCGACGAATTTGCGGCGGTTGGCAGCTGCTTCTTCGACGCAAGACAAGTCGCCGCGTGCAACAAAAGTGGAGGTGCCTGCTGAGCGAATGCTGCGCCGGTCAGGCCGGTCAACAATAGGAGTGCCACGAAGTTCTTTCTCACGTTGATCTCTCCAGTCGCGACCAGTGTACCTGAAGCGGTGTCGCCCACCACGATCAAATCGCGCATTCACCGCTCAAACCGGGGCGACGGCATCGATATTGCTTACGGAGCCGCCAAGCCGAAATCGTATATGGCCAGATTTTGAGCGCCGAACATCACCGCGTACTCGCCCGGAACAAGATCGCTCTGTGGCTCGAGAAGAGTCACATGATTCCCGGGCTCGGAGGTGGTTGTGGGCACCACAATTCCCGCGTCAGCCACAGCCTGATGCGACGATCCCGTCAGCGAAGCGCGAATGTGCCCACTGTCGAGTTCTCGCGTGTCTTTCTTTTCGACCAGGCGAACCAGAATAGGAGTGTCTGGCGTGATGACGTTATAGACACAAATTCGCGGACGAACACCATGCGCTTGCACCTGAGCGTGCGCGCCAGGATAGACAGCCACCACGGGCGCCGCGACGGCACCGTACGTCAGCGAACTGGCAAACGCATGTTTCGTTTTCACCTTGGTTGGTGATGCCGGGGCAATCGACTGCCAATTGCCGCCATCTTGCACGTACACTCCAGGGCTTCCGCTGGGAAGGCTGATGGGATTCGCGCTGCCGGCAGCCTGTTGGGCACACGCGGTCCCCGTTAAGGTAGCGCCAAGAAAGATAGGGCAGAGAAATCTAAAAATGGATCTCGTGAGTACGCTTCGCAATTGTCACCAGAAATGTTGTGTCAGAATTTGCAACGACAATTGAACCACATTTCGGGTGAGCACAGCAGAGAAAATTTGGGATCACCAAAAGAGGAAACGTACAGGAGCGATCAATACTTGCATTCAGATGCCCTGTGCTCTGCGTCTTCCAGCCTGGTGGAATTTCGTGCAGTTACCGGGAGAAAGAAATGCTCGCCGGAGACAATCTAACCCGGACGTGCCGCGAACATGGCGGCTCGCCCGGGTTAGCAACGGAGCGCGAAAACTGCCAGCGTACGCCCGCGTCGAGCTTACGATCCGTTCGCGGTCGACATCGAACCGGTTTCCGTTGCAATCGCCAACTGGAATCGCGTGCCTTCATGCAGATTGATGTTGTGTTTCTTGCTGAGGAAGACGCCGGACACATTGCTATGCACCGCGCTTTCCATCGTCACATTGCTCAGAGTGCCAGGATCTTGCTCGATCTTCTGATCGCTGGGAATATGGTGCGGCTGCACAACCATGTAGGAACTAGCGCTCTGCGTCACACCCGGCACGTCAGGCGGATAGGCGGCCAGCAAAGTCGCTTTGATCGGCACCTGGCGCCCGTTCGAAAGACGCGCTACGTTGAACACGATGCTGATTTCCGTGTTGTTTCCATTTGAATTCGCGTTTTGCACATCTGCGACCTTGCCCATCAAAAGTGTGCCCTTCGGCAATTCAGTTTGACCCTCCGTCTTTACATTGGAGGTCAGCTTGGCCGTAACACTTTGTCCCTGGTGGGTTGATTTCGAATTCAACGCCCGGGTTAGCTCAGCGTTCGCACTGACAAGATTTAGATTTTGGGGTTGGGCCTGCATCGATGCATACATAGGGAGTGAAACCAGAGCGGCTGCAATTCCCAAAGCATAAGAACGTAAATGATTCACTGTCATTCGTGTTGCTCCTCAACAAGGTATTGCCGGCGATGCGTCTCGATCTTTTGGGCCGGCTGCGATAAAAGGCTCGCAATTACGCACCTAATGAATAGACGTCGAGGAGCCTACAAAGATGCAGGTGGCGTGATGCTAACTTGAAATCGATGGAAATAAATTGTGCGCGGTTTAGCTAACCGGCAATCGATCAAGGAGATAGCTTTCGCGGTGGCGGGATGTAAATGTCGGATTAAAAAATTGATGCAACTGCGCGCCGCTGCGATTCATCGTCGCTATTCTCGAACGCCCGAAATTCGCATGGAAAGCCACGCCGCGGCAAAACTCACCAGTAATGCCAGCGCGCTCCACTCCAGCGCAACCACGGTAGTGACCGCCATGTGTACCTGCGGTAATGAGGCTGACAATGTTTCGATCGACGATGCAGTCGCGACGGGTTGGGCAGGATGGCTCACACGCGCTGCAGAATAAAACCACCGCGCGATCATACCCATTGCCATGGCTACGCTGACGATCAGACCAGGCAACGCCCATTTCCACGGAAACGGGATCGGAGCGGGCGCAGCTGCCTCCTGTTGCACGGCTTCCATTACAGAGGCGACGAAACCGGACGAAGGCACGATTTCTTCCCTCTCCAGCAACAAGCGATCCAGATCATCGTTGTTCATGCAGTCTCCTTCGGATATGCGTACGCGTGGCTGGGACGCGCCTCCAGTAACGAGGGTAGCTTGCTTTCCAGCATCTTGCGCCCGCGGAACAATCTCGCTTTCAAAGTTCCCTCGGCAATCCCCAGACCAGCCGCTGCGGTTGGCACATCCATTTCCTGAAAATAAAAACAGATCAATGCCTCGCGATATTTTGCCGGCAGCGTATCGACGGCGCGACGCACCGCGCGGTCGCGATCCAGATCTTCCAAGCCGCCATCGACGGCGCGCGGATCTCGCGGTTCGGCAATATCTTCCAGCGGCATCGCGCCGGCCGGAATTCGTTTCAGCTCCGACCTATATAGGTTGGTGGCCAAAGCAAACAGCCAGGTCGAAAACGCAGAATCCCCTCGCCATTTCGGCAGCCCGCGATAGGCTCGCAAAAAGGCTTCCTGCGCCATTTCTTCCGCGCGTCCCCGGTCGCGGCAAAATCTGTACGCCAAATTGATCAGCGGACTTTGCCAGCGACGCACGATGCCCTCAAACGCGGCAATCTCCCCGGCAAGCACTTTGGCCACATCGGCTTGATCTTCGCTGGCGCTCATTCGGCTCACATCGGTACGACTTAGGTCTGCTCCCAACGGTTGCGTTTTATTTTTTGCCTTGTCAGAAAAGAAAATGCAACCGCAGATAACTCTAGTCTGTCCCACCCAATGTAGCGAGAAATATTACCGGCATTGCTTCTTAAAGGAGGACTTCCATGGAAAGCGACGTGGCCGTATTTGTATGGTTAAGCATTGGCAGTATTGCACTTTTCACTTTCCTTGGTGTGGCGGCATGGACCGGCACGCGAGCCAGGGAGCGCGAACTCTACTACAAGAATGATCTGTTGAAGAAGATTGCCGAATCTCCTGAAGCGGGCGGCGCCGCTGCAATGCAGTACCTGCGGGAGCAGCATCGGATTTCGCAGGAGAAACGGCGCGGAGGTTTGCAGCTCGGCGGCCTGATCACCGCTGCGGTCGGTGTCGGCTTGATGATCTCGCTGTTGACCATCGTGCATCGTCCGATTTTCTTTATCGGCGTGATCCCGTTGCTGATCGGGGCTGTCCTCTTCTTTTATGGACGCTTCATGCTCCACTCGGCGCCGTGGGAAGAAAATTCATCTGCCATTGAACCGACACATCGCTTCTAATTCTGCGACAGGAATATAGATACTCCCATCCATCGGTTGCTGCGGAGACCGATGGATGGGAGTCATGTGTACGACACTATCTATGGCTGAGGTGGAATCGCCATTGTCAGACCATAGCGCCGCATAATCTCGGCCATCTTCCCGCGATCCGGCGGACCACCGCCAGCGGCATTCAGCAAAGCGGCTGCCTCACGAAAATACTCAGGCCCCAGGAGAGCGGGCGAAATCACGCACAGCGACTTCGCTTGCTGACTTCCATAGTTATCGAACCGATGCACCGCGCCCCGCGGAATGCAGAGTGCCTGCCCCGATCCCAACTCGATTTGCTTACCATCGACCGTCCATGTCATCACTCCGTCGAGCCCATAAATGGTCTCTTCATAGTGATTGTGGCTATGCGCAGGCGCGGGCAGCTTTTGGCCGCCCGGAACCGTCAGCTCAAATATTGCGACGCTGCCGTTCGATTGTTCTCCGGTCAGCAAAAATCCCACGGCGAGCGGCCCCAGCTCGAATCGTTTCATCTGCCGGATTGATCAGTGTGTTGTTTATCGGTGACTTGATTGTGAGACTTCCTTTCGATTCGGAATCGACAACCATCCTATCGCAGCACGATATTTGCCGTCCTGAAATTTTTGCCCCACATTTTGTCCGCCGCGGCAGACAAAATGTGGGGCTGGGTTCAATCATTTTCAATGCGAGAAGGAACTAGTTCGCCATTCGCTGCATGCGCAGGCGCTCGACCCCGTCGAGTGCGTCCCACAGCGCTTTGGCGGCGGTCTCGGCGGCATCGAGAGCCCGGTCGGCCGAGGCAGGATCGCGCTCCAGTTCCTTGGCGATGGCCTGCTTCCAGACTTCCGCGTGATGCACATCGGCGGTTTCATGCACGGTAAAGTAGCGGCAGGTTTTCGCATCGGCCTTGTAGTGATCGCAAAGGCCAGCAGCCTTCTGTTTCGCGATCGCAGGCACGCGCGATTCATACGCATACAGCGCGGCCAACCCCACCGCAGCATTTTCCTGCTGAATCAGCTTGAAGAAAGTTCCAATCAGCGCCTTGGTTTCCGGCTGCACTTCGCGCTGCCGCACGGCACCCTCGCTCGCTCCCATACCGTTGGCAAAATCCATCCACAACTCGCTATGCGGCTTGCGATCCGGCGAGTCGATGCCTTCCTCATCCACCAGATTGCGCAGCACGGTGCGACGCAACTCCGCATCTTCCAGGCGTGAGTGCAGCGCGCTCAGGTAGGTCGGGAACGCGGACACGTGATGCCAGTATTCGGCGGCATATTCGCGCAGATCGTTCGAGGTCAACTCCCCCGCCGTCCAGGCGCGATAGAAGGAATGGGTCAGCAGGTCGTAGGGTGCGATGCGGCTTTCCAGTGCCTGGAAAAAATCCGTATTTGCTGGCATAGTGTGCCTCCTGTGGGATCGCGAAAACTGCGCGCGTTTCTTGCACTGTACGTGATTCGACGGCGAGCCTCAAGCAGAAGCTGTGGAAGAGTGGAATTTTCGCAGCGACTGGCTGGAATCGCCGCCCGATTGCGATAGCTCCGACAGCAACATGGCGGCGCTTTTTTCGGTGACGGGATGACGCCACTGCGGCGCGATCTCTGCGAGCGGCACCAGGACGAATCTCCGCTCAGCAAGCGAGGGATGCGGCAGCGTCAGCGTCGGAGTTTCCATCATTACGTTTCCATATGAGAGCAGATCCAGGTCGAGCGTACGCGGACCTTTTGGCACGGAGGCGCTGCGATCGCGGCCATGCTGCTGCTCGATACGCAGCAATGCAGCCATCAGATTCCTGCGGTGAGCAGCAAAGTTCGCAGCGCCACAACTGCATTCAGAAAATCCGGCTGCTCCGTTATGCCGACCGGCGCAGTTTCGTAGAAGGAAGAAACAGCGTCGACGGTGCCATGCTGCCGCAGCGCTGCGATCGCGGAGCGCAATGTCCGCTCACGATCACCCAGGTTCGAACCCAGAGCGATATATGCAGTCGTTGCGTCGGCGGATGGCAGGGATTCGCGACTCATCGTGCTCCTGGAAACCACTCGACATATTCGTCGCCGTTGCGGGCAACATAGACGGCGCGCTTGCCTGCGAGATAGACCCAGTAGTTGGCGACGCCTGCGGATAAGATGCCGCGCAGAAATTGTTGATAATCGATTTCCTTGTGCTGAATTTGGCGCAGCGCTTGCTTCACACAGTGGGGATCCAGCGATCTGGCGACCGCGCCCGCGTTGAATATTTTCGGATCGAGATCACTCTCGGATTCGGTGTGGCTGTCGCCGTTGGCGGCGTAGTAGGTTTTCTCGCAGCGATAGAGATCCGCATGGTACGACTCGATGCCTACCTCCATCAGCTTTCCGACAACTTCTGGGAACGTAATGTTTCCCGCAACAGAGCGCTCGCTGCATTCGTGCAGCACTGCGATGGTTCCTTGATTGAACATAATTTGTCCTTTCGTGAACAAGTTTGTGACTTGGTCGACGGTGTTCCCGCGACCTCAGTCCACAGGAACTTGCGTGAGGCGGTATTGCCTGGCGATATCCTTCATGAGCGCAATCAACGTCACGCGGCCACTGATGGGCAGGTGCGCGAAGAATGCCTCATCGTTTTCATCTGCAATGGCAGCCAGCTTAGGAACCAGTTTCTGTCCTGCAGAGCTGAGCCAGATTTGCTGCGCCCGGCCATCCTCGCGGCTGTCCTGCCGGTAGACCAATTCTTTCTGCACCAATCGCTCAACGAGTCGCGAGACAGGAGCTTTGGTCATTCCGATTTGCTCGGCAAGCGTGCTGATGGAAATTGCGGCGGGCTGATCAAAAAGTTTGCGCAGAACGACCCACTCGGAAACGCTGACTTCGTGGGTTTCCAGGCGGCGCGCCAAGGACGTTACCACTTTGCTGGAAACAAACGTCAGCCAGTAGCCAAGATGATCTTCCGGACCGTTGACCCTCCGGTGACGGGATTTCGCAGCGCTCATTTTGACCCTCACTGACCTGTCGTAGAGATAGTTGCCTTAGCAACCATATTGACACTTTAGTTGCTAAGGCAACTAAATGTCAAGCACCATTTTAAGGGCAGAAAAAGATATTTGAAGAAAGTGGCGTACTTCTGGATTTACGCGGAGAGCGTTGCCGGATGAAGCAGCGAGGGGATGGAGATTTCTTCTTCCTGGACAGGCAGGTGGACCAGGTCCCAGGCGGAACGGTCCTGGAGTAATCGTGCGACCAGCGCAGTGTGCATGGCGTGACCGGCCCGCTCTGCAACCACGTGGCCCTGAATGCGTTTGCCTGCCAGCGCCAGGTCTCCGATCAGGTCGAGAATTTTATGGCGAACAAATTCGTTGGGAAAACGCAGGGGGCCATTTTGCACGCCCTTGCTGGTCAGGATGATTGCATTTTTTTCTGATGCGCCGCGAATCAGGCCCATGTTGCGGAGTTTTTCTTCATCCTCACGAAAACCGAAGGTACGCGCGGCAGCCAACTGCGTGGCGTAGGCGCCAGTATTCAGATCCAGCTGAAACGATTCTTTGCCGATGGGTGCGGGAAAATCGATGGCGTAGGAAACGCTGTAGCCATCGCCGGGATAGACGCCGATGAATTTGCTGGCATCGTGAACTTCAATGGTTTTGCGGATGCGAAGATATTCTCGACGACGGCGTTGTGTTTGCAGACCTACGGAACGAAAGGCGGCGATATAAGGAAGCGCACTGCCATCGAGAATGGGCAGTTCCAGATTGTCGAGCTCGACGATGACGTTATCGATGCCGTAACCGACAAGCGCAGACAGCAGATGTTCCGTGGTAGAAATTAAAACGCCCTGACGCATCAGGCTGGTGGCGTAACTAACTTTGGCAACGTTGCGGCCGGTGGCGGGAATTTCAAAATTGTCGAGATCGGTGCGGCGGAATAAAATGCCAGCACCGCCGGGCGCAGGCAGCAATCGCAAATGGACCGGCGCACCGCTGTGCAGGCCGATTCCAGAGAACTCGACAGAGCCGCCGATGGTCTGTTCGAATTGCAGGTTGCGCGCGATTGCGTAGCTCCAATCTTGTAAACGCTTATCCTATAAGGAGTCGCGCCGAGATGGATGTGGCAAAAATACCACATATTGTGTCGCGGCTGCACTTCGAAATGGTGCGAAAACGGCAACAATTATGGACGTACAGGAAGATGGAAAGGACGCCGGACGTGAGCGATCCGGACAGAGAATTGAAGCCAGGCGACTGGCTGAAAGACGCAAAGACGCGGCAAAAAGCATGTTGGAGCAGTTGGACGCGCTGGTGTCGATCGAATCGCCGAGCGAGGACAAGAACGCCGTTGATCGGGCGGGCCGCGCGGTGGCGGGCTGGTGCGAGAACCTCGGCGGAAAAATTCGAAGGCATCGGCAAAAAGAATACGGCGATTTGCTGGAAGTTCGATTCGGCGCGATGGGGCAGGGATCGAACGCGCGTGGCGAGGCGAGGCGCAAGCCAATTTTGTTGTTGGGCCACCTGGAT
The DNA here is from genome assembly GCA_963737095.1 of uncultured Acidobacteriota bacterium. Taxonomy (GTDB): domain Bacteria; phylum Acidobacteriota; class Terriglobia; order Terriglobales; family Acidobacteriaceae; genus JAKAAZ01. The sequence goes on from CAVTRK010000005.1 coordinate 221,858, forward strand.
ACAGTGTGGCCGATGGGAACACTCGCGAAGATGCCGTTTCGAGTGTCGAAAGGAAAAGCGTTCGGGCCAGGTGTGTACGACATGAAGGCGGGCATAGTGATGGCAATGCACGCGATCGCGATGTTGCGCGAGCGCGACGCGCAGACTACGCCGGTGGTGGTGCTGCTGGTGAGCGATGAAGAAATTGGCAGCCCGGTATCGCGCGCGGTGACGGAGAAAATTGCGCGGGAGTGTTCGGCGGTGTTTGTGCTGGAGCCGGCGCAGGGTCTGCAGGGCGCATACAAGACGGCGCGCAAGGGCGTTGGAGATTATTCCGTACATGTGCGTGGCGTGGCGGCGCATAGTGGTGTCGATTTCGAAAAAGGACATTCCGCGGTGCTGGAACTGGCTCGCCTGATTGAAAAGATTTCGCGGTTTACAGATCTGAAGACGGGGCTGACGGTCAATCCGGGAAGGATTTTCGGCGGCACGCGCACCAACGTGATTGCAGCGGAAGCGCAGGCCGAGGTGGATGTGCGCATTGCGCGGATGCGCGATGCGGCGCGGGTGGAGAAGCTGTTTCGCGGACTGAAGACCAGCAACCGCGCGTGCACGCTGACGATTACGGGTGGCATGAATCGGCCGCCAATGGAACGCAGCCGAGGCACGGTGGCGCTGTTTCAGCGGGCAAAGGAATTGGCGCGCGATATGGGATTTGAGTTGGAGGAAGCCAGCACCGGCGGTGGGTCGGATGGAAACTTTACTGCGGCGCTGGGAATCCCGACGCTGGATGGAATGGGCGCGGTAGGCGAAGGCGCGCACGCGACGCATGAGTCGATTGTGGTGGGGGAGTTAACGAAGCGCACGGCGCTGCTGGCGGCGATGATTGCGGGATAAATTTCATCCTATATCCATCCCACATCTCAAAAGCGAGATGTGGGGCACCCAGGTCTATCGCTATTTTGAGAAAATGCAGGTCCCTCCGCTTCGGTCGGGATGGCAGTTTCTTCCTGAACTATTGGTGGCCGATGGAGTCTAGGCGCTTTTTGATGGCGAGAGAGTCTAACGAGGCGATCGGGAGAGAAAGCAGCAGGGCGATACGGCGATCGAGAGTGGAGAAGGCTTGCGCGTAGGCGCGGTCGATTTCCTGCGGAGTGCCATGGACGGCGGCGGGATCGGGCACTCCCCAATGCGCGGTGATGGGCTGGCCGGGCCAGATGGGACACACTTCCTGGGCCGCGTTATCGCAAACCGTAAATACGAAATCGAGATGCGGCGCGCCGGGTTGGGCAAACTCATCCCAGGACTTGCTGCGCAGGCCGGCGGTGCTGAGGCCGGCGGATTCGATGTGGCGCAAGGCTTCCGGGCGAACCGTTCCGGAGGGATGACTGCCGGCGCTGAAGGCGGTAAAGGTGGGCGCACCCTTGCTGTTGAGGATCGCTTCCGCGAGGATGGAGCGGGCGGAGTTGCCGGTGCAGAGAAATAAAACATTGTAGTGTGGCATGCGATTTCTCCTTGAGTGCTGGTTCGCAAAGGGGATTGCGATGGTCGTGATGCGGATATCGTTCTATCCCACTCAAGCCAACAGAGGGCTTGAATGGGGCACCCGGCAATTCTCTTGATGCGAGCCTCGCTTTGTCCCACCCTGGCCGCAAACAACGCGACCAGGATGGGGCACCCACATTCCCCTGATTACGAGCAGCAGGTGGGACCGCAGCAGGACTTTGCGGCCGCCGATTGCGGTTTGATGGCGTAGACCTTGACGCTGGCGGCGGCGGCGTTGACGTCGTATCGCGACAGCAGCGATGCGAGTTCCTGGTGCAGCGACGCGGGCGCGGACGCGGTTGGCGTGCAGCAGGAAGTCTCCAGCACCGCGAGCGAATTGGCGGTAGCGTTCGCAGAGGTGGCGCGGGGGCGTGATCGGCGTCCATCGAGGGCGAGCAGCATCCCGACTGATTTTCGACTTTCGCGTAGGCGTTCAGGTCGCGGCCGCTGTCGACAATTTCAACATGCTCGAAACCGGCATCAAGCAGGCCGCTGAGATACTCGTCAATGCGAATGGCGCCGGCGATGCAGCCAACATAAGCGGCGATGCTGTTGGAGACGGCCTCGGGGAGATCGTGCTTGAGAGCGATATCGCTGACGGCGAGACGTCCGCCGGGCTTGAGGACGCGCGCGATTTCGCGAAAGACAGCGGGCTTGTCGGGCGCGAGATTGAGAACGCAATTGGAGATGACGCAGTCGACGGAGGCATCGGGCAGAGGAATTTTGTCGATGGTGGAGAGATGGAAGTCGACATTGGTATAGCCGCCGGCGGCTGCGTTGGCGCGCGCGCGATCGATCATGGCGGGCGTCATATCGATGCCGATGGCGCGACCGGTGGGGCCGACCATGTTGGAGGCGAGGAAGACATCGAGGCCGCCGCCGGAGCCGAGGTCGACCACCACCTCGCCAGGTTTGAGATGCGCGGTTGCGGTGGGATTGCCGCAGGAGAGGCCCATGTTGGCGGCCGCGGGGATGGAGGTGAGCTCCTCGGCGGTGTAGCCGAAGGCTTCCGCAACGGCCTTGACACCCGCATGATCGCTGGAGAGCGTGCTTTCCGCGACGGCGGCGTATTTCGACTTGACTGAATCTAAGATTTGCTCGGGCATACGATTTCTCCTTGAGTTCCTTCGATCCCACTCAAGCCAACCAAAGGCTTGCATGGGCCACCATTGCCGCGTCCAACAACATATCTTCCAAAGCGAATATATGCGTTGCCAACATATTCGTCAAGGCGTATAAGTAAAGAACGATGAAACAGCCAGTATTTAGTGCGGAACGATTCTTTCAAGCGCTGGGCGACAACACGCGGCTGCGCCTGTTGAACCTGATGGGGGAGCAGGAAATCTGCGTGTGTTACCTGGTGGAGATACTGGGGCAATCGCAGCCGAAGATTTCGCGACACCTTGCTTACCTGCGACGCGCGGGAATTGTGGCGGCGCGGCGCGAGGGCAAGTGGATGCATTACCGGATCGTGATGCCGCCGGAGATTGGCGCGGCGCAGGTGCTGCGGCAGACGCTGGGGTGGATGCACGAGGATCGCAAGATGCAGGCGGATCGTGCCCGGCTGTCAAAGGCTTGCTGCAGTCCGAAGAAATTTGCCGCGCTGGAAGGTGCGCCTGTTCCTGTGCCGGTTGATTCTGCTTGTGCCTGCGAGATCGGTCAATGATGGCGAACATACTTGCGACCGAGGGACAGGTGTGCGCTCCGCAGCAGCGCAAACATTTGTCATTTCTGGATCGATGGCTGACGCTGTGGATTTTTCTGGCGATGGCGATTGGGGTGGCGGTCGGACACTTTGTGCCGGGGTGCGCCGCGTTTGTGAATCGCTTTCAGGTGGGGACGACAAATATTCCCATCGCGATCGGGCTGATCGTGATGATGTATCCGCCGCTGGCGAAAGTGCGCTACGAGAAATTGCATGACGTCTTCCGTAACAAGCGGGTGCTGCTGCTGTCGCTGGTGCAGAACTGGGTGATCGGTCCGGTGCTGATGTTTCTGCTGGCGATTGTATTTCTTCGCGGCGAGCCGGCGTACATGCGAGGGTTGATCCTGATTGGCATCGCGCGATGCATTGCGATGGTGCTGGTGTGGAACGAACTGGCCGAGGGCGATACCGATTACGTTGCAGGACTGGTGGCGCTGAACAGTATTTTTCAGGTGCTGTTTTATAGCGTGTATGCGTGGGTCTTCATCACAGTGCTGCCGACGTGGTTTGGGCTGCGGGGCAGCATTGTCAATATCGGCATCGGGCAGATCGCGAAGAGTGTGGGGATCTATCTTGGCGTGCCCTTTGCGGCCGGATTGCTGACTCGAATGATTCTGTTGCGGCTTCGCGGAGAGGAATGGTATCGGACGCGATTTATCCCTCGCATCAGCCCGCTGACGCTGGTGGCGCTGCTGTTCACGATCCTGGTGATGTTTTCGCTGAAGGGCGATTTGATCGTGCGGCTGCCGCTGGACGTGGTGCGCATCGCGATTCCGCTGGTGATTTATTTCCTGGTGATGTTTCTTGTGAGCTTCTGGATGGGCAAGCGGCTGGGCGCGAATTATGCGCAGTCGGCGACGCTGTCATTCACGGCGGCTGGAAACAATTTTGAGCTGGCGATTGCGGTGGCGGTGGCGGTGTTCGGATTGAACTCCGGCGAGGCGTTTGTGGGCGTGGTGGGTCCGTTGATTGAAGTGCCGGCGCTGATCAGCCTGGTGAACGTGGCGTTCTGGATGAGAAAGCGTTATTTTGCGGCTTAAGAACCTCAGCCTCTGAAGACATTCTTCTGTAGGTTTTTATCCCCGGATTAGAGTCCAGAGTTTTGCTTGCATTCCGACGGAACTTTTTTCTTGTCTCAGGACAGGGCGCATATGCGGCAAATTTCATCGCCGAATTTCTCCGCCTTGGAGGGACCAATTCCGCTGACGCAGAGCAACTCTTCCAGCGTGAGGGGCCGTTCCTGCGCGATGGCTCGCATAGTTTTGTTGCCGAGAATGCAGAAGGCTGGGACGCCATGTTTCTTTGCTTCGGCGAGCCGCCAGGTGCGCAGCTTGTCCTCGATGGCCCCGGCATGCGCCGACATTTCGTTTCGTATCACTTGTGCGGCGTGCGGAAGTCGTCGCGGTTTTTGAAGGGACGATCTTGCCGCTTCGCTTACGGTCGCTTTTTCTGCGTGCCGGGGACGCGTGATCGGCATTGTCGGGAAGAATAAACTCCAGTGGATCGGTCGACGGCAACTCTTCGCCCTCCTGCGTGAGGCTGGCTTTGCGGTAGGCAATGTTGCGGCCGTCCTTTTCAAAGGACAGCTCCTCCAATCGAACCAGTCCGGCGGCGGCCATTGCCTGCAGAAGATTTTCGAAGTCGTCGCGGGAAACCTGCTCCCGCGGAAACATATCTTTGTGCAGCTTGCCGGTCGAGCCGGCTGAAGTTTTCTTTAACGCGTGGATGACCGCCCACGCGGTTTGTTTCTCGGATTCGCTGGGCGCGCGAAAGCGTCTGGCAACACATGCATCCGGTGCGCACACATCACAATGCCCGCATGGACGCTGGGCATCCGCCAAATCTCCAAAGTGGCGGATCAGGGAGGTCATGCGGCACTGACTGGAAACGGCATACTGCAACGCCTGGTCAAGCTGCGCTTTTCTGCGCTGCGATTCAGCGGCGTAGGAATCGCGCCACGCCTGCGCCCCCCGCACAGCATTTTCGTCAAAGTCGACTGCGCCGCCGCCGTGGATGACTAGCTTCTCCAGCACCTTGTCGAACCGGTCGGATTCCATGCGCAGCTTGGCGCGGAGAGATTCCTTATCGAGCGGCTCATCTCCCAGTCGGCGATAAACGCGATCCAATTCATCGACATGGCGGATAATCGCGTTCCAGAAAAAACTCATGCATCTTGCGATCTGCGTAGGAGTAGAGCAGAATGGCGCGACTCGGCAGGCCGTCGCGACCGGCGCGGCCAATCTCCTGGTAATACGCTTCCAGTGTTCCGGGCAGCGAGGTGTGGACGATGGTGCGCACATCGGCCTTATCGATTCCCATGCCGAATGCGACGGTCGCCACCACCGCGTGGAGACGTCCCTGCTGAAATTTTTGTTGGACTGTTTCCCGATGGCGGGCGTCGAGACCGGCGTGATAGGCCGCGCATGGAAATTTGGCAGAGAGCTGCTCCGCCAGCGCTTCTGCCTGTTTGCGAGTGGGCGCGTACACAATTGCGGGTCGCCGCGCCGGATCCGCCAGCAGGTCCGCGACAAAAGCGGGTCGCCGCGAAGGCAGCATCTCCACCACTTCTATTCCGAGGTTTTCGCGGCGAAAACCATAAATAAATCTGCAGGCATCCGCCATTCCCAACTGGGCGGCAATATCGTCCTGCACGCGCGGAGTGGCCGTGGCGGTGAGGGCAATGACGGGAGCGGGGCGCAAGGCCGGCACAAACTGGCCGAGCATGCGGTAGTCGGGTCGAAAATCGTGTCCCCATTGCGAGATGCAATGCGCCTCGTCGATGGCGATCAGAGACGGTTTTCGTTTCGCCAGCATCTGGATGAAACCGGGAACACGCAGCCGCTCTGGCGCGATAAATAAAAATTGAAGGGCGCCGGAGAGATAGTCGGCGCATGCCTGACGCGAGAGGGCGCGGTCGAGGCCGGAGTGTATGCGTGCCACAGAAAAACCAAGAGAGGCGAGCTTGGCCACCTGGTCTTCCATGAGTGCGATCAGCGGACTGATGACCAGCGTCGTACCGCCGCGCGCAATCCCCGGCAATTGAAAGCAGAGCGATTTGCCCGCGCCAGTCGGCATGACCAGCAAGACGTCTTGACCCTGAATGACTGCGCGGCAGACCACTTCTTGATTGACGCGAAACGAAGTGAGTCCGAAGGCGCGCTGCAGCAGAGGAAGGAGTGTTTCGCTGGAGGAGGGGAGGATCATTGCCACAGTGGTGAGGATAACAAATCGATTCCAGCGACGAGTAAGGTATCAATCGAAGGCGTGATTGCCGCAGCTCCGCCGGGGATGGACAAGAAGAAATGGGCCTTCCTTGCGGAGGGCCCATGTTTGAAGGGTCGATGTGATGTGAGCAGGATTAGTGATGGTCGCCGTGATCGCCGTGGTCGCCGTGGTCACCATGATTGCCGTGGTCGCCGTGCTCGTCGCCGTGGTATCCATGATCGCCGCCGTGATTTTCGTAGCCGCCGCGCATGGAACTGCCGTGAAACTCATGGCCATGATCGTAGCCGTGGAAGTGATCATCATGATCGCCGCGACGAGGATACTCTCCATGGTATCCGTGGCGGGGATCATATCGATCATCGACGTGACCATGCCAACCATGGGGTCCGTGGAACCACGGGCCTGCACCAATGAAGAAGCCGTTAGGGAACCACTCCGGACCGTAGTAGCCGTAGGGAGCGCAATTGTACGGGGCGTAGTCGAAATAGCCGTACGGACAGACCGGCTGCGGTCCCACATTCACACCGAAGCTGAGCGAAACCTGAGCTTTTGCGGGGGAAGGAGCGAAGAAAGTGAGTCCAGCAACGACAGAAACAATTGCAAAATATTTAATGACTCGCATTTGTTCACCTCACTAATGAGAACGGAAAACGACAAAAATAGTTGCGCGAATTGCAGAGTATTTGACCCATCGAATCGGGTTGCCAACAGCGAAATAAAAATTGTGTGGAACAAATTGTGTGGTTGCAGGGGGATCAGGATCGCATATCCGGCGGAGAGGAATCTAGACCGCGAACCATCGCGGCTAATACCTAGTTGATCGATGCTCGAGGAAGAGGTAGACACCGCCGGCAGTCACGCACTGTACGGAGCGAACGCAAGCGGGAACGCGATTATTGGGATGCGGTGGAATCTGTCTTGCTTTTTTGGATGGCGGCATTCCATTCGTCATCGTTGGCGAGACGGACGGCACCATTCTTCATCGCCCAGTCGATAAAACCTGGCGGCGGATTTTTAACGTTGAGGATATTGGCAAGACGAACAGAACTGATATCGCGCCAGGCGATTGCGTTCAGGTTGGCGTGGCGAAGGTCGGCACGACTCAGATCGGCGCGAGTGAGATTGGCGCGGGTGAGGTTGGCTCCAGTCAAGTCGGAATCAATTAAATCGGCGTCAGAAAGGTCTGTGTTGGCAAGCGACGCTCCGCGGAAATTAGCGGATTGCAAATTGCAAAAGGTCATGGTGGCGCGGTCGAAGACGCTGTTGCGCAGATCGGAAGAATCCATGTCGCAGCGATCGAGCTGGGCAGCAGGAAGGCGAATGCCGAAGAGAAATGCATTGTCGTCCGCCTGAATGCCGACAAGTGAAACGCCATCTTGATTCAGCTGCTGCATGGCGTCGATGCGGCCGCCGTTGCCGCCCTTGCCTTGCGCGGAGTTGATGACTTGCCAGGCCTGATAGTGACGCTGCTTGGTGCGATTTCCGCTCTCGGAAAAATAGAAAATGACGGCGACTAAGACGGAGAAGAGGCTGAGGTATTCCAGAACTTCCAACAGGACCCAACCACCGAGCGACCAGGCCACCCACTCGAGAAGCCAGTTGCAGGCGTGAATCGGCAAGGCCCAGCGCGGCTTGGCCTGACGGCGATGCTCTCGCCAGGGTTTTGGCCTGGGGCGCTGGTCTCGCATGGAATAAGGTCTCCGGGAGAAATGGGGTGCTTCGAACTAGAAGTATATTTGTGCGGCGGATGAGTGGGGGGATCTTTTCGGGGGAGGGCGAGTTGTGGCGCGGTTGGGAATCGCATTTCTCAAAGGCGAGAACCGTTCGACTCGGCTTCGGCTCGCTCAGGGCCGGCTATGGGGCACCCGGCGATTTTGTCACCAACTCCAATCCTTATAGTTAAGGCTAGAGATATACGCGGCGATGTTCATGATGACCATAACGGGTACAAGGGCTAGAAAAAACTCATGTACATCTATCGTTGACCCGTTCACCCAGTTGGTTAGCGGTGCACCCCCGATTATCCCGATATTCAAAATAAAATATGCCGTTCTCTTTCGCATTATTTGATTCAACGGCTTCAGTAGGTTCATTATTGGCGCCGATCGTCCATTACGGGGTGTGGGGCGAGCTTGTGGCGGGCGGACTCGATCATGGTGTTGACTAGCGCGACGGGCAGGCCGACGACATTGAAGTAGCAACCGACGATGCGGGGAATCCAGCGGCTGGCGTGGCCCTGGATAGCGTAGGCTCCCGCCTTGTCCATGGGCTCGCGAGTGGCGACGTAGGCGAGGATTTCGTCGTCGGACAATGTGAGCATAGTGACGCGAGTGGTTTCCGCGGCAATTTCAACACTGAGTGGCGAGATGAGGCAGACGCCGGTGATCACCTGATGCGTACGTCCAGCAAGTAGGCGCAACATGCGGGCGGCATCCGCGTCGTCGACGGGCTTGTTGAGGATTTCGTGATCGCAGACGACGACCGTGTCGGCACCGAGAACGAGCAGCGGGTCATCCTTGGAGGAAGCGGGAGTTTTCGGCTGGGCGTTGAAAACAGCTTCGGCCTTTTCGCGGGCGAGACGTTTTACCAGGTGGATGGGATCTTCGTGGGGGCGAGGATCTTCGTTGATCGGGATGGATTCGACTTGGAAAGAAAAGCCGGCCTGGGTGAGAAGTTCGCGACGTCGCGGCGATGCGGAGGCAAGAATGAGCATGGGTTCCTTACAAGGATTTCATCTTGAGTGAGGATGGATGTCAAAGGCCGCAGGCGTTCAGATGAAATTTTCCGCAGGGGCTAAAGCCCCGTCCTACTTTCGACCGACTATGGCACGGCTAAAGCCGTTCCCTGATACGAAGCCGCTTTGAGGTCCGAGAGCGATCAAAGGGACACCCCGATATAACTAACAGGGCTATTCGATCCCACCCTAGCCGCACACAACGCGGCTAGGATGGGGCACCCAGGTTTTTCTTTGCTCGCTCGAAACGCAGGTACGTCCTCTTTGGTCGGGATGACCAATCAATTCAGGAAACAGACCTTTATTAGCGGACGAAGACTTCCATGCCGCGGGTGGTGCGGGTACCCCAGGCCATGCGCGGCGTATTATGGGCGATGCCGACGCGACCGAGCGGGCCAAGCAGGATGATGCCGCCGTGGCCGCCGAGCCGGTGGAAGAGGTAGGCGATGGCTTCTTCCGCGGCTTGCGCCGGGGGGGTGCCCTGCTGCACGCGATCGACGGCCCACTTGCCGAGGACCAACTTCATGATGGGTTCGCCCCAGCCGGTGAGAGAGACCGCGGCAGAAAGATTGTCGGCGTAGCAGCCGCAGCCGATGAGGGAGGAATCTCCAACGCGGCCAGGAGATTTATTCAGCGTGCCGCCGGTGGAAGTGGCAGCGGCAAGATTGCCGCGACCATCGAGAGCGACTGCACCGACGGTATCGTGCGAGTTAGCGGAATGCATGGCGCCGAGCTGCGGCGAGGTTGCAGCCGCGCTGACGGGAGCGTTGCGCAGTTTTTGCTGGGCGTCGGCCAGATGACGGCGTTCGCGATCGATCACCAATTCTGAATTGTCGATAAGGGGCATGCCGTGTTCAGCGGCGAAAGCCTCCGCGCCCGCGCCGACGAAATACACATGCGGGCTAAGGTCCATCACCAGGCGAGCAGCGCGGATAGGATTACGCAGTCTTTCCACGCAGGCAACGCCGCCGGCACGAAGGGTGTTGCCGTCCATCAACAACGCGTCCAATTGCACACGGCCATCGCTGGTGAGAAAGCTGCCTCGACCGGCATCGAAGGCTTCATCATCTTCCATAACGGCGACGGCAGCCTCGACGGCATCGACGGCGGACGCGCCTTTTTCAAGCAGCGCATAACCAGCCGCGAGGGCGCTGGTAACGCCTCGCCGATGAGGCTCGACCAACTCATCCGGGATATCCCATGCGCCGCCATGAACGGCGAGCACGGGTGCGATTTTGAAGCTCACGGAATCTATTGTAGTGCGTGAAATGTCGAGAGATAATTTTTCTAGTTTGTGAAAGAAATTGGTTGCTTGTGAGAGGGCCGCTTTTGTTCCATTGGCTGGAAGTTTTGGGAGACTTTGTCGAAGAAACGGTGAACTGACGAAAGAAACGAAACAGCAGGTCCCTGCAGCAGGATCGGGATGACAACCGTAAAAGGCGTACCGGCCCGGCTAGGCGAGCGCGGTCGCCAGGTCGGGATCGATGGTCAGGATGGAGTCGGTCGCAGTGAGCTTGAAGACGTCGAGCAACTGCTTGCGGGGCGCCACCAGGCGGAGTTGGCCGCCTACTGTCTTCATCCGACCGTAGAGCAACATGAGCAGGCCGAGGCCGGCGCTGTCGGCATACTCGACCCCGGACAGCTCGAGGATCAGCTTGTTTGTACCATCGTAAGCCAGCTTGTTGATGGTGGATTCCACCTCATGCAGGCGCATGCCGAGGTTCATTCGACCGGTGAGTTTGACGACAACGGTGGTGGCGTCGATACGCTCGATTTCCGCATTCAGATTCATGCTGATCGGCCCTCTTTCCTGCAATAAATCTGCCAAAACGCGCGTTCTGTTGCTACGTCAGCGGACGGGGGCGAGGTGACGTGTCTGCTCATATGTATAGCGGATACGGTGAATGACTGTAATGGTGGAAAGCACGGCGAGGACCCAGAGGACGGGCGCCATCGCTCCCCAGCGGTTGAAGAGCGCGCCAAGGATGATGAGCACGACGCGCTCCGGTCGCTCCATAAAGCCGACCTTGCAGGAGCCGATGAGGGCTTCCGCACGGGCGCGGGTATAGCTGACCATCAGGGAGGTGACCATGACGAAGGCAGAGAGGAAAACGTAAAAGAGGCGGTCGGCGCGTGCGTAGTAGACGAGCAGGCCGAAAAAGAGGGCGACGTCGGAATAGCGGTCGATGACGGAGTCAAAGAAGGCGCCGAAGACGGTGACCTGCTGGGTTTGACGGGCAACGCGGCCATCCACCATATCGAAGATGCCGGCGCCGATGATGACGAGTGCGGCATAGACAAACATGCGGACATTGTTTTGCGGCCGGGCGTACCCGAACAGGAAGGCGGCGCCGGTGTTGATGACCAGGCCCATAAAGGTAAGGACGTTGGGCGAGATGCGCGTCAGGGCCAGACCATTCACGATCTTCTGCAGAATGAAGCCGCAACCTTTTCCGAACGCGCTTGTCCAGGTCATTTCAAACCGCCATAGGGGTACGCTGCCATCGCCGGACGAGACTACTCTTTGTTGTCGTGGATGGTACTAAGTTCCAGAACTTCCAGCTCGCGATTGCCGTTGGGGGTAACGACAGTGGCGACATCGCCGACCTGCTTGCCCACCAGGCTGCGTCCGATGGGCGACGTGGTTGAGATGAGGCCCTTGCTGACATCGGACTCTTCACTGGTGACGAGCTTGTACTCGATCTTTTCATCTTTGGAAGAATCATAAACCAGCACGGTTGAGCCGAAGGCGGCACGATCGCGGGGAATGTTCGACAGGTTGACCAGGGCAAGCTCTGACATGCGCGCTTTGAGCTGGCCGAGACGCGCGTTGACGAACACCTGGCGCTGCTTGGCCATGTGATACTCGGCGTTCTCGCTGAGGTCGCCGAGCGAGGCGGCCTTCTTGATTTCGATGGGAAGCTCGTGTGTCAGCTCATGCTCCAACTGACGAATTTCCGCTTCCAGCTGCTTTTTAATATGTTCCGTCATGGGATTATCCGGGACCGCAGAGATACAACAATAGATACGCGAAATCCCCTGCCATCGGGATGCCACGGCATCGGCTTATTGCAATCTAACTATTATACCGGGGATGGTGGACGTATACCGGGGATGGTGGACGGTTTTGAAGATGGGGCGCGGAGGTCGCGCGTAGGCGAATGGGGGCACCCGGATTATCTCTGGATGGAAAACAGCAGGTCTCTCCACTTCGGTCGGGATGACAACGCTTTTTTCCCAGCAGAACGAAGGATCGTGGCGACGGATCGGGGACTATGTGGCGTGCTGGGAGTGAAACAGCTGCGCGACTCGGTCGAGGGTGTCGATTTCTTCCACCGGCTTGTCGGGGCGGAGTCGCAGGATGCGGGGGAAGCGGAGCGAGTAGCCGCTGTCGTGGCGATCGCCCTGCATCACGTTGTTGAAGGCGACTTCGATGACGATTTTCGGCTCGACGATCAGCCGGCTGCGGTCGGGTTCCAGAGTGTGATCGAGGAACCATTGGGTCATGGTGAGGATTTCTTCGTCCGTGAGGCCGCTGTAGGCTTTTCCGACATTGCGCAGGCGTTCGCCATCGCGGACGGCAAACGTGTAGTCGCTGAGGACGGCGGCGCGGCGACCATGACCGTACTCGACGGCGGTTACGACGACATCCAACGTGGCAAGTTCGCGTTTGAGCTTGAGCCATGCGGAGCCACGACGACCGGGCTGATACGTCGACCGCAGCGACTTGAGCATCAGGCCTTCATTTCCGCGCGCCTGAGCCGCCGTGAAGGCCTGATCGATTTGTTGCGGGGAGGTTGCGTACGAAATTGGAGCCAGTTTCAGCCTTGCGGGAGCGTCTTGAATATCTGTAACTGTGTCGGTGGCAAATAGCGTGGCCTGCGGCGATGCGGAGATTTTTTGGATGGTTTTGGTATCGACGGATTGCAGGGCTGCGAAGGTCCAGGCTTGCAAGTGTTCGCGGCGCCGGCTCAGGGGACTGTCGAGGTATAGATCATCGCCGGCTAAGAGAAGGTCGAAGGCCATGTAGACGACCGGCGCTTCCGTGCGCATTGCGGTGGTGACGCGTTTGCGGCTGAGCCGCGGCTGCAGCGAGGTGAATGGGAGGGCGCGATCGGAGCGTGTAATCCCAGGCAAGAATTTCTCCGTCGAGGATGGCAGGAGATTGTACGGCGGAAAACCATTCGGCCAATTCTGGAAAGCTGGCGGTGACGTCCTCGCGGGTGCGGGAGAAGATGCGGACTCTACCGGGCTGCCCGAGATCGCCGCAATGGAGCTGGGCACGCATGCCATCGTACTTGTCTTCAATTTGTGCGGTTGGTTCGGACGTGGCGGAGGTCTCAGCTTCATCGGCGGCGAAGCGGGCGTAGGCTTCCTCGGCGTTGGCGGCGGGGGTGGCCAGCATAAACCCCAGGGGATGAAACATTTGAAAGCGCGCGGTCGCCAGCTTATCCTGGCGAGCCAAGTGGACCACTTGCGCCAGATCGCCGAGAAGCATTCCGGCATGACGAACGGCTGCAACTTCACGGTCGGTTGCGGCGGCGATGGCTTCTTCGACCAGGCTTTGCTTTACGCCGGTGCGCATGTCGCCGGTCATCAGCTTGATGAGATATTTCGTTTCCAGCGGAGAAAGCGACCGCAACAGGTCAACCAATTGCGCCGACTTCGTCGCCTGGGTTCGTGCGGTGGTGAGTGCGTTGAGACGGTCTGCAATCTCCGTAAGGGTGAGGTGCCTGGGGTCGATGTTTGAGGTGAGCAGCAATTCCTCCGCAGCCGCACCCAGGTCGCCATATTTACGGTAGACGGCATGGAAACGATCGCCATCGACGTGGGTCACGGTCTCGAGGGCGCGCACAATCATCTGTCCGCCCACCTGCAGTTTGCGGGCATCGGCTTCAGGAAAGACAGCGCCGGTGAGATATTGCACGGCGACGCGGGCGTCGGCCAAATCGAGGGTACGCAAGTATTGCGACATGGCGGCGCGCTTGGCGAGTTTACTGCGAGTGGCAGCCAGTGTTTCGCACAACTCCGCGAACTGAAGCCACGAATTTTCTGGTGCAGCCATGCTGCCGCTCTCCTTTGCGACGGGGTGGTTGAAGTCCAAGTTTTTCCTTGACTGTGGAGATGGCTCAGTCACTGATCGAGCGAATTACTCTCGCAGGATTTCCTGCGACCAGGGTATTCGGAGGCACGTTTCGGGTGACGACCGAGGCCGCGGCGACCACTGAGTTCTCACCCACTGTAACGCCACCGATGATGGTGACGCCGGCTGCGATCCACACATTTCTTTCGATCACGATGGGCCTGCCCACCGTGGCGGCGCGCCGCTGGGAAGGCTCAATTGGATGGCCGGTGGTGATGAGGCTGACGTTCGGCCCGATCATCACATCGTCCGCGATATTGAGACCGCCCAGGTCATAGAAGGTGCAGTTCTGGTTGATGAAGACATTGCGCCCGACTCGAATTTCGTCGCCACCGGCAGTGAAGAACGGAGGGATCAATAAAAAGCTTTCGTCGACTCTTCTGCCGATGAGTTCGCTGAACAAGGCGCGAATTTCTTCGGCATCGTTGAACGTCAAACGGTTCAGGTCGGCGGTGATCGTCATGGCTCGCTTGATGTTTGCCAGCATGGCCGCGGATTCGGACGTCTTGCTGTGGATGATCCTGGTGCCGTCGTGATTCGGCATTTGCTGTTTTCCCATGAGTTGAGATTGTGCCCGCGTTTCGCGACTCGGAAGCGCTGAGCTGCTGAAAGTGTATCCATCACGGAGGGGGCAGGGAAATTTGCTGGTAAGACTATTCAAAATCATCATGACACTGTTTTTCCTGGCAACCTGGAGCACCGGAAACGCGCTACCATAGAGCAGGTACCAGGCACCCTATGCGGCAGACAGACATTTTTTGGCGAAGCCTATCGCGCGCCATTCGCACCTCTGGTGAGACGCATTATTAGCGGCTCCCGCCGCCCTGCGATCTTTTTTGTTTCCCTCTTCGCTTCCAGAATATCCACCCTTGATTCGCTGAAATGGCCGGCTTTCGGCGCATGACACATCCGGCCCATGGACATGGAACATGCTTGAACGACTGACACAAATCGAAGCTCGCTACGACGACCTTTCTGCGCAGATGGCGGACCCGGCGCTGGTCTCTGATCAGCAGCAATATCAAAAAATCACCAAGCAACATCGCGATCTGCAGGCGGTGGTAGAAAGCATTCGCGAGTTGAAACGCATTGAGCACGGTATCGCCGACGCGAAAGCGATGATGGCGGAGCCGGATCCGGACATGCGCGCCATGGCAGCGGAAGAGCTGGTGCAACTGGAGGCGGAGCAGCCTGCGGTGGAAGAACGGATTCGCGTGCTGCTGCTGCCGAAGGATCCCAACGACGAGAAAAACGTGATCCTGGAAATTCGTGCGGGCACGGGCGGCGATGAAGCTTCCCTGTTCGCGGCGGAGCTGTTCCGCATGTACACGCGCTTTGCGGAACTGCATCGCTGGAAGGTGGAAGTGCTGTCAATGTCGGAGTCGGGCGTGCGCGGCATGAAGGAAGTGATCGGCATTATTGAAGGCGAGCGGGTGTTTTCGCAGATGAAATTTGAGGGCGGAGTGCATCGCGTGCAGCGGGTTCCGCAGACGGAAACACAGGGTCGCGTGCATACTTCGGCAGTGACAGTGGCGGTGCTGCCGGAAGCGGAGGATGTGGACGTCAAGATTGAGGCCAAGGACCTGCGGATTGACACCTTCTGCTCCTCAGGGCCGGGTGGACAGTCGGTGAACACGACGTATTCGGCGGTACGCATCACGCATATCCCGACTGGAACGGTGGTGAGTTGCCAGGACGAAAAATCGCAAATCAAGAACCGCGAAAAAGGAATGCGCGTGCTGCGCTCGCGGCTGTATGAAGTAGAGATGGAAAAGCAGCAGCAGGCGCTGGCCAAGGAACGCAAGCAGATGGTGGGAACCGGCGACCGCAGCGAAAAAATCCGGACCTACAATTTTCCGCAGAACCGGCTGACCGATCATCGCATCGGACTGACGATTCACCAGCTTGCTGAAGTGATGGAAGGCAAACTGCAGCCGATTGTCGACGCCCTGATCGAGCACGACCAGGCGGAGCGGCTGAAGCACGACGCGGCGACCGTATGAGAGGCATGTTTGCGGAGTCGATGACCATCGGCGACGCGATCGCGTGGGGGACTTCCCTGCTGGACGAGTCGGACTCTATTCCGGCGGCGCGGAGTCGTTCGGATGCAATCCTACTGCTGCGGCATGTGCTGGGAATTCCGCACGCGGAAATGTATGCATATCGCGAGAGGCCGCTGACGGGGTTGCAAACCGAGGCGTTCAACGCTGCACTCCAGCATCGTTTGCGCGGTATGCCAGTCCAGTACATTACCGGGGAACAGGAATTTTTTGGTCTGCCCTTGCATGTGACCCAGGCTGTGCTGATCCCGCGCCCGGAGACGGAACACCTGGTGGAAGCCGCGATCGAACGGCTGAAGGATCTGCCGACTGCGCGAATTGCGGATGTCGGTACGGGATCGGGCGCGATTGCGATTGCTCTGGCGCATTCGTTGCCGAGGGCTGAGGTGACGGGGCTGGATATTTGCCCGGCAGCCCTGGCGGTGGCAGCGGAGAATGCGATACAAAACGGCGTGGCCGCACGGGTCCGATTGCTCGAGTCAGATCTGCTGGGAGCGGTTGCGGAGGAGCACTTCGATGCCATCGTATCGAACCCGCCCTATGTCGCCGATTCAGAGCGTAATTTGCTACCGGTGGAAGTACGCGAGTACGAACCGGGACGGGCGTTATTTGCCGGTGCCACGGGCTTAGAGGTGTATCAGCGACTGATACCTGCAGCGCTGCGGCTGCTGAAAGCTGGCGGCTGGCTGATGATGGAAATTGGCCAGGGCCAGCGCGATGCGGTACGCGGTTTTCTGCGCGAAGCAGTGTGGGGTGATGTCGAATTCATCGCCGACCTGCAAGACATTCCCCGTGTGGCAGTGGCGCGTAAGCGGTAAGTCTCCGGGCTGAATTGGAACGACGCGGGAGCGCAATCTGGCGGCCGAAGCTGCGCTATGATCGAACAGCAATTCTGCGAGGGTCGCTATGAACGATGAAGGGCGCGACAGCCAACGGAGTTCTCCGCTGGAGATGAGCGGTGAAGAGTTTCGATCTGTTGGACATGCGCTGGTGGATCGTATCGCCGGCTTTCTGGAATCACTTCCACAGCAAAAAGTAACGACTGGGGAGTCGCCGGCGGAAATCCGCGAGGCTTTGGACGCGACGCGTACGTTGCCAGAGCGGGGCTCAGATGCGGCGCTGCTGCTGGATCGTGCGTCCGACCTGCTGATGGAACATTCACTCTTCAATGGGCATCCTCGTTTCTGGGGATACATCACGTCTTCTGCCGCGCCGCTGGGTGCGCTGGGGGAACTGCTGGCGGCGGCGGTAAATCCCAACGTGGGCGCGTGGCTGCTGTCGCCGATGGCTAGTGAGATAGAGGCGCAGACGATTCGCTGGGTAGCGGAAATGATCAGCTATCCGGTCACGTGCGCGGGCTTGTTTGTCAGTGGCGGCAACATGGCGAATTTTGTTTGCTTCATGGCGGCGCGGCAGACGCATGCAGAGAAGAATGTTCGCGTCGAAGGAATGGGTGGCACGCGGTTGCGCGCCTACTGCTCGAAAGATACGCATACGTGGATTCAAAAAGCGGCAGATATTGCGGGACTGGGCACAGACGCAATTCGCTGGATCACGACGGATGGTCACATGCGGATGGATGTTGCGGCGCTGCGTGAGCAGATAGCGCAGGACAGGGCTGCGGGTGAAACACCGTTTCTGGTAATCGGCAATGCAGGTTCTGTGAGTACGGGTGCGATCGATCCGCTGCCGGAGCTATCGGAAGTGTGCCACGAATTCAATTTGTGGTTTCACGTGGACGGCGCATATGGAGGCGTAGCTGCAGTCTTGCCGGAAGCGCCAGAGGCGTTGATGGGGTTGCGGCTGGCGGACTCGGTGGCGGTTGATCCGCACAAGTGGCTCTATGCGCCGCTGGAAGCCGGGTGTGCGCTGGTTCGCGACGCGGAGAAATTGCGCGATGCCTTTGCGTATCATCCGCCTTACTATCATTTCGGCACGGAAGCGATCAATTATTTTGACCTGGGCCCGCAGAATTCTCGCGGGTTTCGCGCATTGAAGGTATGGTTGGCGCTGCAGCAGGTTGGGCGCAATGGATATATCCAGATGATCGCGGAAGATATCCGGCTGGCGCGGGAAATGTATCGGCGCATTCCACAGTATGAATCTCTGGAGAGGCTGACGCAGTCGCTGAGCATCACGACGTTTCGTTATGTACCGCCGGAGTTGAAAGCTGGAGGCGAGAAGTTCGACCGCTATCTGAATGAGTTGAATGAAGCGCTGCTGACACAGTTGCAGAATGGCGGCGAGGCGTATTTGTCGAATGCGGTGATCCAGGGAAAATTTGCGTTGCGCGCGTGTATTGTGAATTTTCGAACCTCGATTGAAGATGTGGAGGCGCTGCTGCCGATCGTGGTGCGGATTGGCGATGAACTGGATGCGAGGATGCGGCCGCAATTGTAGCGGGGAGAATTTGATTGCCAATGGGCAGCAGCACGATTAGTCTTCTTGAAATTGCCTGCCCTCGGCGGAAGAAAGCCGGAGGTGCGTCGAGTATCAGGAGTCTTCCGATGCGACAAGGACTTGCGGTGATGGTCTGTTTGGTGGCGCTGTCCGTCGCAGCGTCCGCAGCGGATCTATGCGTGGCCCCCAAACAGCAGGATGTGGACGCGAAGAAAACTCCCATCCCGTTATGCCTGGTCGCGAAGAAAGTAGCGATGACGCTGGATGAGTACAACAGCGACCCGAAAACGCTGAAGGGCGCGGTGCCGAGCTTGTCTCGCGCCGACTTCGATTTCAAAACGGTGAGTTCGACGACAGGCGGATTCAAGTTCAGCATCCTGATTTTTTCGGCAGGCGGCAGCCATCAATCCTCGACCACGAACGATGTGACGTTTTCTTACGCCGTTCCTCCACCGGAACCGAAGAAATCTTTACATGCCAAGCCGCACGATTTTTCGAAGGACTTGATCGAGACACTGCAAGGGGCGGGGCAGCAGATTAGCCTGACGCAATCGGTGGGTGCGGCGAAGTTCAAAACGCTGACCGTGACGCTGGCGTATGGAGTGACGTGGGACTTTAATGGGTCGGCTACGCTACCCATCTCCCTGGTGACCGCGGGCGGAACGCTGGATCACAATCGGAATGATACGCAGACGATCAAGCTGACATTTGAAAACCCCTCGCCAGCCAAGCCGTGACTGATCTTCGGCACGTGTACTGAGGGAACTCCTAGTAGAAAGATATGAGACCGAAAATGTTTATTCATACATTCTTGTTTCAATGGAAGCCGCAGGCGACGGAGCAGGATAAACAACGAGCGGCGGAAGGCATCCGCGCGCTGCAGGGGCAGATTCCCGGATTAGTTGAGACCAGTTACAACGCGAACGTTTCGCCGCGCTCTCAGGGATTTACTCATGGTGGGGTGATGAAGTTCCGCGATGAAGCGTCGTTGCAGGCTTATTTCACGCATCCTGTGCATCAGAAGTTGGTGGACTGGCTGATGCCGCTGCTGGCTGTCGCCGCAGAGTTGGACTATGAAGCGTGATTGTGTGGCAGGTCATGAATCGGAACGGAATGGGCTTCCCCGCTGACTGAAGTTAATGCTGGAGATCAGCCTTTTTCACCATGGCCAATAACTGATTGAGAGAGCTCTGATCCATGGACTGTGCCGCGAGCTTGCCTTCGCGGTCGAAAACAAAGGTTTTAAGAATGTATACGATGTGAAACTCTTTCGACACCTTGCCGCCTTCGTCCAACAGGACGGGCGGATGATAGCTGGTGGGCTGCAGAAATTGCGCCACTTTAAATCCGTTTTCGCTGGTGATGCTAAGCACGACCACTCCCTGCGACTCGAGGTGGGTATAGATCGCGTCGAGTACCGGCATCTCCTCTCGGCACGCGGGGCACCACGTGGCCCAAAAGCTGACCAAGACGATTTTGCCGCGAAGCTGCGACAGCGTCACCTTCTTGCCGTGCAGGTCTTTTAATGTAAAGTCCGCTTTGTCGAGGGCAGCGTCGTTGTCCGCAAGTATTTTCTCGGCATGGTCAAGACTGGGATCCTTCAGAGTTACGGTGGCGTTCCCGTATCGCACATAGGTTGCCAGGTCCATGTAGGGTTCTGCGGGCTGATCTTTTTTCTCCGGCAGTGGATGTTCGGAGAGCGCTTGCGACAGCGTGGTGGCCACCGCTTGCAGTAGCTGAGGACTAGGGTCGTCGCCCGTTCCCATGTGCGTCAGCGCGTCCGCAAGTTTTCACTTTCTCCATGCCCGGCGGCAGGCTGCGAATGTCGGTGGCAATCTGCAACGTGGCTGCGGCACTCTCTGGGCCCGAAAGCGATTGCAACTTTTCCAGTTGCTTGTTGACGGAATATTCGGTGGGTTGCTTGGCCTGCAGCCCGGTGGTCGAAAGAAGAATCAAGGCAAGAAAAAAAGCACGTCGCAAAGAGAGCATGTTGTCTCGCTAGTGATTTAAGATTTGGCCCATTCTGGCGCCATTTCGTTTCAATGGGGGAACAAGTTTTGCGTTTGCGATACTACGCGCAACTGCGGCGCGTTCTCGATTCAAGTGACGGTACAAAGTGATGACCTTTGCACTTCCTTCTACTGCCGCAGCAGTTTGAAGGCGTGGTTCCATTGGTTAAAAGCGAAGCCCCGGATGCACCAGAGCATGGCTAACGGCTCGATGGCACGCGCGGCTTCGGCAGTGCCCATGTCGGCGGTTTCCCATCCGAATTGATCGAGTATCTTCGTCACCGTGGCCTTGGCTGGCTGGTTGTTTCCGCAGATAAACATTGTCGGCTTTCCATCGGGAAATTTAGGGTTCACAAAGAAATCTTTGCCAACGGAACTGAATGCCTTCACAAAATGAGCGGAGGGAAATTGCTGCTGCAGCGATTCCATCAGGGACTCGTTGGGGCCGGTGAAGAATTTGAGCACGCCGTGATCCGGAGGCGCATCGGTAGTGGGATTGGTGGCGTCGATGACCACTTTGCCGGCGAGATTGTTTGCTCCGGCGGCGCGCAAGGCATCGGAAGCAGCCAGACCTTTGACGGCGAGGAGGACGAACTCTCCAAAAGCTGCCGCATCGCTCATGCTGCCGATGCGGCCCTTGGGATTTTTATGTTGCCAGTCGGCGAGCTTGGCTGCATCGCGCGTGCCGAGCATGGTTTCATGACCGTTCGCCAGGAAGCCGTCACCTAACGCCTTCGCCACGTCTCCAGAACCGATGATTCCGGCCTTCATGGTGTTTCTCCTTTTATGTTGCGCTGCGTTGAAGGCCAGGGCGTTCGCTAGCCGAGGTTGACTTCGGTGCGGGCGAGCACTTTGATGTCAAGCCGATTGTGGAGCGGATCGGCATCGAGCAGTACGTGATCGCCGTGCACCACTTCGCCATCGAGAATTTTGATGGCGAGCGGATCCTGAATCAGACGCTGAATCGCGCGCTTCAGCGGGCGAGCTCCGTAGGCACGATCGTAGCCGCTTAGGAACAGCTGACGTTTTGCCGCCTCTGTCATTTCGACGGTGATGCGGCGATCGGCGAGCATACGATTCAAGTCGGCGATACGCAGCGTGAGGATGTGCTCCAACTGCTCTTCGCCGAGCGGACGGAAGATGACGATGTCGTCGACACGGTTGAGAAACTCCGGACGAAAACTTTGCCGTACCACCTGCATCACCTGTTCACGGGCGGCGTCAAAGCTGGCTTCATCCTGCAGCGCTTCAGTGTTGAGAAATTGCGCGCCCAGGTTGGAGGTCATAATGAGCACCGTGTTCTTGAAGTCGACAGTGCGGCCACGCGAATCGGTGAGACGGCCATCGTCGAGCACCTGCAGCAACACGTTGAAGACATCGGGATGCGCTTTTTCAATTTCGTCGAACAGCACAACGGAATAGGGGCGACGACGCACAGCCTCAGTCAGTTGGCCGCCTTCGTCGTAGCCGACATAGCCGGGAGGCGCGCCAATCAAGCGCGAAACGGCATGCTTCTCCATATACTCCGACATGTCGATGCGGGTCATGGCTTGCTCATCGTCGAACAAGAATTCGGCGAGAGCACGTGCGGTCTCGGTTTTGCCGACGCCGGTGGGCCCAAGGAAAATGAAGGAGCCGATGGGGCGATTGGGATCGCTGAGGCCGGCACGGGAACGGCGAATCGCATTGGCAACCACGCGCAGCGCTTCGTCCTGACCGACGACGCGTTCGCGCAGACGGTCTTCCATCTGCACCAGTTTCTGGACTTCGCCTTCCAGCATTTTGGAGATGGGAATGCCGGTCCACTTGCTGACAATTTTGGCAATGTCTTCTTCGTCGACTTCTTCTTTCAGCATGCGCGGACCGCCGGCAGCACCTTCCTGCGCAGCATTCAGCTTCTTCAGCTCTGCTTCTAATTTAGGCAGCTCGCCGTACTGGATTTGCGCGACGCGCTCGAAGTTGCCGCGGCGTGTCTGCTCCTCGGCATCCTGACGCATGGCTTCCACTTGCTTCTTCAACTCGGCGAGACGGGTGATGTCGCCGCGCTCTTTCTGCCAGTGCGCGCGCAGGGCTGCAATTTCTTCATGCAGCGTCGCCAATTCTTTGGTCACTTCTTTCAGGCGCTCTTTGGAGTTGGCATCTTTCTCCCGCTTGAGCGCGGTGCGCTCAATTTCAAGCGAGGTGGCACGCCGTTCCAGCTGATCGATCTCGGTTGGGACGGAACCAATCTGGATTGCAAGCGAAGCGGCGGCTTCGTCCACTAGGTCGATGGCTTTGTCGGGCAAGAATCGGTCTGAAATGTAGCGATGCGACAGCGTTGCCGCGGCGACGATGGCGGAATCTTTGATGCGCACGTTATGGTGCGTTTCGTAGCGATCCTTCAGGCCACGCAATATCGCGATGGTGTCTTCGACATTCGGCTCGCCAACGTAAACGATCTGGAAGCGCCGTTCGAGGGCCGCATCTTTTTCGATGTACTTGCGATATTCGTTCAGCGTGGTGGCGCCGATGGCTCGCAATTCGCCGCGCGCCAGAGCCGGCTTAAGCATGTTGCTGGCGTCAATGGCGCCTTCTGCCGCGCCTGCGCCGACCAGGGTGTGCAGCTCGTCGATGAAAAGGATGATGCCACCCTGGGCATCTTCAATATCTTTCAACACAGCTTTGAGGCGATCTTCAAATTCTCCGCGATATTTTGCGCCGGCCAACATGGCGCCCAGGTCGAGCGAGATGACGCGCTTGTCGCGCAGCACATCGGGCACGTCACCGGAAACGATGCGGCGGGCGAGGCCTTCGACGATGGCGGTTTTGCCGACGCCGGGCTCGCCTATCAGGACGGGATTGTTTTTGGTGCGGCGGGACAGCACCTGGACCACGCGGCGAATCTCTTCATCGCGACCGATCACAGGATCGAGCTTGCCGCGACGCGCCAACTCGGTCAGGTCACGAGCATAACGCTCGAGCGCCTGAAACTTGGCTTCAGGATTTTGATCGGTCACTCGCTGCGTACCGCGCACGGTGGTCAGGGCGCGCAGGATGGCATCGTGAGTTGCGCCTTCGGCAGCCATGGCCATTTGCGCGGGATCATTTTTCTGTTGCGCGATGGCGAGCAGCAGGTGCTCAGTGGAAACATATTCATCTTTAAAGTTCGCGGCTTCCTGGAATGCCTGCTCGACTACCTTGAGGAAGGCTTTCGAGGGCTGCGCCTGGTTGGAGTCGCCGGAAACTTTGGGAAATGTGGCGAGCGCTTTGTCGAGTTTGGCGCGCAGAGCTTCTGGATTGGCGCCGGCTTTCTGCAGCACGGGCGTGACGATGCCTTCTTTATCCTGCAGCAGTGCCAGCAGCAAATGGGTCGGCTGCAATTCTGGATTGCCGTTATCGCTGGCCAGATTGGTGGCCGTCTGTACGGCATCCTGCGCTTTTACGGTTAGTTTGTCCCAGCGAACGGCCATGGTACTGTTCCTGCTTTCGTGTGGAATTTCTGAAGCGGTCTGTTTCTATGGATGGAGAAAATGGGGCAGGGGTCGCGTTTGTCTGCGCATGCCCTGCCCCGTGTCAGATGAATCGAGTCCATCCGAATCCTACCTCGAGCCTATTATGCCGCAGGTTTGGATTCGCTGGATTTTGTCTCGGTTGATTTGGAGTCAACGGTTTTTGGTCCGCTGGCCGGGATGGCTCCGCTGACCGAAACTTTAATCTGTTTCGGCTTGGCTTCGGCGCGCTTGCCGAGCTCGATCGTCAACACTCCGGCATCGTAATTCGCTTTGACGCTCTCAGAATCCAGCGTGTTGGGTAGTGTGAAGACGCGGGCGAAGCTGCCATAGCGACGCTCCACGCGGTGGTAATTCTCTTCCTTGGTTTCTTTCTCGAAGCGACGCTCGCCACGAACTGTCAGCGCATTATTTTCCAGCTGAATATTGAAATCGTCCAGCTTCATGCCGGGGACTTCCAGCTTGAGCACGATGTGGTTGGCATCTTCATAAATGTCGACGGGCGGAACAAACGCGCTCGAAGACAGGGATTCGTCGTCGCTGCGGTTGGCTTCGCGCAGAAGGGAGTTGAGGCTGTTTTGCAGCGTGTACATGTCTTGAAATGGGGTCCAACGGCTGATGGCCATGGGTTTTCCTCCTGAATGTGTTTTGAAATAGGTGGAGACACGGCGGGCGAGATTTGGCAGCCTAGCCGGTGCGCCTAGAGATACTATAGCACATTAAGGAAGATAATATGAGTGTATTTATATCACATTTATATTTCCAGTAAACTACTGAAAATATTATTGATATGCGGCTGCCCTAGCTTGGGGAGCCCGGTGGCATCTCATCTTTGGCCTCGACGACCTCGTCTTCGGTGGAGGGCCGGCCGTCGCGGACGCTTTCCTCGCCCAGGGAATTTTCGCTTCCCGCAGGGGCTTCGCGATCGATCACGTGGGATCCGGCTGCTGGTTTGCCGATTGCATCTGTGCCAGGGATGTTGTTCTTTCTATCGGGACTTGTGGTCATAGGTTCCACCGCCTTTTCTGCGGAGTAGGATGCAGGAAGGTTGAGGGGCAGGGGCAGTTTTTCGCGGCAGCCCGATTGGGGATGGAGATCCCACGCCGCGACAATGTTCGGTTGCATGGGAGATTCGAGGGTTGAATCACCGATTCGCCGAGGGGTTCCTCCGCATCCTAAACTCTGACAGGAGAAAAACAAATGAGACGCCAAATCTGGATTCCTCTCGCTCTCGGAATTGTAGCTACCTATATTTTTCTAGATCGCCGGGCCGCGCGCTACGCCGCCGACTACGATGAGTTGAACGCAGCCGCCGACAGGACCGATCTGTGGGGAAGCAAGCAGCGCATCGCCGGAACCGGGCGAGATCTTCTGGGAAAGGTGAAGGAAGGCGTCGGCCGAATCACCGGCGACGATGACCTGGCCGGGCGGGGCATGGTGGATCAGGTGGCGGGCGCGGTGCAGGATACGGCCGGTAAAGTTGCCAATGCCGCCAGCGACACGATTCGCGACTTCAACCGCTACTAAGCAAATTCCAGAACATTCCAAACTTCGCCGATCGGGCGGAGCGCAACTGTCCACTGGCGCGTCATGCCAGAGCACAGTTGCGTTTTTGCTGACACCTGAACGGTAGCTTCTACTTCACGGTTGCGGTGACGGTGCTCTCCCATTTAGTTCCCGCGGTATTGGTGGCGATGACGGCGAATCGGTGACTGCCGGCTGCGAGGCTGACGGAAGTGGTGAGTGTGGGGTTGCCGGGAGAATTAAAGTTCTTCACTCCGTCGACCCATAGTTGCGTGCTGACGATCGTTCCGGTGACTTTCGAGGTCGCAGTCACAAGCACAGGTGAGCTGACGCTGGAGCCGCTGGTCGGAGTGCAGATGTGGACACCTGCAGAACTGGGCGCGGAGCACGACGAAGTGGGAACCACCACTAAGGAGTTTGCGCTTGCGATGGTGTACGGCGATCCGGGAGCTGCTGTGATGCTTGTCGGCGTCACTGTGTAGACATATAGCTTGTGAGTGGCGTCGCTGAGCGCGAACAGGTGATTGTTATCGTCCCATTGCATTTGATCGATCGAATCACTGGTGAGCACTTTGCTGTAAGGAGTGATTGGATCGGGACCGTTGAAATGAAAAATCTGCAATCCGTTTCCGGCGATTGACACAGAGATTGGAGCGATCAGTGCCTTGCCGCCGGCCACGGCGAGCAGGTTACCTGAAGGAGACATTTTCATCATCGTCGGTCCGACAGCCGGCGATGGCGCTTCAATCCCAGGGTTCGTCGTAGAAATATTTCCATTGGCATCTACGGCATAGCTGACCAGTACGGTTGGACCTATGGACTCAATCGGAGACTCATAATTGACATAGTCCCCAAGGGCAGCAGCGAGATAGCTCCCGGGGCCCGCATTCACAAGCCATGGGAAATAGTGAGCACCATCAGCGGCGTCCTGTAGAAAGAGATCGCTGATGGTCTTCGAGAGTTCAAGCGCGCCGTTGCTCTGGCGGGAGAATACCTGGTATGACAGCAAAACGATGCCGGCGTCTCCGTCGGGGTTCGCCGCAAACGCAAACTGATTGTTGGCGGTAAAGGTAAGGGGAAACATCGTCGAGGAGTCATTACTCACAGTCGCAACAGTCTGGAATGCCAGCGCACCGTTCGTTTTGCCCAGGCTGTATGACTGATACGCGGTGCAGCTTCCGGCGGCGGCGGAAGGACTCATCAGAACATATACATTCTGTCCAGTGAGGTCGAGGCTCGCACTACTGGGAGCTTCGCAATTGCCGCCCGCATAATTCGCGGTATTGATCTGCGAAGCTTGTGCTTTGAGGGCACCGTTGGCAGCCACGGGATAGGAGTGGAGATACTGCGTGCCTAAGGTGATGAAGTAGTTTCCATTGCTGGCAGCGGCCGTGCCCGCGGTCTTGAACGGGGAGCCGGACACGAGCGTCAAATTCCCGTTCGAGGCTGCGTCATAGAGGTAGACACCCTTGGACGTACCTACGTAGACATAGGCCACGGCTGAGGTGGGAGCGGTCGCTGCCGGAACAGCATCAGAAGACTGCGTTTGGGCATACGCTATTCCCGCTGGGAGAACGGCGAGGCAGAAAGTAAGGATGCGGGTCCTGACAACGTGCGTCATGGTGTGGTGCTCCTGGCGATGTTGCGGGTTATGGGGGGAAGTTAGATTTCCTTTGACGGCGACTACTTGACGGTTGCGGTAACGGTGCTCTCCCATCTTGTACCGGCGGTGTTGGTGGCGATGACGGCGAAGCGATGACTGCCGGCGGCCAGGGTGACGGACGTGGTGAGGGTGGTGCTGCCGGGCGCGTTAAAGTTCTTCACTCCATCGACCCACAATTGCGTGCTGGCGATTGTGCCGGTGACCTTCGAGGTTGCGCTCACAAGCACCGGCGAGCTGACGCTGGAACCGCTGGTCGGACTGCAGATGTGGACGCCAGCGGAAGTCGGCGCGGAGCACGATGAAGATGCCTTCACGGTGATCGTAGATGTGTTCGATACCTGCGAATTATCCCAGCCGTAAGCGATGACACTCACCCGATGCGAACCGGCGGCAATGGGCAGCGAGGCATTGAGGAAAGCGTAATTGGAAAATGCACCGGCAAACTGTTCGAACTGCTTTTGACGATCCACCCAGACGTCGACTTTGCGAATCGGCTTGTCGCTTGCCGCTCCGACGGCAAAGTTAACCGGCGAGGTTACAGTGCTGTTTGCTGTTGGACTGCACTGAGCGATGCCGACGGCAGTATTCGGAGCGGCGCAGGTTGGAAAGTTTCCGGTAGTTGTGTTCAAGAGGGTGACGAGCGCGGATTTAGTCGATGTTGAAGTTTGGAACGCCAGGTCCGCTTTGGTATCGCGATTGCCGCGCAGAGCATAAACGGGAGAGGCGATGGCTGCGGCGGTATAAACGTGAACGTCGAATCCGAACTGGTTGTTTCCTTTGCCGGGTAGTATGGTGATCCCCGTGGCAGCCTGTGCGCCGCATTCGGAATCAGCAAACGCGATGTCCGGAATATGGTCGCCGTTGAAGTCCGCAACGGCAATCGAGTTTGCACCGGTTTCGGACTGGGCAGTACAGCGTTCGGTTGGAATCTGGGCGTATTGCATGGCTCTATTCGGCGCCCCGTAGTAAACCGTCAGGCCGGTCCCAGTCGGGGAGATCAGGTCGGATATACCATCGCCGTTCACATCGGCGACGTCCAGGTTGGTATTGAATCCGGGGCTGTAGACCCCATAGGTGATTGCGAAGTTGCCTGTGCCGTCGCCAGAAAGGACGTCAAATTGCGTACCGCCTCCGCCCGCGGGGCCGTCCGGTGGCGGCCCCGCCGGCCAGACCCCTGCGACGTCCACATTGCCGTCTCCATCGAAGTCGCCCGTGAGAATCGTATCGACTTCGTAGATATCAAAGGCACTCACGGGTCCGGGCGTAAAGGTTCCATCCCCGTTACCAAACAGTACCTGCAGGGTTGCGGCAGGCGTGGTGACCACCAGGAGATCCAGCTTGCCGTCCTGATTTACGTCGGCTGCGGCCATCGTGTAGCCGAGGTATTCTACGGTCGCATTGATGGGAGCACGAAAGGTCCCGTCACCGTTTCCGAGATAGGTTAAAAAGCGGAAGGGCCCACCTCCCCCCGCCGCTCCAGCCTCCACGACCAAGTCGAGCTTGCCGTCCCCATTGAAGTCCCCAAACAAAGGGCGACCGTTCGAACACCCACCGTTCGGGAGAGTGTAGGGTATGGGCGCGCTATAGCTCCCGTTGCCCTTCGACAAATAGACCTTGAAGACGGTCGGGGCGCATCCGGCGACGGAGCTACCACCATCGAAGGCAATCAGGTCCTCGTAGCCGTCATTGTTCAAATCTGCATGCAGACCCGGCACGTTATAGGTACCGTAAGTAAACGAGTGCGCAGCAAAACTGGGGGTTTGAGAAAAGCCGCTGAGCGGGCAAAGGAGCAGCAGGCTGAAAACTATTCCCGCTGGGAGAACGGCGAGGCAGAAGTTACGTAGGCGGGTCCTGACAGCGTGCGTCATGGTGTGGTGCTCCTGGCGATGTTGCGGGTTATGGGGGGAAGTTAGATTTCCTTTGACGGCGACTACTTGACGGTTGCGGTAACGGTGCTCTCCCATCTTGTACCGGCGGTGTTGGTGGCGATGACGGAGAAGCGATGACTGCCGGCGGCCAGGGTGACGGAGGTGGTGAGGGTGGTGCTGCCGGGTGCGTTAAAGTTCTTCACTCCATCGACCCACAGTTGCGTGCTGACGATGGTTCCGGTGACTTTCGAGGTTGCGCTCACAAGCACAGGCGAGCTGACGCTGGAACCGCTGGTGGGAGCGCAGATCGCGACTCCGGGAGAGGCCGGTGCGTAGCATAGGTTTGCCACAACGACCAAGGCATTCGCGCCACTGATCGTATACGGCGAGCCAGGGGCCTCGCTGATGCTGGTGGGCGTGACCGTATACACGTATAGCTTGTTGGTCTCGTCGCTCAGCGCATACAGATGATTGGTTTCATCCCAATGGATTTGATCGATCGCAGCTGTCGTGAGTGTCTTGCTGTAAGGAGTGATCGGATTGGCGCCGTTGAAGTGGAACACCCGTAGTCCGTTGGTCCCCAGATTGACGGATGTTCCGCGAAAAAGAAAGTTATTTCCGCCAACCGCCAGCAGCTTGCCGGATGGAGACATGCTCAGAACCGAATCGTAAACCTGGGACGCGGGCGCATTTTGCCAGGTGTTGGTTGAAGTCACGTTGCCGTGAGTGTCCACGGTATAGCTGACAAGTTGAGGAAGTTGGAATGGGCCGCAGGTCGCCCCAGTCGTCATAGCAACAGCGGCGGCCAGGTGGCTGGATGGATCCTGAGCCTCGGTGCTGCGCATCAAGACGTAATTCCATCCAGGCTCGGGGATGGGCTCGGTATCGGTGAAGCTGATGGAATCGAGGGTGCCGTTACTCTGGCGCTGAAATGCATTGCGTTGCCGGTAACAGGTAAGGTCAATCCCACCAAGGTCGTAGGCATAGGCGTCATTATTAATGGTAGCGAGCGAACTGGCTGGGTCCGCAGGCTCTGTAAAACCCCCGCTGGATGTGGATCCTAAAAAGGTGAATGAACCGGTGTTGCTGGCAATTTCGAAGCTTTGAAGGAGATTGCAATAGTGAACCGAGCCGGAACTCGCGCCTGCCAGTTGGACGTATAGTTTCTGGCCGCTGTGGTCGAAGTCAGCGCCTGTTGTCGAAAGGCAATTGTCACCTAGAGCGTAATCCTGCGCATTGATCTGGGACGCCTGCGGCCCGATCGCTCCATTCGACAAGACCGGGTAGGAGTAAAGGTTGCTCGGGTCCAGGCTGACAAAGTACTTCCGGTTGCTTCCGACCGCACTACCCGCAATGGAAAACGGAGAGCCGGACACCAAGGTCAACTTCCCGCTGGCGGCTGCGTGATACAGCAGCACTCCATTCGCGGTGCCGACGTACACATTCGCCACATCGGTAGCGGAAACGGTGGTCGCCGGAGCTGCTTGCGATGCGGACGTTTGGGTGAATGCTGGCCCCGCCGAGAGAACGGCGAGACAGTAGCTGAACAAGCAGCCAGCGGCTACGTTTCTCATGACCCTACGCCTCCTGAATACATGAATGATTGGCGGATGAGCTTTTCGCTTTTCCTGGGAGGGTAGGTTGCGGTGAAGCAGAGTTCTGCCGTACTTCGGTCGATCGCCAGCATGGATGCAGAAGTTCTTTGAAGGGTTGTGTGGGAGGAGGAAACTGATCGCGCGAAAAAGTTAGTACAGACGATTCAGGCCAAGTACAAGGCAGGGGGAGTGATTCCAGGTCTCACCCTCGAGGCGAGGGATTCAGCGGTCGTGATGCAATGCTGAAGTAACCCCGACAAAGCGGAAGGAAGCTCTCGGCGGATCCCGGACTTGCTTGCTTCGTTCAGTGCCAGGAATCGTCAGGGCACGAACACCATTCGAATTCGGGCAGCCTGGCGGGCGCGATCAAACACGCCCGCAGGTGGGTGGGGATCTCCAGCTGGAGCCGTCAGCAGTTTGCCTTATTACTGGGGATGTTCGTCGTTGTGATGGTCGTCGTGATGATCGCCGTGCTGGCCTTGCCATCCCTGTTGATAGCCCGATTCATACGCGCGACGATCTTCGTCGTTCGAGAATTTATGGTTGTGGGTCTTGCGCTTCTTGTGTTGGTAGTCGTGGTAGCCATCCTGGCTTCCCTCGTTGTAGTACTTATTGTTCGAGTAGTCGTGATGATCCTGATCCTGATGTTGCATGTGGTCCTGGTCCTGCACGCCCGCGAACCCACTCGCGAAAGCCAGGGACGGCACCGTCGATACTGCTACTGCGAATACCGCTCCGCACGCAACTGTTTTGAATACGTTCTTCATAGTGCTCCTCGTAAGGCGCAGAAATGTGTCACGCCATAGACCTAGTAAGATGCTTGATTTCGGTGGTGTGCTCGCCACATGGACTGACTTCAGCAGCAAAAGCAAAATTCCACGACAACCAAGCCAGAGCGGGATGCGCGCCGTTCAAAGAGACCAGGGCTGAGAGTTGTTGGAGAGGCAAACGAAAGGGAGGTCGAAGGCGGCCTCCCTTTCTGTGAAAACACCCGCGCCTACTTCACGGTTGCGTTTGAAACACTCTCCCATTTTTGGCCCGATGTATTCACGGCGATGACCGCGAAGCGATGAGTACCGGCGGAGAGGCTGATGGAGTCAGTGAGGGAGGTCGATGCGATGGAATACTTCTTTACACCATCCACCCACAGTTGCGTACTGGCGGCGGTTCCGCTCACTGTTGTAGCGGCTGAAACCTGCACCGGCGAGCTGACTGTGGAGCCGCTGGCCGGCGTGCAGATATTCACGCCAGGCGATGTGGGAGCCGTACAGCTTCCAGTGCCCGCGACGGTGGCGTTCACCACGCTTTCCCATTTCTGGCCAGCGGTATTGGTGGCGAGAACCGCGAAGCGATGACTGCCGGCGGAGAGGCTGACCGAAGTGTCGAGTGATGTCGACGCGGTGGAATACTTCTTCACCCCATCGACCCAAAGTTGCGTGCTGGCGACGGTTCCGGTGACGGTGGCAGTGGCGGTCACCTGCACGGGTGAGTTGACCTTTGAACCGCTGGCGGGAGCGCAGATGTTCACGCCGGCAGAAGTGGGCGCGCTACAGCCGGAAGTACTGCTCGTTGTAGACACGACGACCAGCGCGTTGGGCGCCGCAATGCTATAGGGCGAGCCAGGGGCTGCGGTGACGCCGGCGGCGGTGACGGTATAGACGTACAGCTTGCCGGTGGAATTGCTGAGGGCGTACAGATGACCGCTGTTATCCCAATGAATCGCATCGATGGGAGCGGTGGTAAGTGTTCCCGAATCGGTGGTGATGGGATTGGCTCCGTTGAAATGGAATACCTGCAGACCTGGAGTTTGTGGGGCCACCGAGCCGTCGTTCTGAGCTGCCGGATCTCCGCCCACTGCGAGAAACTGGCCGGACGGAGCCATGTTCATGATTGTGGGATAGACGTTGGGGGTAGGCATATTCTGCAGGGTGTTGGTTGTGTTCAGGCTGCCGTCGGATCCCACCGTATAACTGGCGAGCTGAACGGGTAAATATGGGCCGCAGTATTGTGACTGCTGCAATGCAATGGCGAGGTGGTTGGATGGATCGGCGGCCAAGGCTGGCAGAGCTTGATACCCATAATTCGGTTCGGCCGTGGGAAAGTTCATCGCAGGACTGTTGGCGTCACCTGCGACACCGAAATATTGCAACGCTCCACTGCCCTGGCGCTGGAATACGTCCGTGTCTTCAATGCAGGAACCGACGTAGCGGCCGGTGTATCCGTACAAATCGTTGGCGGTGATTGTGGGCGGAGCGGCTGAACCTGTAACTCCACTGTCGAAGCTGGTTGAATCCAGAAAACTGAGCGCGCCGGCGCTGGATATCTGATAACTCTGCAGAGCGCTGCAGCCATTCAAACCGAGCAGCACGTAGATATCCTGGCCGGTGTGGTCGAACTCCGCACCCGCTGTGCCGCCGCAGTTGCTATTGGGCTCGCTGAAGTACGTCTGAGTATTGATCTGAGAAACCTGGCCCTGAATGGCTCCATTGGAACCGATGGAATAGGAATGCACATAATCTGTGCCCAGGCTGACAAAATATTTTCCATTGCTGTCGGCTGCACTGCCGGCGATGGCGAATGGGGAGCCGGCGACCTGGGTAAGGGCTCCACTGGAGGAGGAGGCGTAGAGATACACTCCTTTGGAAGTGCCGACGTAGACGTGCGCGGTAGTTGCAGAAGACTGTGAGAAGCAGGTTGTGGAGAATGCGGTGACGGCAAGGGCGATGAACGCCAAAGTAACTCTGCGGGCGTGTGGCATGCGGAACTCCTGGACTCCGGTTAACTGGGAGTGAGACATTCTTTGTGAAGTTGCCAATGGTCGGCACAAATTTTCCTGAGACAGGAATGGTTGATATCGCATTGCGGGGGTTAGAAAGTAAGTGTGTCGCAGCGTCTGCCAACTACGATTCATCCAACATCCTGATACAACAAGACAAGGCATTTCAATTACGCATGAGCTCACTGGCCCTATTTTTGTTGCAGATCGCGGTTATTGTGTTGGTTACCGGCATGTGCGGTGTCCTGTTAGGAAAACTGGGCCAGCCGCGGGTCGTGGGAGAGATGCTGGGCGGAATTCTGCTGGGGCGCTCGGTATTCGGCTATGCGATGCCGCACCTGATCTCCAACCTGTTTCCATTTGGCTCGCTGCATGATTTAACGCTGGTCAGCGAATTGGGGATGGTCCTCTACTTGTTCCTTGAGGGAATGAACCTGGACTTCGAAGCTGTGTGGAAGCAGCGACAGGCGGCGATGAAAATCAGCATGCTCTCCATGGTAATTCCTTTCGGGCTGGGCTGCGGACTCGGGGTTGTGATGTATCGCAACTTCCACGGAGTGAATGCTAACTTCGCAGCGTTCCTATTGTTTGTCGGGGTAGGACTCAGCACGACGGCATTTCCAGTGTTGGCGCGGATGCTGCGGGATAACGGGACGGGCGACGCCAAGCTGAACATGCTGGCGCTGGTGTGCGCGGCGATTGCGGATGTGCTGGGCTGGATTCTGCTGGCAGTGGCGTTGATGATCGATTCCGTCAACTCCACCATCTGGATTTTGCTGCTGAAGATGCTGCTGCTGGTCGCGTTTGGAGTTTTTCTGCTCGGCGTGGTGCGTCCGGCGCTGGCCAGGCTGGTCCGCTGGAAAGGCGCGCCCAACATTTCCAACGTGCTGCTGGCAGTTTTCCTGGTTTTTATTCTTGGGTGCGCGTTCGTGACCGAGCGGCTGGGCGTGCACGCGCTGTTTGGAGCATTCCTGGCGGGCATGTGCGTTCCTCGCCTGCACCACTGGCATCGCCAGTTGGAGCGGACAATTCATCCCCTGGTCTCCGTTCTGTTGCTGCCGGTATTTTTTGCGGTAACCGGTATCCACACGGAGTTTCGCGATCTGGGCGGCAAGAATGTACTGTTCTGGTTCGTGGTCCTGCTGGTGATCGCGATCGCCGGCAAAGTGGGCGGCACATATTACGGCGCGCGCAAATCGGATCTTCCGCAGCGGGAGTCTCTGTTGCTGGGCTTTCTGATGAACACGCGCGGTTTGATCGACCTGGTGGTGGTGAACCTGGCGCTGCAGGCGGGTGCGATCAACACGCAGCTGTTCACGATTCTGGTGCTGGTGGCGTTGATCACGACTGCGATGACGGCGCCGGCATTGAAGCTGCTGCGAAAGAAGCAGGATGCACCCGAGCCCGCGACCGCGTGAAGACCCTTACGACATCCCCATAACCTTGGCCGAAAGCAAGGGCTCGACGAAGCAGTCAGCCGATGACTCGGAAGATTTCTTCGTTGCCAAAAACGGGCTTGACTGTTATTCGTGAAGTGCCCGCCTATGCGAAAAAACTGGCTCCCACTGCTGATGTGGCCCTTGCTCGCGTTGCCCATCAGCGCGCAGAGCCCGGCAGCGATTAACCCGTCGACCGGCTTTCTAATTGCGCCGGTGAAAGATGGCTCGCAGCAGATTGTGCTGGGCAACTCAGCCTTGGCCTTGATGGGGCCGTGGAAGTTTCGCCTGGGAGACGATGTGGCCTGGGCACAGCCCGGGTTGGACGACAGCAATTGGCACGACTACACACTCCAGGTGCAAGGTTGGCCGAAATCCATTTTTCCCACGCGAAATGCATATGATCCGGGCTGGGCCGGACATGGTTTTGACGGCGCGCCAAGCTATGGCTGGTACAGAATTCACGTCCATTTGAATGGAGCCACCGACGCATTGCGATTGCTGGTACCGGTAGTGAACAGCGCCTACACCGCGTACTGGGATGGCCAGAAGCTGGGCGGCTACGGTGATCCTTCGCTTCAGAGGGCCTTCCTGGTACAGCGAATACAGATCTTTCCGATTCCGTCCGCGCTTGGAACTGCCGGAGATCACGTGTTGGCGATTCGCGTATGGGATCTCCCCCTGGTATTTAGCGGTCCTCATCGCGGAGGATTGCGTGGAGCGCCAGTGCTTGCCGATGCCGCAACCGCGCCGCTGATCAAACAGATGGCGATGCGATTGGGGCAACTGAGGTTGGCGGTGACTGCCGTGACGGAAGTGGCGCCGTACTTTCTGGTCATGCTGGTTTCCCTGTTGCTGTTTTTCTATAACCGCGAGCGTTTGGAGTATCTGTGGACTGGACTGACATTGCTGGTCTTAACTTTCTCAGACCTTCTGATTGTGCTGGACTTCTTCTCTGCGACAGGATGGCTGACTCTGACAGGTTTTTTTACCGCGAACGCAATCGGCGCAAGTGCGTTGCTGTTCAGCCTACTGGCGCTGCAATGGCTGCTGGGGCTGGAGGACCACCGGGAGATGCGTGCCGCGAATCTGATTGCAGGCGCTCTTCCGTTTCTTCTATGGGTTGCATTCGTCCTGAACGGGGAGTGGTTCAAATCGGTCAGGGCCTCCGTACTTTTGTTTACCGCAGTTGAGATTTCGTTACTGCCGTGTGTGGCATGCCTGGTTTGGATGGCAGTGGCAGGGATTCGCAAGCTGGGGCTTGAAGCTTGGCTGATGCTGTCTCCGGGCGCAGTGTTATCACTGCTGGCGCTTTGGGAGTTTTTCGCCAGTGGACATCTGCCGCTCCAGGTGCTGAATGCCATTTCCGACATACTGACAACCTTGGTGCCAATATCCGTGCTGGCGATTTTGATCCATCGTTTTGTCCGGCAATGGCGTGAACATCAGCGCATCGAAGGCGAGTTGCAGCAAGCCCAGGCGGTGCAGACGCTGCTGGTGCCCGAGCAGTTCCCCGAGAGCCCCTACTATCGTGTCGAGGGAACTTACTTGCCCGCCAGCCAAGTGGGTGGAGATTTCTACCAAGTGTTGACGCTGCCAGACGGCGGCTTAATGGTTGTGCTGGGGGACGTGAGCGGCAAAGGATTGCGCGCCGCCATGGTTGTTTCGATGACGGTGGGCGCGGTTCGCGCGATTGCGAAGGAAACCCGCCAGCCTGCCGAGATTCTCACTCGCCTGAACCGCGAACTAACTGGAAATTTGAAGAGCGGCTTTGTCACCTGCCTGTGCGCGCGATTCGATCTCGACGGAACTCTGACCGTCGCCAACGCGGGACATCTGGCGCCATATCGCAATGGCAAAGAACTGGCCATTGACGGCGGGTTGCCGCTAGGAGTTGTGGAGGACGGCAGCTACCAGGAAATCCGATTTCAACTCGAAGCGCTGGACCAGCTGACTTTCATTTCTGATGGAGTTGTTGAAGCGACGAACGCGAACAAGGAACTGTTCGGCTTCGAACGCGTTCAGGCGATCAGTCATCAGTCCGCGCATGCGATTGCGGAAGCGGCGAAAACATTCGGGCAGGAAGATGATATTTCCGTACTATCGGTGACACTCGCTGCGAATTTGAAAGCGGTCCCGGCATGAAGAAGGCGTACTTAAGTCTTCTATTGTTTCTTGTGGGCTGGGTTGGAGGGCGCGCGCAGAACGCGCCGGCGGCGGGCGAGCCAATCGCACAAATCACGCTGGGGCAGGCGGCGATCGCGCTAAATGGACCGTGGAAATTTCATACCGGGGACAACATTACGTGGGCCGATCCAAAGTTCGACGATTCGAACTGGCAGGATTACACGATTGACGCGAAACAATCGGCGCTTTCGATCACGCAGGTGTTGCAGGCGGCGGCACTGCCTGGCTGGCAAACACACGGCCACCCCGGCTACACCGGTTACGCGTGGTATCGCATTCGTCTTGAAAGTTGGCCGGATGCTCATTCGCTAGCGATTCTGATGCCGCAGCACTTCGACGATGGGTATGAAGTGTTTGTTAACGGACAGAAGATCGGCAGCTTGGGCAAGCTGGACCCTGTGCGCGCTGTTTATTCTGAACGATCCAAGCTGTTCGCGATTCCAGAGACGGCTTTCGCGGGAAACCAGCCCGTAACGATTGCGTTGCGGTTCTGGGACAGCGGCTACCAGGGATTGCCGAGTCTCCACAACAAGACCGGCGGCCTGCGCGGTGTGCCGGTACTCGGTCCTTCCAGTTTGCTTCGACTCTTCCACGACGGGCTGACCGGGCAGAAATGGAATACACCGTGGGCGTCCTGGTCCATCATGCTGATGGATGGCGTAGTCGGCGTGATTTCTTTGTTCCTGTTTTTCTTCAGCCGCAATCAACGCGAGTATCTATGGGCCGGCATCTGCCTATTGAGTTGGGCAGTCCTGCTGGCGGTTCAAACGGCCGGGCCACAGCGAGAACTTCCGCTGCAGGTTTGGGCGGCGATCATTGCCATCGCGGACTCGATCGAGTTTTTTGCGCTGCCTTTGGCGGCCATGTATCTGCTGGATGTGCCGAGAACAATCTGGCGGCGCAGCAGTTGGTTCATTCTTGCGGCCGTTGTCGCAATCCAAGTGGTCGCGCTTGGGCCAGCCTATGGCATTCTGACGCCGACGGCCACGCTGGATCAGTTCAATACCATCGCACT
Organism: uncultured Acidobacteriota bacterium; assembly: GCA_963737095.1. Lineage (GTDB taxonomy): Bacteria > Acidobacteriota > Terriglobia > Terriglobales > Acidobacteriaceae > JAKAAZ01. The sequence goes on from CAVTRK010000005.1 coordinate 260,210, forward strand.
GCGAGTTTTTGTCTTCGCAGTTTTACTTCTCCTTCTCGCGATTGCCGTGGATGGCATACGCACGCTGGGAAGAAAGGCATGGCTGCCGCTGTCTCCTGGACTTCTGTTCGTTTGCGGTGTCCTGGTTGCCATCAGGAAACCCCAGCCCGGCCTCTGGATCCCAGGTGCGGGATCGGATCCGGTTGCTGCCGCTTTCTTTCTGGCGACGCCGATTGTTCTGCTGCTGATTTTTCTAAAGCGTTTCATTGCTCAGCAGCGTGAGACCGCTCGCCTGGTGGACGACATGAAGCAGGCGCAAGAGGTGCAGCAGGTGCTGATTCCGGAGAAACTGCCGCAGGTTCCCGGGTTAACGATTGAGAGTGAGTATCGCCCGGCGCGCGAGGTTGGCGGGGATTTTTTCCAGACCATTCCCCACCCTACGGATGGCAGCGTATTGATTGTGGTTGGCGATGTGACCGGTAAAGGATTGCAGGCGGGAATGCTGGTGGCGTTGATCATCGGCGTGATTCGTACGACGGTCGAGACCAGCTTCGACCCGCTCGAAGTACTGCAATCCTTGAATCGCCGACTCTGTGGTCGCGGCCACGCGCATGCAACCTGCCTGACGTTGCGAATCACGGCGGATGGTTCTACGACTTTAGCCAATGCGGGACACTTGCCGCCCTATCTGAACGGAAAAGAATTGCCGATGGAAGGTGCGTTGCCGCTGGGCATGGTGGAGGGCGCGGATTTTTCCGTGATGCATTTTCAGTTGGCGCCTGGAGACTGCCTGTTGTTGATGTCGGATGGAGTAGCCGAAGCGCAGGATGCGATGGGCCAGCTGTTCGGATTCGAGCGGATTGAAGCACTGCTGCGCAAGCCCGTGACGGCTGCGGAAGTGGCCGCGGCCGCGCAAAACTTTGGGCAGGAAGATGATATTTCTGTACTCTCCGTTATACGCACGACGAATTTGAAAGCGGTCCCTGCATGAAGAAGACGCACGTGGTTCTTCTATTGTTTCTTGTGGCCTGGTCTGGAGCACGCGCACAAAACGCGCCGGCGGCGGCCGAGCCAATTGCACAGGTCACCCTGGGGCAGGCGACGTTCGCACTGAACGGTCCATGGAAGTTTCGTACCGGCGACAATCCACAATGGGCAGATCCACAATTCGATGATTCTGCCTGGGGCACGATGGACCTGACGCCGCCGCGGGGATCCTATGACCCGATCACCGGCAACAGCGGCTTTGTTCCGGGATGGACAACGCGCGGATTTCCTGGCTACGCCGGGTATGCGTGGTATCGGCTGCGCGTTAACGTTCAAGACAAGGTGCAGGCAGGCGAGAACAGCGAGCTTGCCCTGAAGATGCCGGAAAATGTTGACGACATTTACCAGGTGTTCGTGAATGGCCGCATGGTTGGGGAGTTTGGCCGTTTCGAACCACAAGGCAACACGCTGTACATGACGCAACCGCGAGCATTTCCACTGCCGGCTGACCTGGGCAATGGGCCCATGACGATCGCGGTCCGCATGTGGATGTCGCCCGCGACTCCGCTTTACGATCCAGATACCGGCGGGATGCACGGAGCGCCTGTGCTGGGACGAGCTCCAGTGGTGCAGGCATTGCTGCGGCTGGACTGGGACGTGCTGGATCGAGCCAACGAAAGCGACTTTCTGGAAATATGGATTTTGTTGACCGCCATGCTGGTGGCGCTGGCGCTGTTCTGGATGGACCGTGGAGAAAAAGCGTACCTTTTATTGGCGCTCACCTGCCTGTCGCTCGCTGTGTATCCTTTTTTGATTGTCGCGGGATATTACACAACGTGGATCAATTCGACGGCTGAAGTGTTGTTTCGAGATTTGATTCCTGGACCCTTGGCAATGGGATTGTGGGTGTTGTTCTGGGCCTATTGGTTCCGACTGGATCGGACCGGCCACATCGCTCGTGTGCATCGGACGGTTTGGATTCTGGTTGGTTTGTTGTTGCTGGGCACCTGCATGTTTCGAGCGCCGTTGTATGGCAGCGTGGTCCCAATCCACGCCATCGTCTGGCTTTCGCCGATCACGCTGGTCTTGAAATTACTGCTGGGCGGCCTGCTGCTGTGGGTGACCTATGAGGGCATTCGCAGGGATCCGACTGAAGGATGGCTGGCACTGCCGGTGGTGTTACTGGTGATCGTTTCGTTGTATCAGAGTGAGTTGCTGGTGCTGCTTGTTCCGGTGTTCTTTTTCCCATTTGGATTTGCGATAGATATCAGCCAAATTGCGATTGTTCTTTCGCTGGGCATCATTACAGTGCTGTTGCTGCGGCGATTTCTGCGCTCGCAACGAGAGCGGGAGCAGTGGAAGCTGGATATCAAACAGGCGCAGGAAGTACAACAGGTATTAATTCCAGATGAACTGCCGCATGTTGCGGGACTCACCATTGAAAGCGAATATCGTCCCGCGCGGCAGGTTGGCGGTGACTTCTTCCAGATTCTTCCACACCCGACGGATGGCAGCGTGCTAATTGTTGTGGGCGATGTGACCGGCCACGGATTGCAGGCAGGCATGCTGGTGGCGCTGATTGTGGGTGCAATCCGGAACCAGACCGACACTAATTTCGACCCGCTGAGCATGATGCAGTCGCTGAACAAACGACTTTGTGGACGAGGACAGGCACATGCAACCGGACTGGCGCTGCGGATTGCGGAGGATGGTTCGGCGACGCTGGCAAATGCTGGACACCTGCCACCCTATCTCAACGGAAAAGAGTTGCCGATGGAAGGCTCGCTGCCGCTGGGTATGGCCGAAGATGCTGAGTTTTCTGTGATGCACTTTCAATTGGCGCCCGGGAACAGATTACTGCTGCTTTCTGATGGGGTGGCCGAGGCGCAGGATGCGAAAGGTCAGCTTTTCGGGTTCGAGCGCATTAGCGATTTGCTGAAGGGTGATATGTTGCGCGATGTAACGCCGAACGGCGCTACGTCGCCGGTGCCCATCAGCGCGGCAGATCTTGCCGCAGCCGCGCAAGCATTTGGCCAGCAAGATGATATTTCCGTACTATCAGTCACACGCATAGACGCTTTACGAACGGTGAATGCATGAAGAAAACGATCGCAATGTTGGTGCTGGTCACCCTGTCGTGCATTGGGTTGCGCGCGGCAAGCGCTTCAACCTCGGATGTTGGGACTACGCAGGTGACGCTGGGACATTCGGTGGTGCCGCTGACCGGGCCGTGGAAATTCCACGTTGGCGACGATGCAAATTGGGCCGATCCGAATTTCGATGATGGTGATTGGGAAGTTGTGGATCTGGGAGCGAAGAAGGAATCGATCGATCCCGCGATGGGCTTCGAAGGGTTTTCCCCCGGCTGGACCGGGAAGGGGCATCCAGGATACGCGGGATATGCGTGGTATCGCATGCGAATTCGTGTGCAGGGAGCGGACGAACCGCTCGCATTGCTGGCACCCAACGACGTCGACGACGCGTATCAACTGTTTGTCAATGGGCGTTTGATCGGCGAATTCGGCAGTTTCACGGGCTCCGTGCCGACGATCTACTTCTCGCGGCCACTGAAGTTCGATCTTCCGGCCGACGTTCTTCACCAGAGCCCGGATGGAACGATGGTGCTCGCATTTCGCTTCTACATGGCACCGCGCACGCTGCTGCAAACGTTGCCGGGAGGCATGCACGCGCCGCCGATTTTCGGATTTGCGACCGCGATCACGGCCGCCTATCACGTCGCATGGGAAGAACAATATCGAGCGGTATCGAGCATAGCTGCGAATTCGGTTTTGTACTTCGCATTCGGATTCTTGATCCTGATGCTCTACGTTTTCGACCGCACGGAAAAGATTCTGCTATGGCCGATCAGTGCAGCTTTTGCTACGGGGCTTTCACTTGGAATACTCTTCTTTTCACTGACCACCGAATGGATGTCGGCGTTACAGCAAGCCATCGTTCTGTCAGTGCTCAACCCGATCGCGATTGGCCTGTGGCTGATGACGTGGCTGGTGTACTTCGGATTGAAGGATTACGAGTGGCTACGCAACATCATCGTCGCCCTGATGCTGTGGCTCGGATCGACTGGGCTGATTTTCCAGTTACTTATGTTGCGCGGAGCTGTATCGCATGGCGTATTTGGCGCCAACGCCATCAACCAGTTTGCCGGGACTGCCGCAGCCTGGGCGTTGGCAATTGCGATTGCCTATTCAGGGTGGCGCCGTCCGAACCGGGAACGACCGGCACTTTTTCTGGCACTGTTCTTTTATGTTCTGCCCACCCTGAACCCAGTGCTGCGGCTACTTCACATACGCACCACATGGTTTCCGTCTGGGGTACCTGTGGTGCTTTCCAACTTCACCGACACTGCGCTGCTGATCTGCTTCGCAGTCGTTGTGCTGCGGCACTTCCGCAATTCTCAACGTAAGCAACAGGCAATGGAACAGGATGTGAAGCAGGCGCAGGAGGTGCAGCAGGTGCTGATTCCTGAAGCCCTGCCGCAGGTTGCCGGGCTGAAGATTGAAAGCGAATATCGTCCGGCGCGGGAAGTGGGCGGGGATTTCTTCCAGATCATTCCGCATTCTACGGACGGCAGCGTGCTGATCGTAGTTGGCGACGTGACCGGACATGGATTGCAGGCGGGCATGCTGGTGGCGTTGATTGTCGGGGCGATTCGCGCCGAAGCGGCGCATAACAACGATCCGCTGACCGCGCTGGATGCGCTGAATCAGCGGCTCTGCGGACGCGGACAGGCTCACGCCACGGGCCTGGCGCTGCGTGTCGCCCGCGACGGAGCTGTCATGCTGGCCAACGCTGGGCATCTGCCGCCATATCTGAATGGAAAAGAATTGCCGATGGAAGGTGCCCTGCCGCTGGGCATGTCACCGACCGCGAAGTTCTCGTTGATGCATTTTCAACTGGCGCCGGACGACAGGTTGCTGTTGATGTCGGACGGGGTGGTGGAAGCGCAGGACAAGGATGGTCAGCTGTTCGGATTCGATCGCGTCAACACCTTGCTGCAGCAGCCTATTACTGCGGCGGAGATTGCGGCTGCTGCACAGAACTTCGGCCAGCAGGACGACATCCTGGTGCTGCGCATTACGCGGGAAGCCAGTGGTGTGACGCGAACACCGGAAGAACCAGCCTTGGTGATGGCGTAATCGATCGGCGCGTACATTGAGAGCCGCGGGCTAGGGCAGCGTCTGCATCTTTGTGCCAGCGGGAATTTTGAGTTCAAACTGATCATCCGCCAGAGGGTGGTTGAATGTGAGCTTCTCGATCGTCAGGGCGAGTTGATAGCCATCGATGGGTCGATTGATGGTAATTTTCGTCGGAAACGGAATTCCGTCAAAGGTGCGGTAGGCGCTGTACAGGGTGCGGGTCACAAGGATGCCGTGCGAATCGTACTCGTCCTGCTGAAACGGCAGCAGATTGGTACGACTGATATGCACGACCCGTTCCGGCATCAGCTGCTGGCTACTTCCAATGCGCCGCAAAATTCCCAGCTCGTAGTCCGGCTCGGCCATCAGGTGGTGCGTTTTCGGGTCACGCACGATGCCGGTATCGCTGGTGACGTAGACCAGGTCATCCGGCTCCACTTTTTTAATCAGCATCGAGTCGTAAAAGACTGCCGGCCGCAGATTCATCAATGGATTGTTCGATGGGGTGGTGACGGTGCCGGTGCCGGTAATGGCTAGATCCTTTGGCGGAATGAGCAAGGTGAAATGTTTTCCGCTGCTGACCATATCGAACATGCGGGTCTCAAGAACAGGCATCATCCCCAGGACGCGCAACATGGAAGGCTGTCGCAGCAAAATATCGCCACGGAAAGAAGTGTAATCGGTCTCCTTTCCCTTGCTGGCGCCGCCGACTGAGGCCTGAATCATCACCTTGACAAGCATTGAATGAATGGCGTCAAAGCGCTCGTCGAGCTGCTGGATTAATTGCTGAGGGGTGGCGGTAAGGACCACGGCAGGGGCTTGTGGCCGCTCCAAAATACGGGTGTGTTTCAGACAGCCGGTCAACAACAGCATGGGCAGACTCGCCAGCATGATCCGTCGGGCGACGGCAGATGGGAGGACGAGGCTTCCAGGCTTTGGAGCCGACCACCAAGAACGAAGATTAGCCAGCAGTCGCCGCAATATTATCTTCCATTCCCTGGCTGTTGCGCCGGCTGCGCCTTGCGATAGGCGGCCACATTCTTTTCGTGCTCTTCCAGCGTTGCGGCAAAGCGAGAATGGCCCGGATTCGAGGGATCACTGACGAAGTAGAGAAAGTTTGTCTGCGCCGGATGCATGGCAGCCTCCAATGAGGGAATTCCAGGATTGCAAATTGGCCCGGGAGGCAATCCCGTATGCGTGTACGTGTTATACGGCGACTGGGCCTTTAGATCAGATGCATAGATTGTTCCGCGGTAGCGCTTTTCTAACAGGGCTGCATAAATCACGGAGGGGTCAGTATCAAGAGGCATATTCTGGGCCAGGCGATTTTTGAAGACGCTGGCGACCATAGGGCGATCGCTGCCCATGGGCGTTTCCCTTTCCACCAGCGAAGCCAGGGTTACGGTCGCGGGAACATTTTCCGTCAAACCTAGCCGCTGCGCCTCCTGACGAAAATGTGCCACCATCTCTCCTAAAATCTGATCCGGCGTCATGTTCGGCGCCAGTTTGTAAGTGTCGGGAAAAAGATATCCTTCCAGACTCGGGGCCTTGGGATCCAGATCGCGAATCAGGCCGGTATCCTGTTCTTCGGCAGTCAGGATGTCCTGCCGAGAACCCAGACCGGCTTTTTCCATGGCGGCCGCAACATCGAATATGTTGAACCCTTCTGGAATTGTCAAAGCGATGGTGTAGACATCGCCAATGCGGATGCGATGGTACACATCCACCAGGGGGGCAGGATGATCGAAGCGATAAACGCCTGCCTTCAGTGTGCTTCGTTCCACCCGCGCAAGCAGGTCGAAGGCGAAGCGATTGCGAATAATGCCATTCTTCTGCAGCGTCCACGCAATGCCATTCACCGAAGTTCCGGGCGCGATGGTCACCAGGGTGGCGGTTGAGGGGCCAAAGGGCAGGATCAACAGGAAATACGTACCTGCAGTGGCGAGTATCAGAACTAGAACAAACACTAGAAACGCACGCACGGCAGACACGAACTCCCGGGGATCTCAACGCCTATTTACATTGTAGGTGGTACGAGCCAGTTCGTGGCCCGGTTCCGCGGCATTTCGGGTACCATGACCCCTGTGGATACCCCACCGCCTACGCCGCTGGAGCAGGATGGCAGCGTGGTCGCGCCAGTGGTTGGGCGCATCCTGGGGCTCGATCACGGGGCACGAAGGATTGGCATCGCCGTTTCGGATGAGCTGGGGCTGACCGCGCAACCTGTGATGACCCTCGTCCACAGCAACGCGCGCAACGACTTGCGATCCATTGGAAGACTGTTACGGCGATATGGTTGTGGGGAGATTGTGATTGGATGGCCGATTCATCTTTCTGGCGATCGCAGCCCGCGCGCCATTGCAGCGGAGAAATTTGGCGACAGCCTGCGCGAGGAGTTCAATCTGCCGGTACATTTATGGGATGAACGGATGAGTACGGCGGAGGCGCATCGCCACCTGGACGAGTTGGGACGAGGGGCACGGGACCGGAAAGACGTGATCGACCAGATCGCTGCGGTGTTAATTTTGCAGAGCTGGCTCGATGCCCGAAGGCAGCGGCAAACACCTTAAAATCGCGCCCCCTCTAATGCCCATGCAACGACGTCGACAGGGCAATCAGGTTGATCGGATGCACGCGCACCAATCCTCCTCGCGGGCTGTCGATGTCTGCAATCAGCAGGAAAGAAATTCCTACCAGCAGCGGAAGGACAAGAAGCAGCGTATTCGTCCGCGCTCCTTGTGTTCCGAAACCCATCAGCAGATTGGCATACAGCGCAATGGCGATCATCAAAATCCAGGCTTCAGTGGGAATGCGATACCACCAGGCAGCCTGGGTGTATCCCTGGGAGTTGAGAACGTCGTTCATCCCGGCGAGGGTCAAGGCGGAAACGGGAGTGGGCTGCGCCGAGGCGGGCACTACGACTGTCTTCCACAATTGATCCTGGAGTTGCGCCGTATCGGTATTGATACGCTGCAATTCCTTCCAATCCCGGGATCGATAGAATGCAACGCGCAAATCGGTGTATTTCGCTAAAAGATTTCGCAGCTTTGCCGCGTCCGCAGCAGGCAAAACATCTACCCGCACATATTCCGTCCCAATGGCGTTGGCCTCAGCTTCTTCATAATTTTTGCGCTGATCATAGCGGCTCATCGCCATCGAGAAACTGAATCCGATGATCAGTCCGAGCAGGGTCAAAGTCGCGGTGAGGGCCAGGTTGAAATCTGAACTGGGCTCCCCGTGAGCGGCCATGCGTTTTTCACGGATGGAACGCCCGACTCGACCCACGAACCACATGGCAAGAAGAGACAGGACCGCAAGGATCACTGGAAAATTCATAAGGTCGAACACCGTTTACCTGCCTTGAGCCGCGGGGATATTCTGGCTCTCGATTTCATTCAGCGCACGGCGCCGCGGGGATCGGATGCGTTCGCGGCTTTAGTGTAGCGCCCGGCTCGCCGAACACCAGAAATATTTGAAGAAAGCTGACAAACTCTGTGACGGAGGCGGGTCATGAGATGGGGGAAATTCCCGGCAGGCCGGCGCGCTGAGAACTTTAGATTTTGATAAAGATGTTGCGTCGGTAGAGCGTGTAGGTGAAAAGCCAGCAGACGCCAACGTAGGCGAGCGAGTATAGCAACGAGGCGAAGGGCGCATTCGGAATGACGTGAAAGATGCCCTGATATAGAGTCTCCTGCAAATTCATTCCGGGACTCGTCGGAATGCTGCTGAGTCCCGAGGCGAGAAGCTCCGAGAAAACGTAGGCGGTGATGGCGTTGGTGCCGAAGACCAGCAGGGCGGTAGCCAGGGGAGATCGTGGGCGACCGGATGAATCCTCAGGCACACGGTCGACGACCCACATAAACAGCGCCAACAGCAACATGCTGACGCCGCCCGCGAACAGGACGAAGGAACTGGTCCAGAGCTCTTTATTGATAGGGAAGGTCAAGTTCCATAACCCGCCGAGAAGAACTGCAACCAGTCCGGCGATGGCGATGTTCCTGACTTTTTTTGTGAAGCTGTGGGAGGTGCGCAGCCACTGCGCGGTCAGGACGCCTAGCAATGTTGTCGCGATGGAGGGCAGAGTACTGCCGAGACCGGTGAGGTCATGAGTTCCCTCAGACAAATGGGGCGCGGAAAACAGGCTGCGATCGACCCAGAAAGGCAGGTTATGCAGCGGGTCCAGGAGGGGAACGCCGTGGGTCGGTACGCCGTAGCCGGGTACAGGTACAAAGCGGAGCAAAATCCAGTAGCCGATCAGGATGGAAACGAACAGCACCAGTTTGTCGCGCCATCCCTGGCTGAAGAGATACAAGGTAGCGACGACGAAATAGCAGACTGAGATTCGAGGAAGAATCCCGAAGAAACGCATGGTGTGCGGGTTGAAGAAAGGGAAACTGTTGACCACGATGCCGAGCAGGAACAGGATGATCGTACGCCTGACAATTTGCAGAAATAGAGTCTGCTTCGGGATGCCACGGGCGAGTCTCGAGGCGGTTGATATGACTGTGGTGATTCCAATAATGAACAGAAATGTGGGAAAGACGATATCGGTGGGGGTGCAGCCGTTCCACTTGGAGTGAAGCAGCGGCCAGTAGGCTGTACTGAAGTTCCCGGCATCGTTGACCAGGATCATAAACGCGATAGTGAGGCCGCGGAGAAGATCGAGGGATAGCAGGCGGTTGGACGACTGTGGCAGCGAGGGTGCGTGGTAAATCTGGGCCGCCGGAACCGGAATTTGCGGTTTCGAGTTCAAGTGCGCGATCCTCATTTCTTACGAAATGTGCTCAGCTGCGCTTTCTTTTGGTTGTGATTATAAGCGGTTCGACCGCAAGTTCGACAAGCCTAATTACATAAATATCCAGTCGGCATTTAAATCGACTGTGGCGGTTTTACAAGCGGGTCGACAGCCAAGGGTAGGAAGTCAATCGCGGAGGAGTCGGCGGCGATCTAATGGGAATGGGTGTGAGCGGCGGCTAGGGCTTCGTCGGTGGGCAGGCAGCCGTCTTCGACAGCGCAGCCGGCGTCGTCGCGCATTTCAAACTGGATGGTGGTGTGCTGGATGTTGAAACTCTCGCTGAGGCGGTGATTGATGTCGACCAGAATGCGGCGGCTTTCTGACGGAGGAATGTCGGAGATGGTGACGTGGCAAGAGAGGGCGTTCAGGTGGGAGCCGAGGCACCAGACGTGCAGGTCGTGGACGCCGCAGACCCCGGGAACCACCTGCATGGCATCGCGAATGTCGGTCAGGGAGACATTGTCCGGGGCGCCTTCCAGAAGGATGTTGAGGGTCTCGCGCATGATGGAGAGCGAAGACCAGAAGATGAGTACCGCGATAATGAGCGACAGCAGCGGGTCAACCCACTGAATTCCGGTGAGGGCGATGGCCAGGCCGCCAATAATGACGGCCGCGGTCGACAGAGTATCGCCCAGCATGTGGATGAAAGCGCCGCGAATATTGACGTCGTTGCTGACGCGGGAGAGCATCCAGGCCAGGACGCCGTTCATGATGACGCCGACGGCTGCCGTGATCATCATCAGCCGTGGTTCGACGATTTGCGGATGCATGAAGCGATCGACTGCAGCAACTGCCAGCCAGACTGCGATGCCGATTAAGGCGAGAGCGTTAATGAACGCCGCCAGCACGCCGGCGCGGAGATAGCCAAAGGTCTTTTTGTCCGTGGCCGGGCGGCTATGGAAATAGACAGCGACGAAGGACAGCAGCAGTGCCAGAAAGTCGGAAGTATTGTGGCCAGCTTCGGAGATGAGGGCCAGGCTATGGGCGCGAACTCCTACGACAAGCGTGAGCAGGATGTAGCCGAATGTAAGGACCAGCGATATTCGCAGGATGCGCTTGGTTTGATCGTTGGCTGGCGCATGCACATGCATACTTCATTTTACCGCTGGGGGCGCTGCTGACAGTGACGCTGTAATGGCGACAATCTCCGGAACCAGAATGCGATTGGGGTGCTGCAGTCCGCTCCAGCCTTCAGCGACGATGATGCTGTTGGCGGGATTCTTCGGATCGTAGCGAACCGATGCCGGACGGCCGAGACAGTTCGGGTCGACCACCAGGGCGGTGCCTTTGAGGAAGGTGAGGTCCTGGGCGCACTCATAACTGACGCCGCCGATCGAGTAGTGATACATCAAGGTTCCCAGGTCGTTGGAGTTCGGCTGCTCGGACCAGTCGAGAACGGAACCGTCGATGATGCGACCATGCAGCACAAGATGTTCGCGGCGCAGGCGCTCGCGTTCCTCTGCGGATTTGCGATGTGTGAGGACCCACCAGAGGACGACGCCTCCCACAGCAGCGGCTGAGGCTGCGGTGGTGGCAATGACAGGAGCGTGTTGCGATAACCAAGGTTGCATACGATGCTCGTCGAATCTATTTGTGCTGTTGCGAGCTACTCTTGAGGATAGCGGAAGTGGCGGGTTGGCGGGTAGAGCTTCGACCATAAGTGGTAAACAATTGCCTTATAATCGTATTTGACGATGTTTGAACCTAATTTGCACCCGGAAGTGCGCCCAGACGCCGCCGGTTCTTCCGTCTCCCGCCGCAGAAGTGCATCCAGCCAGCGAACTGGACCTGAACGAAAGAGAATTCGTTCGACCACGGTTTTGTGCGTACGCCGCAACGATCGCGTAGTGATGGCGGCCGATGGGCAGGTGACGCTGGGCGAGAGCGTGATCAAGCATACGGCGCGCAAGATTCGCCGGCTTTATCAGGACAAGGTCCTTGCGGGATTCGCCGGCTCGACGGCGGACGCGTTTTCATTATTCAGCCGGTTTGAGGCCAAGCTGGAACAATATGCAGGCAACCTGGGCCGTTCCGCAGTGGAGTTGGCGAAGGATTGGCGCACCGATAAGATGTTGCGCAACTTGGAAGCGCTGCTGGTAGTCGCGGATCTGCATCAGACCTATTTGATCAGCGGCGCAGGCGACGTGATTGAGCCGGACGAGGGCATTACGGCAATCGGCAGCGGCGGCTCATATGCGTTGGCGGCGGCACGCGCATTAATCCAGAATACGGAAATGCCGGCGCGCGAAATTGCGGAGAAATCATTGCGCATTGCCGGCCAGATCTGCATTTATACCAACGATCAAATCACCATCGAAGAACTATAGGCCTGTCTGGCCGCGGCCGAGAGGCCATGGCGCAGAACGAGGAGTGGATATGGCCATTTATTTACCTGGAGTAGAAGAAGACCAGGCGCTGTCGCTGGACGAAATGACGCCGCGGCAAATTGTGGCGGAGTTAGACAAGTATGTGGTGGGTCAGCACGCTGCCAAGCGCGCCGTGGCCATTGCACTGCGCAATCGCATGCGCCGCCAGAAGCTGGGGCCGGAACTGGCGGACGACATCATGCCCAAAAACATCATCATGATTGGGCCGACCGGCGTAGGCAAAACGGAGATTGCGAGACGTCTGGCAAAGTTGACGAATTCTCCATTTTTGAAAGTGGAAGCTTCCAAGTTTACTGAAGTTGGCTACGTTGGGCGCGATGTGGAATCGATGATTCGCGACCTGGTTGAAATCGCCATCGACATGCTGCGCGAAGAAAAGCTGGAAGAGGTGGAGGACAAGGCGGAGTTGAATGCCGAGGAACGGCTGCTGGACCTGTTGCTGCCTCCTGTGGCTGTGCCTGCGCCTATGCCGGGACCCGCACCGACGCCGATTTCAGGCGTGGATGAAAGCAGCGATAACACCATTGTGTTTCCCAGTCCGACGCCAGCGCCGCCCAGCGATTCTCATCAGCGCACGCGAGAAAAGCTGCGCACGCAATTTCGCGAGGGCAAGCTGGACGAACGTATGGTCGAGATCGACGTGCGCGAGCGCAGCACACCGTCACTGGAAATCATCTCCAACCAGGGCATGGAGGAGATGGACATCAACCTGAAAGACATATTGCCGAACATCTTTGGACAGCGCACCAAGAAGCGCAAGATGAAGGTGGGCGAGGCGTTTGAATACCTGGTGCAGGAAGAAGAACAGCGCCTGATTGACATGGACCAGGTGACGCGAATTGCGGTCGAGCGGGTTGAAAATTCCGGCATCATTTTTCTGGATGAGATCGATAAGATTGCCGGGCGCGAGGGCGGTCACGGACCCGATGTTTCGCGCGAAGGCGTGCAGCGCGACATTCTTCCTATCGTGGAAGGGACGACCGTAAATACGCGCTATGGCATGGTGAGCACGGATCATATTTTGTTCATCGCGGCGGGCGCTTTTCATGTATCGAAGCCGAGCGATTTGATTCCAGAACTGCAAGGGCGTTTTCCGATTCGAGTGGAGCTGCAGTCTTTGACCGTTGAGGACTTCATCAAGATTCTTACCGAACCGAAGTCTTCGCTGGTGAAACAGTCGACGGCGCTGCTGGAGACAGAAGGTTTGAAGCTGGAGTTTTCTCCGGAGTCGCTGGCGGAGATCGCAAATTTCGCTTTCCGAGTGAATGAAGCGACGGAAAATATCGGTGCGCGACGCCTGCACACAATCATGGAGCGGGTGCTGGATGAAATCAGCTTTGACGCGCCTGACCTGGCTCGGCAAAATCGCGGCAGCGCGGATGGAAAAGGCGAAGCGGTTGGGAGCGATGCGACCGTAAACCTGGCAGCCGGCGCGGACAAAGCTGCAGAGGCAAAAACTTCGCCGACCATTCCGATGGTGGAGCGCGAGGGGGCGAATGGCACAGAAAAAATCATTGCCATTGACGCAGCTTACGTGCAGCATATGGTGGCCTCCATCGTGAAGGACCAGGATCTGTCGCGCTACATTCTGTAACTTCCTGAAGGCGTTTCCGCATGACCGATTCCCGGGGACGATCGATTGCGACTGCAATTCCACTTGTGGCTACGTTATGCACGATCGCAGGCGCGGTCGACGTAATTGCGTACATCCTTTTCGGCAAAATCTTTATCGCCAACATGACCGGCAACACGGTGCTGTTTGCCGCATCGGTGGCGTTGCACGACTGGAGAGAAGCGGCCCTGCGGATCGGAGTCGTGTTCACTTTTCTGATCGGAATTTTCATTGCTGAGACCTTGCTGCGCAAATTGACGGCCGGACGCGAGCAGCAGAGAGAAATGACTACGCTGGCGATCGAGTTTGTTGTACTGAGCTGGCTGGCACTGACGCCGCATCCGGATACGCTTCGCATTGTGCTGCTGCTGGTATTGGCGTTCGCCATGGGGATGCAAAACAATGCGTTTCAGCGGATCGGCCCCATCAAGCTGAACACCGCGTTTATTACTGGCGATCTGGAAAATCTAGGCGAAGCGATTGCGGAGTCAGAACGGCCTGACACGCGTGCGGAAGGCCGCAGAAGGAGGGCAGTCTTTCTAACTACCTGGGTGGCATACGCGGCGGGCGCGTTGATCGGTGCATGCGGGGCGCTTGCGTTACGAGAGAAAGCGGTGTGGATTCCGGCGGGACTTGTGCTGGCGGCAGCGATGATGGTGATGCGGTCGCCGGCCCAATCATCTTAGCGCAGCTTTCTACAGCACACGGCTTTCATCTGCTGGTGAACCGCGATCATTGAAATCCGGTTGTGTTGCCTGGTCGAGGCAACCAGGCGGTGGTCGTGTCCGGTTTCTTCTCGTCCTTATCCTTCCCCCAAGTCCAGTACATGCCAACGTAGGCATAGTTTTCCGTCTGGCCGGCAACGGAGTGACCGTAGCAGAACAAAAATTGCTCGTTTGGGTTGCGCTTGAAATGGTAGTAGCCACCCAGATCAATCATGGTGGAAGCCTGTGTTTGCGGTGAGGCGAGCCCTTCTTTGCCATGGGCAAACACCTCGCCGCCCAACTCTAACCGATCGCCCGGGAATGTATATTTCAGCAAAAATCCGCCGTACGGAAAATCGCGGTAGCCGGTCTGCGGGACGATGGTTTCTCCGGCGCCGCCGTCCAGCAGCCAGGGTCCGATATTTTTTTGCAGCCATAGGGGAAGCCGGTACCAAACCTTCCCTATGCCGAGTCCTTTAGAAGAATCGCCGGTCGGCATCTCAAACATCGTAAAGGTGCCGATCTGGGGAATATATTTCGATTCTTTGATGTAGGCAATCTTGGCGCCCAGTTCCATATCCGTCAGTCCATACGCACTCGGTCCGGTCCCGCTGGGCAGATAGACAGGATTGTTCGAGGGCGCGATCACGCCCAGGGGCAGGATGGCGTGCAGCTGCACCCTGGGAATGGCACCCCAATTGAACTCGAAGGCTGGCACGGTCGCATCGGTTTCTACCGGCGTACCGTCCGTACTGCCGAAGATGTAAAACTCATAATGGTGCAGGTCGACCGGGACCGGATCATCGGTTTGGTACGGCGGACCCTGGGCCAACAGTTTGGCCGCCGGCAATATCAACAGCAGCAGCAGTGCGTATTTATTCCAGCGCTGAAGAAATCTCATGAATCCAACTTAGAGCGAATTATTTTCCCAGAAGCAGGTCCGCAAACGGTGGAAAGGTCAGCAAAATACCCAGCAGCAGAAACGCAAAGGACGCGATGTTGATCTTTGCGAAGGCCACGCTTCGACGACGCCACATCCGAGCGAGGACAAACCACGTGAGCAGCCATAGAGCAATCGCTGTTGTGGTAACGCCGGAGAGTGGTCCGGTCGGCACATAGTACGTAAAGAATTTCGCCACCGGTTTGGATGCATCCGCGGCGACAGCAAAAACACTGAGCAGGAAACAACCGAATCCGGCGGACAAAACGGCAGCGGCGACGGGGCCATTGGGCAGGCTGGATTCAGTGGAATTGAGGATAGTGGCTTGATCTGGCGAGGAAGAATTCATCTTCCCTCCTGCAGCAGGTGATGGATGACGCCCCCTTGAACCGGCGCGTGATCGTCGATCTCAGCTCCGAAGTAGCCTGCCACGCCCGCGGCGAAGAAGGCGACAAGAACAAAAACCAGGAGAGCGTTACGAAGCTGGCGATGCTTCCTGATCGAAGAGCCATACTGGATCGAAACACAGGCGACCATGGTCATCACGATGGGCGCGAACCAGGAGACGTGCTCTTTCCACTCCATACCCAGAGAGTGCCAACCAGCCGTGGCTGGACTTGACTTTAAAAGAGCCTGAGGATATTGCGCAAGACTGGCGATACCCACCGGTGGGATGGCGCGATACCAGGGATAGACGATATATGCACCTGTCAAAACCGCAGCCCAGCCAAGCAGGACGGTGGCTATAAGGTAGTAGAGTTCCAGCGATCGACCCGCACGGGTCAGCGTACGCGGCTGGGTTTCATACCCAGACCGGCAGAGCTCGACCAAGACCGCGAAGGTGGCCATCAGAAAAAAGGCACCAAACAGCATGCCGTGGATCTGAGTGATTAGAGCGCGCGAGGAAACTTCCATCGAAGAATCTCCTTCAACCGAGACAGTCTGAATTCAAGACGGCGAGGCATTGCGACGAGGGAGACGGGCGTCCAAACTGATCGCCCCTGCGCCGACGATCAGCAGAAAAATCAGGCCGAGCAGCATGCTGATATCCACCCGTGCCTCGTGAAGAGCGGCCCAGAAACCATGTTTGACGAGGTACGGGACTTTTGTGGTGAGGAGCGCAACCACGATCGTAATCAGCAGCGGAATTGTTGCCAGCCGGGTAAACAGTCCGAAGAGAACCAGGAGGCCGAAGACGATCTCCACGCCGCCGACGAGCGGAGCCGTGAACTGGGGTGCAGGAATGCCGATCTTCGCAAACCGGCCAACTCCGAGCGCGGCGGGAAATAGAAACTTTTGAATTCCTTCAGACAAAAAGACCCAGCCGACCAGGATGCGGATCAGCACGATGGCGGCTTGGAATCGATCCATTTGGCTGGTAGTGTCTCGCGGCATCATGTCTCTCTTCGATTGCAGCCCTGTAAATTCATCGGCTGCGGTGTCGATTTTGTCTGTTGGTCTTCTATACTGCCGAATAGATGTGAACGCGATGTGAATTTACGAAATCCGATATCGGATTCCGATACTACGCCATGGCCCAACAGCGACGCAAGACGCAAGATTATCCGGAGTTGTACACCGCGCTGGTCCGGCTGCACATTTTGCACCATGCTGCGGAAGGGGAACTGTTTGGCCTGGGAATCATTGAAGAACTGGGTCGCCATGGGTACCGCCTGAGCCCGGGGACGCTCTATCCCATCCTGCATGGCATGGAGAAGAATTCTCTTCTACGATCGCGTTCCACACATGGCGAAGATGGCCGCAGCCGTCGCATGTATTCGGCGACCGCTAACGGACGCCGCGTGCTGAGAGACGCCAAGGACAAGGTCCGCGAGTTATTTGGCGAACTCTTTGAAGACGAGTAGGCAAGTTCCGTGCTCGCGATTACATCAACAGCTTTGGCGGCGGCGTGGGGTTGGTGTGGGGCAGCAGCCGGCGGCGATCGAGTTCCTTTCGCACCTGTGTCAGCCCCTCGGCGCAGGCATCGAAGGCATCGGCGAGTCGCGCAAACAGGGGCGCTTCCTGCTCAAACTCAAACACATTGAATTGCGACACGATGTAGTAACTTTCTTTGCCGGCGCGCTTGAGGGCCTGCAGGCTTTCCTGCTGATTGCGGCGCAGCCACTGGGCCGACTCGGGAAACATGCCGGCGAAGAAGAGGCTGAAATCCCCAATGTGCTTGCGAACTTCGCGTTCGCGCGGGAAGGAGTAGGCGTCGCCGTATACCGGATCGGAAGCGACAAGCATATCGCTGACTTCGCGCAAGGGGCGGCCGCGGCGGTCGCGGATGCGATAGAGTTGTTCGGTTTCGGCGAAGTCGGTGAGGATGCCGGCGACGTAGTTCGAAATTTCCGCGTCATTCAGCTCGGAGGTCTGGCTGTAGCAGCCGTACACGATTTCCTCAAACAATTTCCTCAGAGGATTGTCCGCTGGGACCGCATTTGTAGACATGGCGTGCTCCTATCCATGAGGCTCAGATGGTGCCGTGCAAGTCGTGGACTTCGTGCTGTCGTGTTTTCATGCGCCGAACGTGCGGCGGCGCCGGTCCGATCCTTTCCGTTCTCAGATGCCAGGCAAGTTGAAAGTACTGTACAAATTTTCACAAAAAATTCAAAGGAAATTCGTGTGAAGGAACGCATTTGGTTAGCAGTCGCGGCTGGTGAGTGCGATGGATGAAAAGTTTCTGGATCGAGAAACGAGAAAAGCCGAATCCGTCTGAGCGATGCATGGCTCATAGAGATTCGGCTTTTTTGTCTACATTGTCTGGATTCTTCACGTAGACCGCTGCCGCGACCTAGGTTCAGAATGACTCGCAGACATGTTTGCTAGTTCGCGGCGCCGACGGTCTGCTGCTGATTGGCGCCCAACTCGGTGAGTCGCTTCGCCAACAACTGCTCGAGATTTTCGAGCGCTTTGCTGAAACCTTCGATGCCTTCCTTCAACTTGTCGTGGGCCATGCGATTTTCCTCATGCATCTTGTCGAAGGTGGCCTTGTCGACTGTCAATCTTTCAATCTGCATGTTCTTCGCCTTGGCTGGATCCAGTTTGCGGGGAAGGTCTTCGAACTTCTGGTCAAGTTCCTCCAGCAGCTTGGGAGCAATGGTGAGCAGATCGCATCCGGCGAGTTCTTCAATCTCTCCCAGATTGCGGAAGCTGGCGCCCATGACGACGGTCTTGTATCCAAACTTCTTGAAGTAGTTGTAGATGGTAGTCACCGACTGCACGCCGGGATCGTCCGCGCCCTGATAGTCCTTGCCGGTATCTTTTTTGTACCAGTCGAGAATGCGACCGACGAATGGGGAGATCAGCGTCGCGCCGGCATCGGCAGCGGCGATGGCCTGGTGCAGGCCAAACAGCAAAGTCATGTTGCAGTGGATACCTTCTTTTTCGAGAATCTCAGCGGCACGAATTCCCTCCCACGTCGAGGCGATCTTGATCAAAACGCGATCGCGCGAGACACCACCGGCTTCATACTGCCCAATAATCTCGCGTGCCTGTTTCAAGGTGGCGTCCGTGTCGTAGGAAAGACGGGCGTCCACTTCGGTAGACACGCGACCAGGAATAATTTTCAGAATGCGCTTGCCGAATTCGACGGCGAGCCCTTTGAAGGCGAGGTTGGCGACGTCTTTATCTGAAGCGTTGTTGCCCAGCTTCTTTTTTGCGGCGAGCAGCACCTGGTCCATGATGGGCTGATACTGCGGCATCTGGACGGCGGAGGTGATCAGCGAAGGATTGGTGGTGGAATCCTGCGGCTTGACCTTTTCAATCTCTTCAATCTCGCCGGAATCCGAGACAATCACGGTCATGGAACGAAGCTGTTCAAGCACTGACTTTGGCATAATATCCTCCTGGCTGCTGCGTTTCTTAGCGATGTGGAGAGGGATGCATGCGGTTCACCCTCCTCTATTCGATGCGCCGGATCCCCGGTGGGCTGAGACTTTGAAGTGATTCGATGGAAATTTATCGGCCAGCATCGAAAAGAAGCAACGATGACGCACCCTCGTTTACTAGTGTAGTCCGACTGCTAATTTGACGTAGAAGCGTTGAAATGATCGGCCAGCACCTTCAAAATGGCCTGCGGCTCATGACTGGGGATCACGTAATCCACACCCTCAAGCGCCACATTGCCAATGGGGGATAAAGCGATGATGGGAATGTTGGGGCGAATCTCCCGAATTTGGCGCACCACTTCCCCAAACGGCATGTCTTGCACGTCGAGATGGACGACGACAGCATCGACGTTGGAGAAGCGCTTGAAAAGCTTGATCCCCATGGAACCGCCGTATGCGGTGATGACGTTGTGCTTGGAAGTTTCGAGGACCAGCTTTCGCGCCGACAGTCCTTCCGGCTGTTCAATCTCAATCATCAATACAATCACACGCATTTAAAGTTCCTTGCCCGGAGGGAGCTGCGAAGATGTCGGCTTTGGAGCGACTGCTCTGCCAATGATACCGGTGAATGGCCGTAAAAAGCGAAGAGCTCGGGGCTCATGAATTTTCGCTCTGGACAGAATTCCGTAATACCCCAAGGCCTTCGATTTCAACTTCAACAACATCGCCGGACTGCATCGGGCCGACGCCCGCAGGGGTTCCGGTAGGGATCAAATCGCCTGGATTCAAGGTCATGGCGGCGGAGATATAGCGCAACAGCGTGGCGATATTGAAGATGAAGTCGATGGTGTTGCCATGCTGTTTGACGACGCCATTCAGCCGTGTCGTGACGGTGACTCCGGCCTCCGGATCGACCTGATCGGAGAGTATGGGACCAACCGGACAGAAAGTGTCGAAGCCTTTGGCGCGCGACCATTGCCCGTCCGTCTTTTGCAGATCGCGGGCGGTCACGTCGTTCACAATCACATAGCCGCGGATGTAGGGGCGGATGTCTTCTTCAGCTTTCAACTTGTAACAGGTGCGGCCGATGACGATGCCGAGCTCGCCCTCATAGTCGACGCGCTGGGACAAAGCGGGCAAACGAATGGTGCCGCCGGGTGGCAGCAGCGACGAAGGCGGCTTGAGGAAAAGCAACGGTTCTTTGGGAGGTTCATTGCCGAGCTCGGCCGCATGGTCACGGTAGTTGCGGCCGATACAGACAATTTTCGATGGCGTAACGGGAGCCAGCAAAGTAAGCGCAGACAGCGGCTGCGCAGGGATCTCGTCGCGGAGTGAGGCGACGGTGCGATCCTCGGGCGGCGGCGGGATGACGCGCTCCATCCACCATTCGCCCTGGCGCTGGCTGACTTCGCCATACTGCGGACCTTGTTCGGTTTGAAAGCGACAATACTGCACGATGCTTCTCCTTATGTTGGCACGACCGATTGGTTAGGAGGTGGGAACGGTGACGGTGACCTGCGCGGATCGAGCGCTCTCATTGCCGGAGGTATCGACGGCGGTGACCGCGTAGGTATAGGTTTGACCCGCCTGCACGTGGAGATCGCGATAGGCCGGTGCGACAATCGCATCGGCCGCGGCGTCACTTTCAGGTGCAAGGCGATGCGTTGGCTGGTTGCCGGTGACATCGCGACGATAGACGCGATACTGCGCCAGGTCAGGCTCATTATTTGCCGACCAGGAAAGATCGACTTCCGGAGTGCCGTTGTTCATGACTGCGGCAACCGGAATAGCCACAAGACCGGACGGAGGTGCCGGCGGAAATGTATCGCGAGTGGCCACGTGAATGGCGGGACTCTGTGAGCTGTCAAGCTGCAGGGTCTGCTGACCCACCTGCTGCTGTACGACTCGACTGGCACTGTATGTATATTCCTGACCAAACTGGGCGGTGGGATCGAGAGCGATTCCAGGGTCTGTGGTGGCGGTGTGCTGTGGATCGGGAGGGATGAGGCGAACGCGAAGTTTCTGCACTTCGGGGAGCGCCGAGCGATGCAGCGGATTGAACGTTCTTGATTGGACCGGGCTGGGCGCTGCGGCTGGCGTCACCGCGGTGCGGTCAATCTGGATACTGGTATCCGGGGATAGATTGGAAACCGGCTGCCAATGGAGCACCACTCCGCGTGGGTCAACCTGGGCGGACAGATCTCGCACTTCTGGCGGCGCTGCTCCGGCGAGTATGTCGACCACATTCGATGGACCTGCGGTTCGGCCATTTTTGTTGAGGCCGAAGATGCGGTAGCTGATAGGGCGAGGAGGTCCGGAGGTGAGCGTGGGCGGAAGAACATCGGTATAGGTTGCGGGCTTGTCGGGAGCGGCAGAGAGGATTGCGATGTCTTCGCACGGCGAGCCAGCCTGCTGGGTACGACAGATGCGGAGAGGCACCATTCCTTTGAGTATCAGATGATCGGTATTTTCGCGGGGCATGGTCCAGGCCAGATGAACCTGGTTGCCGGTTCGGGTCGCGGTCAAGCTGGAAATGGTTTTCGGCAGATTCAGTGAAGGTGGTTGCGGAGCGGCTTCCATGCCGCAGCCGGTGAGCAAAAACAATGAGGCTGCGATCGACACATACCCGATCCATGCCAGGACAGGCAGGGAGGGGGTGCGAGCTTTGAGCTGCGGAAAACAAAACGAATTGCGGCCAGGACGGATCGAAACGCCCTCCAATTCAGTTGAGAAATGGCTTGCGATTTTCAGCCTAGCAGAGTTGGAGGTCAGCGAGGGAACGCGAGTCAGGCGGGCAGGAGGTGCTGAAACGCTTCTTGCAATGTGGGCAGCTTGAAGACAAAACCGGACTGCAGGAGCTTCGCGGGGATGGCGCGCGTACTGGAGAGCAGCGCCGCATCCGCCATTTCTCCAAAGACCATACGCAGGGCGAGGGCGGGCGCGGGAACGATGGCCAGCCGGTGCAAATGGTGCGCCATGGCGTGGGTGAATTCGGCGTTGGTGACCGGGTTGGCGACGACGTTGACCGGACCCTGTACCTGATGATGGTTCATACAGAATTCGACGATTTCGACCAGGGTTGGCAGGGCAATCCAACTCATCCATTCGCGACCATTCCCCAGGTTGCCGCCCAGCCCAAGGCGAAACATGAGGCAGCATTTTGGCAAGCGCGCCACCTTCGCGTGCGAGGACGACGCCGAAGCGCAAATGCACAACGCGGATTCCCAGTTGGGTCGCGGCATCGGCCGCCTGTTCCCACTCACGGCAGACATCCGGCAGGAAGCCGCGGCCGGCGTCAGAATCTTCGCTCAGGATTTCATCTCCGCGATCGCCGTAGATCCCCACGGCGGAGGCGCAGAGCAGCACTTCCGGACGCTGTTCCAGATGCGATAGCAACTGAACCATGGATTCGGTGGTGCGAATGCGGCTGTCGCGAATGCGCTGCTTCTTGGCGGCTGTCCAACGGCCACCCATCAGGTTATCGCCGGACAGATGGATAGCGGCGCGGATGCCGCTGAGTCGACGCATGCCTTCGCGAAATTGGAAGCGATACGGATCCCAAAAGAACTCGGAACTGCCGAGCTGGGATGTATGCCGTGTCAGAACCGCGCACGACACTGCGCTTGCGAGGAAATGCTGATGCAGGGATCGACCGATAAGACCGGACGCACCGGCAATCACCAGCTGGGGGAAAATCTCCATGACACTCCGTGCGCTTTCGAAATTTGTACCGATGGAAATTTGGATGCCGGAACAGAGCAGGGATGAAAATGGTTGTTTTTGAGGGAACCTCGACCGCACTATCTTTGTTAATTTTATGGATATTTATTGCAGCCATATCAACAATTCCATACGGAGGAAGGGTCCAGTTACACCGTCTGGATCGTCATTTCAGGCCTATAATTTTTTTATGAAATGAAAATGTATTTCAATTTAGTAAACACAGACGCATTTTAACGACGAGGCATCTAATTATTCATGGAAGCACCTGAGATGGAAAAATCAACGTCCGTTACTAGCCCCCCGCAACAGATCGATCCCGAAACCGCCGAATCCTTTATCGGGGAGAAGAAGATTGGCGAGCGGATCAAGCGGCTTCGCCTAAAGAAATCTATGGGTTTGGTCGAATTGGGAAAGCACACCGGGCTTTCCGCCAGCTTTTTGTCACAGCTGGAAACCGGCCGGGTGGTACCGACGCTGCGGAACCTGGCGCGCATCGCCATGGTCTTCAGCAAAGATCTTTCCTATTTCTTCGACCCCGAGCCACGGACCCTGTTCCGGGTACATCGGCAATCGGAGCGGGTGCGACTGCCGCAGAGCGGCGTGGAAGATCCTACGTATTTCTTTGAGAGTCTGGGGTACCTGGTTCCGGATCGGACGCTGGATCCATACCTGGCCGAGTTCATACCTCTAAACAAGGGTGTGGAAGTGCGCTCGCATGTGCACCCAGGGTTTCGAATTTCTGTACGTGCTGAGTGGCGAGATGGATATTCGGCATGGATCGCAGAACTATATTCTGGCGCCGGGAGATTCAGTCTATTTCGACGCGAGCACGCCGCACAGCTATCACTGTTCCGGCACAGAAAACGCGCGAGTCATTATTGTGACGCAGCACCAGGCAGTCCTGGCGCAGCCCTCGATGAACTTGCGACCGTTGGGGACGGCGCTTAGCGGCGCATTTCGCAGCGGCGCATCGGCACCGCAGGACAAGCGAGCTCCTGTGAAGCAAGAGTCCGGCACGCCGCAGCGGACATTGATCACGCGGGCAAAAGTGCAGCGGGGTACGGAAATAGAATCTCCGAACTAAACTAAGCAGCGTTGACAACTGACGAATGTGAGAGGGGAAAGCTTCCCGGATCGACACGAGACCTGGCCATAGCGGTCAGGTCGTTTTCTTGGTGACGCGTCCGGCTAGCAGCGCATTCGTCATCGTGGCTTGAAAATTTTCCAATCCTTCTGGACCCGAAGGCATGAACACCATGGTGGAATTTGTTGACCCACCCACGACGCGCAACATGTCTGTCCAGTTGGTGAACAGCAGCAGGAAGCTGGCGCCCACGTCATCCAGATCGGTACCCTGCTTCACCTTGGTAATCGCTTGTTCCCATCCTTCTGCAATGGCGGAACGCTCCTGCGCCACGCCGACACCTTCCAGCCGCTTCACCTCTGCGTCGGCCTGTGCCTGGCGAACTTTCAGAATGTATTCGGCATCGCCTTGCGCTTGATTAGCAACCGCCAGACGAGTCTGCTCGTTGATGCGGTTCATGGCGGTCTTCACTCCCTCATTGGGAATGATGTCGGTGATCAAAACCTTGACGATTTCATAGCCAAAATCTTTCATCTCGGACGATAACTCGACAGTCGCGCGCTGGGCGATTGCGGGCTGATTCAGGAAGACATCATCTAACGTTGTTTCCGGAATGTGACCCAGAAGAATGTTGTACAGATAAGATTCGATCTGGCTTTTCGGATTGGCCAGCTTGTAATAGGCATCCTTGATGGACTGCGGGGTATCGATGATGCGGTATTGCACCTTGACCGGCAGCTGAACGAAGACATTGTCCTTGGTTTTGGTCTCAATCGATCCTTCCAACTGAAACGTCACCAGGCTGACTTCATTTTTGGTTTCGACGAAGGGCAACTTGAAATTCAATCCCGGCTCGGCCACGCGATTGAATTTACCGAACCGCTCGATGACCGCGGCCGTCTGCGTGCGAACAGAGAAAAACGAACCAAGGATAGTTGAAATAATGAATATGACAAGGACTGCAAAGAATGCGTACAACAGATAATCGACCATCGTGACTCCTCCTGATTGCGAATCGACTGAGTCCAGGTGCTTTTAGCGAGTGTACGCGGAAACGGGCAGCAAGGTGGGGGCGCGGATGGATCACTTGGCGGCCGGGCAGACACAGGCCGCGTAGGCCTCGACACTGGTATTCGCCAGGGCGCAAACATATTGGGGCCAGAAGGGTTTCAGTTCGGAGGATCGATCTCCGATGAAGTAGTGGCGAATGTATTGCCGGCTAAGTTCGTCCTCTGCGCCCGGATCCGCGGAGAACCCTGCGATGAGCGCTCGCACGGTGGACACAGAAAATTGGGGCTGGTAAAACGCCTGGGCAAAGTCATACTCCACCGACCAATGGGTTGCGATGCCGGTGTGGTTGGAAGCCGCGACGACCTTGAAATCCTGTAAGGTCGCAGTCGCCGGATCAACGCGCGCAATAGTGAAGGAGGGATCATTTCCATCCACCGGTGAGATAGACGGAACCATCTTGATGACCACGGCAGGGGAAGCGGAGTTCAGCTCGGCGTGCTCCGGTTGCAGCAGGCGAATTTCATCCATGTGAGTGTGCGCAAAAATACCGAGGCGGATGATGTCGGCGTACTCGACGAGCACATCGGCCAGGTTGGTGGAGGATCAGGAACATGACTGGATGGACATGGCCGCACATGGCGCCCATTCTTCGAGCGGTGGAGTAGGGGTCGATTCCTGTAGGAATGTGGCCCATGACCCAGACTCGTTGGCCGGATTGCCGGGCTTGGGCGAGCTGGTCACGCAACCAGGCGAGTTCGGCATCGGCTGCAGCGGAGTCGGGCTGGCCGGAGCAGGAGCGATATTTCTTCGAAAGAAATAAGTTGTCCAGGACGATGAGTCTCGTGTTCTGCATGGGTGGCGCCATGATGACGCTGTAGCTGCCATCCTTCGAGAATTGCTCAGTCTCCGCAGCGCGATCCGATGCGGGTAGTGGAGTCGCCACAATTTGCGCAGTGTCGGCGAGGAATTTGCCGGCGGCATCCAGGCGATAGTCTCCGCAGTCGCTGTCGTTATTGCCCAGCGCGACGTAGATGGGGATTCGCGGGAACGAGGCGTGCAGCTGATCCACCACGTAGCGGATGGTTTTCTCGACAAAGCTTTGATACTCCGCCGGCGTGGCATGAGGAAACAGGGTGGAGTACCGGCAGGAGAAGGCGTGGGCGATCAGGTCGCCGCTAACAAGCATGAATTTCGCGTTGGGTTGTCGCGCACGCATGGCACGCAGACTGGATTGCAGCAGGGGGTAAGACGTATCGATTCCGCGGGCGTAGCAAGTTTGCTGCAGCGTAGTGAAGGCCTGCGGCTGATTGGATGAAGGCGGTCGAGACAGAATCGAACTCCACTGACTCCCGGGGGCGGCAACCAGCTGGCGTACTCGCGCTGGATCGTGAAAGGGATCGAAGTGGATATCGCTGACGAGCAATGCGGGAATGGTCGTGGTAGCTGCGCGGGCGGCCGGAGTTACCCGGGTAGGTTGAGAATGCGCGGCCGGAGTTGCGGCCTGCGCTGCAGCCAGGCTGGGGATGGAGACAGACGTAGCCAGCAGCAAACCAAGCCAGAGAGAGAAATGCGAGGGGCGACGGGTGCGAACTGATTTCAATTGCGATCCTTGTGAGTCGGAGACGCGACATACCTCTTCTAGTAGTTTTGAGGATACCGGATACGAAGGGTGCTCCGATCATTCAGGCTGCCCGAGGAAGTCTACACAGTGCCAAACCCATGCAGCATATGGTGCGAATTAGCAGAACGAGTTCCACCGGACGAATCACGGGTGAACATAAGGGGTGCAACGCACCGACTTTTCCTGCGATTCGGTGCCACGCGGCGGATCACCGATATTTTCAATGGCTTAGCAACTTACTTCACAGGACCGGCAACTAATTTGATGAGATCGAGGATCCTTGCGGATCACTAGAGCAAACTCCATATCTCGAGTGCTATTCTGAACTCGATTTCGTCCTCCTCCACGAAAGTCCCCAGCGAAGAACATATATTTTGACCCATTTCTACTTCCGCGCGTAGCTCAAGCGGGAGGGAGGACTGCCAGTGAATCGCCAGAAATTCGTCCGTTCCGTTCTCTCGATGCTGCTTTCGTGCGCGATTTTCGCGTTCGCAGTTATCGCCGTCAGCAGCCAGGCATTTGCAGCTGTTGCTCCTACTGTCACGATTAGTGCCAATCCCGCAACCATCACCAAGGGAAGCTCCACGATTCTGACGGTGCAGGCTTCGAATGCTACCGGGGTCACAATCACCGGGACCAATGGCAGCAAGCGCACGATGGCGGCGGGTGGCGGAGCAGTGTCGGCCGCACCGACCTCCACGACCACATACACTGCGACTGCGACGGGAAGCGGCGGCACTGCGTCATCGAGCGTGACGATTACGGTGACATCTGGAGGCGGGAGTAACTCCGGGAATGGTGCCCCGACAGTGACCGTCAGTGCTAACCCAACGACAATCGCTAAGGGTGGCACTTCCAGTGTGACGGTGACCGCAACGAACGCTACCACGGTGACACTCAACGGAAGCAATAACAGCAAGCGCACCCTGGGGGCATCTGGCGCAACCGTGTCTGTGGCTCCTACCTCGACAACAACTTATACCGCGACCGCAACAGGAAGTGGAGGAACGGCCACGGCCTCTGTGGTGATCACGGTGGGCTCAGGCTCGGGTGGAGGCGGTTCGTCGTCCTACCAGTTGACCGTGACGAGTGATGGTACAGGTGGAGGAACAGTGACGAGTTCTCCGGCAGGAATCACCTGCCCCCAGGACTGCACTGCCACTTTCCCCAAAGGAACAGCGGTTGTATTGACAGCAACTCCCGAGACGGCCACCACTTTTGCAGGCTGGGCCGGGTCGTGCACAGGTACGGGCACATGCAACCTGACGATAAATGCGACGGCTGCAGTGTCGGCCACGTTTAACCAGGGAACCGCGAATATCAAGGTGCTGAATCACATCGTCTTTTTTGCCCAGGAGAACCGGTCGCTGGATAACTATTTTGGCGCGATGAGGAAGTATTGGAAGGACAACGGATATTCCGACGAGTCATTCGACGGCCTGCCCCAGTTCAACCCGACCAGTGGCGCGGCTCCGCTGTATGGTCCGCCTCCAGCGATTCCTGGATGCGATCCCACAAGCCCTTACCCCGCCAGGTGTATTTGGGATACCAAGGTCACCGTGGCTTCATTCCACATGATCTCAGTGTGCAACGAAAATACCAGCCCTTCTTGGCAGGAAGCGCATAACGACTGGGATTACACGGATCCAGTGGGCACGCATCCTGCGAAGAATAACGGGTTCGTGCATACTGGCGCTGGCGACGCTCGAGACAACCCCGGCCATCCGTTCTACGACACGAACGGCCTGCGCGCCATGGGTTATTGGGACGGAACCGACCTGAACTTTGACTACTTTATGGCGAGCAATTTCGCCACGTCGGACCGCTTCTTCCACCCGCTGATGTCTCGCACCGAGCTCAACCGTGAATATCTCGATGCAGGAACGACTCAAGGATATGTATTGCCGAACGGCTCGAACGCGAACGATATGGCTCAGCTGAAGGCACAGCCGATTTTCGAGAAGTTGCAGAATGCGGGAATCAGCTGGAAGTTCTACATCAATCCGGACGGGACCGGTTGTGCGGGGCCGCCGTATGACATCGCCTGCCTGCTCAGGACGACGGACCTGAACGCCTTCACGTATTCAACCTACATCAAGTCCACTCTTGCATCGCACATTGCCATTATTGCCGACTACTTCAGCGATCTGCAGAACGGTACGCTGCCCCAGGTCTCGGAAATCTACGCTGCCTCGGACGCAGGACTCGACGAACACGGGTCTGACTCCGACGCACACGCAACCAATGTTCAGGCGGGTGCGCGATACACCGAGAAAATCGTAAACGCCTTCATGCAAAGTTCCGCGTGGAAGGATGGGGCCTTTATCTTTACCTTCGATGAAAGCGGCGGTCTGTACGATCACGTATCGCCGCAGCCGGCTGTGAGTCCCGATGGCATCAAGCCAGTCGACCTGCCTGCAGGCTACATCTGCACAGGGAAGACGGGTCCGATATGCGATTTCACCATTACGGGCTATCGGATACCTTTGACCGTCATTTCGCCGTATGCCAAGAAGCACTACGTCTCACATACGGTGATGGATTCGACGGCGATCCTGAAGTTCATCGAAACGCGGTTCAGTCTGTCTCCGCTGACCAAGCGAGATGCAGCCCAGCCGGACATGACGGAGTTCTTCGACTTCAACAATCCGCAGTGGATGACTCCGCCCATACCTCCGCAACAGAACATGAGCAACCCGTGCTACTTGACCAAAGTGCCATGATTGGTCGAAGCATTTTTGCCGTCGGGATTTCGGCGGCAGGATTGGGATGCTAAAGCAGAAAAGCCCGCTGAAAACAGCGGGCTTTTTCGCGGAAGATGATTGGTAGCGCTAACGGGAATCGAACCCGTGTTTTAAGATTGAGAATCTCACGTCCTAACCCCTAGACGATAGCGCCCTGTGCCCTTTCAACTATAACGAACCCCAACCGGAGCTACAACCGGAGGGGCAATCGAGGCGCGGGTTTGCTGCGCTTTGCGCGCGGAGATTTTCGATCTGCTGGGCCTGCTTGTTTGACAAACAATATTCCCGGCTCTACCGTGGCTACGGCGGCCCGGCAGCACGGTTGTGGGCCGTCTGCCAAAATCTCCACTCACCGACAAAAGGATTCTATGAAGCTGCGAAATACCCTCCCTGCCTGTCTGTTCCTGCTGTTTTCCGGTTTTCTTTTGCTGGGTCCTGTTCGTGCCTCAGCGCAAATGTCGAACGATCAAGGCCCGCAACCCATTACGCCCGCGATGGAGCAGAAAGTGGATGCGATGGTACAGAAGCTGACGCTGGAACAGAAGATCGCACTGATCGGCGGCGAAGACAGCATGTACATCCGGGCTGTGCCGAGCATTGGATTTCCGCGGCTGAAAATGTCGGACGGCCCGCTTGGAGTGCGCACCTGGGGACCTTCGACAGCCTATGCGGCGGGTATTGGACTGGCGGCGAGCTGGGATCGTGCGCTGGCGGAAAAAGTTGGTGTAGGGCTAGGTGAGGATGCAAGGGCACGCGGCGTGAATTTTCTTCTGGGACCGGGCGTGAATATTTATCGCGAGCCGATGAATGGACGCAACTTTGAATATTTTGGGGAGGACCCGTTCCTCGCCGGGCAGATTGCCGTCAGCTACATTGACGGCGTGCAGAGCCAGGGGGTCAGCGCCACGGTGAAGCATTTCGACGCCAACAATTCCGAGTATGACCGGCAGCGGTCAAACTCCGTAATCGACAAACGCACGCTGCATGAGATTTATCTGCCGGCGTTCGAAGCCGCGGTGAAGCAGGGCCACGTGGGCGCGGTGATGGATTCCTACAATTTGATCAACGGCGAGCATGCCACACAGAACGCGTATCTCAATATCGACGTGCTACGCAAGGAGTGGGGTTTTCGGGGCATCCTGATGTCGGACTGGGGCGCTGCGCATGATGGGATTGCGGACGCGAATGGCGGACTGGATCTGGAAATGCCGGACGCGCAGTATATGACGGCCGCAACGTTGCTGCCCGCAATCAAGAGCGGTCAGGTCACGGAAGCCACGATCAATCAGAAAGTTCGGCGAATCATTCGGACAGCGATGCAGTTTGGTTTTCTGGATCGCGAGCAACTTGACCCCAACATTCCCTTGTATAACCAGCACGGCGATGCGATTGCGCTGCAGTCGGCGGAAGAAGGGGCGGTGCTGCTGAAGAACGAGAACCACTTATTGCCGCTGGATCGCCATACCATTCACACCCTGGCGGTGCTCGGCCCGGATTCTTATCCGGCTGTGCCCGGTGCGGGGGGCAGCTCTGAAGTGACGGCGTTTGCTCCCGTGAGTTTTATGACCGGGTTAAGTAACGGCCTGCATCCCGGAGTGAATGTGCTTTGGAATTCCGGCGTGGTGAATCCTGAAGATGTGTTCAAGAACACCAAGTGGTGCACGGATGCAGCCTGCCAGCATACCGGCCTGAAGCGCGATGAATATGTTCTGTCGGCCAATGATCGACTGTTTTCGACCGTAGATGAAACCGTGGATCATGTGGCCAGTTCGTGGTTGAGCCAGCAGACCAAGACGCCGCGTCGCGTGGAGTGGCATGGGTATTTCATTCCGCAGAGTTCGGGAGTGTACACCGTGGTTGCCCAGGACGAGGATCAGGACCATGACGAGATTTTGATCAACGGCAAGAAGCTTTTTTCTGAGGTTCAGGGAGAAGGCGGGTCATTGCAGTCGGCAAGTGTGACGTTGGAAGCCAGAAACCCGGTGTTGGTGCAGTTCAATTATTTTCCGGGAAAACCGACCAACACGCCGTCGCTTGGCATTATTGCGCAGGATAAGGCGATCGATTCGGCGGCCATTCGGCTGGCGAAAATGGCGGATGCAGTGGTGCTGTCAGTCGGCTTTAGTCCCGCGACGGAGTCGGAAGGACGAGACCGAACCTATCAACTACCGTTTGGGCAGGAGGAGTTGATTCGTGAAGTGACAGCAGCCAATCCTAAGACCATTGTAGTGTTGACGGCGGGCGGAAGCGTGGCTACGCAGGACTGGATCGATCGCACGCCGGCACTGCTGCAGACCTGGTACGGCGGACAGGAAGCCGGCACCGCGCTGACGAAAATTCTGTTCGGGGAGGTGAATCCGTCGGGCAAGTTGCCGATCAGCTGGGCGAAACGGGTGCAGGACAATCCGACCTACAAGACGTATTACGAACTGCCCGGCACGCGAAACATCCAATACAGCGAGGGAGTTTTCATCGGCTATCGCTACTACGAAACCAGCGAGGTGAAGCCGCTGTTTCCATTTGGATTCGGCCTCTCCTACACCAGCTTTGCGTTCAGCAATCTTTCGGTATCGCCGCAGGCGGCCTCGGCGAATGGACCGATTGAAGTTGGGTTCGACGTGAGAAATATTGGGCTGGTCGCGGGAGCGGAAGTCGCGCAGGTGTATGTCGGCGATCCATCGGCCACGGTGAAACGCCCGAAGATGGAGCTGAAGGGATTTTCGCGAGTCATGCTGCGGCCGGGAGAAGTTCATCATGTAACCGTCACCCTGGACAAACGGTCGCTGGCCTACTGGGACACGACGACACATGGCTGGAAAGTGGATCCGGGGAAATTTACTGTCTACGTGGGAGACTCATCGGAGAATGTGCCGCTGCAGCAAGAGTTCACCGTGCAATAGCATCGCAGCGTGACTGGCGCTCTTTGGAGTGATGCCACAGGGCTGAGTTATTTTGCGGCGTTTTTCGCAAGCCCTTCCACGGCGCCGAGTGCGACTGCTAAGTTCTGCGGGAGTGAATGGCGCTTCTGCAGATACTCGGGCGTGTTGTAGGAAATCCAGACTTGTCCGCCGGCGTCTTCCCACACCAGCAATTTCAGCGGTAGGTCGATGGCAATGGATGGAGCAGCCAGCATCAGTGGTGTCCCGGCCTTCGGATTGCCGAAGATCAGCAGCTTGGTGGGACGCATTTCGAATCCGGCGCGTTTCGCTTCTCCGCTGTGATCCACCAGCGCGAAGATCTGGACGCCTTTTTCCTGCAGCATTGATTGCAAGTCGGTGATGGTTTCATCAACGGAAGAGTGGGTTGGCAGGTTGACGATGCCTTCTGCTTGAATGGCCATGGGATAGCCTCCGGACGAGGATTGTATTCGACTCGCGTGGCGCGAGAGTCAAGATCGACGCAACGGCGGCGGATCAACAAGCTCTAAAGTCCGAGCTTTTTCACTTCTTCCTGGTAATACTTGCGATAGAGGATTTCCCACTCCTGGCTGCCTTCAGGAATATTTTTCTTGTGGGAGGAGACTTTCAGGCGCGCGGCCTGGTCGATTTTCATTTCCTCTGCAAACAGCCTTTCCAGCATTTTGCGCGATTCCTGTCGAATGGTATTGCGGTCTTCGTGGAATTCGCACTCGTCGGTTTCCGCCAGGGTATCGGCGATGACGTGGGCCAGTTTATTGAGCTTGTCGTGGGAAACTCTCATAGCACCGCCTTATATTTGCGGGCAAGTTCCTGCTTGATTTTCTTGAACATTTCCTGGTAGCTGGCGCCGGTGCGGCGCATTTCTTCCTGGTAGGCTTCGAGGATCAGGCGAACCTCGTCGTTGATGCGATCCTCCAGCATCAATTCATCAATCAGGGCAGCCTGTACGCGATTGTTCAAGACCTCAACTTTGTCGGTCTGAATCATCTTGACATCGAGCAGATGCTTGATGGTGCGTCGGCCTAAATATCCAACATAATCTCTTGAGAAATTCATTGTTCCCCTCGGAATATAGCACAGCGAGCGGCTCGAGACTTCACCCGCAACAGTATTTCAGGTCTTCGGAGACCGATGCTCACAGGCTTCGGTGTTGACGCAGCTTTCGGCCAGCAGCAATCGTTCCACGGGACGTCCAGCGACCAGATGGGAGGCAACAATTTCGTCCACGTCGGCTTCAGAGACGTGCCCGTACCAAACAGCTTCCGGATAGACGACCACGGTTGGTCCATGTTCGCACTGATCCAGGCAGCCAGCCTTGTTGACGCGGACGCTCCCTTTCAGGCCTGCTACATCCACGGCCCGTTTGAAGCGTGCCTGCAATTGCGATTTGCCATCGGCATTACAACTGGGACGAGCGCTGCCCGGTTCGCGTTGATTGGTGCAAACAAATACGTGCCGTTGATACTTTGCCAAGAATTCCTGCTCCCGAAATATCCCTATCGTCATCTTCCATCATAAAGGGTTCACGCCAGCAGGCCAGTTTCGCCGGCATTCTTAGATGGACAGGAAACTGGTCTAGGATGGAAAGGATGGATTCCAACAACCTGACTTCGCTGAAAGATGACATGATCGCCTTTATTGAGGGCCATGGCATGCGACATTTTCCTGCATTGATTCCGGAAGACACGCCGCGCGTGTGGTGGAGCGACCCAGAAACGGACGACAATGCTGCCACCTTGAGAGAGAGCTGGAAAGACTTTGTAGAAATGGCAAAGACCGCAGGCGCTCCGCTGGTGTGCATCGGTGAGGACTCCGTCGACCGAACCACGCTGGAATTGTTGGCGAGTGAACTGCAGGATATTTCAAGCGCGGAAGCGTCGGGTCCGGAAATGGACAAGCTGAATCGGCTGTTCCTTGAAATTGGCAAGGTCGGCCACATTGAGCTGGCGTTCGCGCACCAGGGAATCCTGTTTGTGCATGAGACGCAGACTGAGTGGTACCGGGAGTATCGGGCGATGGTGAACACCGTCGACAGCCTGCAGGACCTGTTTGAGAATGCACTCGAAGACGATGATGAGGATGACGAGTGATCGATGATCCAATGGCCGTGGCCGTCGAAGCTTGCATCCCGGAACCTGCGGGCAGCGAGTTGACTGCGGAAGCGGTTGCGATCGAGGAAGAATCCGCAGCCTGGAAATTACCTCCGAAAACGCTGGTCGAGCGGCCTTGCAAAGCTGAGGTGCGCGATGCTTACCTGAACGCCGGCATCGCGCCTGCCATTGCGAATTTTCTGGGGCGTCGTCTAGAGAGCTTCGTCGATTGGGAGTCGCTGACAGCCGCCAAACTTTCGAGCATTGTCGATCCGGGTGCGATTCCTTCCATGGATCGCGCGGTGGAACGGATCGTACGCGCCATTGTGCAGCAGGAGCGCATCGCGCTGGCTTGCGATCATGACATGGACGGCACCGCATCCGCTGCTGTGCTGTGGACGGCAATGGTCGAGGCCTTTGGAGTTGCCCCCGAACGAATCTGCGTTGTCACCAGCCATCGCCTGACAGAGGGCTACGGGATCGGCGAAGGCGTAGTTGCACGGATCCAGAAATTCGGCGCGCAGCTGGTCATCTCCGCCGACAAAGGCAGCAGCGATGAGCCCCGAATCGCGACTCTGGCAGCCGCGGGAGTTGATGTGGTGGTGACCGATCACCACGTGATTCCGCCGGACGGGCCGCCGCGATCCGCGTATGCGGTGGTAAATCCTTCGCGGCTGGATTGCGAATATGACAGGCATGTGTGCGGCGCGGGAGTTGCATTCCTGGTGATGGCGAAGGTGCGAAGCGCGTTGCTGGAGAAGGGCGTGTTCGCAGAATTGCCATCGCTTGCCAGTCTGCTCGATTATGTTGCGGTTGCGACCATCGCAGACTGTGTCTCGCTGTCTCCCGGCGCAAGCTTGATCAATCGTGCCTTCCTGCGTCGTGGCATGCGGCAGGTGAGATCGGGATGCCGTCCGTGCTGGAAGGTATTTGCCGCGGAGGTGGATGGCGAGATCGATGCCGAGACAATTGCATTTCGGCTGGTGCCTGCCATCGCGGCCTCTGGACGGCTGGATTGGGCGGAGGTGGGTTTTCGCTTTCTGATCGCAAAAACGGAAGCGGACGCCTCAGCCTGTTGGAGCCAGTTGAAACGCGAAAATTCTGAGCGGCAATCGATTGAGCGCAGATTGCGGGCGAAGGCCTTTCCGCAGGCGGCACGGGTTGCGGGGCCGGCCATTGTTTTGTTTCTGGAAGACGGCCACTCGGGCGTGCATGGGATCACGGCCAGCCGGGTGGTAGAAGCCTTTGGAAAACCCTGCGCGATTTTCGCTCCGCGGGGTCAAGGCGCGCGGGAGACTGCGCCGGCGTTGGGGATAGACTCTGGCTCCAGCGATGAAACGGGGCTGGCGAGCGGATCATTTCGCTCGGTGCCTGGTGTAGATGTGCAGCGCGCACTGAAGGAAATCTCGAGTTCCTATCCGGATCTGCTGGTCGCTTTTGGCGGTCACCAGGCAGCGGCGGGCGCGACTGTCCACATTGTGGATATGGAACGGTTTCGGCAGGCTTTTACGTTCGCAGTTGCGGAGCAGACCAGGGGCGTGGTGCCTACAGGGCCGACTCTGTGGACAGACGGCGAGCTCGACGCCAATGCGCATGATCTGAAAAGCATTCAGGCTTTGGAGGCGATGGGGCCGTTTGGCCGCGGGTTCGATGCACCCCTCTATTCCGGGACCTTTCGCGTGGCAACCTATCGTGCGCTGACCAATGGCCGGCATGGCCGCCTACTCTTGGAGCGCGACAGCCTGAAGCTGGAGGCAGTCTGGTTTTCCATTGATACCGCGCTGGATCGGCCGCCCATTGTGGGCGACAGAATGGACATTGCCTATCGACTGACGCGACATGAATTTCGCGGAAATGTAGAAGTACAGGCCACGATTGTCGCGGGAACGCTGCGATCCTGATGCGGCTGAATTCCCTAGCGCTCCATTGAACCAGGTACCGCCGCGGCAGCATGAACTACGGCCTGCACACTGGCAATGGGATGAAAGTTGAGCGGCCGAACACAGAATAGTGTTCCCACTATTAGCAACAATGCGGCCAGTGCAACCCGCAGCTGGCGATTCGGCAATCTCGGTGCGACTCCGCTGCCAACCATGGCCCCAAAGACTCCGCCGAGCACCAGCTTGAACAAAAGCGCGCTGTCATAACTGCCGCCGAAAACGTGCATGCCGCCGCCGACCAGGGACAGGCAAAGCCCGAAGACAAGATCCGTACCCACAACCTGCGACGCATCCAGCGAAGTAAGGCTAAGCAACGCCAGCGTGCCGAGCGCGCCAGCACCGGAGGATGAAAAGCCGACCTCTGTACCAATCGGCAGCATGAGCGCCGCAATCCATCCGGGATGAACCTTTCTTGCTCGGGTTGCCGTCGAGGGCCGAAGGTTGCGATACAAGTGCCAGGCCGAAGACGCAACGATGATGCTGCCCAGCGCAACATACAAAATGTTCTGGTGATGGTCGCGCACCACGCGGCGAAAAAGCACCACGCCGAGAATCACTCCGGGGAGACCGCCTAACAACATCCATCCAACCACGCGATAGACGACCTGTTTGCGCCAGATCTGCACGGGGACGACGATCATTTTCACGATAGCGGAATATGCCAGGGCGGTGCCGACGCTGAGCTCAATGGGAACGTGCAAGAACAGGATCAGCAGCGGCGCAGTAATGGTGCCTGCACCGACGCCGGTGACTGCAATTGCAAACGCGATAACAAATCCAATCGCCAATTCCATCGTGAGCTCGATCTAACAAGTTTTGTCGTGAAATGGAATGCGAGCCAGGCAGGAATGAACCCACGCTCGCAAAAGATGCGGCCTCAGGGTTTTAGGTTGCTAGGAGACTGAAGGAGAGATCGTGGAACTATCGACAGTGCTCACACCCTGGGCCGGCAACGCTGCGACAACAACAACAGCGAATTTGGCACCGACACTTCGGGGTGCAGAGCTGGATAGCCATGACTCTTCTAGAATGTCGGATGCGAGTCGACATGTCAATTCGCGAGGTACGGGTTGACGCCGCACGAGCATCCGGCTACACTCTGAAAACATGATTTCCGGACCAGCAAATTCGTGTTGTTGCAATGTTTCAGGGTGCGTTCCATGTATGGGGTTGTGCCCTTGAACTGACCCTCTCTCGCCCTTGCGCAATGAATGCCGCCGGGTCGACCGAGCGGCTTTTCTATTTGCAGCCGAGATTGCAGTCAACCACCCAAACAAACCGAAAATATATGATCGCTTTCCGCCAAATCCCCCCATCAGTTTGTGCTCCCAGCACATCGATCTGTTGTTGTTGATCGACTGAACCGCCCTTCTTTTCGACTCTAATTTCATCCCGACTTTTCGCCCAACCTCAAGGAGACCTCCGTTGATGCAGCGTTCTCGTCGCAGCTCTATTTCTATTTGGCTTTTATCCATTGTCATTTTCGCGGGCCTTTTCTCGCTACCAGCCGCCCACTCCCAAGTGGTCGGCGCAAGCATTTCCGGCACGATTCACGATGCTTCCGGTGCAGCCATCGTCGGGGCGCACGTAACGGTTACAAACCAAGAAACAGGCGCAGTCCGCAACTTGGTAAGCGACTCTGCAGGTTCCTATTCCGCGCCCTCGCTCGCAGTTGGCCGCTATAAGGTGACGGTTGAGAAACAAGGATTCGGGACACGATCCGAAACGGGCATCAATCTGGTCGTCGGGCAGAGTACAGTCGTGAATCTTTCGCTCTCCGTCGGCACGTTGCAGCAACAGGTTTCCGTCACAGATATACCGCTCGCCATTAACACCACCACGCAGCCTACCTCCGGACTGGTGAGCGCGCGACAAGTAAAAGAACTGCCGCTGAATGGGCGCAGCTACGATGAACTGATTACGCTGAACCCTGCGTCCGTGAACTACACGGGAGAGCGGTCCGGCGCTGTCGGCACGTCGAACTCTTCTCCGGGCAATATGTTTTCCGTGGCTGGGCATCGACCGCAGGACAATTTGTATTTGCTGAACGGAATTGAATATACCGGGGCTTCCGAGATCAATGTAACGCCGGGTGGCGTGAGCGGGGAGTTGCTGGGCGTGGACGCGGTGCGCGAATTCAACGTGGTCTCCGACACCTACGGCGCGGAATACGGAAAGCGAACCGGTGCGCAAATCAGCATCGATACAGAGTCGGGGACCAACCAACTGCACGGCAGCGCGTTTGAATTTCTGCGAAACAGCGCGTTGGACGCGCGGAATTATTTCGACCAGGGGAGTATTCCTATTTTTCAGCGGAACCAGTTTGGCGGTGCCCTGGGTGGTCCGCTAGTAAAAAGTAAACTTTTGTTTTTCGGCAATTATGAGGGGCTGCGGCAAAACCTTGGCCTGTCGGATGTGACGCTGGTACCAGACAATGCATCGCGTGCCGCAGCTGTCCCAGACGTTCAACCATTGTTGAACTTGTGGCCGGTGCAGAATGGGCCGGAGCTGGGTGGCGGCATTGCGGAAGCCTACAGCCACCCACTGCAACGTATTCGCGAAGATTTCGGCACAACCCGCGTTGACTACAATCTTTCATCTGCAGACACTGCGGCCGCGGTCTACACGATCGACGACAGCACCGCCGATACGCCGACCATCAACCCACTCAGCACGGACTACGAAACACTGCGCGAGCAGGTTTTGAGCGCACAGGAGGAGCACGTCTTCTCGTCGAGCACTTTGAACACATTTCGCGCAGGATTTTCCAGGGCCAGCTTTTACTTCACCGGAGAGACGCCGATCGATCTGCCTGGATGGGTTGCGGGAAAGCCGATCGGAGCTGTGGTGGTGGGGGGAGGGACAGCGCTGAACGGCGCTTCGCAGATTAGCGGAGCGGGTACAAACGCCGGCAGCAATCTGAATGTGGCGCGCAATCTCTTTACCGTTGCCGATCACGTTTACATCTCGCGAGGGAGAAATCAGTTGGAGGCGGGAGTTTGGCTACAGCGTATCCAGTCCAACAGCAACCTTGCGCAGGATCAATATGGCCAGGCATCGTTCGGCAGCTTGAGCGCCTTTCTGCTCGGCAATGTTTCTACGTTCACTGTTGTGCCGTCACCCACCGAGCTTGGCTGGCGCTCGCTGGAAGGTGCCGGGTTCGTGCAGGATACGGTGCATCTGCTGCCGAATCTGGAATTGCGTGCGGGATTCCGGTTCGAGTCCACCAACGGCTGGAATGAAGCCCAGGGTCGTGCTTCGAACTTTATTTTCGACTCCAATGGAGTGCTGGAGACCGCGCCGCGGGTGGCCGATTCAGCATTCACAAAAAATCGCGCTAAATTCCTGCCGGAGCCACGCGTGGGCATCGCATGGCAGCCAAAACAAAATGGAAACACCGTGATTCATGCCGGCGTTGGTCTCTACGATTCGTTGCTGGACAGCCTGGATTATCGGCTGGATCAGAATGCTCCGTTCAACACCACACAGACGCT
Organism: uncultured Acidobacteriota bacterium; assembly: GCA_963737095.1. Taxonomy (GTDB): domain Bacteria; phylum Acidobacteriota; class Terriglobia; order Terriglobales; family Acidobacteriaceae; genus JAKAAZ01. Next base: position 300,226 of record CAVTRK010000005.1, read on the forward strand.
CAAGAATGTTCCGGTGTCGTCATTGCATTTTGTTCCCGGCGCGCCGCCACCGGCAGGCAGCAAGGTCTCGCCTAGTGGAATTCAACCGGACGCCTATACGCCAACATCGCTCTCCTACTCCGCCAGCGTGGAACAGAAGCTTGCGTCGAATACATCCCTGATCCTGGGCTACATTGGATACCATGGATCGCACCAGATACTTTCAGAGGATGTGAATGAACCGATCCCGACCATTTGCCCGGCCTCGCCGTGCCCTGGCACGTTGCCTGCGGGAACCATCTACTATCCACCAAATGCGCCGAATGCAAATCCGCACTTAGGTGCCAGCACGACCTGGGTTTCGGATGGAATCAGCAATTACAACGCGCTGACGGCAGATTTCCATCGGCATTTTCAACATGGATTTCAAGTGCGCGCCGTCTATACCTGGTCGAAGAGCCTGGACGATGGAACCGCGTGGAACAGCAGCGTCGGCGCCAATGCACCTGGATTTGTGATGTATCCTACCGATCCCAAGTTGGACTACGGGCGCGCGAACACCGACATTCGCAATGTAGCTGTGATCAATTCCACCTATGAGCTGCCGTTCGGCGAAGGCAAGCGATTCCTTGGCGACCTGCATGGGTGGCAGCAAAAAGTCATCGGCGGATGGACGGCAAGCGAAATTGCCACGCTGCAGTCCGGATTCCCGTTCACACCGCAACTGGGCTTCAATCCAACCAACAATGGAGACAGCCGCAATCCGATTCGACCTTCAGTGAATCCGGAGTTCCGCGGCAATGTCATTCAGGGCGGCCCAAAGCAATATTTCAATCCAGATGCGTTTGTGGTGCCGATTTTGGGAACCTATGGCAATGTGCGGCGCAACACGCTGACCGGTCCTGGAATTTCTGAACTGGATCTTTCGCTGCGAAAGAATACGGCGCTGACGCAAAAACTGAATTTGCAGTTTCGTGCGGAGTTCTTCAACATCCTCAACCGAACAAACTTCGGGACGCCGAATACGGTGGTGTACTCCTCGAACTCGACTACCCCATCGCCGACGGCGGGGTTAATCACGACAACCTCGACGACATCGCGACAGATTCAGTTCGGTGCAAAGCTGCTGTTTTAGCCGGCGCAATGCTGCGCAGCGATTTAGGTTCAACCCGCTGCGCAGTTTGCCTAAGGCTCGGTCACATCAGGGCCGAAACCTCGGTGCAGTGGGACAAATTATTTTGCGTTGCCGACAGTCTTGCTCAAATACGCATTCTGCATCACGAAATACGCCTGCTTTTTCTGGCCCTGGTCGGAGATGAGTCCTTTGCGGTTGTAGAAATCCTGAATGCCAGGAAGTTGGCGGAGTGGAGAGCGAAAATCCACCAGAACCCACGGACACATGCCGCGCAGGTTCGGTACCCCCTGGAGCATCTTCAACTGTTGACGATAGACATTCGCTTGAAATTCCTCACTCCATCGAGTCTCAGTGTCGGCGTGGAAACCGGCTTTCGCTCCCGCTCCAAATTCGCTTAGCAGCAGCGGTTTTTGGTAGATGGAACTGATCTTGATCTCCGCGACCTCTTGCGGCGTGCCTTGGTACCAGCCTGCATATTCATTAAAGCTAACAACATCGAGATAGGCGCCGAGCGGATCGTTCACTTGAATTTCATCACCGTGCCGCGAGGAGAGCAGCGCAGCGGTGACGAGGCGAGTACTATCCTGTGCCCGCGCGGAGGCGATCATCGCTTGAAGAAATGTATTGCGTGCGGGAGTCACCGGGGTCTCGTTCGCGACCGACCAGAAGATGACGGACGCTTTGTCGCGATCGCGCCGAATGATTGCCGCAAGCTGCTGCTGCGCCTTGGCTAGTACCTGCGGATTGTCGAACTCGATAGCCCAGTAGACGGGCACTTCTTCCCACACCAGGATGCCCATGCGATCGGCCAGACGTATCATGCGTGCGCTCTGGGGATAGTGAGGCAAGCGGACAAAATTTGCGCGCATTTCTCTGGCCCACTGCAATAGGGTCACATCATCCGCTTCACTGGTGGGGCGGCCACCACGGATTGGAGCTTCGCCATGGATCGAGACTCCACGCAAAAAAATCGGAGTGCCGTTGAGCAAAATCTCCGTGCCGCGAACTTCGATGGTGCGAAAGCCGATATCATCGGTGAGCGCGTCGCGGGCTGGCCCGTTCCCGGCCCGGATCTCGACTCGATACAGCTTGGGATGCTCGGGGGACCATAGTTCCAATCCTGGAGCATCAATGGAAATCGGCGCGCGGCCCGATGCATCGGTCGTCGCCTTCTGGACGATGCCAGCCTGCGGAATACTGACAGACACTCGCTCTCCAGCGCCTGAACCCTGCACATGGATGTAGCCTGCAATTTCCGTCTTGCTGCCACGCTGCAGGTGCAAATCAAAGTCGTCGATGTATTTTTCCGGCACCTGAACCAGTGAAACATCCCGCGTCAGGCCGCCATAATTCCACCAATCTGTTTTCAGGGTGGGGACGCCATCCCGCAAGCGTGTGTTGTCGACCGCAATCACCGCAAAGTTATCGCCGCTGTGCAAGTGCTGGGTCGCCTCGCAATCAAAGGGGGTGAAGCCTCCCTCATGCTGGCAAACTTTCGTACCGTTTATAAAAACGTAAGCGCGATAATTGGCGGCACCGACATGAATGAAAGTGCGCGTGTTCGGTTTGGGAGCGAAGGGGAAATCTTTTTCGTACCAGACAACACCCTCGTAGAAGACCAGGTCATGGCACTGCGTATTCCAGTCACCGGGGACCTGAAGTGTGGGGCTTCTCGCGAAGCTGTATTCGATCAAATCGCTTTTCGATTTGGGCTCGCGATTTTCGCCATAACCGTGCATTCTGACACTGCCGTCCGCGTTGTAGAGCCCATTGCCGTAGGGATCGATGATGGTGTGCCATGCGCCGTCCAGGCTAATTGCTGCGCGATGATCCACGTCGACCAATGCTGGGGTGGATTGCGCATGGGAGTGAGCCACCACGAACAACATTACTGCCAGCGAGCTTGCATAGCCGACGAAAGGTAAGCAAGACAATTTCCGTTTCCTCATTCATCCCCCGCGAAACGTTCAGCAAAAACGCCGCTACCATGAAAGGGCAGCGGCGTCATTGGCAATGGATTGGTGTCCTTACTTCTTGGATCGTACCGGCAGCGGCTGCAGGATCTGGTTGAGCAGGTCGGGCTTGGAGTCGACGCGTTCCAGATGGGGATAGCGCTCGCCCCCGTGGTAGTCGATTCTTACGTCGCGGAAATAGGCGGTGTTCTCGACGATTAACTCAATTGGCGCCTGGTTTGTTTTGGAATTGCGGATGGCGTCGTGCATCAATGCGTCGGTATAGGCGCGTCCATTGACCGCGATGATCTTCATACCCGGCCCCAGGCCCGCTTTGTACGCCGGCGAATAAAACAGCACATCGTGGATTGCGCCATCATGAGAAAGATGCAGCCCGAGCGAATACCAGGCATCGACGCCTCGCAGCGCCTCCATGGATTCTTCCATCGAGTTGGGCGTATCCGAATACGTCAGGCGATAGCCGCCGTTTTCGATGCCTCCCAGGGGTGCGTGATTCTCTTTGGTTGTCAATTTTTCGGTGAGAAAACCTGCCCAGTCGTACGGCTGCACCGCATTCAGGTTGCTCACGACATCTTCAAATGTGTAGGGAACGGTAATGGGACCGGTATCGCCGTTCAGGCCGAGGAAACGCACGCAGAAATCATTCAGCGATTTTTTACCATGGCTTTGCTGGCGAATGATGGTGTCGACCTGCAGCCAGAGCAGCTCGCCCTCAGGATAATAGTCGACGCTGCGACGCCAATTACCCCACTGTCCGCTGGCTTCATATAATGTTTGCGCGGCGGTTGCCGTATCCTGCAGATCGCGCCAGGTGCGGCCGGGACGATTGTCGAGCTCGGCTGCCGAGTTTGCCAGAGCTTCGCGATATTGATCGTCTGTCCATAAGCCGCTGCGCGCGGTCAGCACATCGCCAAGATATTCCGTCAACCCTTCATACACCCACAACATGTTTCCTTTCATCGGGGTCTGGAAATCCGGCGAGAGCAATCCTTCTGGCCGACGATATTTTCCATTCCACGAGTGAGTGAATTCATGTGGTAGCAGGCCCGCCTCCAGCACATCCAGATTGGGATCGAGGAAAGTCTTCTCCGGCACGCGATCGTCGTTGGACTGATGATGCTCCAGGCCAAAGTGCGCGACCTGATCGCTGAGCGTCATCAGGAAATGGTAGCTGCCGTAATGATGCGATTGGTAAAGTGCGCTGGCCTGGCGAACAAGATCGTTGAATCCGGCAAGCATTTGCGACGGAACTTCCAAGTCTTCCGGTCCATCGGCAGCGAGATCGAGGTAGTGCTTAGGGGAGATTTCCGGCGCCAATGGAATTTCGCGAAAATAGCGGCCCGAGAGTACCGGAGAGTCTACGAGTTCATTCAATGGAACGGTGGCGAAGTGAGTGGTTGTACCTTCCGTGCCGGTGGTAGTGAGTGCGGTGGCAAACTTCCAGCCGGTCGGCAGAGTAACGCTGGGCGTGACCTGAACATCTTTGGCGGAAGGCACCTCGGGCCACAACATCACTTCATTCCAGCTGATCATCGCCAGATTTTCGCTGGTGGAGGCGCCGGCGGAAAAACCAACCGGGCCGGCAGTCGCAAGGAAATCGTCGTGGACATGCAGCTCGGTCACTCCCTGAGGCACATGCACGTGGAACTTGAACATATCAACGCTGTCGCGCACCCAGGGCAAGGGTTGACCGTTCGCCTTGATGACGAGTCCAGCGAGGTCATCGATGGGGCCGGAGGCCTCGTGTTCGCCAGGAATCCACTTGGCGTACACCAGATTCAGGTCGCCGGGCTGGACTGGAATCACCAGATCCGCGTGCAGCATTTTGCGCGGTGCATCGGTCGCATCCACGGTGACGGTGATTGGCTGTGAAGTGCTGCTGGGAGTGGTAGCGGCTTGCGCAAGGCTGCTTTGAGGAAGAGTTGCGAAGGCGAAGGCGGCCAAGGCGAGAGCAAATTTTAGACGCATAGAGCTCCTGAAAAAGTCGGTGTGCAGACGAAGAAACAGTGTAATGCAGCGTGTACAGACAAGGCACAGGATGGGTCTAACGCTGGCTGGCTTCGCCAGCTCGGACTTTCGCGTTGAACTCTTCCGACTTGCCCTTGGGAATTGTGAGCGATGTCCATTGAGCATGCTGAAAATGTTTGGCCAGCAGAACAATCTGCCCGCAGTGGTAGGCGTAATGCGCGACCTGGCGATGGATGGCCTGAGTGACGGAGTGAGCTTCGCCGCGAATGAGCGCGGTGCAGGCCAGGTCCGCATCGGTCAGGGATTCGAGGGCCTGGAACATGCATTGCCAGCCGTCTTCCCACATTTTTAAAAGGGCCTCACGAGAGGAAGGCGGATGCTCAAATTCACCGTCTCGATTGCGCCATGATTTTTCGCCGTCTTCTGCCAGGAAGTTAGTCCAGCGGGATTTCATGTTGCCTGCCATGTGCTGCATGACGATGGCAATGGAGTTGGTATCTTCGTCGAGAAGTTGGTGGAGCTGCGAATCTGTCGCCTGAGCGATGGCGCGCTCCGCAAGGGTCTTGTAGTAGCGCAGCAGATGGATGGAATCTTCCAGACAGGAAGTGGTGAATTCTAGGGCCATGGGGATCCGTCAGGCTGCGTTGGCGAATGGCGCAATCCTCGGGCGCCGCTTACGAGACGCCTGATAAAGATCGTAGTCCAGCTGCAACCCTAACCAGAAGGCTTCATGAGTGCCTAACGCATCCGACAACTTCAGGCTCATTTCCGCGGAAATACCCGATTTCCCGTTCAATATCCTGGAGAGGGTTGTGCGCGACACACGCAATCTTTTCGCCGCTTGAGAAACCTCAATGGCTCCAAGATATTCCCGTAACACTTCTCCGGGATGCGGTGGATTGTGCATCAGCATGAGATTCCTCCTCAACGGTAGTCGACGTAATCTACGAGAACCACGTCTTGCCCTTCAAAAGCGAAGATCAGCCGCCAGTTTCCACTCACGCGAATCGACCAGTGGCCCTTCATCGTGCCCCGCAACGGATGTAAATCCCACCCGGGAGCGGCCATATCCTGGGGGAATCGCGCCCGATTCAATGCGAACAACTGTAGCGCTAGTTTAGTGGCGTGTTTCGCTTGAATTCCGACCTTGCTACCGCTGGAAAAGAATTTCTCGATTCCAGCATAGCGGAAGCTTTGTATCACATGTAAAGCGTAACGCCTCACGCACAGAATGTACATGAAAATCCTTGAACTCCGGGGCGGGGGGCAGTAGAAGCCATTCATCTCGTCGCCCGGCAGTGGTACCCTACCGCCATGCCGCGCGGTTTTTTTATCACGTTTGAAGGGCTGGATGGCTCCGGAAAGTCGACCCAGCTGCGCTTGCTGGCGCGCACACTGGAAGCGCAGGGTCGGGCCGTCACCACCACGCGTCAGCCCGGGGGAACAGAATTAGGCGATCAGATTCGCGCAGTATTGCTGCACTCCGCAACGCAACATGTCGCGCCGCTGGCGGAAATGGCGCTGATGTTCGCCGATCGGGCCCAGTCGATTCAGGAAATCATTCTGCCTGCGCTGGCGGAGGGAAAGATTGTGCTGTGCGATCGGTTCACCGACTCCACTGAGGCCTATCAAGGTGGTGGACGAGGCCTGGGCAGTGCGCCAGTGTTGGAATTGCACAGGACTGTATGCGGCGATTTGTGGCCTGACCTTACGATCCTGTTGTTGCCGAGCCTGGAAGCTTCCCTGGCGCGAGCGCGCAAACGCAACGGCCGCCAAATCGCCAAAGGCACCGATGAAAATCGATTTGAAACCGAAGGACGAGTTTTTTACGAGCGGGTGTTTTTGAAGTATCAGGAAATTGCGGCGCGGGAAAGTTTGCGTGTGGTCACAATTGCGGAAGATGCCTCGGTCGATGCGATTGAAAAGCGTATTGTGGAGATTGTCGAGCAGCGATTGTCGCGTGTCACCACCCCGGCTGGATGAACCCACGCGCGTCGTCTGACCCTACTTCCCTTCATGGCCACACCATCCCAATCTGCCACTTCGAAGCAGAACAATTCGGGCTCGGAGTCGGACGGATTTCGTTTTCCTCCGGGACTGCAGCGCAACCTGCCGCTCTACTTGTTTCGGCGATTTTTTCGGCCGGGAAATCCAATCCTGCTGTTTGAACACCTGGTGAAGACTTATGGGGCAGTCTCCCACTACAAGCTGGGAAGCAGCAACATTGTCTTTATCAACGAGCCGGAACTGATTCGCGAGATTTTGGTGACCCAGGCATCTTCATTCATCAAAGAGCGCACCCAGAACCGCATGAAAATTCTGCTGGGAGAAGGATTGATCACCAGCGAGGGCGAGTTTCACATGCGGCAGCGGCGCATTGCAGCGCCCGCCTTTCATCGTCAGCGCATCCAAGCATACGCCGGCATGATGGTGGAGCGGGCCGCGGCCATGCGCGCCAACTGGCAGCCCGGGCAGAGCTTCGACATGTCCGCCGCAATGATGGAGCTGACGCTGGAGATTGTCGCGCGCACTCTGTTCGCAACCGATGTGACGGCGGCCATTCGCGAGATTAATGATGAGGTGAACGTGATCATGCGCCTCTACAACTACCTGATCGCGCTGCCGAGGGCGGAGAGCTATCTGCGCTGGCCGATTCCGGGCCTGATTCGATTTCGCAAGGCACGAGCGAGGCTTGATGCCCAGGTATATCGCATGATCGCAGAGCGAAGAGCGTCGAATGAAGATCGTGGCGATTTGCTTTCCATGCTGATGGCGGCACGGGATGAGGGGGAATCACCGGCAGAGAGCGGTCGCAGGCCGTCCGCTGCGCCGACCGGGATGAGCGATCGGCAATTGCGCGATGAAGTGATCACGATTTTTCTCGCAGGGTATGAGACGGTTGCAAACGCGCTGACGTGGACGTGGTATCTGCTATCGGAAAACCCGGAGGCTGCGGATCGGATGCAACGAGAAGTTGACCAGGAGTTGCAGGGCAGGCTGCCGACGCTGGAAGACATACCCCGGCTGCGCTACACAGAGATGGTGTTTGCGGAATCGATGCGGCTGTATCCGCCGGCGTGGGCGATGGGTCGTCAGTCGACACAGACTGTGGAACTTGGACCGTATAGGCTGCCCCCGGGGACATATTTTTTCTTCAGCCAATACATTTTGCAGCGGAGCGAACAGTTCTATCCGGAGCCATTGCGGTTCGATCCGGAGCGCTTCACCGCGGAACAGAAAGCAGCGCGCCCGCGATTCACGTATTTTCCTTTTGGCGGCGGTTCGCGACAGTGCATCGGCGAGGCCTTCGCGTGGATGGAAGGCGTGTTGATCCTGGCGACCTTGGCGCAGCGATGGAGCTTTCACATGCTTCCGGGCCAGACGGTCGATGTGCAACCCAAAATCACTTTGCGGCCGAAATATCCCATGATGATGGTCGCAAAGGAGCGCAGCGCTGATTCTGCTAGGCTGAAAACGTGAACTTTCGCAGTTTTTTGGGCAACGACGCGACGGTGCGACAACTGCAGGAATCGGCGGCCTCGGGACGTTTGCCGCATGCGATCTTGCTCTCTGGACCGCGGGGCGCGGGCAAGTATTCTTTGGCGATTGCACTGGCGCAGACACTGAATTGCCTCGATCCGCAGGTCTTCAATGGCCTGCCGGATGCCTGCGATGTCTGCCACAATTGCACCCGAATCGCCAGCGCGCTGGACCTGGATGCGCGGGTGGCGGAGGCGGTTGAGGCACGCGAAGATCTGCGCGACGCCGACCGCAAAGATACCCGCATTCTGATCCAGACCCATCCTGACGTGCTGGTGGTGCCACCCGATCCACCGCAGAACCTGGTGAAGGTAGGCCAGGTGCGCTCACTGATCCACAACGCGCAGCGTGCGCCGTCAGAGGGAAAAGGCAAAATCTACATTTTCCCGACAGCAAAATTCATGAGCGAGGCCGCGAATTCCCTGCTGAAGGTGTTGGAGGAGCCGCCGGAGTACGCGCATTTGCTCTTGTTGGCGGAAAATCCTTCCGACCTGCTGCCGACCATTCGCTCCCGTTGCAGCCAAATGCGGCTGCACACGGTGCCAATGGAAGAATTGGAAAGGATCCTGGCTGAACGTCACCCGGAATGGCCTACTGCTCGAAGAACCCTGGTGGCTCGGCTGGCGGAAGGTGCTATTGGCAGGACGATCGCCTTCGACGCCGACACGTACCTCGCCAGCCGCAAGGACGCGCTGCTGCTGTTGCGAACGGCGACCGCCGAGCCGGATCATTCGGCGCTATTTCGCGTGACGGAAACCTATCGCGCCGGGGCGGAAGGACAGCAGAAGACGCAGGATTTGCTGCGCAGCCTGTACCTGTTGCTGGAAGACATGATGTTGCTGCAGGCGGGACAGACTGAAATGGCGCGCAACATCGACATTTTGCCGGAACTTCGCCGTCTGGCGGAAAGCGTCTCCTTCCACTGGATTGAGCGGGCGGTACGGCGAATTGCCGAAGTCGAGTCGGGAATGCGGCGTAACCTGCTTCGCTCGCTTTCTTTGGACGCGATGACCGCGGGATTGGGGCAGCGGTAACTTCCGAAACAACCCGCATGGAAAATAAAAAAACAAACACTGCAGTTGGAAAACGTTCCGCCTTCGACTAGCATCGTATTCATTCAGCAGAATCAATTGGGTCCACGATCTCTCCTCCACCTCAGTCGCGGAGGTTTACAGCCCTGGCCTAACTGTCCGTGTGAAAGAAATCCATGCCATTGCCCAAGCCCAAACCGCTCGAGCGCAGCGCCATCGTGGTGGCCGTACCGGCAGTGTCCCAGCCGGATGGCGACTTTTCTGGGCAACGACGCCTGATCCGGCCCAATCTGGCGCTACGTTCGGCACCATCACGCCAGACCTCGATTTTCGGACACGGCCCGGCTTTAACGGCCCGCACCATGCCAGATGGCACGGTTGAAGACAGTTCGCACGCGGAAGTCTTTTATTTCCAGAAACAGATCCAGGCCCAGACACGGATGATCGTGATGCTGGAAAATGGCGAGGAGCTGGAAGGCGTCATCGAGTGGTACGACCGATTCGCCATTAAGTTGCGAAATGTTGGCCGTGGCGGATCGTTGAGCGGTGCCCGAACTCGCGTGCTGGTCTATAAAGACAGCATCCGCTACATCTACAAAGCGGGCGAAAATTTACCGCAGACCATGTCGTAGAAAGCATCGCTCCAGCAGGCTACTCAACGCGCGCGGCCTTCAGCAGGCGATCGCGAATCGCCGCTCCCAGGCCGGCGCTCCCGGGCAACGGGCACAGAATGACGTCAGCTCCCATGGCGTCTAGGGTCCGCAGGCCTGCGAATAGCCGCTGTGCCAGTTCCTGATCATCGTCCCAGCTTCCCCAGGCAAAGTGAATGCCGGCAAATCCCTCAGGCAACGGCCAGGTAGAGGGCAGCAGAACGCCGATTTTTCGCCCAGTGTCCAATTGTTCCTGCACTGCACGCAGCCAGCGCTGCCGACGATCGTCTTCTGGTAGCTCACTTATTTCCAGCGGAACGACATTGGCCTTGGGGGCATAATGGCGCATGTCCACGCCTGGAGATGGCAAGGATTCCGGCGACTGTTGCATCGCTCCCAAGGTGTCCCGGCGGTAAAACGTGACTGGCCCGGCAACGGTTTCTATTTCCTCCGCAGTGATTGCGCCGGGACGATAGAGAATGGTTTCGTGATCGCGAACCTCAATCACGGTTGACTCTACGCCGCACCAGGCGGGGCCAGAATCCAACACCAGATCGATGCGGCCTCCCAGGTCCTCCAAAACATGCTGGGCGGTTGTGGGGCTGGTGTGGCCGAAGCGATTGGCACTGGGGGCCGCGATGGGAAGATTGGCCGCCGCGATGAGCGTGAGCGCCACCGGATGCGCGGGCATGCGTACCCCGACGAGTTCCCGACCGGCAGTCACGATGGATGGTACCGCCGTCTGCTTCGGCAGAAGAAAAGTCAGCGGACCGGGCCAGAAACAATCCATCATCGAATCGATCTTCTGTTGCGCCTCTCCGGAGGAGCGAACCGCGACCTTTGCCAGCATTTCGCGATCCGCGATGTGGACGATCATGGGATCCCAGGCCGGCCGCTGCTTGGCAAGAAATATCTTCTGGACAGCCTCTGGATCGAGCGCATTTGCACCCAGGCCGTAGACGGTTTCCGTTGGAAACGCGACCGTGCCGCCGGAGCGAATGACTTCCGCAGCCTGCGCCAGAGCGGTGTGCGCCTCCATCGAGGAAACTGATTCGACAGAGATCGCCAGTCGAACTGTATTGATTACGGTCATATCGGTCCACGGGCATTGCGTGCACAACGCAAGCCATTCGTACTTCATCCTAACTTGTCCGCTCGGATTATTCCCGATTCCTTGTGGCGGCCTAAATCTGCGAAACTATTGGCATGACTGGGGAAATGGCGACAGACAAGATGGAAACTGAAATCAAAGTTCGATTGACGGATCGCGCTCGATTCACCATGCAGTTGCCCTCCTTGGGATTTCATCTGCTGACTGCGGAGACGATGGAGCGCAATGTGCTGTTTGACAGACCCGACGGCGAATTGAGGCAGCGCGGAGAATTATTGCGAATCCGTCAATACGGCGACCGCTGGATCTTGACGCACAAGGCGCCGGTTGAAAGCTTCGCAAACAGCACGCATAAAGTACGCGCGGAAACGGAGACAGAGATTGAGGATGGACGGCCATTGGCTGCGATTTTTGAGCGCCTCGGTTTCATGCCGATCTTCGTGTACGAGAAGCTGCGGACGGAATGGGCCGATAACGAGGGACACGTCGTCGTCGATGTAACTCCCATTGGCGATTTCGCAGAGCTGGAAGGCAGCTCGGAGTGGATTGACCGAATCGCCGCGAAGCTTGGCATTTCGTCGGCGAATTATATGAAGGCGAGCTACGGCCAGTTGTTTCAGGAGTGGAAGCGTACGAACCGGCACGCAGCGGCAAACATGACGTTCGCGGAGATCGGGCATCAGGAAATCCAGTCGGCGGACCAATAGCTGTTGTACGGGATTTCCTCAGATTTTTCTGACGCGAGCTGCCGGGTTTGATTTAAGGTCTCATGTGGGCCGGATGTTCCACCGATACTGATTGGATAAATTCCGACGGAGACGAACACCCTGAAAGGAACTGGATGCGATCTGGGCAGAAAACACTATTCAAAACGACAGAGAAAGCAAAGCGCGGCGATAACAAAAGTAAATCTCACAAGCATCCCAGCTCCGCAAAGAAATCTGCCCCCCCCAAGCAAGCGGCGGCCAGCAAAAAGAACAGCGCATCGAAATCCCCTTCTCCCAATTCAGCGAGCAAGGGAAATAAGGGCGGGAAAGTCGCGCTTATTTCCTCCAAGCTGGCATATCAAGGCCCGCTATTCGACGTGTACACGGATTACGTTCGTGAACCGGAGGGTGACACAGCACGGCGCGATGTAATCCGGCATTCAGGTTCGGTGGTTATTCTGGCGGTGGACGACACCCGCAACTCGGCCGATCCGATGATTGTGGTTGAGCGCCAATATCGCCACGCCGCTGGACAATATATGTGGGAGATTCCTGCGGGACGCAAAGAGCCGGAGGAAGCGGTGCTCCCCGGGGCGAAGCGCGAACTGCTGGAAGAGACTGGCTACATTGCCAGGCGATGGACAAAAATTGCGCGGTTCTACGTGAGTCCAGGATTTCTGGGTGAGTGGATGCAGGTATACCTGGCGGAAGGCTTAAGCTGCGGAGAATCGGCGCCGGATGAGGACGAATATATTGAGCACCAGCAGATTCCGCTATCGCAAGCCTTGCAGTGGGTTGACAGCGGAAAAATCATCGATGCAAAATCCATCATTGCAATTCTGATGTATGTGCGTCGCCGCGCCTCTGGGGCTTCGTAGAAAAACATTTACGCTTCGAGATCCCTGGCAACTTCCGCGGAAATTATCCGCGCTTTTTCCACAGTAACCCTTCGGATCGCATGGCGAAACGTCTTTGCCATCGTTTCTTTCGCCCTTTCTTCTGCTCTGGCACTCATATTTTTTTTCGTCTCTGCATAACAATTCACCGCTTCCCGCGTCTATATCGGCAGGACCCCTAGTGGTTTCCGATCTGTAGATTCGAGGTGCGGTTCCGTGTCTCAGCACAAAGGCAAAGTGAAGTGGTTCAATAATGCAAAAGGGTTCGGATTCATTGGGCGCGACGATGGCCCCGATGTTTTCGTGCATTACACAGCGATTCAGACGGACGGGTACAAGAGCCTGAAGGAAGGCGACCCCGTCGAGTTCGACATCGTGCAGGGAGATAAAGGACCGCAGGCGGATCAGGTGCTGCGCGTGCAGGATGCAGTGCAGGACGCTGTGCGAAGCTAAGAGAGCTCTCCCCAGTAGAAAAGGATCGCGAGCCTTCGCAACGAGATGGGTGGTTCTGTGCAGGGTCTCGTCTGTTGCAAACGCAACGATTCGATAAGGCTGGGGGCGTGAGCGCCTTACAACTTTTTCGGCATGTGAATTGATGACCCGGCCACTGCGCCGGGTTTTCATTTTTATCCGCCGGGTGCGATGATGCCTTCGAGGGCTTGAAGGTCTGGTCCTGATCGATCGCCATGGAAAATCGTCAGATCGCACAAATCTTGTCGGAGACCGCCGATTTGCTGGAAATCAGCGCGGCCGATTCGTTCCGTATTCGCTCCTATCGACGCGCCGCGGAGATAGTGGAGCAGAGCACGGTATCTCTTGGCGCGCTGGCGTCAGAGCCAAAGCGACTGCTGGAAATCCCCGGCATCGGCAAGGGAATGGCGGCAAACATTGTCGAGTTGGAGACAACCGGCACGCTGGGCATGCACAGGGAATTGCTGGCCAAATACAAGCCCTCGATGCTGGAGTTGTTGCGCCTGCCTGGCATGGGTCCGAAGACGGTGGCGCTATTTTGGGACGCCGCACAAATCGCCAGCGTCGATGAGTTGGAAGTGGCCTGTAAGGAAGGCAGGCTGGACAACTTGCCGCGATGTGGCCCCAAGCAGGTAGCGAAGCTGTTACAGGGAATTGCGGAATATCGAAGGAACATTGGCCGATTCCATCTGGACGATGCCGAGTCGGCAGCAGAAAAGTTGACAGAATACTTGAGTCATTGTCCAGGAATTGATCGAGTGACGCCGGCGGGCTCGTTGCGCCGGGGCCGGGAGACGGTGGGCGATTTGGATTTTCTTATCACTGGGCCGGCCTGCGAGGAAGACAAGGTTGCGGCGGTGGTGGAATATGTGGCTGCCTATCTCCCGATTGCAGACATCCTGGGCAAAGGGCAGAACAAAGTGAGTTTTCGACTGCGGCAGGGGCTGCAGGTGGACGTGCGCATGCTGCCGGAGAAGAGTTACGGCGCAGCGCTGCAATACTTCACCGGCTCCAAGCTGCACAATGTTTCGGTGCGCCAGCGAGCCTTGAAGATGGGCTACACGTTGAATGAATATGCCTTGGCGCGCCTGGACGATGGCACGGCGCTGCCCAGCCGGACCGAGGAAGAGGTGTATGCCGCGCTCGGGCTCGATTGGATTCCTCCGGAACTGCGGGAGGACTTAGGAGAGATCGACGCCGCAGCGGAGCATCGACTTCCAAAGCTGATCGAACAATCTGACATTCGTGGCGATCTGCACATGCACACCAATGAGACGGACGGAAAAAATACGATCCGGGAGATGGCCGATGCAGCGCTTGAACGCGGCTACGAATACATCGCGATCACGGATCACTCGAAAAATCTTGCCATGACGAATGGACTGGACGATGCGCGCGCGCTGCAGCATATCGAGCGCATTCGCGCTGTCGACCGGGAAATGGAGGGGCGGATCCGAGTCTTTCCCGGTATTGAGGTTGACATTCTTGTCGACGGAGCGCTCGATCTTTCCGACGAGGTTCTGGCGCAGATGGATGTTGTGATTGCCAGCGTGCATTCCCATTTTGGGCAGCCGTCCACGCAGATGACGGAGAGAATTTTGCGAGCCATCGAGAATCCATTCGTTCGCATCCTCGGGCATCCCACGGGACGTTTGCTGCTGCGACGGGAGGCTTACGCGCTGGATCTTGAGGCCATTTTGAAGCGCTGCGCGGAATTGGGGGTCGCGGTCGAACACAATGCCTATCCTGACCGCCTTGACCTGAATGATCGCAATCTGCGCCGCGCCCGGGAGCTGGGATGCAAGATTGTTGTCAACACCGATTCTCACCATACTTCGCACCTGGAAAAAATGCGTTACGGCATTCGCCAGCTGCGCCGGGCGGGGCTTAGAGCGGAAGATGTTCTAAATACCAGGTCGGCGGAGGAGGTATTCAGGCAATTTCGCCCTCGAATTCTATAAAACTTTGTGTGCTGATTTCCTTCGATTCCGAGTAAACTGCTTGCACCATGATTACCCCGGAATCTTCAGTTCCAGAGACATCGCCAGAAGAGCCGTCGCTATCGCCCTCCGCGCAGACCCCGAATGTGGGCGGCCTGGAGATGGATCAGATTGAGCCCGCCGAGCCATGGCGTCCGCTGCTCGTTCCCGGCATCATTGTCATAGTCGGGCTGGCCATCGCGTGGGCATTGTTCGCACATTTCGGCCGGACGAAACCAGACGCCACGGCGACTTTGCTGCGGCAATACGTCTACCAGGTTCAGGTGGACTCTGGTGCATCGCCGCAAGGTCCAGGAATGCCCGGGGCTTTGCCCGAGCAGGATGAGAGCGTTGTGATGGTGCAGGCGCGAGTGACCAATATCAGCAAAGATCCGCTCACCATTTTCGACCTGATTTCGGATGTACAAAGGCCGGGGCAGTCGTCAGGCGATGAAAGCTCGGCAGCGGTACCCGGAGATATCGACCGCTTCATGCAGAAGTTTCCTCAGTTGACGGCGATGAGTATGGCCCCATTGACCAGGCACACGGTGATTCCGCCGGGCGGTTCGGTCCAGGGTTTAATGGTGTTTGCCTATCCCTGGAACAAGGAGCAATGGACGCAGCGCAAGAGTGGGCAGGTCATCATCCGATTTGAGCACGGACAATCGGTCATGCTGCCGCTGCAGTAAGGCGCGGGCACACAAGCCGAGCGTAGATTGACGCGGAGCTGCGTACGCCTACCTAGGGCGCAGTTACGGGACAAAGGGTTTGGGTGCATTCCTGGGTGCTGCCAAGTATCCGGAAACCCCATCCTTCCTGACTTGATTCACCACTACCTCAAATAACATCGGAGTCTTGCCGGTATAGAACTGCAAGGGCTCGTCCAGGTCGCGATTCTTCTTTTCGATTTTTTTATCGTCGGAGTAGATGACCATCGTGTAGCGCGAATGCTTGACATCAGTTTTCTTCAACTGCAATTTCACAATGGAGATTGCAGACGGCGGCTGCCCCTTGTGCAGCGTGAACTGAAAATAATCTCGATCTCCACGGTGCTTCAGGAAATCCAATTGCTGCGAATTGGTTGCGATCAGGCCGCTCTGCACGCCTAAATCCCCGACTACTGCATGAAGCTGCTGTTCGGTGCTGGCCAGTTCATTCTGGGTGGTCACTACATCCTTTTTGACCCCGCCTACGTCCGTCTGCACGTTGGAGACGGCATGGGAGACATCCGTCACCCTTTTCTGGGTAGCGGCCTGCTGCCTGGCCATGCGCGCGTCGGCCACTTGCTGCTGATGGAGGATATCTTGCGCCCGCAGTTCGATTTGTTGCTGGGTGATACCAAGTTTGGCGCCAAACTCATCATTCGTCGCTCGCATTTGACGCCATATCTCCGCATGTTGCGCGGAGAGTTGCTCGATGTGTTCCTGGGCTACGGTGAGTTTCGCTTCAGTTGAGTCCAGCCGGCTTTGCAGAAAATAGCTCCACGTGAGCGCGCCGATGGCCAACAAAAAGGAAAGACCTGCAATCAAAATCAGCAGGCTGGGGAGATGTCGCTGCTCCCCATACAGGTCTTCATCTTGACGCATTTCGGAAAAACTCCTGGCATCGTGCGATGCGTGTGAAGGGAGGTTGAGTGACTGAAACCACTCATGAACGAGTGATTCAAAGCACCATTGATTAGGTCAAACGGCACACCCGCAGGTTTTCACAAAGTTAAGCGTTTCACAAATCGTGAGAGATGTGGGAACAGAAGTAAGGGAATCGAAAGTGGGAATTTAGTTGAAACCGGGGAATGTAAGGGCGGCAGTCAGGCAACGGCGATACGCCGACCGCCCGATGAAATGACGAACCTCCGGCTTGCATTGTAGTATCGAAGTTGGAGTGTAGGGCGGACTGGCACCGGATACTGCACACAGCAAAACTTGTCTGGAGAACACGAACATGGCTATGACTGCCGCGGCACGAGGGTTGGAAGACATTGTTGCTTCCGACTCAGGGATTTGTCTGATCGACGGAGACGCGGGCGTATTAGCCTACCGCGGCATCGACATCCACGAACTGGCAGAGAAATCGACATTCCCGGAAACAGCGTATTTATTGTGGTTTGGCCGTCTCCCCAGCAAGTCGGAACTAGCGGATTTTAATGAAAAACTGACGGCCGGCCGGGTACTGCCACATGAGGTGGTGCGACTGCTGCAGGAGTTACCAAAAGATGCATTGCCCATGGCGGCGCTTCGCACCGCGGTTTCTGCATTGAGCATGTACGACCCGGACCAGGAAGGCATGTCGCCGGAAGCGAATGTCCGCAAGGCATTCCGCTTAACCTCCCAAATCCCAATGATTGTCGCTGTATTCGATCGCGTGCGCAAAGGCAAGCCGATCGTCGAGCCAGACCCTTCGCTCAGCCATTCGGGAAATTTCTTATGGATGTTGAACGGCGAAAAGCCATCGCCGACGGCACAACGCGCGTTAGACGTTGCGCTGATTTTGCACGCCGATCATGAATTTAATGCATCAACTTTTGCCGCTCGAGTGATCGTTGCCACGCTGTCGGACATGCATTCGGCGATCACGGGAGCGATTGGCGCACTGAAGGGATCGCTGCACGGCGGCGCGAACGAAGCGGTGATGCGCATCCTGTTTGCCATTGACCAGGCAGGCGCTGACCCGGTGGAATATGTGCGGCAGATGCTGGCGGACAAGAAGAAAGTTCCAGGCTTCGGCCATCGCGTTTATCGCACCGAAGATCCGCGCGCGACGCACCTTCGCCGGATGTCGCAGGACCTGGGACGCGCCGACGGCAATCCAAAATGGTTTGACATGTCGCGCAAGATCGAATTGTTTGTGAAGGAAGAGAAGAAGTTGAACGCCAACGTAGATTTCTATTCCGCCTCCACCTACACCACGTTGGGAATTGATGTGGACCTGTTCACGCCGATCTTTGCGATCAGCCGCATTGCTGGATGGTCAGCGCATGTGATCGAGCAATTTGAGGACAATCGCCTGATCCGTCCGCGCGCCGAATACACCGGACCAGCCTATCCGAACAAGTATGTGGCGATCGAGAATCGCTAGCGCGATTCGCTCTCGTCACTTTTTTGCATTTGAGGTGGCGTGAGCGTATTGCGCCATCAGTAGTCGAGCTTCATCGACATTCAGTGGCTCAAGAATCAGCGAGAAAAATGTGGACGTCTCACCTCGCGGCATGCGTGCGCGAAAATAGTAGGCCCGGTCGGGTTTCGCATCCAGTCCATAGACGGCGGTCAAATAGATGAAGCGTCCGTAGCTCCTGATCGGGGACTGGTTGCTGACGCATAGATGGCGTGGGCCCGGATCGGCGGAAAAATACAGATAAGAATCCCCTTGGGTTGCGCCCGTCCAATTCCCATCCATCCCCACTCGAAGCGCCGGTCGGCTCATTCTCCCCGTATCTGCCGGTTCCCAGTCCTCAATTACATAGATCATGGCTTTGCCGGACTCAGGCTGCGGCATCGGCTTTTGACTGCTACTCGTTTTCACGGAAAAATTCGTGCTGAGCGGTCCGCAGGCTGTCTCTGCCTGCTCGACAGTGGGCGCGTTTTGGGCGACCGAGCCAAAGGCCAAAAGCAAGAAGATGCAAAGCAAGTCTATGGATCGCACGAATCCAATCCTCAGAACCCGAATGAACTTTTGATTGCGCCAAGCTGCCCACATTGTAGCGCCCACGCCGCCGCTGTGACACAATGGAGAGTTTGCTTGAGGCCTCGATCCAATGACAACAAATGTCTTACGCTCTGCGTTGATTGCGCTGTCGCAGAACAAATCTTTGCGCTCCTTTGCGGAGCAATCCCGCATGGGCCAGAAAATGTCTGGCCGCTTTATCGCGGGGATGCATGTCGCCGACGCATTGCGCGTAGCCGACACACTTAACCGCGAAGGCATTCCGGTTTCACTCGACAGCCTGGGCGAGAATGTCTCCACCGAAGAAGAGGCGCGCCACGCCGCCGACATTTATCACCAATTGCTGGATGCAATTCAAAAGCGCGGACTGCAGGCCAACGTCAGCGCCAAGTTGACGCAGATGGGAATGAACATCAGCCCGGCCATTGCGCGCCAGATCACCAGCGAGCTGGTCGATCATGCGGCGGCGGCCGACAGCTTTCTGCGCGTGGATATGGAAGGCAGCGATCTAACCCAGGCGACCGTCGACTTGACGCGCGAGATTCATGCCATGCCAGGCCATGCAGGTCACATCGGAACTGTGCTGCAATCGTACCTCTATCGTTGCGAAGATGACGTGAACCTGCTGCTGGCCGAACGCATTCGCATCCGGCTGTGCAAAGGCGCATATAAAGAACCGCCGACAGTGGCGTTCCCCAATAAGGCCGACGTGGACGCTAATTACATGAAACTGACAAAGATTTTGCTGACCAGCGGGGTCTATCACGGGCTGGCAACGCACGATGAAGCCATCATCCAAGAAACGAAGAAGTTTGTGGAGCAGGAAGGGATCGACAAACGCAGCTTCGAGTTCCAGATGCTGTACGGGGTTCGCCGCGATTTGCAGAATTCGCTAGCGAAAGAAGGCTACGGGATGCGCGTCTATATTCCGTTCGGCACCGATTGGTATCCGTACTTCATGCGGCGGCTTGCGGAACGTCCGGCGAACGTTTTGTTCATCGCCAAAAATCTGTTCAAGTAGGCAGCTTGCGACGCTTCGAACCTCAAAGTCTAAAGGTGTTCTCTCAAGGTTGCGATCCCCGGCCCAAAGTCCGGGCTTACCCTGAGATCGGACTCTAGTAGTCTTCGTCGTAGCGGCGGCTTCTGCGATCACTGCGACGATCACCGCCACCACCACCACGCAGCAGATCCAGAGTGGCGCGAATAGTGTTCATCCATCCGCCAATCTGCCGCAACGGCGCCATAATATTGTCCTGAATCGTGCGGGTCCCGCGAGCAATTCCATCCAGCGTGTCGGTAACCATGCTATCGATGCGTGACACCTGGGTGCGAGTCTTTCCGGTGACGTCAGTGACCACACCATCGATGTGGTTCACTTGATTGCGCAGCGTATCGGTTGCCTTCTGGACATTTTCTGTAATGGCGCGCATGCGCGGAGTCAAGTCGTCGAGCGTCTCCATAATATTGGCGCTGGATTCGACGATGGTGTGCACTTCAGATTGCAGGCGATCTGCCTGCTCCATGATTTTGGCTTGGGCCGCTTTCGCCGCGACGGCAAACACTACCAAAACAATCGTCTGCAAGACCACTGCAAACGTAACTACTCCAGTAAACACAAGGAAAACCGTCGATCCGGTTGGCATGAAGCCCCCTTATTACGAAATTTACACTAGCAGACGCTTGACCCGACCGTGGCTTTGACCCCATCGGGCGAAATCCGCTGAAAGGGAGCCGAAGACAGTGGCCTGAGCACAAGTGTAGAACCGCAAGGCACAACTATACCAACGGCGGCAGGAACCGCAAGGCGCACCTGCCTTTGAGATGCATTAATAGCGGTTTTCGGCTGCACCGCCGTGGAATGGTTCTTCGTCATCGTGAGTATGGTTTTCGACATCGCTGCGACTGCCGGAAACGCGATCTACGATGCCACTCCAGCGCTCGCGGCCCTTCTCGGCAGCTTCTTTTCCACGCTCAGCAAACTCATTGACCTGGTCGCGGCCCCTGTCGACCACGGAATTAATCTGCTCGCGCGCCTCTCGGCTGCGGGCGGCGACATACTCCTTCTTATCCTTCGCACTTGTCATCAGGCCTTCACGAAGTTCTTTGCCCGCTTTGGGGGCAAATAGGATACCGAGCAGCGCACCCAAGCCAAGGCCCGCGATAAACCATCCAATTCCCGTTGTTTCCTGTTCTGGCATTTGCTTATCTCCTTCGCGCCGTGGAGGAATCGCGCGATCATCTGGATAGTAGCAAATGGATATTGGCCCGGCAATGCGCACTTGGGTTCCCCATTGCCGGGATATCCGGGCAGCGTCGGCTGCAAGACAGGGATTTTTATCCCTCGCGTGACAGTGCGGATGTGCAGCCTTGACCAGGCAGATCGAATTCAACTCTGCACCAAACCTCCATGAGGAGGGCAAAATCCGCATCGGATTTTCATGGCTGGAAGACTATAGTGAAGGTGAGAATCTGCTTTTCTCGCGATCAGTAACCCTGCTGTCTCCGTTCTCGACCAGGCAGCGCGGGCGCCTGATCCCTGGTTCTTCCCCATTTGCATCTAAAGAGTGAGAAAAAAGGGGAACTCATGATCGACACGCCTCAAGGACGTCCTTCTGCGTACTTGACGTTCACATTGCATGCACATCTGCCGTATGTGGTGAACCACGGCACGTGGCCACATGGTTTGGAATGGCTGCTTGAGGCCGCCGCAGAAACGTACTTGCCGCTGCTGCGAGTGATTGGCAACCTGGAACGCGATGGAATTGCCTTGCGGGCCAACCTGAATCTCTCCCCTATCCTGCTGGAACAGTTGGCTCATCCCGTGTTCCGCGCCGAGTTTCCTAAATACCTGAAGCGAAAAATTACGGCGGCCAATGAGGATGAGGCATACTTCGGGCAGAATGGTGAACCTCAGTTGGCAGAGACGGCTCGATACTGGCGGGCCTATTTTGAAGAATCGCTGAATGACTTTGAAGCTTTGGGTGGCGACATCATCCTGGGATTTCGTAAGGCGGCAGAGCACGGTTTGATCGACATTATTACGTGTGGTGCGACCCACGGCTATTTTCCATTGCTGGGAACGGATGAGTCGATCCGGGCGCAGGTTCAGACCGGGGTGGCAACCCATGAACGGCACATCGGTTCGCACCCGCGAGGCATCTGGCTGCCAGAATGTGCCTACCGTCCGGCGGGAATGTGGAGCTATCCGGTGATCCCGCACGGCAGCACAGAACCGTGGCCCCCTTTCGACCGCAGAGGCGTGGAAGAGCCGCTGGAAGATGCCAAAATCGATTACTTCTTTGTCGACACTCACCTAGTGGAAGAATCGGTATTATTTACGCCCTACGAGTTGCGGGCGGGCGGGGCAGTCGGCGTGGCCGCATCCCTGGAGGTGGAAACCTGCGAACCGCAGCATTCTCTCTACAAGCCTTATTACGTTGAGGGACCTCGCGCCCATCGCAGACCTGTGACGATTTTTCCGCGCGACCCGCGCACCGGGCTGCAGGTCTGGAGCGGAGACGCCGGATATCCGGGGGACGCCAACTATCTCGACTTTCACAAGAAGCGGTTTCCAGGCGGCCATCGCTATTGGCAGGTGACCGGCACCAAAATCGACATGGCATTCAAGACGCCATATTTTCACGAGAAGGCTGAGGCTCGGACGAAGTCGCACGCGGAACACTATGTCAGCCTGGTGGTGGATTCCCTGCGCTCAGGATTTAAAGATTCGGTGCCGGCCATTTTGACATCCCCGTTTGATGCGGAGTTGTTTGGACACTGGTGGTTTGAAGGACCAATGTGGCTGGAGCATGTGGCGCGCATCATGGCGCGTGAAGAAGTTCCGGTCGCTATGACAAGTTGCGCGGCCTATCTCGATCGCCACCCGCCGGATAGTTTTCTGGCGCTGCCGGAAGGATCGTGGGGAAAGAATGGCACCCACGAAGTGTGGCTGAGCCCGGACACACGCTGGACCTGGGAATATTTGTATCCGGCAGAAGTCGCCGTGCGCGATGCAGCCACTTCCAAACACTGGAAAGACAATCCCGTGGGAGAGCGCATCCTGAAGCAGTTGTGCCGCGAGCTATTGCTGCTGGAATCTTCTGACTGGCAGTTTCTAATTACCACCGAGGCGGCGCGAGACTACGCGGAAGATCGCTTCCATGAGCATTTGGCTACCTTCCAAGCGGTCGAGAAGATGTGGCAGTCGCATGCCGGCGGGGGCACCCTCAGCGCCGAAGAGGAATCGGCACTGCACAAAATTGAAGTGCAGGACAGCGTGTTTCCCGACGTCGATCCCAACCTGTGGACGGCGCTGAAGTAAGCGGAATGCAGATCAATCTTCCGCAGCCAGCCGCGCCACGTGTTCTGCGATGATGCGATCCTCGTCCGCAGGCAGAACATACACCGCAACCATAGAATCTGCAGGGCTGATGGTCTTCGGTCCCGCGTGAGTGGGATCGTTGGCTGCCGGATCGAGCGTCAGTCCAAAAGCTTCCATGCCTGCGCAGACCTGGGTGCGGGTCATCGGATCACGTTCGCCGATGCCGCCTGAAAAAACCAGCGCATCCAAACCGCCCATCAATGCGACGTAGCCGCCGATCATTTTCTTGATCGACAGTGCGAATACGTCAATCGCCAAGGCAGCTTGTGCATTTCCATTTTTCTCGGCTTCGCGAAGCAGACGCATGTCGTTGGAGAGGCCGGAGAGCGCAAGCATACCAGAGCGTTTGTTCAGCAATTGCTCCACAGCGTGAGTGGCATCGACCGCGCTGCCGCCTTGCAGGCGCATCAGGTAGAAAACCAATCCTGGGTCGAGATCGCCGGGACGAGTGCCCATAATGACGCCACTGGTAGGAGTTAGCCCCATACAGTGATCGAGGGCTTTTCCATCGCGAATTGCAGTGACGCTGGCGCCGCTACCTAAGTGGGCATATATCACGCGGTGGGGCACCTCGCCGGGTGTAGCGGGAGGTGGAACCCGCCCCTCTCGAAACTGCTCCATGATGGATTCGCACGATAATCCGTGAAAACCGTAGCGATGCACGCCCTGGTCGCGGATTTCTTTCGGCAACGGGTATATCGACGCAACCTCCGGCAGGTCCTGAAGGAAGATCGTGTCGAAGCAGGCGTAATTCTCCACGCCGGGAAAACTTTCCTTGGCTTCGCGAACAATCTCCAGGCCGATGGGCTGATGCAAGGGAGCGAAGCAGGTGGCCTTTTCTATTTCAAGCAGCACAGCCGACGTGATCGGCTGATGGGCGTGCAGATTGGGCCCTGTATGGACGATGCGGTGGCCAATGGCCGCAGGCTGGGTGAGTCCCGGCTGGTGAAGCAGGGTTGCAATCTTTCGCACCGCGTCGCGGATCGAGCCGAGATCCTTGGGATCAGATTCGGACGCCAGAGTTTCACGCTTGCCGTCGCGATAAGCGTAGAAGTTAAATTGGGGTTTGGGCGTTCCAATGCCGCCCGCCTCACCTTCGTTCAACTTGGTCAGTTGTTTGCCATCAGAAATATAGATGGAAAATTTAATCGATGAAGATCCGCCGTTAAAAACCAAGATTGGCAAGTGCTGCAAGTCAATTTTCATCCCAGGGGCCATTTCCACTCTCGAATTTCCTTTCGGTCGATCCCATTTTCGTGCGCGTAATCAATCGCGTCGGTGATCTGGTCTTTCAGCCATTCTTTGACATGCGCCCCGGTAGCACGCAGTTTCGGCACGCGGTCAATCACATCGATCGCCAGGTTGAATCGGTCCACCTGGTTGAGGATTGCAAGTTCCAGGGGAGTATTGATATTGCCTTTTTCCTTATACCCACGCACATGCATATTGTCGTGATTGGTGCGCCGATAGGTCAGCTTGTGAATCAGAGATGCATAGCCGTGGAAATTGAAGATGACGGGCTTGTCGAGCGTAAACAGCGAATCGAAGTCGCGGTCTGACAATCCGTGCGGATGTTCCGTGTCGGGTTCCAGCTTGAAGAGATCGACAACATTGATGAAGCGAATTTTCAGCTCCGGAAAACGGTCGCGCAGAATGGCAACTGCCGCGAGCGACTCCATGGTGGCGATATCGCCGGCGGTGGCCATCACTACATCGGGCTCCGCATCCTGATCGTTGCTCGCCCAGTCCCAGATGCCGATGCCCTTGGTGCAATGGCGCACGGCTTCATCGATCGTTAAATACTGCAGATGCGGCTGCTTGTCGGCAACAATCACGTTGACGTAGTTGGTGCTGCGCAAACAATGGTCGCCGACACTCAACAGACAATTGGCATCCGGCGGCAGATAAATGCGCGTGACGGCGGCGCTTTTATTGGTCACAATGTCAAGAAATCCCGGGTCCTGATGCGTGAAGCCGTTATGGTCTTGTCGCCATACCAGTGAAGTGATGAGGATGTTAATGGAAGAGATGGAAGCGCGCCATTTGACCTCGGTCTTACACTTCTCCAGCCACTTGGCATGCTGGTTGAACATGGAATCGATGACGTGGATAAATGCCTCGTAGCTGGCGAACAGGCCATGGCGGCCGGTCAGGACATACCCTTCGAACCATCCCTCCAGCGTGTGTTCGCTCAGCATTTCCATGACGCGGCCGTCGAGTGCAAGCTCGCCGCCGTCCTGATCTTCCGGCAGATATTCCGCGAGCCAGGTTTTTTTGCTGGCCTCGTAGATGGCCTGCAATTTGTTGGAAGCAGTTTCGTCGGGGCCGAAGACGCGAAAGCTCTGCATGTTTCTGCGCATGGTTTCCGCCAGAAAATGCGCCAGCACTTCTGTGGGTCCCACTTGGCTGGTGCCCGGCTTCGTGACCGAAAATGCGAATTCTCGAAAATCCGGCAGCCGCAAAGCTTTGCGCAGCAAACCGCCGTTGGCGTGGGGATTTGCGCTAATCCGGCGATTTCCTTTGGGCGGCAAATCTTTTAGCTCCGGAATCAGTGTGCCGGCTGCATCGAATAATTCTTCCGGCTTGTAACTCTTCATCCAGTCCACCAGCAACTGCATGTGCGCTGGATTGGTGGTGACATCGAGGATAGGAATTTGATGGGCACGCCAGAATCCTTCGACTTTATGGCCATCCAATTCTTTCGGACCGGTCCATCCTTTGGGACTGCGCAGGACCACCATCGGCCAGCGCGGTCGATCGGCCGTGTTGGTGCTGCGCGCATGTTTCTGGATGGCGCGAATCTCCTGAACGCAATGCTCCAGCGTGGCTGCCATCTGTTGATGCATGATGTGGGGGTCGTCGCCTTCCACGAAATATGGCGTCCAGCCATAGCCGCGCAGCAACTGATCCAACTCCTCAGGAGTAATGCGCGCCAGCAGCGTAGGATTCGCAATCTTGTATCCATTCAGGTGCAGGATGGGAAGTACGGCGCCATCGCGAATGGGATTGAGAAATTTATTCGAATGCCAGGATGTCGCCAGCGGACCGGTTTCCGCTTCGCCGTCGCCAACCATCACTGAGACGATCAGGTTCGGATTGTCGAACGCCGCTCCAAACGCGTGCGAAATACTGTAGCCAAGTTCACCGCCTTCATGGATCGACCCAGGTGTTTCCGGAGTGCAGTGGCTTCCAATTCCACCGGGAAAAGAAAACTCCTTGAAGAAGCGCTGCATTCCGTCTTCATCTTCACTTTTGTCGGGATAGACCTCAGAATAAGTCCCCTCCAGATAAGCGTTGGAAAGAGTCGCGGGAGCGCCGTGGCCGGGACCGGAAATGTAGATCATGTCCAGGTCATACTTCTTGATCAGGCGATTCAGATGGACCCAGGTAAATGTCTGGCCGGGATCGGATCCCCAATGTCCAAGCAGACGCTGCTTGATGTGCTCCGGACGCAGCGGCTCGCGCAGCAGCGGATTTTGACACAGATACAGCATGCCGACGCACAGATAATTGCAGGCGCGCCAGTAGGCGTCCATCTTCCGGAGCTCGTCGGCGGTAAGCGGCTTGCGGGACGTGATCTTGCTGGCGGCAGTAGCGGAACGGCGGGCGGAGGCGGTGTGGTTATCGGATGGCACGGGATGGACCTCTCAGTCGGGATGCCTACATATATTAGATGAGAGTTTCAGCGCGGGGATTTCGCGCACTGCAGAATTGACACTCGCTTCACGTTCCAGCCCAGGATTCATGGCCGTCTAATCTCCGTGGGCGTCCGCAGTCTCCGCTACCTTGCCGCGAAACATGCGATAGACAAAGATGAAATATCCAATCGCCAGCAGGATGCCGAAGCCCCACCACACCAGACCGACGGCCAGGCCATGATGGCCGGCAAGCGAGTTCGAGATGGTGATGTCCTGGGCGGCATTGCGGCTGGACGGCAACAGAACCGGGCAAAGTCCCACAGCGGCTCCGGCCAACATCAGCGTCAGGTAAAGGCAGGAACTAAGAAATGCAGGGAAATCCTTCTCCTTGCGGGAGTAGAGCAGGATACCGAACAGGCTACCAAGGACGCCCGCGGGAATAAGGAAGGCGATTGGATAGTGAAGATAGCTGTGCAGCACGGCAGGCCGCACCAGCATAGTGGCCGTGAGGCTGAGGATGGTGAGGATCAGCAGGAGAATCCACGCGCGCTGAGCCAGATCGCGCGCCCGCTGCTGCAAGTCCCCGCCGGTCTTGACTGCGAGATACAGGCTCCCATGGATGCCAAGGGCGACCAGCGCCACCAGGCCGCCGATGACGGTATACCAATCGAGGATGCCGGGGTTGGGGCCGACTCTCCAATTGGTCCACAGCGGCGCGAAGAAATATCCGTCGGCGTTCAGCGGTACTCCGCGAATCACATTGGCCAGCGCGGCGCCAAGAAAAATAGCGAGCAGAATACTGGAGATGGCGAAGGAGCCATCGAAAAATCCGCGCCACACTACGGTGCCGAAGTGCGACCGCAGTTCAATGCCAATGCCACGCAGGATCAGAAGCCACAACACGATCATCAGCGGCAGGTAGAAACCGCTGAAGGACGAGGCGTAGAGCAGCGGAAAAGCGAAATAAAGCGTGCCGCCACCGGCCAGCAACCAGACCTCATTGCCATCCCACACTGGGCCGATGGAACGCAAAATAGTATCGCGATCCTGGTGTGTACGCCCGATCAGAAAATGCGCGATGCCCGCTCCAATGTCAAAGCCGTCGAACACAACGTACGCCACCAGCATCAGTGCGACAATCCAGAACCAGATCAAGCCCATCATCGTATCTCCTGTACCCATTGCCTATGCAACGCTGACCGGCTCGCCGGTGTGGATGCCGGAAGCGGCTGTACGCTGCGGCCCGCGCGCCAGTTCGGCATAAATCAGGAAGACAAACAGGATCGACAAAATTGCGTACAGCCCCATAAAGCCGAGCAAGGTGAAGAGCGTGTTTCCGGTCGAAACAAATTGGGAATAGCCTTGGCTTGTCCGCATCAAGCCGTACACCAGCCACGGTTGTCGACCAATTTCGGCCGTCATCCAGCCGGCGATGTTGGCGACGTAGGGCAACGGAAAACTCAGCATTAACAGCCATAGCAGCCACTTTGCATGGAACAAATTTCCCCGCCACAGCCAGATGATTGCCAGCAGCATCAGGACGACGAAATAGGTGCCCAGGCCAGCCATGATGTGATACGCGAAGAACAATAGCGGTATGTTGGTGGGCCACTGATCCCTGGGAAATGTATTCAGGCCGCTCACTTCCGCAGAAGTGGTGCCATAAACCAGGAAGCTGAGTACCTTGTTGACGACCAGCGGATTGTCGATGCGCTGGTTCTCAACATTCGGCTGCCCCATGAGTACCATAGGAGCACCTTTTTGCGTGGTGAATAAGCCTTCCATGGCGGCGGTGGTGGCCGGTTGATGGTGTGCCAGATACTTTCCATGCAGATCACCACTGGGAAAAATCTGGAAGATGCAGGCAATCACGCCGATGATGACGCCGACCCGGAGAAACGCGCGGGCGTACTCGGAGAATTTACCCTCCAACAGGTAGAACGCGCCGACCGAGCACATGACAAAGGCTGCCGTGATCACGGCGCCGCTCATATTGTGGGCGTATTGCAGGAGCGCCCAGGGATTCAATAGCAGCTTCCAGAAGCTTGTGACTTCATACGATCCATTGGCGAGCACACGGTAGGCGACGGGATGCTGCATCCATGCGTCGGTAACGATGATGAAAAAGCCGGAGATCCAGGAGCCGACGAACACCAGAAAGGCGGCCCACCAATGTTGCCAGCGGGACAAGCGCTTTTCGCCGTAGAGGAACAGTCCGAGAAATGCCGACTCCAGAAAGAAGGAGAAGACGCCCTCCATGGCGAGCGGCTGGCCTATCACGCCTCCGGTCATACGGGAGAACTGGGCCCAGTTGGTTCCGAACTGAAACTCCATTGGAATCCCAGTGACTACGCCCATAATGAAGTTGATTCCGAAAATGCGTGCCCAGAAGCGGGCTGCATCATCGTAGACGGGATCATTCTTGCGAA
The DNA here is from genome assembly GCA_963737095.1 of uncultured Acidobacteriota bacterium. Classification (GTDB taxonomy): domain Bacteria; phylum Acidobacteriota; class Terriglobia; order Terriglobales; family Acidobacteriaceae; genus JAKAAZ01. Next base: position 329,774 of record CAVTRK010000005.1, read on the forward strand.
TGGCAATCGTCTTCAGGATGACGATGAGCAACGCTAACCCCATGGTCAACTGTGGAAACAGGTAGTGATATGTGACCGTAAATGCGAAGTGAATGCGATGGAGCAACAGAGCGTCGGACATGCGGTCCCTCTTTCCCTAACGATAGGGAGCCAGCACCGAAACCAGCAGTGACAATCGTCACAGATGTTGGACCAACTATAAGATTTGAGGGCTTAAACCAGCAGCTCGAGGGCAGACTTGCGCAGGATGGTCAGGGATGTTCCCTTGATGGAAATAATTTCCTTACGCTTGAGCTCGCTGAGCACGCGTGTGATGGATTCACGGGTAGTGCCCAGCATGGTGGCCAGTTCCTCATGGGTCAGGGCCATGGTGAAGCGTGGCTTCGCGTCGCGCACTCCAGATGTCATCTCCAGCAACAAACGGGCAACGCGGCCGGCGATCGACATGGAAAGTGCGAGACGAGTGGCATCCCCCAACGCATCGCGATATTCCTGATTGATCATCTTGGTGGCGTGCATGCTGCCTTCAAGGTGATGCTCGATGAAGTGCAGAAAATCCTGGCGCTGAAATGATTTCACCTGGACGGGCTCGATCGCCTGCGCGGTAATTTCATACGCAGTGCCGGAGATAGCCGCGCTCAGACCGAGCACATCTCCCGGCTTGGCAATGCGGACCAGCAACGTCTTGCCATCTTTTGAGGAGGTGGTCAGCTTCACGTGGCCACCGCAAAGAATGTATACGCTGCGGGCTGTTTGCGACTCAAAGAAGAGCGTACTGCCGGAGGGAACCGTCATCTGCATACCGAGGGTTTCGAACTCCACCAACGCTTGCGGAGAGAGATTGCAAAACCAGTCAGCATGCCGTTCCTTGCACATGAAGCAGCCTTCGTTTTCCATCCTGCTGGCACAGTTGTCGGTCATGGTCACACCCTGAAATTTCAACACCTTCTAGTATGATTTTCCGGCGGTCAATCGTTTGTGACGCACATCACAGCTGTCACTTTCGCCTTCCTCTAGAGTCAGTCTTTGAGGGTGGCGATGTCTGCACGATCTGAGGCCGAATTGATCCAATCGCTGGAAAACGAAGCTTCTTTATCCTGCATCGGCAAATCCCCAATACTACCCACTCGCAAACTCCGTAAGACGCTGATTCGGCGATCGTTAAAGGATCGTTCGCAGTGGTTCCGCCACAGCGTCCAAGCAGCCTTTGTGATGCTCAACATAGGGTTGGGAGTTCAATTTTGTCTGTGGACACGTTATTACGAGACGGCGGAAAAGACGGTCTATGTAAACCGGCCCGCGGGGGTGGAAGGGTGGCTGCCCATTGCAGGAATGATGAATACGAAATACCTTTTGGAGACGCACAGCATTCCGCAGATTCATCCGGCCGCGATGTTTCTATTCCTCGCGTTCCTCGCGTCCAGCCTGCTATTGAAGAAAGCTTTCTGCTCGTGGCTATGCCCCATCGGCACGCTGTCGGAATTGTTATGGAAGGCTGGGGAGAAGATTTTCGGCAGGAATTTTCAACTTCCAAAATGGGTTGATGTACCACTGCGCGGGTTGAAATATCTTCTGCTTGGATTTTTCGCGTTCGTAATTGGAAGCATGTCGGCGGCAGCGTTGGCAGACTTTTTGCACTCCCCCTATGGCATGGTTGCGGATGTGAAAATGCTGAATTTCTTCCTCGACCTGGGCCGGACGGGAATCATGGTTTTCGTGGTGCTGCTCTCGCTGTCTCTGTTCATACGAAATTTTTGGTGCCGCTATTTGTGCCCGTACGGGGCGCTGATGGGATTGGCATCGCTGTTGAGCCCGGCGAAGATTCGACGCGATGCGGTTGCATGCATCGACTGCGGCAAGTGCGCGCGCGCCTGCCCTGCAAATCTACCCGTGGATCGCCTGGTACAGATTCGCTCGGTTGAATGCGCCGCGTGTATGGAATGCATCGCCGCGTGCCCGGCGGAGAATGCGTTGCAGTTTGCACTGCCGCCACGGCGCGGGTCAGAGGGGAATGATCGTTGGCGCAATCTTGTGCTGACGCCGATGGCGGTCACGCTGGTGCTGGCGTGCATCTTTTTTGGCATTGTGGGCTTTGCCAAAGCGAGCGGCCACTGGAATACCAATCTGCCGCGCTCTGTGTACCTTGAGCTGGTGCCGAATGCGAATCATCTTTCGCATCCGGGAATGTAGCCGAGGCTAAGAGAACAGGGAACAGCGGTCAGTTGACATGGCCGGCGGCCTTAAAAGATTTCTCAAAATATGCGAGAAAGGCTCCATGGATCAGGGCGCAGGCAAACTCCCTGTGCTCGATGAATCGAACTGATCCCTTCTCCCTGTCCACTGTTCCTGTTCCGCGTTCAGATGCCTTCGCCCATGCTGACGTAATCTGAGCGGGGATATTGCTGGCTGCGATAGCGAGTTCGTTCTTCCTCTTCCACGGCGAGTGCACTTTCCGGATCCGTCAGCAAGGATTGTTGCAGCTGACCATCGAGGCACTCGACGCGGGATTTAAGACGCTTCACTTCGTCACAGAGGGCAACGATCACGTCCGACAATGGATCGTTGATTTCGCGAGGATCCGTAATCAACACGCGCTTGCCACCCTGATACACGATGTGCGCTGGAACGCCCACGACGGTTGAGTCCGGAGGCACATCGCGCAGCACCACGGAGCCGGCGCCGACGCGGGAATGTTCGCCGATGGTGATGTCGCCGAGAATATTCGCATTGTTGCCGACAAAAACTCCATCGCGCAATGTGGGATGACGTTTTCCTGTTCCCTTACCTGTACCACCCAGCGTCACACCCTGGTAGAGGGTGACGTCGTTGCCAATGATTGCGGTCTGGCCGATGACCACGCCGATGCCGTGATCGATAAACAATCGTCGGCCAATCTGCGCTTCAGGATGGATTTCGATTCCCGTCCAAAACCGAGTAACCTGCGACATCACGCGAGGTATCAGCCGAAGGCCATGCGACCACAGGATGTGATGGATGCGATGGGCCCACACGGCGTGCAGGCCCGGATAGCAAAGCAACACCATCGCTTTCGAGGTGGCCGCGGGGTCGCGCTCGAATACGCAGCGAACGTCTTCGCGAATCAGTCGAACCAGATTCATACAAGCAGCTTCACGTCGCAGTTCTGCCATGCCATCGAGCATGCAGTTTTACGCCACAGCGAGGCCTGGGTGTAGCCATCTGCCAGATCCTCGCCTGGCCGGTTCATACCGTTACCTGGGATGTCTTCGTCTCCATGGCTTCTTTGCGGAACTCGTCGAACAACAGGGTTGAGAGATATCTCTCGCCTGCGCTGGGAATGATGACAACGATCAGCTTGCCGGCATTCTTCGGGTTTTTTGCCACCTGAAGCGCGGCATGAACCGCAGCTCCAGAAGAAATGCCGACGAGAAGGCCTTCTTCCTTCGGCAGGCGCCGCGCCATTGCAAGAGCATCGTCGTTGGTCACTTGAACAATCTCATCGATCAGGTCCGTCTTCAGCACCTTGGGAACAAATCCGGCGCCGATTCCCTGAATCTTGTGCGGCCCCGGCTTGCCTCCGGAAAGTACTGCACTGTCCGTGGGCTCGACCGCGACTGTCCAGAAGCCCGGCTTTTTCGCCTTGATATATTCGCTGACGCCGGTCAAAGTGCCACCTGTCCCGACACCAGAAATAAGGATGTCGGCTTTCCCGTCAGTGTCGTTCCAAATCTCCGGTCCTGTGGTGTCAAAGTGAATTTTGGGGTTCGCCGGATTATTAAACTGCTGCAGCATATAGCCATTCGGCGTTTCTTTCAGAATCTCTTCCGCCTTGGCAACCGCGCCCTTTACTCCATTCGGTCCGGGAGTCAGGACAATTTTGGCGCCAAACGCCAGCAGCAGGATTCTGCGTTCCAGGCTCATGGTGTCGGGCATGACCAGGACGATATCGTAGCCCTTGACCGCAGCCACAAATGCCAGGGCGATCCCCGTATTGCCACTGGTGGGCTCAATCAATACCGTTTTTCCAGGGGAAATTTTCCCCTCACGCTCGGCTGCTTCAATCATGGCCAGGCCGATGCGGTCTTTGACGCTGCTCAGCGGATTTTGGCTCTCCAGTTTTACCACGACTCTCGCCTTGCAACCTTCGGTTACGCGATGCAACTCCACCAGAGGAGTGCGTCCAATCAGATCCGTGACGCTTGCGGCAATATTCATGATCGATCCCTTCTACAGTCTTAGATACCAAAAGCATACCGTTTTTTGCGTTAGACCGTGATGTACGTCACGGAGGAATGTGCGCTGGAGTGAGACCGTATTCCTATGTGCCTGACTTGGGAGGTCTGGTGTGAGATATCTTGACTCGGAACATATCGAGTCCCTTTCTCCGGAATTCTTTCGCACGCGGCAGCCCTATCCGTGGGTCAGCATCCCGGAGGCGCTGACAGAGGAAGGCTTTGAACGGCTGCGTCACGCCATGCCGCGAGTAGAGGCGTTCGATCGCAAGGTGGGCATCAAGCGGGGATATGGGCAGGCGCCACACGACCGCTACATCCTGCATTACAGGCCGGGAATCGAATTGCCGGAGCCGTGGAAGGAATTTGTCGCCGAGTTGCACGGAGATGTGTACCAGTCCTGGCTGCGAGGGATGTTGGGGCCGCAGCAGTTCATCCTGACAATGGAGTGGTATTACGCATGGCAGGGATGCTCGGTCTCTCCGCATTGCGATGCCCGCCGCAAGCTGGCTACCCACATCTTCTACTTCAATACGGAAGAGGATTGGGATACAGATTGGGGTGGCCAGATCCTGATGATGGATGACGAAGGCCGCTATAAGCCCCATTCCGCACCGGCCTTCGACGATCTGGAGGTGGCCGCATCGCTGGTTCCGCGGGGAAACGAAAGCCTTTTTTTTCAACGAACAGACCACTCCTGGCATGGTGTTCGGCCTTTGGAATGCCCCTCGAACAGCCTGCGAAAACTCTTTATTGTCACGGTGAATGTTCCCACCTTTCAGGTGTGGTGGCGTCGTGTTCGCGGAAAAGATCCGGACGGATACAGGGTGGGCGCGGCATAGGGATTTGGCAATTGGGCGCGATCCCAGTTGCAAGATACGAGCACTTCCACCGCCGGGCTTTCAGCTGGCAGTGAATTCTAGAATTCGAAGCAAAGAAAGCGATCCTTTTATATGTCAACCACCGAAATGATCCATACCCCAGCGGAAACGCACACCCCGGTCTGCAAGAAATCCATCACAGAACCCCGTGTACTGAACGAGGCTTACGAGTACGCCAAACCATCTTCCTTCTCGCGGGGTTTACGGCTGGACATTAAAGGTGTCACCATTTTGCTGATTTCCGGCACCGCCAGCATCGATGAGTTTGGAAAAACCGTGCATGTTGGGGACTTTGGCGCACAGATGAAACGTACCCTGCACAACATTACCGGACTGCTGGCCGCGGAAGGCGCCACCTGGAAAGATGTTGTGAGGACAAGCTGCTATCTGCGGGACATTGAGCGGGACTATGACCAGTTCAACCATATACGGACGCAATACTTTTCGGAACAAGGGTTGAGTCCGCTGCCAGCCTCGACGGGAATCCAGGCGATCCTTTGCCGGCCGGATCTTCTGATTGAAATCGAAGCGATGGCCATGTTCGAGAGCGACCGCCCAACTACCTGACAAGCTCCGCTGCGATACCGACCTGGCCGGGAAACCCGCCTCCGGGGTTGGAAAAGCTTCGACTCCTTCGATCGCTTGTGTGCTCCAACCGGCATATCGAAATTGGGAAATCGTCGGCTAGAATAGTCCGGAAGGACCAGTCTCCTCGGACCTATGCAAAACTTTTATAAACGCGCCGGCGTCCTGACTGGTTTTTTCTTATTGCTGCTCGTCCTGATCGCGAACGCGTTCATCACGCGGCGGCAGCTTGCCGTGCAGGTCGCAAACCAGTCCTGGGTGCTGCACTCGCGGCTGGTACTTTTCGAGCTCAGCCAGATTGAATCGTTGTTGAAAGACGCGGAAACCGGCCAGCGCGGATTTCTGTATACAGGCCAGGAGCGGTACCTGGCACCCTACAATTTTGCCGTCAAACAGGTCGATCCGCACATCCAGAAGCTTGCGCACCTAACCGCCGATAATCCGCGCCAACAAGCGAATATCTCTCAGCTCCGTGGCTTGACCCAGGAGAAGTTGCGCGAACTCGATCAAACCATCGAGCTGTATAAATCTGGCCAGGCCGATGAGGCGAAGGCGCTGGTGCTTTCCGACTATGGCCTGGCGACCATGGACAAGATTCGCCAACTGACGAATCAGATGATGCAGGAAGAAACGTTGGTGGAACAGATGCGCATGGATGCGTACCAGCGCAGTATCCGCTCCACGGTTCTCTCCATCTACTTCGCCACCATTTTGGCCGTGTTTGGACTTCTGTTGCTGGCCTTTCGCATTCTTCGGGAGATGGATCTTCGCGAGAAGCATGCTTTCGAAATCCGCGAGCGCGAGGAGTGGTTCCGAGTTACGCTGACCAGCATCGGCGATGCGGTGATTGCCACGGATAGGAAGGGGATTGTCACGTTTTTAAATCCGATCGCCGCGCAGTTGACTGGAACCAATTATGCGCAGGCCAAGGGCCGGCCGATCCAGGATGTCTTCCCGATCTTCCACGAATATTCCCACCAGGCAAGCGAGAATCCGGTGAAGAAGGTACTGGATCATGGAAAGATTGTGGGACTGGCGAACCACACGGTTTTGCGGCACAGGGATGGGTCGCTGACCCCGATTGAAGATAGCGCCGCCCCGATTCGTAATGACAGCGGCGATGTGGTTGGAGTAGTTCTGGTATTTCGAGATGCGACCTATGACCGGAAATCGCAGGAAGTGCTGCGTAAGGCGGAGAAGCTTGCGGCAGCCGCCCGATTGGCGGCAACGGTTGCGCATGAAATCAACAACCCGCTGGAAGCGGTTGGCAATCTGATTTATCTGGCGAAAGGCGCGCCAGAAATGCCGACGGAAGCGATGCAGCAACTCACCATGGCAGAGCAGGAGCTGGCTCGCGTTTCGCATTTAACACGGCAGACGCTGGGATTCTATCGAGAATCAAGCGCTGCCGTATCCGTGGAGGTTCCAGAGCTGATTGAATCGGTACTCTCGCTCTATTCCAACAAATTTAATAGCAAGAATATTTCCGTGGTGCGGGACTTTGGCGAATGCCCTCGGATTGAAGTAGTGCGCGGAGAAATGAACCAGGTGGTGGCGAATTTGATCTCCAATGCGGCCGATGCCGTGGGACACAATGGTGTGATTACCATTCGCCTGGCTTGCAAGGAAAGCGCTGCGGGTCCGGTGGTGCATCTGGCCGTGGAAGACGATGGTCCCGGAGTAACGGAAGAGAATGCTGAGCGCATATTTGAACCGTTCTTCACTACCAAAAAAGACGTGGGCACCGGGCTGGGGCTGTGGGTGGTGAAAGAAATCGTCGAGCGCCACGGAGGCGCGATTGGCGTGAATTCTCAAAACGGTAATGGTCTGCGCGGCGCAATTTTTACGGTACAGTTGCCGTGCGATCGTGAAACACACCCGCTACTGGAAGATGAGGCCGCCGTGTAGTTTGGCGCGCTTTGGCAACCAGCACGCCAAAATAGTTCAGCGATAGGATTGGATGGCGCGATCCAGGTCAGCCAACAAATCTTCCTCGTCTTCAATCCCAACAGAAATGCGCACCAGGTCTTTCGGCAGATCACGTTGCGCCATTAATTCGGCTGGAACGCTGGCGTGCGACATGTTTCCCGGCACACTGATGGAGGAGTTGACGCTGCCGAAGCTGACGGTGATGCGGAACAGCTTGGCGTTTTCCGCAATCGCTTTCGAGTGCGCGACTGAACCGGTGGTGAAGCTAAGTACGGCGCCCGCGCCCCGCGCCTGAGAGTGTTGCAAATCATACCCGGCATCGTTTTTCAGTCCGGGATAGTAGACCCGCTGAACACATGCTTGGTGCGCTAAGTATTCCGCTATGGCCTGCGCATTTTTTTGCTGACAATCGAGGCGCAGCTTCAGCGTCTTCATCCCGCGCAACAATAGGTAGCAATCGAACGGCGCGAGTGCGTTGCCTTCCGCGTTCTGCACAAAATAAATCTGTTCGGCGATCGCTTTGTCTTTCACGACGATGCTTCCGGCGGTGACGTCATGATGTCCACCGAGAAACTTTGTTCCCGAATGCAAAACGACATCAGCTCCAAAATCGAGCGGGTTCTGCAGGTACGGCGACATGCTGCTGTTATCCACGCAGAGCAGTGCATCGTGGGCATGCGCCATGGCGGCTAGCTTACGCAGATCGACGACGCGCAGCAACGGATTGGTGGGCGACTCAACGTAGATCAATTTTGTTTGGGGGGTGATCTGGCGCTCGAAATTTTCGAGGTCGCACGCGTCGGAATACTTAGCGGAGATTCCGGTGCGTTTCAGCACCTTGGTAAACAGGCGGCAGGTGCCTCCATACAAATCGTTGTCGGCAAGAATTTCGTCGCCGTTCTGCAGCAATTTGGTTGCGGTGGTGATGGCGGCCATGCCGCTTGAAAAGCAATATCCGTGGGTTCCATTTTCGAGCGACGCAATCTGTTTTTCGACAACGGCGCGGGTGGGATTGCCGCTGCGCGAATAATCGTATTCGCCAAACTGATCGGAGAATTCCTGCTCAAAGGTCGCGGTCTGATAAATGGGAGTCGAGATAGGGCGGAAGCGATCTCCGGGGGCTGGATCGAAACTTACAAGGCGGCTAGCGATTTTCATGGCTGACCTCCTTGGCTTCGAGGTTGCAGCCCGCAGCCGCAAACGCCTGCTCCAAATCGCGGATGATATCTTGCGGCGCTTCGAGTCCGACAGAAAGTCGAACTAATCCATCCGAGATGCCGAGGTGTTGCCGCAACTCAGGACCCAGGTCGGCGTGGGTTGTTGAAGATGGATGCGTGATCAGAGTTTCCAATCCTCCCAGACTTTCGGCGCGAGAACATAGCTGCACCTGATTCAGCATGCGGATGGTGGCGTCGTAGCCGGCCTTCAACTCAAATGCGAGCATGCCGCCGGCCGCGCCCTGCTGCTTTTCTGCTAAGGATTTCTGGGGACACGATTTCAGTCCCGGGTAATACACGCGAGAGATTGCTGGATTGCTCTCCAACCATTCAGCAATCGCCTGCGCGTTTTCGCAATGAAGCTTCAAGCGGGCCGGAAGCGTCTTCATTCCCTGCAGCGCCAACCATGCTTCAAACGGGGCCTGGGTGGTACCGATGGTCTTGCGGATCAAGCGAAATCGCTCGAGCAGCGTCTCATCCTGTGTGGCCAGTGAGCCGCCAACGGTAGCGTTGTGGCCATCGATATATTTCGTGGTCGACAACAGAGAAATGTCGGCGCCGAGTTGCAGAACGTTCTGCAAAACCGGCGTCAGGAAGGTGTTGTCGACTGCCGTCAGAATCGAATGTCGTTTGGCGATCGCGGCAATCGCGGCAATGTCACAAAGCTTTAACGTGGGATTGCCGGGCGTTTCCAGAAAAATAATGCGGGTGTTTGGCTGGATGGCCGCTTCGACATTCGCAGGATCGGATGTATCGACGAACGACGCGGTGATGCCGAGATGATCCAGCACTTCGCGAAACAGGCGCATGGTGCCGCCGTACACAACATCGGTCAACACGGCGTGATCGCCGGATTTCAGGACTGAAAGAAACAAGGTGGTCACAGCGGCCATGCCGGTTCGGAAGCAAACAACCGGTGGCGTTCCTTCCAACGCGCCAAGCGCTTTTTCCAGTGCGTCGACTGTAGGGTTCGACACGCGCGAGTAGCTAAACCCTTTGTCGACGCCGACCGCATCGTGCACGAACGTACTGGTCTGGTAGAGAGGAAACAGGATCGAACTGGCGTGGGAATCCAGCGATCGTCCGCCATGAATCGCGACGGTAGAAATGTCCAAATCTTGTGAGCTCAAAACGCAATCTCCATTCGGGCTATGCAATGGTTCCTGGGAGAAACTGGCCGTGGCGGGAACTCCCCAGGCGGCTGCCAGAATGAAGATTGAGCGGGATAACTCAGACTTCTGAAGCTGGCCTGCGACCGCCTGGGGCACGCATGGCCATATACATTCGAGAAGTTTGAATCATGATCACTCGGCAGAACTCCAGCACCAAAGAAGTTGCTAAATTGTAGCATAGGAGGAATGCGATTCAGGCGACTGCGCCGGCCTGACGATCGCTGGAATTGCGGGTGGAGATGCTGTTAAAGATTGTTGCCGTTGGACATCCTGTACTGCGGCAAACGCCGCGTGCGCTGACGCCAGAAGAGATTAAGAGCGCGGAGATTAAAGGCTTGATTGACCATATGCGAGAGACGCTGCGCGATGCTCCTGGAGTTGGACTGGCAGCGCCGCAGATTGGCCGGTCTTTGAATCTGGCGGTGATTGAGGATCGGGCGGAATATCACAAGGCGGTTACGGAAGCCGAGCTGAAAGAAAGAGAGCGCGTTCCCGTCGACTTTCATGTGTTGATTAATCCTCAAATTGAATTGCTTTCGGATTCGAAGGTTTCTTTCTTCGAAGGCTGCCTGAGTCTTCCCGGATTTATGGCGGAGGTTCCGCGGTCGCGCTCGGTTCGCGTCACCTGCCTCGATCACCATGGCAAGCCGCGGGTCATTGACGCCCGCGGGTGGTATGCACGCATCCTGCAGCATGAGATTGATCATTTGCAGGGGAAGATCTATATCGATCGCATGCAGAGCGAGACATTTTCTACGCTGGACAATTATCAGCGCCACTGGAAAAATCGGCCACGCGATCGTTGAGATGTTCGACTGGAAGCAATGCGAACTTATTTGACAAGATTTCGCCGCGGCCACTATTCTCAAATTCAAGAAGTTGATCGGTCGCTTCTATATAGAAAATGATGAGTGTCTCTCCAACCCGCCGTTGTCTGTGCTGTTGCTGCAGCCGCGTGCGGGTCTCTCCATGAGCGAATTGAACTAAGCAATTCAACGAATCCATGGAAACCCACCCGCTGCCGAGTGGGTTTTTCGTTTTCGTGGTTCAACCAAGAGCACCGGTGGTGAAGTGGCTAACGCGCTGGTCTGCAAAACCAGTATTCGCGGGTTCGATTCCCGCCCGGTGCTCCAAATCTTTCAAGTCGCCCAAACTCCGAATAGTCATTGCGTCCGGCAGTTTTCAACGTTAGCCTGAGTCGGAGGGGCCAACGAATGCGTTTTCAGTTTCGCAGTTTTCTTTTCCCAGTTTTGCTGGGCGTCACTCTTCTCGCCGCCAACTCCCCAATGGCCAAGGCACAACCGCAATCGACCCATCCGGATTTGCACGGAGCCTATCGTTTTTTGCGGGCCAACTGGGTTTATGTCCATCTGCAGGGCACGCCGCACCAGATCGGGTTCGGCAATGGATATCTGCTGGCCCCTGAAATTGAGGATGGATTTCACGCCATTCAATTGGAAGACACGCATAGCACGCATCGCAACTGGGAGTTTTATCGGGCGACGGCGAAGAATGTCTATTGGCCGCACATTGAAGCCGAATATCGCGAAGAGTTACAGGGCATTGCGGATGGGCTGAAGGCGCACGGCATCACCGACATGGACATTTGGGATGTGGTCGCGGTGAACGGTTTTAATGAGACCGATGAATACTACGTGCCGTATCTGAAAAACAAAGAACATCCGACCACCGTCGCGAGTTTGAGCCCACGCGGTCGCTGCAGCGCTTTCGTGGCTACCGGCGATTGGACTCGCGACCACAAACCGGTCATTGCGCACAGCCTGTGGAGTCCGTTTCTTGAGGGTGAGCGCTGGCGCATCATGTATGACATTGTTCCGCAACATGGGTATCGCATTTTGATGGATGGATGGCCGGGGAAGATCGACAGCGGCGATGATTTCGGAATCAATTCTGCAGGCATCGCGATTACCGAAACAACGATCAGCGGATTCCACGGGTTCGACCCCAATGCGGTGCCGGAATTTGTTCGTGCGCGTAAGGCCATGCAGTACGCTGCGAATATCGACGACTTTGAACGCCTGATGGTGAAAGGAAATAATGGTGGTTATGCGAACGATTGGCTGATCGCAGATAACCATACCGGAGAGATCGCCCGCCTGGAACTGGGGCTGAAATATCACCGCCTGTGGCGCACCAAGAACGGCTATTTTGTTGGATCGAACTTTCCGAGCGATCCGGCCCTGACGAAGGAAGAGACGGACTTCGATCCTAACGACGCCGGCAATACAGCAAACGCGCGGCACAAGCGTTGGAAGGAAGTGATGGCGCAATATAAAGGACAGATTGATGTCCCCTTAGCCCAAAAATTCCTGGCCGATCATCTCGACGCGTACACCGGAAAAATGGGCGCGAATGAGCGGACACTATGCGGACATGAAGACGTTTCCCCGCGTGGCGTTGCAATATGGAACGATCCACCCTTTGAACCCGGTGGTGCAGCCAACGCTAAGGCGGCCGACAGTTCGATGATCAGCCAAATGGCATTTATGGCGCGTACCAATCGGCCTTGCGGCGAGCCATTCCTGGTGGAACCATTTCTGGCAAAGCATCCCGAGTTTGCATGGGAAAAGCCTGTGCTGCGAGATATGCAGGGCACCCCGTGGGCCATGTTTCGGGCGAATGATCATGCGTCCTCCGCTGCCGCGAAAGCGAGGAAGGTCAACGCGAGCCTCGGCGCAAATTGAAGCTGTCTTCCTGGAATAGAAGCTGAAATCGTCTCCGCTGTATTGTGCCGGCGGTGAAGCGCGTACAGGCGCGCACGCGCTACGTGCCACAATTGCTGGAGCTACACTGAAACAACCTGCCAGCCTCTCACGTCACTCCTATGACCGTGTCCTCCCGTGCAATCAAACTTCTGAGCCTGCTGGCGATCAGCACGGCTTGCAGTGTACTCGCCCAGGTGAATACGGGAGAACTTCGCGTTGTCGTTACAGATCCCGCGGGGGCCGCGCAACACGTTCCAGTCATAGTGAGCAGTGAAGGAACACACTATCGCAACACATTCATCACAAATTCCTCAGGCGCCATCGACTGCAAAGAACTTCCCTTCGGGATTTATTCCGTCCAGGTAGATCGACCCGGCTTTGCACCAGCATCCATCACGGCGGACGTACATTCCGCGATAGCTGTCGAGCGCAGCCTGCGGCTTGATCTCGCTCCCATTACCACCGTGGTCAAAGTGAGCACTCCGAATACTCTTATCGATCCCTATATGCCATCCTCTGTGATGCAGATCGGTTCGAAGCAAATCGAGGATCGCGTGGCATCGTTGCCAGGTCGGTCGGTTCAGGCGCTGGTGAACTCGCAGCCGGGATGGCTGTATGAGGGGAATGCGGTGCTGCATCCGCGCGGATCTGAATATCAAACTCAATTCGTGATCAACGGAATTCCGCTCACGGACAATCGTTCTCCAAGCTTTGGTCCGGAAATCGAAGCGAATGATTTGTCGTCCATGAGTGTTTACACCGCTGGATTTCCTGCAGAGTACGGTCGCAAAATGGGCGGCGTGGTGGAATTGAACACGATCCGCGATACCAATCCCGGTCTGCATGGCCAGGTGGTGCTATCGGGCGGCAGCTACGATACTGGCTCCGCCTTTACAGAGCTGCAATACCTGCGCGGCAGGAATACGTTTGGCGCCACCGGTGCTGGCAGCATGACCGATCACTATCTTAACCCCGTGGTCCCGGAGAATTACACCAACACTGGCACGACCGGCGATTTTTCAGGCCGCTACGAACGCGACTTTTCTCCCGCCGATCGACTAAGTTTCGGCCTTCGCCATGAGCTGTCACGATTTCAGATTCCCAATGAACTACTACAGCAACAGGCGGGTCAACGGCAGTATGGCGATAACTTTGAGACGATGGGGACCGTGCATGATCAACACACTTTTTCACCGAACAGTATTGCCACGCTGGCTGGCATGGTCCGCGACAACTCCAACGACCTGACATCCAATGCAGCATCGACACCGATCATCGTGTTTCAGCACAACCATTTCCGGGAAGGCTACTTCAAAGGCACGTTTTCTCTGCATCACGGCAACCAGGAGATGAAAGCCGGTGTTGAGTCCGACAACATTTTTCTTGACGAGAATTTTCACGACATCATCACGGACCCATCGCAGTTCGATCCAAATACTCCGCCCACCTTCAGCTTTGTCGCGAGCCGTCCGGACCTGGAGCAATCCGCCTTCGTTGAGGATCTGGTGCGCCTGGGGAAGTGGACGGTCAGCGCCGGACTTCGCTATGACCACTATCAACTCTTGCTAAATGAGTTCGCATTCAGTCCACGGCTTTCAGTTGGACGTTATTTCCCCAACGCAGACCTGATGCTGCACTTTTCATACGATCGGGTGTTTCAGACACCGTCGTTTGAAAACATTCTGCTTTCCAGCTCGCCGCAGGTGGATGCCCTCAGCGATCAATTTTTGCGGTTACCGGTTCAGTCCTCCCGCGGAAATTATTATGAAGGCGGAATTTCGAAAGCATTCCTCGACCGCATGCGAATCGATGCGAATCTGTATCGTCGCGATGTGAGTAATTTTGCCGACGACAATCAATTGCTGAACACCGGCATCAGCTATCCAATTGCATTCGACCACGCGGTGATCTATGGCGCGGAAGGCAAGTTTGAACTGATCCATCTCGGCAGCTTCAGCGGATTCGCCAGCTACTCCTACATGGTCGGGAACGTCTGGCTCCCCGTTACCGGAGGTCTGTTTCTGGGCCAGGACGCAAGCAGTGCGGCCAGTCAGCTTTCCGGACACTTTCCCGATTCGCAGGATCAGCGCAACACGGTTCGGACGCGCTTTCGCGATCAACTGACGCCGCGCTTCTGGATCGCAGCCGGGGCAGAGTATAACTCCGGCCTGCCGTTTGACTATACCGGGACAGAAGCGGACGCGATCGCACAATATGGTCCAGCGGTGGTGGGACGTCTAAACTTTGTTCGTGGCCGTGTAGAGCCGGCGATGCTGTTTGATGCGACCGCCGCAGCGGAGCTCTACCGGAATAAGCGCGTCACGATGAATCTGCAAGCCGACGGGACAAACCTGAGCAATCAGCTCGACGTCATCGACTTTGGAGGACTATTTTCCGGCAACGCAATTGGACCGGCGCGCAGCTTCAATCTGCGGTTGAACACATTTTTTTGATCAGACTTGAGATTTAGCCAATTTCTACTGTTTCGCCCAAAGTTTCCCCGTCTGTCGACTACCCGACAAATCGAAACGATAATATGGCTTACAATTTTGCCACGGCGCATTCGAGAAAGTCCGTTCTTCCGTCTGTCCAGCCCGTTCCACCCAATGCCATCAAAGTTTCAGACAGTTCAACTTCACCAAGTCGGGGTTAAGACAACCATGCACGAAGCAAACATGCTGGGTCTTGCCGGTGAGGCTATCTTTCTGACCACGCTGGATGGGACGATTACGTCCTGGAGCCGTGGCGCGGAGAAGCTTTATGGGTGGGCACCCTCCGAGGCCGTGGGAAAGAAGGAACGAGACCTGCTTCGGCCAACTTTTCCCGTTCCGTACGACAGCCTGATGCAATTGCTATTGCGCGAGGATCACTGGGAGGGCGCGGTGGCTCGAGTCGGTCGCGAGGGCAAGCAGATTGAGGTCCTTTCGCGATGGGTATTATTTCGCGATTCGGCCGGAGCTCCGATGGCACGCCTGGTCAGCAGCACCGACGTCACGAATTCGGAATCTGTATCGCGCGAACTGCGCGTTGCTGAGCGGGAAGCCAGTGCTCGCGCGGCCGAGTTGAGGGCAATTCTGGACGCTATACCAGCAGCAACATTTATCGCTCACGATCGCGAGTGCCGCGAAGTGACAAGCAGTCGCGCCGCCTACGAAATGCTTCGCCTGTCGCCTGGAGAGAACAGTTCCAAATCCGCGCCCGCCGGCCAAGTTCCGAGCTTCAAGATCTTCAGTCGAGGAAACGCACTCTCCGCGGATGAACTGCCGATGCAGCGGGCGGCCGCCACCGGCCAACCCGTGCTGAATGCCGAGCTGAACATTGAGTTCGACGACGGAAGCTGTCTAGACGTCTTCGGCCACGCCGTTCCCTTGAGAAATGAGGCTGGCGCAGTGCGCGGCGCAGTTGGTTCCTTCGTTGACATTTCCAAGCTGAAGCAGGTGCAGAAACAGCTTAATACCAGCGAATCCCGCTTTCGAAGACTATGGGCATCCGACCTGATGGGCATCGGGATCCCCGATCGATTCGGCAGCTTCCTTGAGGCCAACGATGAACTATTGCGCATCACTGGATATACGCGAGAAGACCTGCAACAACGGCTCATGCGATGGGACACGATGACTCCTCCGGAGTACGCCGCATTGGATCAGGTACACATCGAGGAAGCCGCACGACGTGGCAGTTGCACTCCATACGAAAAGGAGTACATCCGCAAAGACGGTAGCCGACTCCCAATTCTTTGCGGCTATGCGCTGCTGGAGGGATCGCAGGACCAGTACATCGGATTCGTGAAGGATTTATCCGCAGAGAAACGCGTTGAAGCGGAGTTGCGAGAGCGGGAACAGCGTTATCGCATCCTGGCGGAGAGCCTGCCGCAATTTGTGTGGGAACGGGACGCCGAGGGTAAACTCGTTTACTGCAATCAGCGTTTGATGGATTACGTTGGCCGATCCGCTGATACGATCAGCATCCGCGGCTACGAACTGATACATCCGGACGACCTGCAACGGACCCGAGAACTGTGGAGTCGCAGCCTGAATACGGGCGAGATCTACCTGAACGAATATAGAGTGCGTCGGCACGACGGCGCGTATCGATATTTTCTGGCGCGGGCTTTGCCCATCCGAGACCAAGGCGGCAAGATCGAGCGCTGGCTGGGTTGCACGATCGATATCCACGACCAGAAGATTGCGGAAGAAGGGATACAGCGATCGGAGAAACTGGCGGTCATGGGCCGACTCGCAGCCACCATGGCACATGAAATTAATAATCCGCTGACCGCCGTGACGAATGCAATCTTTCTGGCGTTGGAGGATTCGTCGCTGAGCGATGAGACCCGAAATTTTTTAAGGGTGGCGGATCAGGAACTGGCTCGAGCGGTGCAAGTCGCGACCCAGACGCTTCGTTTCCATAGGCAATCGAGCGCTCCAGCCACCGTCAACGTCACCGACATTATGGACTCTGTTCTGGCGCTGTATGCGCCAAAGTTCCGATCTGGATCGATAGAGCTGGAACGAGAGTATTACGACGCGGGAGCACTGTTTTGCTATTCCAGCGAACTACGTCAGGTATTCGCAAACATCATCAGCAATGCCGTGGATGCGATGGCGCGAAGTGGCCGGCTGCGAGTGCGAATTCGAAATGGCAAAGCCGGGAAAGGCGACGCCGTCCGTGGCATTCGAGTTGTGGTGGCAGATACAGGTGACGGAATTCCGCAACGTTTGCATCGCACAGTCTTTGAGCCCTTTGTTTCCACAAAAGAAAGTACAGGGACGGGCCTGGGACTGTGGGTGAGCGAAGGCATTGTGAAAAAACACAACGGTCAGATTCGTTTGCGGAGCGGCATCGATCCGGTGCGCCACGGGACTGCGGTTTCCATGTTTTTCCCATTCGATGGGCTGCAGAAATAGGGCCGACCGGATAAGCGCGCTCGAAACTCCTTGAACACGCCTAGGCTGGAAACAGGCGCTCCTGGCGGGAGCGGTCCAGCTGGGAATCTATTCCATGCCTGCTGCGTTCGCCAGCGGGAATCATTTTCGTTCGTGACGGAACATGACGAGGCGGACGATTTCGAGTTCGCGGACGATTTGCATGGGACTCTGGCTGGGGTGAGTTGGATGTCGTTTCGGATTCAGACTTGCCCTCGCGATAGGTGACGACGCGACCTGAGATTGCGGATGCGCGTTTGCCAGGAACAATAACGTCAACCAGGTTCATCGGGTCTGCGGCGGCCACGTCAACTGTATCCGCAGTGGTTGCGTCCTTGCGTGTGCGCGCCAATCGCAGCGATTCAACTGCATCCGGCAAGGCATACTGTTCGCCACTGAAGCCGCTGACAAATCGTCCACCGCGCACTTCTCCGCGCGCTTCCAGGCGTCGCAATACTCCCAGCAACTCTCGCCATTTCGGCATGGTCGTCTCGCGTTTCAGCAAATCGCGAAATACAACTCCGTAGCGTCGCAGCAGCACCCAGGCGGCCGACTCCAGGGCCTGGTCATCCAGCCGCGCTTTCTGCGAAGGGGCAGCGTTCAATGTGGCAGCGTTGCGCAATAGATACCATCGTCCCGCGGCGCTGCGGACTCGCTTACCGGGATCTTTCATTCGCTGCAAATGCGCTGCCGACTTGCGCCTGGAATCCATGATGACGCGTAACTGATCGAATCCATCTGCCGCGGCCAGACCGGCTGCTGTCAATTCCCAAAGCGCGCGCTCGACCTGCTCTGTAGTCAGGTCGGTGCTTCTCTGCAGCTCTTCTACGAAGCAGGCGCCGCGATCTTCCAACCGAGTGCGAATCTGTTGCGCTTCCGGACGTAACGATTTGCGCAATTTTCCTTCGTCGACAGATTGGCTTTCCAGCACAGCGTCCATCCACAATGCAGTTTCGCGAATGTAAAAAGTAATCGGCGACATGCCGGTAGGAACGACCCTACGCGGGGCACCCCCCTCCACCGCCGACCAAGCTGGATGCGGTGACACGCGGCCCCATCCGACCGCGCCCGAGAGACACAACTGATCGAGCCAGCGCGGATCGTAGCCCGTGACTCGATGCGACAGGAGTGATTGTTCCCATTCGATCGCCGGCGCTTCAAAGCCTTCTAATTGCGAAAGTGCCTGCAGTACACCCTGTTCTCCGCTGAGTTGCGACTGCGGTGCGAGGTGCTGCCAGGCAAGCACCCACTGCATATATACGGCGGCCGAGGCCGGCTCAATCTGCTTGCGCAGATTTCCAAGGGTCAAGCGGTGGATGCGCTGCAACAGTCTACGCTCACACCATTCAATGTCGAGATCGCCAGCTTGTGGAGCGACAGGGTTCTCAAATGTCCCGCGCAAGATGTTTCCCTGCATCTCGAGTTCCAGCAGCTTGCGGAAAATATCGGCGGCAGACACGCCCAGCAGAGCTGCCAGCGAGTTTGCCGTCACAGGCCCAAGAATCTGCAGCCAACCCTGCACCGACTTCATGACAGCGCTGCTATAGGTAACTGTGTCGGTTACATATTCATCGTGTGGCCAAAGCGCGTCTGCACAGGAGAGATTTTCCGTCGCCACCCAGCAGCCGTCGGACTTGTTCTCCACGACGCGGGCACGTCCGGATCGCTCCAGCCGTTGCAAGAGAGACGTCCACGAGTAATTTTCTTGCTGCTTCAACACGGCTACGGGGAGCGTGACCACTTGATACAGCAGATCATGCATTTCATGTTCGTCTCGCAGATCTGGCCAGCACTCTGCTCGAACAGCCGCAATCGCAGCGGGATCGAGCCGGCCCGCATCCCCCTGCATGCTGGTGGGCAATGTGCGGCGCATCGAGACAGCGCGAGCACGGCGTTCTTCTAAAGGCGCATCGTCCAGGAAGGCATAGGGATTGGCGTTTAATAATTCGTGCGCGAACTGCGATGGCGCGGTGGTATCGATGGCGACGCAATGGATCGTTCCATTCGCGATTCCTTCAAGTACGCGCTTGAGACCGGCTAAGTCCATCGCCTCGCCAAGCACGTCTTTCATGACTTCCCGCACCAGGGGATGATCCGGAATCTCGCGATCACCCTGGATGTTTTCAATGCAGGCGGCGACCTGCGGAAACACGCTGGCTAGCAGATCGTCCGAGCGGGTGCGAAGAATCTGCGGCGCAACTTTTTTCCCCTTTTGAAACCGTAACAGTTGCAAACTGCGTCCGGCCGCCCAGGTCCAGCGCGATTTGAATATCGGCGAGTCCAGAGCTGCCTGCTCCAGCAATTCCTGCACAGTTTGCAGCGTGAGGAACTGAAAGACATCACTCAACGGAAAGCTGTGCTGCTCCGCGAGTGAAATGCAAAGGCCATTGTCTGTGGCTGCGGCCTGCAACTCGAAATTGAAGCCTCGGCAGAAACGTTTGCGCAGCGCTAAGCCCCAGGCCTTATTAATGCGGCCACCGAAGGGTGCGTGCAGGATTAGCTGCATCCCTCCACCTTCATCAAAGAAACGTTCGGCCACAATCGTAGTCAGGGTGGGCACGCTGCCCAGGGCGGCGCGGCCGGCGGCGATGTAGCCAATCATCTGTTCTGCGCCGCCATCACAAACCCCACAGCTTTGTTTTAGCCAGGTTGCAGCTTCGGCTACGCCTTGCTGCGCCTGCGATACATGACCCGATAACACAGTCGAGGTGCGAGCCGAGATTTCTTCGCGCAGACGCGCGACGTAGTGGCTTAGAACATCTGTGCGCTGCGGCGCCTCCCCGGCCCAGAACGGCAAATTTGGCGGCTGGCCATGTGCATCTTCCACAAACACTTTCCCCGTTTCGATGCGCTGAATTCGCCAGCTTGTATTGCCCAGCTGAACGACATCTCCGGCCGATGAGTCGATGGCGAAATGTTCGTCGAGGGTGGCAATCTGTAGGCCTTCAGGCTGCATGATCACGGCATATTGTGCGGTGTCGGGAATGGTGCCGCCATTACAAACGGCGGCAAGACGGGCACCGCGGCGGGCGTGCAGTTCACCGTGGACTGCATCGCGCATAACGAAGGCTCCGTAGCGACCGCGGCTGGATTCGATGCCGCGATGGAGGATCTGGATGAGCTCGTCAAACTCTACCCGGGTCAGTTCGCGATAGGGATAGGCGCGACAGAGCACTGCGTAGAGCGCGTCCTCGTTCCAGGATTCAGCAGCGCAGGCGGCAACGATTTGCTGCATCAACACGTCGAGAGGTTGCGGTGGAATTTCGAGCCGATCCAGATCACCGGCGCGCATCGCCTGCACCAGCGCGGCACATTCAATTAAGTCATCGCGCGTGGTCGCGAAGAAGCGCCCCTTTGGAATCGCACCTCGCCAGTGGCCCGCGCGGCCAATCCTCTGCATCCCCGCTGCTACCGCTCGTGTCGATCCAACCTGACAGACCAGGTCGATGGCGCCAATATCTATCCCCAGTTCCAGCGAAGCCGTGGCAACCAGCAATTTGATTTCGCCGCTTTTCAATCGCATTTCCGCGTCCAAGCGAAGCTTTCGGGATAGGCTGCCGTGATGTGCGGCGACATTTTCAGCACCGATGCGCTCGCCGATGGCATGCGAGAGTCGCTCTACCATGCGGCGCGTATTTACGAACACCAGCGTCGAACGATGCTCCTGCGCAAGCGCGGCGAGCCGCTCGTAGATATCATCCCACATGGCATTTGTGGTAACGGAACCGAGCTCTTCACAGCCTGGAACCTCGACCGCAACATCCATGGTGCGCTGCCGTCCTACCTGCACAATCTGCGGGGGCTTGCGATCTTTCGAGCAGCCCACGAGAAACTGGCCGACCACCTCGATCGGATTTTGCGTGGCGGACAATCCGATGCGCTGCGGCGGTTTTATTGCAGCTGCAAAGCGAGCCCGGGGCGCGATTCGATTTTCGCCGCACACCAGCGCTTCCAACCGCTCCAATGACAATGCCAGGTGGGAGCCGCGCTTATCATCCGCAACCGCATGGATTTCGTCTACGATCACGGTGCGCACGTGGCGCAGATTCTCGCGGCTGTTTTTCGAAGTCAACAATATATACAGAGACTCGGGGGTGGTCACCAGGATGTGTGGCGGCTTTTTCAGCATGGCCGCGCGTTCGGAGGCCAGCGTATCGCCGGTGCGAACAGCGGTACGAATCTCGCCGTAGAGGTAGCCGCGTTCCAGCGCTAGCTGCTGAATCTCGCGCAGCGGCTGGTCAAGGTTTTTCTGAATATCGTTTGAAAGCGCCTTCAGCGGCGAAATGTACACCACCTCTGTATACGGAGAGAGGTTGCCGGCGATCGCCTTGCGTAACAATTGATCGATGCACACCAGGAAGGCCGCCAGAGTTTTTCCCGATCCAGTGGGTGCGGAAATCAGCGTCGCGAGGCCCGCTTGAATATGGGGCCAGCCCTCAATTTGCGGTTCCGTGGGCGTGCCAAATCGGCCAACAAACCACTCCTGCGTGATGGGGTGTGCCCATTGCAAACTGGATGGAATGGCGAGTTCTTCACCGACCTGTGGCATCAGGGGCATGTTGAGGATTGTACCGGATCGATTCGTTTTTTATTCGCCGCCTCTTGTCTACACGAATCCTCGGACGCAACCCAGCTGATCTGAGCTGACAAGGCCGGGTATGAGGCCGCGAGCGCACGCGCAGCCGGCGACAATGGCCGCCGACGCATCCCAATGAGAGATGGGTTCGACGGAAAAGCAGTACTCCGCGTTGCCGTATGTCCCGAATAGCCGCAGCCTGGCGACATTGCGAAAGGCCGCGCATCAATGCGAGGGCTGTCCCTTATTCAGACGCTCAACGCAAACTGTCTTCGGCGAGGGTTCGGCGCACGCAGCACTTCTCTTCGTAGGCGAGCAGCCGGGCGATCAGGAAGATATTTCAGGCAAGCCATTTGTAGGACCCGCTGGAAAATTATTGGACAAATGCCTTGAAGAAGCCGGCATCGACCGCAAGCAGACGTACGTCACGAACGTGGTAAAGCACTTCAAGTGGGAACCGCGGGGGAAACGGCGTCTGCATGAAAAGCCGAACCAAATGGAAATCTCTGCATGCAAGCCGTGGCTTGATCGGGAGATAGAGGCGGTGCAGCCTCAATTAATCGTCGCCTTGGGAGCGACGGCAGCGCAAGGATTCATGGGATCAGGCTTTCGCGTGACCAAACAGCGGGGCAGTGTTATGCGAATCGACGGTTATCCGCCGATTCTGGCGACGGTGCATCCATCGTCGTTGCTGCGGCAAACCTCCCATGAGGATCGCGAACGAGAGACGCAGCGATTTGTCGCCGACTTGAAGACGTCCGCGGAATTTATCTCGAACAAAGCGGACTAACGAAGAAATCTAGTCGCGACTCCGAATTTTTGCCAGCAGGTTCAGAATCTCGATGTACAGCCATACCAGCGTGACCATGATTCCAAACGCGCCGTACCATTCCATGTACTTTGGCGCCTGGGCGCGGACGCCGCTCTCAATAAAGTCGAAATCCAGCACCAGGTTTAACGCGGCGATAATGACGACAACCACGCTGAAACCAATACCAATCATGCCATTGCCATTGATGGAAGCGAAGTGAATTCCGAAAAAGCCCAGAACAATTTCACCGATATACAGCAGCATAATGGCGCCGGTGGCGGCGACAATTCCCAAGCGAAATTTCTGAGTGACAGGAATCAATCCTGAACGGTACGCCAGCAGTAAGACCAGCAGGGTCCCAAAGGTTAGACCCACCGATTGCATGGCGATGCCGGGATAGCGAAGTTCGAGAACCGCGGAAATGCTGCCCAACGCCAAACCTTCGAGCAGTGAATATACCGGAGCGGTGATGGGGGCCCACGTCTTCTTAAAAATCGTGATCATCGCGAATACAAGTCCGCCCAGCAAGCCAATCCACATAAGCGGAAGCACACTGGCAGCCGAGCGCGTCTGCATAAATACGTGCCACGCCCAGGCTGCGGACGCACCGACACAAACCAGTAAAATTCCAGTTTTGTTCACCGTTCCATCCAGCGTCATCGAGTCGCCGAAGGCAGCATGCTCGCTTTGAAAAATCTGAGAATTCAAGGCCGGGTTGGAGGTCTTCATGAGTTGAGCCATAGTTTTCCTCTGCTACTACAATTCGTACCACGGGGTGAACGGTGTATGCATCCTTGGATGGGGCGCAGGTTTCCGGCAACCAGAGTGCGCCGCTCAACGACCGAAGTTATCCCAGTGCGCCAAGGTCGGGATGCAAGCCGTATTATGGCTCATTGCGTGCAGTTGAGACTTTTCTGAAGGACTCCTCAAGTGATTTTTAAACTGAAAGCTTTTACTTGCGCCTGGCTGTTGATCTGCATGGGTGTATGCGCCCAGTCTGCCGATGCCCAGCCTAGTCGTGAGCAGTCCCGCTCGATGGTAATGACGCAATATGGAATCGTGGCGACCAGCCAGGCGGTCGCGTCGCAGGCCGGCGCAGCGATACTGGCACGCGGCGGCAATGCGGTGGATGCGGCGATTGCGGCCAATGCTGCGCTGGGCGTGATTGAGCCCATGATGAACGGGGTTGGCGGCGATCTGTTTGCGATCGTTTACGATGCCAAGACGAAAAAGCTGTATGGCCTGAACTCCAGTGGCTGGGCGCCGAAAGCCATGAGCATCGAGGGTTTGAAGGCCAAGGGCATCGTGAAAGAGATTCCAGAAACCGGCATCCTTTCGGTCACTGTTCCTGGCGCTGTTGCAGGGTGGGACGCCCTTCGCCAAAAATTCGGCAAGCTTTCCATGGCGGAGGACCTGGCTCCGGCGGTTGCGCTTGCGGAACAAGGGATCGCGGTCCCCGAGACCGACGCCGAAAATTGGCTCGAATTTGCACCGCAGTTCGGCACCAGTCCGGGCTTCGCACATGTTTATCTGCCCGATGGCAAACCGCCTGCAGCCGGCCAACTGTTCCGCAATCCAGATTTAGCCGCGACGCTCCGACGAATTGGAAAAAATGGTCGCGATGGTTTCTACAAAGGCGAAACGGCGGCTGCAATCCTGCAATTGTCGCAGCAACTGCACGGATTTTTGCGGGCGGATGATCTCGCGGATTTTCAGCCGGAGTGGGTCGACCCTGTCAGCACAACCTACCGCGGTTGGACTGTATGGGAGATGCCGCCGAACGGCCAGGGTATCGCCGCGCTCTCCATGCTGAACATCATGGAGCAATTTCCTATTGCGCAATGGGGACACGACAGCCAGAAATCGCTACATGTTGAGATAGAGGCGAAGAAACTGGCGTATGCGGATATGCGATATTACGTCGGCGATCCCCGAGCCACGCACATACCGGTACAACAACTCATCTCAAAAAAGCTGGCTGTTCGCCGAGCCGCGCAAATTACGGATCACGCGAACTGTAGCGTGCTGCCCTCCGACCTGACGGGACAGCTCTCGCATCTGTCGAGCGACACCACCTACCTGGCGGTGGTCGACCGAGACGGCAATGAAGTCTCGCTCATCCAAAGCAATGCGGGGGCATTCGGCAGCGGGCTGGTTGCTGAGGGAACCGGATTCGTATTGCAAAATCGTGGCGCAGCCTTCACGCTGAAGCCGAATCAACCGAACACACTCAGGCCGCGGAGGCGCCCGCTGCACACAATCATCCCGGCCTTCATGCAAAAGGGTGACGAGCGAATTGCATTCGGCATCATGGGCGGATTCAACCAGGCACAGGCACACGCACAATTCGTTTCCAACATCGCCGACTTCCACATGAACATTCAGGCAGCACTGGAGGCCGCGCGCTTTACCATGCCTTCGTTCTCCGGCTGCAGCCTGTTAATGGAGAATGGGATCTCTCCGCAAGTGATTGATGGTCTGCGGCAACAAGGACATATCATCAAGGTTCTGCCGCGTTATTCGCAGAGCATGGGCCGCGGAAACGCTGTGCAGCACAACCAGCAAAGCGGAGTGAATTACGGAGCCACCGATCCCCGCGCTGATGGAGAAGCTGTTCCCGAGCAAATGCCATTCCAACCCTGATGTTTTGTGACTGGGATCGACGGCGCCCTATGCTACGATGAAACGCGGATACTCGCTGCGCAACAATCTACCTGCTCCAATTTCTGACCATCCCCAAGGTCGCGTGATAACGTTCGCCTATTACCCGCGGTAATAAATACTTCTTCATGGGGATCCATTCATGGCACTCACCATTACGAATATTTCCAAGATTTATCCCAACGGCGTACGCGCGCTGAAGAATCTGTCGCTCACCATCGGCAACAACATGTTCGGTCTCCTTGGACCCAACGGCGCGGGAAAAAGCTCCTTAATGCGCACCATCGCCACGCTGCAGGATCCTGATTCCGGAACGATTGATCTTGACGGTGTAAACGTTTTGACGCAGAAGGACGCGGTGCGCAAAATCCTTGGCTATCTGCCCCAGGAATTTGGCGTCTATCCCCGGATGTCCGCCGTCGATATGCTGAACCATCTAGCGATTTTGAAGGGTGTCACCGTGGCGGGTGAACGCAAAGAAATGGTGGATGCGCTGCTGCAGCAGACCAATTTATGGGATGTGCGGAAGAAGGCTCTGTCCACTTACTCGGGCGGAATGAAGCAACGCTTTGGCATCGCGCAGGCGCTGCTTGCGAACCCGCGTCTGATCATTGTCGACGAACCTACCGCCGGTCTGGATCCTGCGGAGCGCAATCGCTTTCTGAATCTGCTATCTTCCATCGGACGCGATGTAATCGTCATTTTGTCGACCCACATCGTCGATGACGTGCGCGAACTTTGCCCGCGCATGGCCATCATTGCGTCCGG
Source organism: uncultured Acidobacteriota bacterium (assembly GCA_963737095.1). Taxonomy (GTDB): domain Bacteria; phylum Acidobacteriota; class Terriglobia; order Terriglobales; family Acidobacteriaceae; genus JAKAAZ01. The sequence continues at coordinate 356,236 of CAVTRK010000005.1, forward strand.
CGAAGTGTTGCTTGAAGGCTCGCCCAGCGAAGCCCTGGCGGCGCTGGAGGGTCAGATCTGGTCCAAAGTCGTCACGACAGATGAGGAACTGCGTGCCATTGAAGCCGAACTGCAGGTTGTCAGTACGCACCTAGTCGGCGGACAACACGAAATTCGCGTCTTCTCGCCAGCCTCCCCGGGCTCGGGCTTCCATACTGTCCCATCGGGACTTGAGGATGTGTACTTCCTCAACTTATCCCGCCACGCCGTCAACTAGTTTCGGCCAATAAGGATCATGCCATGGCAATGTTCTGGGAGTTTTTTACATTTGAACTTCGTTTCCGTGCCAAGAGTATCTCGACCTACGTTTACTTTTTGCTGTGGTTCACGTTCTCTTTTCTATGCGTAGCCTCGGAAAGTTTCGGTCCAATCGGATTTTCCAACGGCAAGGTACTGCTGAATGGGCCTTATGCCAACAGCTTTAACGATCTTTACTCATGCCTGTTTGGTGTGATTATTATTGCCGCCATCTATGGCACATCGATTCTGCGTGACTTTCAGCGCGACACTTACCAGATCCTCTTCACCAAACCAATCACGAAATTTGCCTATCTGGGTGGACGATGGGCTGGGTCATTCGTAACGACGGTGCTGGTGTTTTCTGGAATGATGTTCGGGACCTTCGCGGGCACGTTTGCCCCCTGGGCGGACCATACGCGGATCGCACCCAACCATCTGTGGTGGTATCTTCAGCCGTTTCTTTCCATCATCGTCATTCAGATCTTTTTTCTTGGCTCACTCTTTTTCACCATTGCAGCGCTGACCCGCAAACTCTTCATCGTCTACCTGCAGGGCGTGGCGCTGTTCATGCTCTACGTCATTGGCATTACGGTGTATTCGGCGACGCGTTCGCTGGAACATTTCTGGTCGGGGATTCTGGATCCGATTGGGTTAATCCTGAACGATAACGTCACTCGCTACTGGACCGTGATTGAGAAAAACACGCTGTTGCTCCCTTGGAATTTTACTGGCGACTCACCTGGCGTCTTCCTCTATAACCGCCTATTGTGGACAGCCGTGGGTTTGCTGGCGCTAGTGGTGGCTTGGCGTTTGTTCCCCATCTCCGTGGAAGCACTGACAGCTCAATCGCAAAGCCGGCGCGCCGCCAAGGCCCGCCTCCAGGATGAAGAAGACAAGCGTCCTGCGAGATCGCTCGTGGTCGCGAGTTTGCCGCGGGTGCGACAAATCTTCGGGGCTCGTACATCCTGGATCCAGTATTTGTCACTGACAAAGTTACGTATTCGAACCATCCGTCGGGAATTTTCATTTTGGGCGATCGTCGGCCTGATGGTTGTTTTCGCTATCAACAATGGGCACTTTGCCGGCCACCTCGGCGAGGAAAATGTGTGGCCGGTGACCTACCTGATGCTGCAGGCGGTGGAAGGCGGAGCCACTTTATTCTTTTACATCGTGGCGGTACTCTACTCGGCGGAATTGATCTGGCGAGAGCGGGATAATCACTTCGACGGAATCCACGATGCTCTGCCCGTTTCGGAGACCACGGACTGGCTATCAAAAATCACGGCCATCGCGTTTGTGGAGCTGGTTCTGCTGACAGTGACAATGCTGGTGGGCATTCTGATGCAGACCATCGCCGGCTACTATCACTATGAATTACTTCAATATTTCAAGGAGCTGTACCTGATCACGTTTGCGCAGATCATGTGCATCGCTCTGTTGTCGATGTTTGTTCAGACCATGGTTTCAAACAAATTCATCGGCTATGGAATTGTGATTGGCGTAGTGGTTCTGCAGCCGATTCTCTTCAATTTCGGATGGGAAAACACACTGTATCTTGTCGGCTGGGTACCCCCCTACACCTATTCCGACATGAATGGATATGGGCATTTTGTTCCCATAATTTTCTGGTCCATTACCTATTGGTTCGCTATCTTCGCGGTGTTGGCCGTCATCTCCATTGCATACGCCCGCCGCGGTACAGAAGATTCTCTGGCTGCGCGCACTCGTCTCGCTTTGGCGAGGGCGCCACGACTGGCTCCGGCTGCAATCGTATTCCTTCTGCTGGCGGTCGGCTCCGGTGCGTGGTTCTTTTACAACGCCCATTTGCTGAATGAATTTCTGACGGCGAAAGATCGGCGGCATATCCAGGCTGGATACGAGCGCGACTTCAAGAAGTATCAGTTGTTCCCGCAGCCCAAGGTGACCGCTGTCGACACCAACATCAACATCTATCCAGCACGCAGATCCTTCGACGGGACAGCTCGAATTACACTTCAAAATAAGACAGACAAGCCGATCTCTCAAATTCACATTACCGACGAGCAGCAGTCAGTCACAAACGTCATGTTCGATCGGCCATTCCACCTGATAAGCCGCGCGCCGCGCGATCTGTATTCCATCTATGCGCTGGATCAGCCACTGGCTCCAGGAGATGTTGTCACGCTAACTTGCACCGTGTCGCATACTACGCACGGATTCCGCGACGGAAACGAGCGGCCTGAGTTTGCTTACAACGGGACATTTTTCGACGCTGGGTTCTTCCCCACCATCGGATATGACCAGGGCTATGAACTGGATGATCCGCGTCGCCGCCGTGAAGAACATCTCGGCAAGCTGCAGGAAATGGCCCAACGGGGGGACCCGGTTTATTCGCGCAGAAATCTTTTTGTTCCCAGCTCAGACTGGATCACTTTCCATACCATCGTGAGTACCTCGGCGGATCAGATCGCGATTGCCCCGGGATATCTGCAACGTACCTGGAAGCAGAACCATCGCAATTACTACGAATACAGCATGGGATCCACACATGTTGCGGATTTCTTTGCTTTCCTGTCAGCTCGCTATGCTGTGCGGAAGGAGGTTTACAACGGCCCCAATGGCCCTGTGAACCTCGAGGTCTACTACTATCCCACGCACACTTACGATATCGACGACATGCTTGCCAGCAGCCGCGCCGGGCTCGATTACTACCAGGCCCACTACAGTCCGTATCAGTTCACGCAATATCGCATCATGGAGTTTCCGCGCTATCGTAGTTTCGCGCAGTCCTTCCCGAACACAGTTCCATTTTCAGAGGGCATCGGATTTATCGGACGCATGCTGCACAAGAACGACATCGACTTGACGTATTTCGTCACTGCGCACGAACTGGGCCATCAATGGTGGGGCCACCAGCTGATCGGGGGCCAGGTGCAGGGATCCAACATGATGTCGGAGACCTTGGCGCAGTATTCCGCATACATGGTGGTGCAACATAAATATGGCAAAGACTACATGCACCGGGTTCTCCGGCATTTTCTCGATCGCTATCTGCGTGGGCGGGCGGGAGAAATCCGTCATGAGCCGCCGCTGGCGTTAGTGCAGCGCGAACCGTATGTCTGGTATGAAAAAGGCGGCCAGATCATGTACACGCTGGCCGACTACATCGGCGAAGACAAAATGGACCTGGCGCTGCACAATTTTCTGATGCAGTATCGCTATGCGAACGCCAACAATCAGGCGGATGCGGCAGACGCTACTCGAGGTGCCGCTACCCAGGACCAGGCCTATCCGGATACACGCATGCTGGTTGCTGCCATTCGCGAACAGACTCCGCCGGAGCTGCAATACATGGTCGACGATGGTTTCAATCGCATCGTGATCTACGACAACAAGACTCTGTCGGCAACTTCGAAAAAAACAGCCGATGGCAAGTATGAAGTCACATTGAAGGTCCAGGCGCGTAAGTTCCAGGCGGATGGCAATGGAGTTGAAACGCCAATGCCGCTTGCCGACTATATCGAAATCGGTGTTTTTACCGGCAAGAAGGATGAAGAAAAGCCGTTGTATATGCAGAAGGAAAAAATGACGAAGCAGGACGAGACTTACACCATCGTCGTGGACCAGCCACCAACGCGCGCCGGAATTGATCCGTATAACAAACTGATTGACCGCATTGCCGACGACAATATGATCGATGTGACTCGTGAATAAATTCGTGCAACCAGGTTGACACCGCTCGACCGCGCCACCGCAGTTCGTTTTTTGCTCAGCAACAGCAACAACGTGCCGCACTCGTTGGCTCGACACGCAACTGGATTCCGCGTCGTTATGCGATATAAATTCTTGATACGGATTCCGCATGAGCAACCCAGGTAGACTCTCTCCCACGCCCGTACGGCTGCGGGACCGTCTTTCGCGCGGATATGAGCCGGCGCCTCCGGACATCATTTCTCGCCTTAGCTATTACCCTTGGCTGATTGTAGGCACCACCTGCATCGGCGCCTTCATCGGCCAACTCGACGCCAGCATAGTTCAGCTTGCGTTGCCCCGATTAGAGCTTGAATTCCACGCCACGTTGACAGCAGTGAGTTGGGTTGCCATCGCATACCTGGTGGCACTGGCATCGCTCTTGCCGGTTTTCGCGCGACTATCTGAAATGTTCGGCCGGAAACTTCTCTATCTTGGAGGCTACGCGCTGTTCACCGCGGCTTCCCTGATGTGCGGATTGGTCGGACACCTGGATCTGCTCATCCTGTTCCGCCTGATCCAGGGGGTCGGCGGCGCGCTGTTAGGCGCGAACAGTCTCACCATACTTGTGAAGGCAGCAGGACCGACGAGGCGCGGTCGCGCCATCGGCTTATTCGCCGCGGCCCAGGCGGTCGGCGTCAGTGCCGGCCCGGTCATCGGTGGTTTGCTATTGGGAACGTTGGGTTGGCGCTGGGTGTTCTGGGTGTCCGTTCCATTTGGAATTATCGGGATCCTCGTTGGCTGGTTTGTTCTGCCGCAAACCACCGGACTCGCAACAGAGAAGCGCTTCGACTGGAAGGGTGCGCTTTTGCTGACGCCTGCGGTGGTCTCGCTGGTGGTAATTCTGAGTGAATTTCGCGCCTGGGGTCCTCGATCCGTGGCTTTCATCGGTGCGGTTCTGGCGGCCATTGTTCTGTTGCCCCTGTTTGTTTGGCGGGAACGCAAAGCGGCGGCTCCGCTCATAGACCTTCACCTGTTTCGTGCCCCGGCATTTACGGGCGGCATGATCGCGGTCAATGTTTCCTACGCCCTCTTGTATTCCATGTTCTTTCTTATGTCGTTCGCATTTATTCGCGGCTTTGGTGATTCGCCGATCGCGGCTGGGCTCCGTCTCGCCATCATCCCGATTGCACTCGGCCTGGTTGCTCCGATCAGTGGTGCGCTGTACGAACGGATTGGTGCAAGGATTATCACCACCGCGGGTATGGCGATTTCTATCGGCGCCATGGTCTTGTTGTCGCACACGCTAACCGGGTCAGTCGGGAGTGGCATTCCACGGATGATTGCGCTGACGCTATTCGGCATCGGGCTTGGGTTATTTATCGCGCCAAATAACAGTGCCACCATTGCCGCGGCGCCTGAAGATCGCTCTGGAGAGGCCGGGGGCATGCTGAACCTGATGCGGGTGCTGGGATGTATTGTCGGGGTCGCTACGGCCTCCACCACGCTTTCCTGGCGGCTCGCGGTGCTGACCGGGGTTGGAGACCATACTCTGGGTGTACCAACCCAAACCGTGCTGGCTGCCGTGAATGATGTGCTGTGGCTTCTCGGTGCTTTCGCCGTTATTTCGGCCGTAACGGCGCTGCTGCGATCTCCGCTACGGCGTGCTCCGACACCAGCGACTCCGCAGCAATAGACTCCGCCAAGGAAGCTGTTCGATCTTGCAGCGCTTCGAGTTTGGGTGTTGACCTATGCTTAGTTCGGCAGGTATTGGGCAGGGATCGGCTGTTCAGGCGACTCGGCGTCCCAGAAAATGTTCACAATCCAATAACGCTTGCCATCATTCAATAGTTGAAAGCTGTTGATGCCTCGGGCGAAGGGTTTGGCGTCATTGGCATTGTGGCGTGATTCGTAGGTACTCCAGATTTGAACCATATTCCCAAACTGTTCCTGCTGATTGTGAATCGAGTGCTCAAAGAATCCATTCGCGGTCATTTTGCCGCTGCTGCGCGCGATGTAATCGTCGATGGTGAGCAGGACGGCATCGGTGTGAGCGGGGTGATCCGCCGTCGCGGCTACAGCGATAACAGGAATCAAGCGTGCCCCTGGAACGAAGAGGGACCGCATGCGATTCCAGTTGCGCTCCTGTCCTTTCGGGCCGGAAATGACGTCATACACCGCATTCAGAATAGCTTCAGGAGACTTGACATCGTCGGGCTTCGCGACTGGCCAGTCGGGATGACCGGCAATCGAGCCCACCAAGGGCGGCAATGGCGCTGGGACGGCGGAGGTGGTAGTTTGTGCGATAACTCCGACACTGGAAATCGCGAGAATGAGCGACCCCGTTAGACATTTTGCCTGCATGGTCCGTTCTCCTGAAGTAACAAAATTACTGTACTGGGCGGGGCAGGTGCATGGTAGAGAAAAGTGTGCCGCAAACCTATGGCGCGGCAAGAACCAGGCGGCGAAAGCATGGGTCAATCCAATTTCTGGAACGCTATACTGTGTTTCTTGAACTTGATTCCGGCCAATGATTTACGATGACGATGCATTGATTCAACTCCATCGAGGGTAGAAGGATATGTACTGGGTTTACGATCTGCCGAACTGGATGTTCGAATCGCTGACCATCCTTCTGTTTGTGGCCTTCAGCCTGGTAGGACTGTTCGCCAGCAGGAGAATGATTCGTCGCGTTCACCTGCAACACTCTTACAACGACATTGTCGGTTTTTACCTGGCCGGCATTACGGTATTGTATGGAGTTACGCTAGGTCTGCTGGCCATTGGGGCCTGGACGACCTATACCGAGACCGAGGCCAAAGTAGCTCGAGAAGCAGCGGCAGTCGCAAGTCTCTATCGCTCGGTCGCCAGCCTTGAGGAGCCGATGCGAAGCACGCTGCAACAGGACATCCGCGAGTACACTCGCAGCGTCATCGAGGTTGGCTGGCCCGAACAAGAGCGCGGAATTGTCCCCATCGAAAACCGTCTCTCGCTGGATAAATTTCGGCAGGATTTTCGCAAATGGGAACCGCAGACCGAAGCTGAAAAAGTGTTGGAAGAAGATATCTGGCGCGAATTCGATGCGCTTGAAACATCTCGGAGTATTCGCCTGGATAGTGTGACCGATGAACTGCCGTCGCCCCTATGGGCCCTGATCATGATTGGTGCGGTGATCTGCATTATCTCGACATGGTTTTTCCATATGCAGAGTTTGAAGATGCATATCTGGATGACTGTTCTTTTCTCGGCGCTCATCGGACTGATGGTCTTCATGGTTGCGGCGTTGGACAACCCCTATCGTGGAAAAATCAGCGTGCGGCCTGAACCCCTGGAGCGTGTGTATCGCCAGATGGTCCATCCGCGCCAATATCCGGGACCACACCCATGAGGCTGGACCATCGCACTGCCTTAGTCACTGGCGCCAGTAAGGGAGTCGGCAAAGGCATCGCGCTGGCGCTGGGCAAAGCCGGCTGCAACGTTGCCGTGAATTATTTCTCGGACGCTCCGGGCGCTGAGGATACGGTCTCCGAACTTCGAAAGATGGGAGTGGACGCATTCCCTGTATTCGCAGACGTAGGCAATGCTGTCGACGTGAAAGAAATGTTCGCCGCATACGACAAGCGGTGGCAACACATCGACATCCTGGTAAACAACGCAGGCGTACAGACCTGGGGTCCTTTGCTCGATCTGGAAGAAGCGGACTGGGACCGCGTGATCGACACAAATCTGAAAGGATGTTTTCTGTGCACGCAGGCGGCGGGGAGAAGAATGCGAAGCCGATCGAGCGGCGTCATCGTCAACATCGGTTCAGGAAGCAACAAACTCCCCTTTCCAAATTTGGCTTCTTACACGACAAGCAAGGGTGGGATAGAGATGCTGACCAAGGCCGCCGCTGTTGAACTGGGGCCATATGGAATCCGCGTGAATTGCGTTGCTCCAGGCGCGATTGCGATTGAACGAACCGAACAGGAAGCTCCGGGATATAGTGACGCGTGGGCGAAAATCACTCCATTGCGCCGCATTGGGATGCCGCAGGATGTTGGCGAACTGGTTGTTTTTCTGGCGACGGAGCAAGCCTCTTTCATCACCGGGCAAACCATCTGGGTCGATGGCGCCGCTTTCACTCAGCCGCGCTGGCCGCATGAGAGATATCAGGCTGATTAACTTCACACCGCCAATCCCATGAATAAAACCTCCCTTCTATCGGTGCTTGAAAATCCGGATCGAGGATTGTTCGACGTTGTCACGCATGCTCCCGGGCCGGCGGGCGCACTGCCGCTGACTGCGGAGATGTTGTTGCAGTTACCCTCGGGAAATCTTTTCGGTCTCAGCCAGAACGTGGGCATGGGCTGGTCGCCGCAAGAATTATCAGGGCCTGAAGTTTTGTTATTGAGCACCCACGGAGGGATTCGCGCAGAAGACGGTAGCCCGATCGCTCTTGGCTTTCATACCGGTCACTGGGAGGTTGGGTTGCTTGTTGCGGAAGCGGCCCGGGCGTTGAAGTCCGCTGGTGCCGTGCCCTTCGCCGCCTATTGCACCGACCCTTGCGACGGGCGAACCCAGGGCACGACGGGCATGTTCGACTCCTTACCGTTTCGCAATGATGCCGCGACTGTTTTCCGTCGGCTCATGCGATCGTTGCCCACCAAGAAAGGTGCCATAGGATTCGCCACCTGCGACAAAGGTTTGCCGGCGATGATGATGGCACTAGCCTCGTCGCAATCCATCCCAACCGTGCTGGTGCCAGGTGGCGTGACCTTGTTGCCTGAGAAAGGTGAAGATGCCGGCATCGTGCAGACCATCGGCGCGCGATTCGCCCATGGAGAAATTGGGCTTGACTACGCCGCGGAAGTGGGCTGCCGAACCTGCGCTACCCCTGGCGGCGGATGCCAGTTCTTAGGTACAGCTGCGACTGCGCAAGTAATCGGCGAAGCGCTGGGTCTTTCTCTTCCTCACACCGCGCTTGCACCCTCGGGACATGCCATCTGGCTGGATGCGGCTGCGCGCTCGGCAAAAGCATTGATGCGCTTGCTTGAGCTCGGCTTGGGAACTCGCGATTTTCTTGCTCAGGCATCCGTCCACAATGCGATGGTGCTGCATGCTGCGTTTGGCGGTTCGACGAACCTGCTGCTCCATCTTCCGGCCATTGCTTTTCACGCTGGATTGCGGCGGCCAACTGCAGCGGATTGGGTCCAGGTGAATCGCTCTGTCCCGCGGCTCGTCGATGCATTGCCGAATGGGCCGAAAAACTTCGCCACCATCCAGGTATTTATGGCCGGCGGCGTTCCTGAAGTGATGTTGCATTTGCGGCGTGCCGGCTTGATTGATACTCGCGTCAAGACTGCCTCCGGATCTACTCTGGACGAGAGCTTGGATTGGTGGCAGCAGAGCGAGCGCCGCCATGCGTTGCGGGCACGACTCAAAAGCCTGGATGGCATCGATCCCGACGATGTGATCATGGGACCGGATCGCGCCAGTTCGCGCGGCCTGACGCCGACTCTCTGTTTCCCGGTTGGCAATATTGCCGTCGAAGGTTCGGTCATCAAGAGTACGGCGATCGATCCTTCCCTTCTCGATGCATCCGGCATCTTTCGAGCCACCGGACCTGCCAGGGTGTTCATTTCTGAGTCGTCTGCGATCGCAGCTATCAAAAGCGACAAGATTCGGCCGGGCGAGATTCTCGTGTTAATTTGCGGCGGTCCCATGGGCTCCGGCATGCAGGAGATCTACCAAGTGACCTCCGCGCTGAAGCATCTCCCCCATGGAAAACATGTGGCAGTCATCACGGATGCTCGATTCAGCGGCGTTTCCACAGGCGCATGTATTGGACACGTTTCTCCTGAGGCGCTGGCCGGGGGAAACGTGGGCAAAATCCGCGACGGCGACATGATTGAAATTGTGATCGACCGGATGAAGTTGGAAGGGTCGGTCAACTTTGTCGGAGAAGCCGCAGAACGGTTCGATGCCGAAGAAGGTTCGCGCCGGCTGGCTATGCGGGCTATGCGCAACGATCTGGCGCCTGAGACTGATTTGCCGGATGACACGCGCCTCTGGGCTGCGCTGATTCACACGAGCGGCGGAGTGTGGGGTGGATGCGTCTACGACACTGACGCTATTCTGCATGCACTTGCAACAAAAGATTGACGGGTCGAGCGGTGGCCGCAACTCTCCTGGTGCCTGTCGCCACTATTTCCAACGCCTTGGCTTGCTTCCGCCGTGACACCCGGGGAGCGCTTGTTCTGAACTTGCATTATGGCCGGGCAGCGCGATTTCACTCAGTCTCGGTGTGCGGCAGGTGTTATGGTTCCAATGCATTTCTCAAAGCAGGCGCAGGGAGTTCCAGGATCGCTCCTTGCTGAAGAAGCTTTTCCTGCAGCTTTTTCATGTCGACATCTTGCACTGGCATATCCGCGGGCGAAGCCATGCTTGCCGCGACACCGGCAGCCTGCCCCATGATCATGTACTGCGGCTCAAGCCTCAACGAAGAATAGGCTACATGGCTCGCGGAAACACAGACGGGAACCAGTAGATTCGTCACCTGATGTTGTTTGGGGACAAGAATGCCGTAAGGGATCTGAAAAGGCTGTACCGGAATCTCCGTGTCGCCCTCGTTCTGTACGCTTCCATCCGCCGCAACAACCCGCTCAAAATTGTGGGAATCCATGTTGTATGACCCCATGCCAATGGCATCCACCTTGGTGCGGTCGGTTTGAACGTCCTTTTGGGTCATGACGTATTGGCCAATCATGCGACGGGACTCCCGGATATAAAGCTGAAACGGCCAATGATCCGTGTCAGTGAATTCGTCTTTCGCCAGGCCCCAGGTGTTGACCTCTTTTCGTAATTGTTGCGGAACCTGCGGATCATGCGCCAGGAAATAGAAAAATCCCTTGGTGTAATTGATGTGATCTTGCCAGATGGCCGTGCGTTCGGCATAAGACGCGTTGGGAAATGCCCAGTCTTTACCGATATAGTCCGTCGAAAAAGGTCCATTGTTGTTGAAGTCGGCTTTGTGACCTGGAATTCCAATCGGGATCGTCAATTCATTCAACCGAGGTGGCCGTCCGTACTGTTGCTGAAATCCACGAAGGTAATTTGCGAGCAGCTGATATTCGTGCGGATCGTATTTTTCCGGCCTTGGAAATGGGACCAGGTTGGCAGGGTCCTGCGTCAGGATCAGCCGAAAGTTATACGCCTGAACTTCATGGTCGCCGCTTCCCGGTGGCGCCATGGCTATCGCGCTGATTTCCGGAAGCAGCTTTCCGTCCGCACCATAGGCGGACAATTTGAATTTGAATTGGTGTCCTGGAGATTCGGCTCGAACTCCAGCCACGCTCTCTCCGTATTGCGCGATGCTTTCTCTTCCCCAGGCGAACGATACGCCGGCGGCCGCCATTAAATCCCCTTCGTAGGTCGCGTCGATAAAAACTTTCCCCTTCCAGGCATCGCCATCTTCAGTGGTCAGGCTGGTGATTCGGCCTGCAGATTTTTTAACTCCATCCTTCTCGCGCATGCGCACATTGAATCGGACATCGACCTTCGCCTGCTGCAACATGGAGCGCAGAATTGACTCACCGACATGAGGCTCAAATCTCCACGAAACTTTCTGTCCATATTGCGGCATGTCGTAATAGCGTCCGACCTGTCCGAAGAACTCGAGCGCTTCTCCGCCGATCACATTAGGATTGCCGACGTCAGTCGCGGAGAGGCCGCCGGTCAACATACCTCCCACATGCGTGCCTGGTTCCAACAGCACGACATGCATTCCCTGACGTGCAGCTGCCAGCGCCGCCATCGCACCACTGGCGGTAGCGCCATACACAACTACGTCATACGACATTTCGGATGGTGACGCAGCTTGCAAATTCGGAGCCGAGATCAGCGCTAAGGAGAGAAATGTGCAGAAGAATGCGCGTCGAAGATAACTCAACTCAACCTCCAGGAGTGACGAGAGAGTCTCCCTGCGGAATCACAAGCCATCAAAGATGGAAATCTAACACCTGCAACTAGCATCCGTCCAAACAGTCAGGCGCTCATGGAGTCGCTGCAGCTTGCAGCACCACGGATGGATGGCACAAACCTACCTGAGTGTGCTGGACCATCCAAGCGTGACAATCGAGACTAAGAGAACGACCAGTCCGGCTGCCATCCACCGTTGTTCTTTCTGTCTGGTGGATTTCCATTCGCCAATCAGAAATCCGCAAACATTTGCAATGACGAGACCGGAGATCAGAGTCAACGGCCATCCGATCGCCGGCCCAAGCTTTCCCAGCGCAGGGGAGGCAAAGCCATACACAAAAATATTTCCGCCCCATAATAAGCCCATCAGGATGGCGAGCACATAGAGATGGGCGACGCCTGGTTCACGATATTTTGTCCAGCTTTTGTTCTTCCGCATCAAATAAGCGCAAAAACATAAATTCGGTATCGAACCGCCGACCAGCATCAGCAGCCAAATCAAGTTTGAACCCGCGAACGCGCTGTAGCCCATGTGGACTGCAGTCGCAAGCAAAGGCTGCGCCGAGCTGTAGCCGATATTGAACACAGCCGAAAGCAGACCTGATCCAGAGCACAATAACAGTCCAATCGCAAATGGCCGGGCGTGGCCCACCATTTTTCCACGAGAGACGTCTGTGTCACTCTTTTGACTCTTCTCTTTCAGAAAGCCGGCGTACCCACAACAGGCAATGCCGACAATCCCAATCACGGCTCCCAAAGCGATCACTTTGCCTTGCGCTTGATGCAGGCGTTCAGGCGCCAATAACAGAATCGGAATGAACGAGCCGAAGGAGGCGCTGATCGCGAGCACCAGGGTATTGGCCATGGAAATTCCGACGGCACTGATTCCCTGGCCAAACATGATGGCGCCGAATCCCCAGGCGAAGCCTAGAACGCATGCCAATGCAACTGCACGATGCGGAGCTTGCGCGATGACTGCCGCGAAATTTGGAACCGTCGTCCATGCAATCGCGATGGGCATGATGACGCAGCAAACCAGGATGAACAGGCCCCAAACGTTCTCCCACGACCAGCGCCCCATATATCGCATAGGCAACGTAAATATCCCGTTCATTACGCCGGCGATAAGCGCAAAGGTGATGCCCAGAACCACGTACGAATGTCACGTTGATCGATGCCCCTTCCGGTTAGCGCGGCTGGTATCCCTTTTAGCGAACGCTGAGTATTTTGCCTTCAACTACTGCAATGCAACGAAACGCTGCCACGGCCGCGCCCAATACTCCGGCTTCGTTCACGGCGGTTGCCAGTTGGACACGAGGATTGCGAAGCGTTCCGAAGTGCAGCATTTGCGCGACTCGCTTTTCAACCTCCTCGGTGAACCACGGTTTCCCCTCGACTAATCCTCCTGCAACAACGATTGTCTCTGGGTCAAGTACGTTGAACAAAATGGCGATGCCCTCGGCGAGATACCCAGCCAAGGCAAAATATGCCTGGCGAGCGACGGAATCATTTGCGTCTGCGAGCTGGCTCACCTTCCATGCCACATCTGCGTCATTCAATGAATCGGCTTTCATATCAACTTCGGACCGATCTTTGAATTCGTGCGCCAACGCCGAGGCGGAGACGTAGGCTTCCAGGCATCCTGCGCGTCCGCAAGTACAGGGCCGGCCATTCTGTCGAATGATCGTATGTCCAAACGAGCCCGCGAACCCATGCCGGCCACGTATCAACTTGCGGTCGACAACGATACCGCCCCCGATCCCGGTGCCGATCGTGATGGCCGCAAAGCTTTGCAAGTTGCGAGCAGAGCCGAAATGCATATCTGCCAGGACTGCCGCATGCGCATCGTTTTCTATCCAAGTTGGCAGATGAAATTTCTTTTCAGCAAATGCGCGCAGATCGAACCCCGTCCATCCAGGTAAATTTTCCGTAGCGGCAAAGACGGTTCCTGCAGAAACGTCGATGACTCCAGCGCTGGCAATACCCAGCGCAACGGGCTCCACATCGTGCTGACGTGCAGACTGTAGCACTTGGTCGATGGCGGCAGCGGTAGCGGCGGCAATGGCTTCGCGCCCTCCAGGTGCATCTGTGGGAACGCGCGCCGGAAAGCGAATGTACCCTTCCCGGTCGACCAACCCAGCTTTAATCCATGTTCCGCCGATGTCCACACCAATCACGCACCCGGACCTATGCCGTTGCCGCACCGCGCGGACGAAGCCGGATGTGATGGTTCCAGGTCGCGTGATCGCCGATCCCACAACCACGCACCAGGCACCGGCCATGATGGCTCGTTGAGCGTCTTCCGGAGTTTCGATGTGACCCTCGGCAATCAGGGGACGTCCTGTTTCCCGGATCGCATCGGCGAGCAAACTCCAGCTGAAACCATGAGCGTGTTCAGTCTCCTCTGTATAGCCATGCAGCGTGGTACCGATCATATCCGCCCCGGCCTCAGCCGCAGCACGCGCCTCTTCAAGTGTCGCGATGTCGGCCATCACTGGAAGCTGCAGTTCCTGATGGATGCGCTCGACCAGCCGCTGCCAGGGCTCGCCACCAGGCCAAGGTCGGTTCGTACAATCGAGTGCAATAATGTCCGCACCGGCGTTGGTCAGCTCTACGGCTGCAGCAAAGTCCGGCGTAATTCGAAGCCGACCGCCTGAATAAGACTTTTTCAATCCGATGATTGGGACTTTTGTATCGGAACGAACTGCGGCAATACAGTCCCCACCATTGAGCCGCAATCCGCCTGCACCGGCCTGCAGGCAGGCCAAGGCAATTCGCCGCAGCGTGTCGACATTTTCAAGGGGATCGCCAGGAGCCGCCTGGCAGGAAACTACAAGCGCGTCTTTCAAGGCAGCGAGCGGCGATGTCATTCTTGTCGGGCCTCACCGGAGTTCAGCCGGCGCTCATAATCTTTCTTATTAATCCGGTACAGATGTATAGTTTACCGGTATCCCGCTTGCGATCGAACAGGTGTGGCTCTCCCTGGAGGCGTTTCCGGATTTTGACAGGATTGATTTCGCTCGTTCCTCACTCTATGACCCTCCGCGAACGATATGGAATCCAGGTTGGGTCAGACGAAGAAATCATTGAGACGCCTTCTCCTACAAAGCGCGAGGCGAAATTGCTAGAGGTTCCTCCGCGTCAAAGCCTGCTTGTCATTTCCCGTACCATTCGCACCGCGCGGGGAAAACCGGCAGAGGCCTCGCTGTCGCTTTATCGCGGTGATCGCTATCGCGCGGTCTTTAATATCCGGGCGACCATCGTCGAATAGACTGTCGTCTTTGAAATTCTGGCGAAAGGAACGCAGTGAAGAATGTATCCACAGACGCCCATGGCTCGAAGCCCGCTTTCGGAGCCAGCTCGCGCCGTGCCTTTCTGCAAGGTGTTGGAGCCACCGGAATCGCTGCAATCTGTCATCCAGGATGGAGTTCGATTCTGCCAGAAGCCATTCGTCAGGCTGCCCAGCGCGTTGGGAAGAAAATCACATTTTTAAATGATGGCGGATTTCAAGGGTCTGCCTGGGGGTGGCAGTTCACACGTCACGCAGCTGTTGAAGCAACTCCCGGCAAATCGGGTTCTCATTCGGTGGGAATCCATACACATTCCGGGGATTATGCACGATTCCTGGTGCTGGAGCCGGAGGTAGGCAAGACTTACACGCTAAGCGGATGGGTGCGCACGAACGATATTGTCGCCGAAGAGCCTGGCGCTGGAGCTTATTTTGCAGCGTCGCAGTTTGAATTTCAGGGGCGACCAACACAATTTTCTGTCGATGGAAAACAAATTCCCGAAGAGCGGTTCGCAAATCTTACCGGGACCGCCGACTGGCAGAGATTCTCGCATTCATTCCTGTGCCTGCCGACCACCGATTGGTTTGAGGTGGTGTTGGGCGTTTACAGAGCCTCAGGGAGCGCGTGGTTTTCTGATCTGACCTTTGTAGAAGGAGATCGGCCGGCCGATTTCAGCGACGTCGTCGACTACTGGCAGGCCGCACAGTGGGCGCACGCAGACGGATTGAAGTTGCAAGGTCGCACGCACCTTGCGGCAGCAATCCTCCGCGATAATCTACAAGTGCGCGGCGCGGCCTCCAACCCGAACTCGCTGGCTCGTGGACTGAGCGAGACACATAGCGTCGAGTTTCTCACCGCGAAGCAATTGGCTGATTCAGGGCAATTCAATCGCGCGCGTTTTGATTTGCTGGTGCTTCCCTACGGAGAAAGCTTTCCCTTGCCCGCTCTGTCGTCGGTCGAATCCTTTATGGCTGAGGGAGGGGATCTTTTTACCACCGGTGGATATGCCTTTCAATCGCCGGTCGTCCCCGCCGCGAATGGATGGGAATTCTATGACGAGAAAGTGCAGCTAGGGAGCGGTCCTAACCTGCTACCCACTTTGTCTCAAGATGGATCGGGATGGAAAGCCTCCGATGCGGATCGTGCGACTTTCGAAAACATGCAATCGCCATCGACAGCTGAGTCGCAGCCTGCCGCGCGCGTCTCAATTCCTGCAAACCTCTGGGGTCAAGCTGCGGATTGGACCTTTGAGCTGGAAGCGAGTGGCGACCGCGAGCAATTTTTCTTCGAAGCATGGATCCGTGCACAGGAAATCCAACCATCTCCCAACGGTTACGCCTATGTTGGCGTCGAACAACTCGACAGCACCGGCGAGCCGGCCTACGCCGCCAAAGTAACATTCGAGGAACTTCAAACTTCTACGGATTGGCACAAGGTCGAACGCCTTTTCTATTTGATTCCAACCTGCGTGAAGCTGCGCGTGCGCATAGGTTTGATGAACGCTACCGGCAGTATTTGGGGTACAGGTTTCCGTCTTGAGAGTCGTTCGCCACAAATCCGGATCAACACCGCCCTCGGATTTCCGCAGGACGATTTACAAGTGTCGCCAACGCAGATTGGAATGTTTGACGCCGATTTTCGATTGAAACGCGCCACTGCGATCCAGGTGGCGCCAGGCCAATCCGTGCTTAGCTCTGACCACATACTTACTGGGGCGTTCGATGGGTATGCCGCCAGCGCGGTGTTGGGCATGAATCATGCTCGCTGGATTCCGTTGCTGCGTGCCGTTGACGCAGCAGGGAACAATCGTGGAGCCGCCGGGGCCATGGTGCACAATGCGCGAGGTGCCTATGCGCGCGGCACATGGGTCTTTTTTGGTGTCGATAACCACGACATATTCGGTGACGAATCGGAATTAGGACGCCGGGTCCTGAAAGCTAGCTCATTGTCGCTTGCCAGAAAATGCTATCTACATTCTTGTGAAACTAACTATGCCTCATATAGGTCCGGAGAATCGGTTGCCATGCGAGTGCTGGTAAGTAACTTCGGACGGCAGGCGGCTTCACTTACCTTGCGCTGGACCGTACTACCGGTCGTAAGTGACAAGCCCGCTTTTCAGACCATCGAAAATGTGAGACTAACGCCGGGACAAACGGTGCCCGTCGAAATATCGTGGAAACCCGCTAACTCCTCTGACGAGTTATACCGTGTCGTCGTCACGCTATCTTTCGATGGTGACGAAATCGATCAGATCGAGACCGGCTTCAACATCTGGAAGCCAGAAACACTAGCCGCGGGACTTCCTTTTCATTTCAAAGAAAACTATTTTCAGGTGCAGGGTCGAAGCTTGTTTTTGCAGGGCACAGACGATTACCTGCACACTTTTCTGGATCAAAGCGAAAACGCTCTCACGTGGTATGAGGACGCGAGGGGTTGCAGGGATTCATGCATCGATGTGTATGAAAATCTGATGGGACTACGTGGGCCACAGCAGCGACCCACCGAAACTTGGTGGAGATGGATCGATGCCATGCTGCTGAATACGCAGCGAACTGGCGGCGCATTCTTTCCTGGCCTTCTAATCTTCAGCAATACAGCGGTGGACAATAAAGACCTTGCAGACCAGCAAGCGTACGTCGAGGCATTTGCGGCGCGCTACAAAGACGCCGCCGGCATCATGTACTACCTGAACGGCGATCTCGAATTGCACGATCCGAATTTGCCGGATCTACAGCTTCTTTATAACCAGTTTCTAAAGGATAAATACGGTTCAGACCAGACTCTTCGAAACGCCTGGAAGATTTCTCCTCCAGAAGCTGCCATTGGAAAACTGACAATACGCCGCGGCACCGATGATTGGCGAGATGTGCGCACGCTCGATGACTTCCGGTTTCGCTCGATGCTTGTAGAACGCTGGTTAAATGCACTCTACGATTCGATTCGCAAAGTAGATACGAACCATCCTGTAACTGCCGAGTTTTATCAGACTCCATCGGATGGAATTGATTTGGTCGGCGCGCTTGGAAAACTGGAACTGGCGAACTTCGGTTACTTTGCTGACAAGGATGAGGACTACTACAGATTTCCCCAGGTTTGCCGGTTTCTAGATCAGAGCGTTCGTGGCAAGGGAATCAATGTCGGAGAATTTGGAGTTAAGACGCATCCGGCGTGGGAGGCTACCGGATATTACATCGAAGCTCGCACGGAAGAGTATGAGCAAGCCTACTTCCTTGCGGTTGCGCATTATGCGTTTGCATTGGGTGCTTCAAAGATTCAAAACTGGTGCTGGAAGTATCCCGTCGACCTTCCTTTTGAATGGGGAATCAATTATCCCAACGAGCTGGTTGGCCGTGATGTGCGCGCCTTCTATCGCAATAGCGGATTGCTGTTCCGCCGTCTTCGGCCAAAATACGAGACAAGCGACACCCTTGTCTTATTAGCCAGTGAAAACCGCATGGGCGGCCAGGGCGACCAGGTGATTGAGGGGCAACTCAATAGTATTCGCCTGCTGCTGGATGCCCGGGTTCGCTTTGCAACTCTCTCCGATCAATATATGGATGCGATTCCCCCAAAGGTCTCGACCATTTTCTATCCACTTCCCTATTGCCCAAGTGACACCATCGTGACGCGACTTACAGACTTTGTGGACAAAGGAGGACATCTCTATATTTCCGGCGACATCAGCTATGACTCCGCCCGGCAGCGCACGCGCACGGATAGGTTGAAGAGCCTCTGCGGAATTGAATTTGTCTCGGAGCGGTTCCCCAATATTGCTTACCAAAAGGGCGCCGAAGAGACCGACCCACACAATTCTGAATGGCCGAAATATATGGCGGCTCCAGGAATCGCCACTCGATTAGCCGGCGCCGACTTATTGCTGGAAGCAAGAGATGGAACTCCCATCGTCACAGAATTCAAGCGTGGCCAGGGTCGAGTCATCTTCAGCAGCGATCCGATTGAATTGCATGGCGATCCGCGATTTCAGAAATATGCGCATCTCTTCTATCGCCAGATAGCGGCGTCTTTCAGTCTGAGAGCGGAAACAATCGAGCCCGAGGATGCGCCTGTCCATGTCTTCCGTGTTCCGTCTCAAGATGCTCGCGAAATTCTTGTTCTGGTGAACCACGATAAATATAAGGATGCGCAAGCTTTCGTTGTTCCCTTCGCCGGCCGCAACATGAAGCTTACGTTGAAGCCATGGATGTCGGGAGCCCTGGTCGGTGATTCTAAGTCAGGCATTCACGCCGTTGAGTCATCTGCGGACGTATTCGATAATGATGAGCTACTAATTGGAAGTAATCTCCACTTCATGGCAATCTCATTCGCCTTGGACTCGCTGCGCACCACGCAGCGCATCATGATACTCCCAATGGGTGAAGGAACCATACGGGTGCCGCGAGCAAGCCAGTGGCGTTCTCCGGTCGTACTGGTCGGGCAAATAACAGGTGGGAGCTGGAAGCAGGATGAACGTTTCAACCCAGTCGTCGCCGACGGCGCTCTCACTCTTCCCATCCATAGCGGCCGTTCGCTCAGCATGTTAATCCTCTGCGAATCCGGGACGGAAACCGAGGCTTCGCATCAGATTGAAACCTGGGTGAACGCCCCGTGGGAACTGGACTAACACAACATGAATCGACTGAGTCTCTCAGGTTCGCCGCCGCCGCGCTTCCGCAAGGTATAGATGGTGTTCAATGCCCTCTGATTATTGGAGCGTCGTTGCATTCGTTTGCTTGATGTCTTGTGTTGTCACCTCATCTTTCGCGGCAACGCGCCACACCGGACGCGGAGTCGCGGTCACTGAGGGTGTCGGTTCCAAACTCTTACTGGATGTGCTTAAGGTTCGTGCGGACGGCGATCCCGCTGAGGCCCTCGTGCGTCCAGTTGCCGGCCCGGAACACGACTCCACCTGCGATGTAGTGATCATTGGCGGAGGCATGGGCGGAGCGAGCGCGGCCCTGACTGCGTCCAAATCCGGCCTTACCGTCTGCCTGACCGAACCGACGTTGTGGCTGGGCGGCCAGATGACGTCAGAAGGTGTTTCCGCGCTGGATGAGAATCCGTGGATTGAAACCACGGGCACGACGGCAACTTATACCGACCTTCGTCGTCGCATCCTCGGTTTCTATCGCGCCCAATTTCGCAAGCCTTCCGCTGCCTCGGTGTCGAATAGCCGCTTCAATCCAGGCAATTGCTGGGTTTCAACACTATGCTTTCAACCCAGCGCGGGACTAGCGGCGTTGCAGTCCATGCTGCAGCCAGCAATTGCAAATGGCAAGCTGCACATCTGGCTGCATACGGTTCCTACAGGAGTGCAGCGCAGTGGCCGCTCCATCCAAAGTGTGCTGGCCTACGACTTTGCGAATCAAGGTTGGCTTCGTCTCAAGGGAAAGTATTTTATCGATGCGACAGAGTGGGGAGATCTGATTCAACTCGCCGGCCTGCCCTATCGCGTGGGAGCGGAGGCGAGGAGTGAAACCAGCGAGCCGAACGCACCGCTTGTCGCGGACCCAGATGCAATTCAAAGTTTCACCTACCCATTCATGCTGGTCAAGACAAACCGCACCGTCCAGGCGGGTACTGCGCCGACCTATTATGAAGCGCTGCAGCATCACTACACCTTGACCGTCGACTATGGAAACGGAAGGCTGCTGACCTATGGCATGTTTGCAAAGACTGCGGGTACTCCGGGATCATTCTGGACCTATCGGCGTTCAGTCGATGCCGCGCAATTTTCCCCGAAAGCCTTTGCCGGAGATTTGAGCATGATCAATTGGGACAGCAATGATTATTGCGATTCCAGATTGCTGTCAACCGATCCATTGGCGCAAGCCAGCGCACTGCAACAAGGCAAGCGGGTGTCTCTGGGTTTTGCGTGGTGGCTTCAACATGACGTGAAGCGAGACGACGGCTCAGGATATGGATATCCTGAGCTGCAGTTGGAAAAGAAATCCATGGGCAGCGCTGACGGTTTGGCGCAACAGCCGTATATCCGCGAGTCGCGACGAATTGTAGCTTTACGAACCATCGTCGAACAGGATCTGGCGGTGCAGTTTCAGCCGGGCGCGCGTGCACAGCTTTATCCCGATAGCGTTGGCATCGGGCAATATCCCATTGACATCCACAGTTGTGGACGGAAGGACTTTACTTCGGCGTCGAAGCCCTACGAAATCCCGCTCGGGGCGCTGATTCCCAAAGCCTCCGACAACCTGCTGGCCGCTTCGAAAAACATCGGCACAACTCACATAACCAACGGTGCATACCGGCTCCACCCTACGGAGTGGGCCATTGGAGAGGCTGCCGGCGCTACGGTTGTGTGGTCGATCCATCACCAGACGACTCCGAGACAAATCGATGCCGATCCAACGCAGATGGAAGGTTTGCAGCGTTGGCTTGTCCAGGATGGCCAGCCCATTTTCTGGTTTGACGATGTCACCCGCCAATCACCATGGTTCCAGGCCGCTCAACTGGCTGCCACCTATTCCTGGCTGCAAGCGGATTCGACTTCATTACATTTTGGAGCCACTAAATTTCTTTCCGGCGCGGAAATTGTCGGCGCGTTGAAGCGATCTAACCTGGCAGCAACCATCAGCAGTGATGCGTTGAACACGCTGCAGGGACTTTCCTCCCCCACATGGCGCGATGTAGCGGCGGCAGGCCTGAAGATTTCTCTTCGCACTGGACCTGTCCGCAGAGGTGATTTCGCCGATTGGCTATTGCAGGGGCGAACCCACTGGAAGTATTGACGCCCGATCGGAAGATATTTCGCTGGCGACATGTGGCTGTGCAAGAATTTCGTCCAGTGATTTTCTCCAGCGCAACGCCTCATGGTTTCAAGCGTTCAGGCTTGAAAGGTGGCGAGCGAATTATGGAATGTCGGAAGCGCCGCGAGATGGATTCGAAACGATCGATGAATCATTGGTGGTAATTGCGTGCTTACGGCTGGACACGATCCATGTAAGGGCCGCTACACCCGTGGCCGCTACTAGCGGAACCGCCAGCACCATAGCCGGCGTGAACGTGGCGGCCCAGCTTCCGAGCATCGGCCCGGCAACACCGCCGACCAGGCCCACCGTTATGATGGCGCCAAACACAGTCCCGGTTTCGCGAGGGAAGCGATCTCCCGCCATTCCTAGAATGGTAGGAAAAATGGCAGAGAGCCCGAGGCCGATAATACAAAAGCCTGTGGCCACGCCGACGAATGTTGCGGAACTAAGTACGGTGATCGCTCCGGCAATAGTGATGCCTGCCGAGAAAAGCACGGTATTGCGGTCGCCGATCCATTTGAGCCAAAGCACGGCGAACAGGCGTCCCGCGCCCAACGCGGCGCTCAACCCAAGCAGTACAATTTCTGCCCGTTGTGCGGAGGTGTGCAGAAGGTCTTGTGCAACTTTGCCGGCCCAGACGAACATACAATTTTCATTGCAAGACTCGAAGAACAGCAGTGTGCCAAACAACCAGACGAGTGGATGGCGGAGGACTTGCAGCAGGCTGGAGATCGGAGTGCTGGCGTGTGTCGGGGCGGGAAATTTCTGTACCAGCACTGCGATAAGAATCGCAGCTGAAGTGGCCGCCAGAATATACATTACGGTCGCGGATGAAAATCTTCCTCGCGTCAGGGACATGAGCAGCGGCACCGCCACCGCCCCCACGCTGAAGGAAAATCCAAGCAGATTCAGTGCCGCGCCTCTCCCCGATGCGCTGAGACCGGATACCAATGTGTTGGTTGCAGCGTTGAGCACGCCCGCTCCCAGGCCATAGATCAATGCGGCAACGGCGAGTGCAGCGTAGGTTTCGAGCGATGGAATAGCGGCGAGCGCGGATGCGATCAGTGCCAGTGCCACGGCCAATGCAGCCTTCGCACCAAGCTTGTCCAGCACCGGCCCAACCAGTGCTGTGGCCACCACAATTCCTATCAGGGGAAATGAACCGAGGCTGCCGGACCGTGCAATGCCGAATTTGAGAGTGGGAAGAAGAGAGCCCATTAGCAGCAGGACAATTCCAAACACAAACATGCAGGCGTTGATTGTGATCAGAAGTGTGGTGCGCCGAATGGTTCCATCTTTTTCACTTCGCATTGTCATGCCGCACTCAAATTATTTATGGCAGATCTTTTCGCGCAACGTGACGACGCGACGTTGGGCTTGCCATACTCGTCACTCGGACGCAAGATCGAAAGCCATCTTTGCCATACCCAACAGCGGCGCTCGTGCACCCAGACGAGAACGAACGATCCGCACCTGCCCGCCTGCCAGCGGCTGAGCCCACTGTCGCATTGTGTCACGGGCGGGAGTTAGCAAAAGATTTCCCGCAGCCGCCACGCCGCCACCGAGCACGATCATCTCCGGATTCAGAATGCTGACCAGGTTCGCCAGAGCTAGCCCGAGATATTCTCCGGCTTGCGCAATCACTTTTTTCGCCGTCGGGTCATCTTGCCGAACCAACTGAATCAGATCTCGCGTCGTGGTCGCCTTTTTTCGATTCCGGCTGGCTTCCTTCGCGATGGCGGGCCCTGCCAGATGAGATTCCAGACAGCCGATCGACTTATATTTTGCAAGGAAGCGAGAGCCTGTTGACATCCAGCCGAGGCAGCCTGCCAGTTCGCCCGAGCCACGCAGAAGACGTCCACCGCTGATGATGCCTGCGCCGATCCCGGTGCCGATCGCAAGAAACACGACATCGCGGCAGTTCTTCGCGGCGCCTTGCCAGGCCTCCCCGATCACACAAGCGTTGCGGTCGCTTTCAACCAGCGTTGGCAGGCGAAAGTGTGCCTGCAGCATCGCCCCCAGGGGCATGCGTTTCCATCCAGAAAGATTTGGCGCCCAGACGCTTCCGTCGGAATAAGCCAATCCTGGCACGTCAACCGCGAGCGCGCAGACGCCCTGCTGCGGCAATTGCTGCAGAATGTCGATCACGGCAGCAACGACAGCTTCGCCGCCAGCGACCGGAGTCGGCGCAACAAGATGGTGCGTAATGTTGCCGGCAGTGTCCACGCGCGCGGCCGCAATTTTTGTGCCGCCAAGATCGACCACCAGCGCGAACCGTCTCACAACTTTTCCTTGTTGCTGTGGATTCGGCCTGGTCGAATTCGCCCGAGCCGTCATTTTCTATCCAACCGAACTACCAATATAGCCTTGGGCGCCAGGGCTTTTTGCAGCACCGTTTCTTCACCATTCGCGGAAGCTTGAATTTCAGGCGAAGTTAATTTCTCATCGCTGATGAGATCGCGCGCACTCTTCACACCCCATGGCATGCGCAGGGAGATCGTGGCGCTCGCAGCGCTTGCCGCGTGATTGAAAACGAAAATGAACTGCTCGTTTTCACTGACGAGCTGACGAACTTCCAACTCCGACGTGCCTGGGCCGGAGACGCGAATTTGCGTGGTGACGCCAGCAGCACTGGCCAGCGAGACGAGAAATTTCCCTGTCGCGGCGTCCTGTTTCTGTTGATACGCCAGGCCGATGAAGGAACCGGCAAGAATGGCCTTGCCGCGACCGAAGGAGTTCTCGACAATGGCTGGTTGGCCGTCCGGGAATTTCGCCAATACTGAGGCGGTTGCAAGCGGCTGCAGGTCTTCTTGAAACGCAGCACCCTCGATGGTGTCGCCGCTCTTCAAGCCGGGCAATGCCGCCGAATCGAGAAACATTCGCGGTTGAGATTCCGGATGGATCGATGTCTCATGCGCGCCAAATACCTTGTCCAAATCAAAGCCCGGAATGACTGGACTCGCGTAGCCGCGTGCGTTGTTCCAAGCCAGTCGCGCTTCGGCCACCGCAGTTCCTCCCTGGGCGACGTATTCCCTTACGGCGTCTGCGACCTGTTTCGACAGCATCACGGGATACGGCAGAAAGACGATTTTATAGGGCCGCAAGTCTGCCAGTGTAAGCGTAGGAGCGTTAACGAAATCGACAGGAATCTGTTCTTTCCAGAATGCCCGATAGACGCCATACAGCGAATCGCGTTCGGCGTTGCCAAGAACCGCATTGCTCGGTTCGGTGCCGCCCACCATGTAAGAAAGCCGGTCATACAGAATCGCCACATGGGCCGGGGCCGGTTGCGCCTGATTGATTTCCGCCGCGTTCTGGCCGACGACGCGCGCGATGGCGCCTGCAGCTTTGGCTCGGTCGGTCACCGAGCCGTCGAGGTTGATTAAGCCATAGCCACCTGATTCATATCCGGAGCTCATGGGGTACCACGCATACACGGCCAGTTCGCGGGCTCCATGCGCGATAACCTGCCACAGCCAGAACTGTTCATTCTGCGCGGTCACAGGCTGAGCGATTCTCATACCGCTGACGCCCTGGCCAGCCTGCAATTCGCCAATCCAGAAACCTTTGCCGTAGCTATGCCCGGCAGATCGAATAAAGTCCAACCCGGAGGCCAGCATCCAGTCCGGCCACATGTGTACCATATTGGGGTAGATGGAAGTACCGAAGAAATCTGCAGCCTTCGACATTTTCCAATCATCGGGCTGGCCGTAGCCATCAGTGGGAGAAATGAAGAGTCCGGGATCGTCGGCATGACTGGTGATCGGATGGCCGGGATCGGCGCTGCGAATCGCCACCACGCGGGTGTGCAGATCTTCCGCCAGCTTATCGTCAATAAAGGCGCGCCAATCCAGGTAATCCGCATAGGAAAGGATGGTTGAAAATCGCGGCGGCGTGACCTGATCCCAACTCGTGAAGCGCCGATACCATGCGGCATTCAACGCATCCAGCGTTTTATATTTCGCTTGCAGCCATTCTCGGAACCGCTCCTGACTGTAGCGGCAATAGCAAAATTCCGGATCCTTCAAATAAGAAATTTCCGCCCAGTTGACGATGTGGGGCTCGCTCCACACATCCCATCCGTAAAGCGCCGGAAACTTGTTTGCATCCCTGGAAAGAGCGACATAGAACTCCACCATTTTCGCCCGCAGCGCCCGATCGTCGACACAATATCCAGGTGCGGACTGCGAGGTGATCACTGCGCCGCTTCGATCAACAAATCGCGCATCAGGAAAGTGTTGGCCGACCCAGTCAGGTGCGGAGTCCATATAGATCTGCACAATCACGCGCAAGCCGCGCTGGTGCGCCAGCTTCATCAGCAGGTTGAGATTCTTGAAATCGAAGACGCCGGCGGAAGGTTCCGCCGTGGACCAGTCGATCCAGGTCTTCACGGTGTTGAAGCCCATCTGCTTGATCTGGTCCAGATCGTGGCCCCACTGCTGATCGGAGTTCGCATCCACGCGGCCGAGCATGGGAGCCCGCGCTTTGCCTCCGCTATACCAGACTGCCATTGGAAAAAAAGCACTGGAAGTGGAAGAGGCCTCGGCGCCGGCTGGGGCAATTGCGCTTGCGGCGTGGGACTGCGCAAGCGCCAAGCCGGACATCACAAAGACCGTGAGAGCTCCCGTCAAAATACGATTCATTGTGCCCCCACCGATTGCCAACCAGGGAATGGGTTCCGTGAATACATGAGGCGATTTAGCGGCCGCGCACAAACTGCTCGTAGGCGCGGAAGACATTCTGGTTGTGGTCGGCAGGCAGGCCCACATTGGGGGACACAAACGTTGGCGGCTTGGATCCGGAGCGTACCAATCGCACGCCGGTCTCCGCTACAAGCGCCATGGCGATGGAGACAGCGGCAACAGTGGAACCCGCTGCGAATTTCTCTTTGATCCCTTCCACGTCCACCAGAGCGTCTTCCGGTGGAACACAATTGTCAATCGCAATGTCGGAAGCATCGGCAAGATCTTTGCCGCTAGAGTGAGTCGGCTTCGCCTGCTTGTGATTCTGATGAGAAGAAACAGAAACGACGCTGAGCCCTTTTTTCTTAGCTTCGAGAGCCATCTCGATGGGTGCGGCATTCAGACCGCCATGAGAGAAGATCAGAATGGAATCGCGCGCCTCCAGTTGATAGCTTTGCAGCACAACCGAGACATAGCCTTCCGTTCGTTCAAGCCATAGCAGCTCGCGTGCTCCACCAGGACCGACGACGTTAAACCACATCAAGCGAGGATCGTAGATGGGATGGAACCCCACGAAACTGCCGTAGCGCGGGAAAATGTCGAGCACAGGAATCACGGAATGCCCGCTGCCGAAGAGATATACCTTGCCGCCAGCCTTGATAGAAGTGGCGAACACTGCCGCGGCTTCCTCGATTTTTTTGATTTGGGTTTGCCGGATGGCAGAGATGGTATTTTCAGCACGAACCAGGTAAGTTTCCGCGGACATAGATATTCCTTCCCAACGATGAATGGAGCTTTTTTTGATTGCAACGATTATTATCGCTGAAATATAATTTATGTCAACTAGTCTTCTAGATGAGTTTCTGAGAAGATTGCTAGCGAAGGGCAACTGGCTGATTCGCAGGCGCGGATTCTTCAAGTCCCTCGTCACTTTCGGCATTAGCGTTCCCTCCGCAAGTCGCCGCATAAGTGCAACGCGAAAGGTGAGGCATGACTGGATCGACGCGAAGGAAGTTTTTGAAAGAGGCCGGTGCCAGCGTAGCGGCTCTTTCCATGGGCGCAAGTTCGCTGCAGGCTGGCACAATGCCCGGGCGTCCATCGAGCGAGACTGCCGGATCAAAGGGCACGCCTTCCAATATCATGGCAATCGCTGCCCATCCGGGAGATGCTTTTTTTGCCATGGGCGCACCGATCGCGCTCGCGGTTCATCAAGGAGGAAAAGGCTCGTTGCTGAGTCTCTCATCCGGCGAAAACGGTTCTGCCACGATTCCTCCCAAACAATACGGAGTGGCGCAGCGTGAGGCGGCCAACAAAGCCGCGCACTC
The DNA here is from genome assembly GCA_963737095.1 of uncultured Acidobacteriota bacterium. Taxonomy (GTDB): domain Bacteria; phylum Acidobacteriota; class Terriglobia; order Terriglobales; family Acidobacteriaceae; genus JAKAAZ01. The sequence continues at coordinate 384,204 of CAVTRK010000005.1, forward strand.
GGTCGGCGCCGAGGCCTTATTCCTTACCTATCCCGATGGAGAAATTCCAGTCAACGATGAGGCGAAATTTGCGGTGTGCGATTTCATTCGGCAATATAAGCCAGATGTCATCGTGACCCATTGGCGAGGAAGCTGGCACAAGGATCATCAGGCTTGTTACGACATTGTTCAAGACGCAATTTTTTATGCCGCACTTCCGGCCATCGTGCGAAAGCTGCCGGCCCACTCTGTCGCGAAATTGTTTTTCGATGACAACTGGGAAGACGCTTCTGGATTTGTTCCGGACACGTACCTCGATATCACTTCTGTATTTGAGCGGTGGATGGATGCCTGCGCGATTTTTCCGATGTGGCGCGGCGAAACAGGATTTCGCTACAACGATTACTACAGCAGCCTTGCCGTGGCCCGGGGATGTGTGTCCAATTTCAAAAAAGCAGTTGCCCTGATGTCGTCACCGGAGCAACAGGTTCGGCATGTCCGGGAACTTTAGGAACATACGCGGGAGGGACCCGTGCGATTTTGGCCGCCTGGTAAAAAACTTTGCTCCGATGGATTGACCACGAAATGAATCGAACAATGTCCTCCCTACCGCAGCTTACCCATGGCAGCTTCATCCCTCTCTATCGTCAAATTCAGGAGCGCCTGCTGGAGCAAATCCGATCTGGAGCGTTCAAGCCCGGAGAGTCGATTCCTTCCGCGCAGGAGATTGCTGCGACCCTGGGAGTGAGCCAGATGACCGTTCGCCAGGCGATCAAATCACTTTGCGAGCTCGGCGTTGTTTACAGCCGCCAAGGAAAAGGAACCTTCGTTTCTGGGATCAAACTGGAGAAGGACTTTCGCCAGGTGCTGTCGTTTAGTGAAGACATGAAGGCCCGGGGAACGATGCCGCGATCGAAGGTGCTCGCTTTTGAGATACAGCAACCCAGCGCGGAGGTGATCGAGGCGCTACGCCTCCCAGACGGGGAAAAGATCATCCATCTGAAGCGCATTCGCCAGGCGAATAGTGTCCCCATGGGAATTGAAACAAGTTCGCTGCCATTGCGCGCATGCCCGGATTTACTGGATAAATTCGATCCTCGCCACTCGTTGTATGAGTTCCTCTCGGAACGATATGGCATCAACATGTTCGTTGCGGATGAAGTAGCAGAGGCCGCCCTGGCCAATGAAGACGTCGCGAAGTTGCTGCGTATTGCCAAGGGTAGTCCGGTCTTCTTCTTTACCAGAATTTCTTACCTGCAAAACGGTCAGCCCATCGAGCATGTGCAGTCGACCTACCGCGGAGATCGCTACAAAATTGTGAATCGACTTACCCGTCAGAATCGTGAGTGGATGGGAACGCGGCCCACTGCACCCTCTGGATTACTGTCAGGAATCTAGCTCGTGGATTGGCTCACACCCAGCAGCAGGCCGGTGGAATGGCGCGTTCTTCACACCTTGTGATGGCGCGCCCGAAAGGCTAGTGCGGGGCTGACCAAAAAGGTGCAGCCCTGCCCAATGCAAGTGCTGCACTCGGTGAATTTGCTTCTTGAAGAGCACTTCCAGAAGAGCGGCTACGAAACCGATCGCTCCATGCGGGCGACCTCGTGTGTGCGCACATTGCGCGAGAAGGGCGCATTGCCGCCCTCGTCCAAATCTCGATTGGAATCGCTTGTTCTGGACGACATCACGAGGGCTGCGATCGAGCTCGCTGCAATTCCCAGTCCGGCCACGATTTGCCAACGATGCAGGTCCATAAAAACTTGAAAGCTGAAGCTATGGGCCTTGTTGTCGAAATGTCCATGCGCCCCCCGGTCTTGCTCTTCGTCTACCGGCGACCAAAGATTATCGGGGCGCGACGGATCTTTCTTTTGCGATGTCTGCTGTGATTTATATCCGGTGCGACCCAGGTAACGATCCAGCAGGCCGGGGGCAATTTTGTTCCCGACAATTGCACCCACCGTTGGGATTCCAACGTAGACTTCGCGCCGATTGTGGCTTGCCGCCCACACCACTGCGCGCGCGCATACTTCCGGCTGATAGATCGGAGGAACGGGCTGCGCCTGGTTGGGGAGCCTGCTCTTGACCCATCCAAATTGCGGGGTATTCATCGCCGGCATCTGCACCATGGTCACTCGGATATTGCTGTTTTCGTGGATCAGTTCGCAGCGCAGCGAATCTGTGAATCCGCGAATCGCATGCTTCGCGCCGCAGTACGCCGATTGCAGCGGGATACTGCGATACGCCAGGGCCGAGCCAACTTGAACAATCGTGCCGCGATTTCTTTCAGACATCCGCTTCAGCGCGGCCAGGGTACCGTATACCACTCCGAGATAGGTAACATCTGTCGCGCGCTTGTACTCTTCAGGCTTCATCTGCCGCACCGGCGAAAACACGCTGGCCATGGCGTTGTTTACCCAGACATCGATGGGTCCTAGCCGCTCCTCCACCGCCTGTGCGGCCGCTTCCACCGCATTGGCATCTGCCACATCGGTTGGTATAGCAATCGCTCTTCCGCCCATAGCTTCTATCTCGCGGACGGCGGCATCCAGTCCGGCTTTTCCTCGCGCCAGCAGCGCCACGGCTGCGCCTTTTTTTGCAAACTCACGGGCAATCGCCCGCCCAAGGCCCGCTGAGGAACCAGTTACGACTACAGTTTTCATTGCCATATTATTTTCTCCATAACTTTAAGGTTTGGGCGCACAGAAACGACGCGATGGGATTTTCCCTAATTACCTGTCTCGCTTGCATGCGGAACTTGAAACTCATTACAGCAACCGGGAGGCGCTCGGAAACCTCACTTTTAGGCCATGAGGATTAGCTTCGCCGGATTCATGCAGGATGTAACGCGAATGCGGTTGCTCACGCTTTCGGGCAACAACTCCAGCGGATGAGCACCGAGAGACATCGTGTTAGCCGACGTAAATTGCGCGAACGGCAAGGATGACTCGCACCAACATTGGCGCGCACTGCATCACTTCTTATTAAGATGCGCGAAGATCAGTCTGAGGGGTCCGCGCGACGATTCTTATGTTCGTCCCGATCCGGGTGCTTCATGAATGCACCAGCCCGTGGCCATCTATTTTCGCTGGCAAAGAGTGTTGGAGATTTGAGCTTTAGCAGAATCGTGTCATCTTCCAGAGCCACCACCCAGCGCCAAGAAAGGTGAGCAGTAAAAGAAGTAAGAGCCCGTCAGCCCAGAACATGTGCATGGAAAGCTGAGGGCGTTCGGCTTTCACCGCGAGTACGACAAATACTCCGCTTGCAAGAATCGCAATGGCGTAATCCCACCATCGCCGATCCATTTTGGAAGTAGACGTCGAATCTCGTCCGGTCTGGGCGTTCAGTACGCGGAGATAATCCAGAGAATACCTCTCGCATTCGCGGAGTATTGCATGCTGTGTTGCCGAACGCTCTTCATCGCTCGCGACAGAAGTGCTGATTGCCAGTGTGCCGAGCAGCATCACGATTGAGCCCGCGATGATCAGGACGTGATGGAGAACTCCCGTAGCTGCCAGCGCGCCAAAGACCAAAGCTCCCCAGGCAAGGCCCCATAATTGGTTGGTGTTGGAAAGAGGAATGGCCCGGCCAATTCCCAAATACTTAGTCGAATACTGTTGGAACAGGTCGCCGATGACCCAGCAAAAACCACCGAGAAACAACCAGAAGATAGCCGTCTGAGCCGACTTCAACTGTGTTACCAGCGACTGAAATCCTCCGCCCAGCCCGGCAGTCAGCAACAGCATCATCCCCAGTTCTCCAACCGTAAATACCGTGACGAATGAGAGCGGATTCATACCGCTGAGATACGCCTTGCGGTAGGGGATATACATTGTTCCCCACAGCAGGCTAGCGCCCGCGGCAGCCAGAATCCCTTCGTGAGCGTGTGTGGGAGCGATCCGCGAACCGTGCGTCGAACTGTACGCCAGCATCAGTGCTGCAAGCAAGATCGCCAGCGTTCCACCCAGTACCTTCAGCCAATTTCCTGCACTAGCGCCACGTAGTTCGTTGAACAACAGCCATCCCCAGAAAATTCCAACCAGGCAGTTCGTGTTCCAGAGGGGAAAGGCGATCGCCAGACCTACATCACGGATGGCAAAAACAGTCAGAGTGTTTGCAACCGCCCACAGCGCCCCTGCCAACACTCCCCAGACGACCAGATGCCGATTTTCTTTCAGGTCCGCGAAAATGTAATCGCTCCCCTTCAGCAATGCGGGAATCGTCCACCGCGCCACAAAGACGCCGGCAACCATGCAAAGTGAAACAGCAAAGGGAGAAATGGTCGGGCTGGCAATCTTGACCGGGACTTCCGCACCTCCCAGCCACGCACCCGCAGCCAGACCGCAAATAATTCCGCCGCCATGGGTTGATTGCAAAGCGCGCGATGCTCGATCTACGTTGGCCAAGTCTATCCCCCCTTAGCGCAAATACAACAAGAGTGCGATGCCAATCAGCAGTACCGCGACCGGGATCCAGAAGTGGCTATCAGTCAGAATGGCCTTCAGCATAAGAATACTTTCGAGCTAAATTACGGTAGCCGTGCGTTCCTCTCGTGTCAATTCCGATGTGATTCTATTCGGCCATAGCACACCGGGAACTATGCAATTGAGTTGCATGAAAATGATTTGCTGCGCCTGTCTGCGACGCCGTATGATGAGGTCACTCGTTTGCCCGGAGTTGATTCATGAATCGCCAGACCGCAGAAAATCCGCTAAAAAAACTCGATGACTGGGACGACTTTGTCGCATCTCGCTACCAGCAAAATAAGGATCGCGAAGATTTTCGCAAATACGACCCTGATGCCAATCCCGGTGTCGCAGAATTCTATCGGCAGAATCATGCGCTGCAAACTGTCGAGTTCGTCCAGTCAAAGGAGCGTGAATATCTGCCGCTGCGTAGAGAAAAGAAAACGGTCTGGGAAGCGGCGGAGTTCTTGAACACTCTGGTCGACGATAGCGATCCCGATACAGACTTGTCACAAATTGATCACCTGCTGCAAACTTCGGAGGCAATTCGTAATGATGGCCATCCACGCTGGTTCATTCTCACCGGCTTCATTCATGACTTAGGAAAAGTTCTTTGCCTGTATGGTGAGCCGCAATGGGCGGTGGTCGGCGATACCTTCCCCGTCGGATGTGCCTACTCGAACGAAATTGTCTACTCTGAATATTTCCGCGACAATCCTGATTCACAGAATCCGATCTATCAAGATTTGTATGGCATTTATGAACCCCATTGTGGATTAGAAAATGTCCACATGTCCTGGGGACATGATGAATACATCTACCAGGTGACGAAAAATTATCTGCCGGAAGCCGCTCACTACATGTTGCGGTATCACTCCTTCTACTCTGCCCATAAGCATGGCGCCTATCGTCACTTGATGACTGCTCACGATGAGGAAATGTTTGCATGGGTTCGCAAGTTTAACCCCTACGATCTGTATTCTAAGGGCGCCGCGAAACCAAACGTGCCGGAGATTCTGCCCTACTATCAGGATCTGATTGCGGAATATTTTCCCGACAAACTTGAGTGGTAGCCAGCGACCTCGCACTCGAAGCCAAGTGAGCTTATAGTCATGTCTCAGTGGATATCTCCCGCCCGTATCACCTGGATGTGTAACGGTTGGGTCGATTGCCGCTGAATCCATATCACAAGGTCGGTTCCATCCAGCCGATGAACGAGTCCCATCCTGAATCGGGCTATCCCGCTGTGGCGGCCGGGGCCAACCGGGTGGGCAGCCCTGCCTCTACAAAACGGCGCCGCACCTCGCATCGTGTCGTACTGATCGCGGCTGCTAGATTTCGAATTTATGCGCGCCTTAGGACGCAAGAGGATATTCAGTGCAAAGCAGGCGAGTCGGAGCTTCATCCTCAATCACAGCAGGATAGCGCGGCAGCTTATCGAGAAAGAAATTATCCGTATCATCATTATTCATCGAGGAGACTTCGCCGATCAGCGCATCGCCGTCGATCGCATAGAAGGTGTGATACAGAAACGGCGGCAATGTCACCGACTGGCCTGGACCCAACGTCACCGTACCGCCGCCGTCCACACGAAGTCGAACTCCGTCGCAGGTAACAAAGACTGGAGTTTCCGCGAGACCGCCGTCTTCGGTGGAATTGTGCAGCCGAACAACCAGCGACCCCTTAGTACCCCGGTGAATGATGTCTTCCATCTTGCTGGCGTGATAGTGAAAGGGCGTAATCTGTCCGTTCCGAACATGGAGAATTTTTTCAGCATACACTTTGGAAGGCTCGCCCTCCGGCGACAATCCATTCCGCAGCGTGAAGATCGTTAGGCCAGTCTGGCGGAAATCTCCCGATGCGAAATCTGTCACATCCCAACCCAGTCGCTGGGTGCGGATTTCATTCGCCTCGGAACCCTTGGCCTCCCAATCCTGCGGGGTCCACTGTGCATACGGCGGCAGCATGAAATGATTCTTTGCAAAGAATGTATCTGCTTCTGCAATGTAGCGATTCAGCTCCGAGCGTTTCATATTGACTCCCTCAGCGGGACGGTATCAGATCGGAAACTACCGCTCAACCACATTGGAACTTGGATGTGGTGACATCGAACTCTTGCATAGCAACACCATGCGACGCCCATGACCTGCGCGATTAATTTTTGCCTCTAACACACAGATTGCGATGGTCAGTTTGTGCCTCATACTCATCCTTAGTGAATCCCACTCCAGTGTGCGCGATGTGGTGGTCTCATTACTTGCGGGAGCGGGCGGGCCTCGCCTTCAGCTGTCCCTTCAAAAACTTCTTCACTTCCGCGGCAGTTGGCATGGCAGGTTGAGCCCCAGCTCGCGTGACGGATAACGCGCCCACGGCTGCGGCAAATCGAACCGCCTCTTTCAACCCCAGCCCTTGCATCAGAGCCACTGCCAACCCACCATTGAATGCGTCTCCCGCTGCGGTAGAGTCCACAACCCGCACCTTGAATGATGGGACCGTCTGTCGCGTTTTGTCTGCGCCCGCCACGAAGGCTCCGCGCTTCCCCATCTTGATAATTACGTTCGCTGGGCCCCGCTCCTGTAAGCTTTGTGCAAGCTCGTTCACCGTAGCAGAAGTTAATTCATCCGGCGAAATCCCGCACAGCGCACTGGTCTCTGTTTCATTGGGAGTGAGATACGTCACGTGGCGCAGCATGTCGTTGGGAAGCGAGCGCGCAGGTGCTGGATCCAGCAAGAGCGGGATCTGAAACCTTCCGGCCATCGCGCATAAGTATTCCACCGTCTCGAGCGGAGTTTCCAGCTGCGTCAGAATCATTCCGGCAGCACGCAATTGAGACAGAGATTTTTCCAGGTCTCGCGGGAGAAGTTGCGCATTTGCCCCAGGAATAACCGTGATGCTGTTTTGCCCGGCACTGTCCACAGTGATCAGCGCGACTCCTGAGGCCGTACCCTTCGCTGTTCCCACAGCCCGCACATTCACGTTAGCCGCGCGCAAGCCAGCTCGCAGTCGCTGGCCAAACGCGTCGTCCCCCACCTTTGCAATCATGCTTACGGGGAATCCGAGGCGACCCACGGCTACAGCTTGATTCGCGCCCTTCCCGCCATGAAAGGTTTCAAAATTTTCGCCCGTGACTGTCTCTCCGGGTGCTGGTATTCGCTTTGCTTTGCAGACCAGGTCGAGATTGACACTTCCCACTACTACGATGGATTGGCGCATTGGCACACCTGAAATGGACATCAGAAACAAATGATATTGCGACAGAAAAGTGAACGGACAACTCAATCGGATGAAGGTACCGCAACGACGGTCTAGTGTATCGCACCATCCAGCGAGACATGACATCGGCAAGCCATACCGCCTGCAGGAATTATCTATATAGGGCGAAGTGCCCAGGCGGCGAGATAGAGCCGCTGCGGATTTTGCGGATCAATCGCAAGTCCATGGGCCCCATTCACCCGTTCTATATTCTTCACTAACTTATTTGCCGTTTTTCGGCATTTCACGGGCCACCCCGGCTCTACTTTCCGATGCAGAAGGTGGAGAAGATGAGGTTCAGAATATCGTCGGCCGTGGTGGCGCCGGTCAATGCATCCAGGCTGCGCAGCGCTAAGTGAAGGTCAATGAGCAACATCTCGTGCGGGATAGCGACGGCAATGGCTTGCTGGGCGGACTGCAAGGCTTGCAACGTTTCAGATACCGCCTGCTGCTGACGAAGATTCGTCATCAGCCCGGTCTCGACTTCTTTACCGTCACCACGAATCAATGTCAGAATTGCCTCGCGCAACTCGGGAATTCCTTCGCCTGTCAGCGCCGAGGTCTGGATTGCATTGGAGGCTCCTTGCGCAATATTGGCTAGCTCGCTCACAGATTTTCCGTGTGCAAGATCCATCTTGTTCAACACCACGAGCGCGCGACGCGTCCGCATCTGATCGAGAAGCGCGACCTCGTCCGGCGTCATCGTTTCCGCCGTGGCATCGAGCACCAGCAACACCACGTCGGCATCGGCCAAGGCCTCGCGCGATTTCTGTATGCCGATGCTTTCCGCTTCATCCTGCGCCGTCCGCAACCCTGCCGTATCAATCAGGTCGAGCGGAATTCCACCCAGCGAGACACGCTCCGTCACCAGGTCTCGCGTGGTTCCCGGCATGGCCGTCACGATGGCGCGTTCACGCTGCACTAATCGATTGAAGAGTGATGACTTGCCTGCATTTGGACGCCCAACAATGGACAGCGAAATTCCATCACGCACCACTCGTCCGTATGCGAACGATGCAGCCAGCGCCTGCAATGGCTTTATGACCGCCGCCACTCGAGCAGCAATCACGCCGGGCGGCATCACATCGATGTCGTCTTCCGCAAAGTCAATACCCGCCTCTAACTCTGCAATCAGATGCACCAGATCCTGCTTGATCGGCTGGATGCGGCGTGACAGCGCCCCTTCCATCTGCTCCGATGCGATCTTCGCTTGATAGAGAGTTTGCGCTTCAATCAGGTCGCGCACCGCCTCTGCCTGGGTCAGGTCGATCCGCCCGGAAAGAAATGCGCGCTCGGTGAATTCTCCCGGCCGCGCGAGACGAGCGCCTCGTGCGATGGCAGAGCGCACCAGTGACTCCAGCACAACAGGCGACCCATGTGCGGCAATTTCAACTACGTCTTCCCTGGTGTAGGAATTGGGCGCCTGAAAATAGGTAACGACAGCCTCGTCGATTCGATTTGCGTGTTCCGCGTCTTCGCATTCTGGATCGAGGATGTCGCCAAGTTGCGCGTGGGTGGGCGCCAGCGGTCGGGAAAGTCGAACCAGACTCAAAGCAATCGACACTGCGTTCGCGCCCGAGAAACGCACAATGCCGATACCGCCGCGGCCCGGCGGAGTGGAGATGGCAACGATGGTGTCGCGCTCATCGCCGTGCAATCTCGGCGAAACACCTTCAGCCTGGACTCTCTCGGTCACGGGTCGATTCTACTGTGCGCGGACTTCATCCTCGAATGCTCACAAGAAAATCTGCTGCGAATCTTCCCGTGATTCCCCGCTCAGCTATGACCAAAGGTGCGCGCCCGACCCGATCCTGCGGACGGAGTTCTTGGCTGCCAGTTTTTGGGATAGACCACGACCGAACGCCGCATGCCTTCTCCGCTGCTCTCGCTGCGCAGGTCTTCATAGTTCTTCAAGGCCAGATGCAGCATTCGCCGCTCGCGAGAATTCATCGGCGCAAATTGATAGGGTTCGCTTGTCCGCCGCACCTGCTCTGCGGCAGTGTCGGCGGCCAGTTTCAGTTCCTGCGCACGCAACGCTTTATATCCGCGTGCGTCGAAGCTCACCAGGTCATGCTCGGCGGGCTCCAGTCGCAGAAATTTGGCGGCGATGTGCTCTAAGGAGCGTAAAAGCTCCGCGTTATGTTCCAGGACCAGGTCCACGTCCGGGCCCGCGATTTCTACGTAGATCTCGCGTGACTCGAACTTGTGTGGATCGGCTGCGCCCGCGCCCGCGGTAATTCTGTATTTCAGGCGCAAACCGCCTTTGCCGACCACCATTTTCAAAAATGCATCGATCTTTTCTACGGCAGATTGATAGTTTTCAATAGGCATTGGTATTCCATAGTCTCGCTTTAACAGGTTTGTCAACGCCGGGTAAGTGCGGCCGGTCGTCCACCCTTCTTTTTCAACGCTCTTTTGGCTTGGATGTCCCGCAACTCTTTACCTAACTTGGTGCGGTTAATGATCATTTGCTGCCCGATGCCGATCAGATTGCTCCCCGACCAGTACAGCGCCAGCCCCGACGCATAATGCCAGCAAATGAATCCGCTGAACAATGGCATGGTAAACGCCATCATCTTTTGCTGGGCTGCATCGACGCCCGGCGATGGCGTGAACATCTGGAAGAAGAACTGTGACACCACCATCAGGATGGGAAGAATGTGATACGGGTCCGGCGCCGACAAATCGTGCAGCCAGAACCAGTGCGCGTGACGCAGCTCAATCGCATTTTCCAGCATGGCGTAAAACGCGAAAATCAGCGGGAACTGGACCAGCATCGGTAGGCAGCCGCCAAACATGTTGACGCCTTCCTTCTTGTACAGCTCCTGCATCTCCCGGTTCATGTCCTGCTTGCGCGGATCGTCGAACTTGTACTTCTTGTACTTCTCCTTGATGAAGTTCATCTGCGGCTGAATACGCTGCATTTTGATGGAGGACTTCATCATAGTGAAGCGGGTAGGGAACATGGCCAGCGTCAGGAAAACTGTCAGGATCAGAATTCCCCAACCCCAGTTGTGAACTACATGGTCGTATACCCAGCGAAGCAGGTAGAAGAGCGGCTTGGCGATGATGGACCACATTCCGTAGTGCACAATCGGCACCAGGTTGGGTCCGTTTGGCTTGCCGTCCGGGCCCATGGCTCGGATCGACGACAACACGCCCAGCGACTTGGGTCCGGCAAAGATCCTGACTGAAGTGGGTCCATGGATAGCTCCCACCGCGGCGCCCAGCACGATCTCCGACTGGGTTTCTCCTGCTTTCGGTTCATCCAGATTTTTGGGAATATCCAGGTCGTGGCGAAGCGCCACCAGCACACTGTCGGCCGGGGTCTGCGGCAAAAACATCGCGGCAAAATACAGGTCGCTGACGCCGCCCCAATCCAGCGAGCCCGACTCCGTTTCGCCATCGCTCACTTTTTTCGGCGCGAGGCTATCCACCTTGCCGCCATTGGAACGATCGATCTTCTGATATGTGGAGTAATCGCGCGCCTCGCGCTGATCGCCGAATCCGGCAGGCCACGCCACCAAAGCCTCGACAGGCGCGCCGTTCTGGGTCACGCTTACATCCGCCGTGACCACGTAACTGTTGTCGAAATGAAAGGTCTTTCGAGCCACCAGGCCGCCGGCGGAATACTCAAACGTCAACTGGTTGGGCGCCGTCAGCGTTCCGGTGGCGGAAGGCACATACAGAGCCTGCGCCAGACGCTGCCGCAAACCCGCGTCATAGTTGTAGATGGAAAGCGGATAGCCGAACTTTTCCGCCGCCGCCGGATGCACTAAGTCGAGCGGCTTGCCATCGTAGTTGGTATATTTCTTCAGAATCCACGACGTCACTTCGCCGCCACGATTGCTGAACGTAATCCGATACAGCTCATTCTCGACGACAGTTGTGCTTTGACTTGCGGCTGCGACCTTGGGATTGGACGCATCGGTCGACTCGTCGCCGGCAGGGCTCGCTGTGGCATTCGAAGTCTGGTTGCCAGCCGCGCCTTCGCTAACTTGCTGGCTCTTGTCCGCTTTCAAAGCGGTAGTCTGGGCTGGAGTTGGACTTGGCAGGTGCTTCGGCTTGAAAAATTGCATGCCCAGTAGAATTGCCGCAAACACAACGCTAAACACCAGCAGGGAATTCGTATCCTGCTTTCCGCCATGCTGGTTAGGATTTTTATATTCGGCCAAGAGACTTCCTGTTGCGTTCAATTTCCGCACTGCATTTTCAGCGCACGCTTCCACAGCCAGGCGGTGCCTGCCGGTGAATGCTGGAATTTCTGCTGTCTCGATCGTTCCTCGACGCTTCTGGGGTTCGACGTGCCGGGACGGTTCGCGCAGATGCGGGTATCCCTATCCTACCCGTTTTTAGGGCCCACTTGCAGGTTGTTACGCCCCGCCCTGGGGCCGGATCGAGGCCGCATAGTGCGATACGCCGAAAATGTTCGAGCTGAAAGCACTTACGGGACCGGATCGAAGCCACCCTGCCGACCTTTGCGACTCCATGGATGACAGCGGGAGATTCTCGCGATCGCCATGCCTGACCCGCGCAGCCAGCCATACCGCGCCACCGCGATCGCAGCATATTCCGAGCAGGTTGGCTGAAACCGGCATCCGCTCGGCATCGGCAGCAGCGAACCACCCAGGGCATGCAGGCCCGGGAGAAAGCCATCGCTGATAGAAGTGGGCCAGGCGCTCGACCCGGACCGCCCTCCGCTGCTGACTAGTTGTCATGGCCGGTGTTTGCATCGCACGAGGACTTCAGCGCCTGCCGGACCGCACGAAACGCCCGCAACACATCCCGCTCGATCTGCGAGAATTCGGCGTCCAGCACGGTTTTACGTGGATGCAGCACCACGTCGACATCGCCAGTCAATTCTGTATATGCCTGCCGGATCGCCTGCCGCATGCGCCGCTTGATTCGATTGCGTTCGACCGCATTCCCCAGCACTCGGCCAGCCGTCAGGCCAACACGAGATCCCGGAGGAATTTCAGCTGTAGGCTTGCGCGTCGGCTTTGCGGGGGCTTCTGCCGTTGCGTTCTGCGCTATTCGAGCCGCGAAAAAATACGTCATCAACGGCAGCGACTGCCGTTTCCCCTCGCGATACACCCGCTGATAATCGGCATGCTTGCGCAGCTTCAATGCCTGTCGCGGTGCGACAACGGGTGTTCGAGCTCGAACTGGAGATTGGACTGGCATCGCATCACCGCTGGTCCTATTGTCGCGCAACCGCGTCAAGAACCAGCTGCCATGTCCGCAGCGGTACACAGGAATGCGGAATCCAACGGCGAATCCAACAAATAGTAGATTTCAGCGGTGGGAATGGGCGAGTGCGGCGACCGAGATTAGTCGCGGTAACCGGGGCTGACAGATACGCGCTTGCGGCCCTTGGCGCGACGGCGCGACAGTACGGCCTGGCCCGCCTTGGTCTTCATACGGGTCCGGAAGCCATGCGTCTTGGCGCGGTGGCGGCGATTCGGTTGAAATGTGCGCTTCGGCATCGGAGTGCGCTCCTAAACAGAGAATCTTATATAGACAGCAAACTTTGAGTATACCGGAGAACGGCCTCCCGTACAAAGCTAATCCCCCGAAGAATCGACCTCCCTTGGTTTCGATTCCTGCGTCGGCTGCAGAAAGATCGGAGACAGCCCTCTCACTGCTGGAGCGGTTCGGCGACTTCTAGAATTTGAGGCTCAGCACGATAGGGCTTGGGATCGAATTTTGAGAGCAGCCGCCAAGCCAGCAAGCAGGTCACAATGCAGATTGATGCATCCAGGGTAAAACTCCCAGCGATTCCGTGGATGGCGTAGATGTGTCCGTCGGCAACCATCATGTAGGTGATGGGGATATTGGTGGCAGCGGTGAGAAAGCTGAATGTGGTAGCGGCGAGAGGATTGTCAGGGCCGATGGCTTCGAACACGATTCCAATCTGGATGGAGAAGGAGACCGCCTGGAAGAGGAACTCGCCAAACAGGGCCAGGGCGAATGTACCCGTCGTATGCGGAAGAATGATCAGGCTCAGGGTGAAAATGCTGCCCACAATGCCGTTTGCCAGGTAAAAGGCGCGCAGCGAAACATGCCTGGCGATCAAAGGAAAAAGCGCACAGCCAATGATTCCGGGAACAAAGGCGCCGATACCCCCGGCGATGCTAATGGCTTGGGCAGAGGCGTGAAAGTCGCCGCCGAGGCCGCCGAGCAGATTTGTAAGCGCAAACGAGCTGCACGGTGACAGGAAGAGCAGCAGCACGATTACGACTTTGCGGCGGCCGAGAAGAGAGATGATCTCGCCATTGAACTGAGCAAAGCTTTCGCCGGCGAGGCGGCCGTCTGGGCCCGGTGCGGGAACGAACGCGTAGATCGTCGCTGGGAGAAATACGACCACTCCAACAACGATTGCGGCCAAAACTATGGGGAGATGGCGAACGACTTCGCCGCCGAGCATGGAGGTGACCCCGACGCCGGAAATAAGCGAGATGTTCAGCCATTTGCTGAGGAGATTCTTGTCCTTTTGTTCTGTAATGTTTGAAAACCAGCCTCCCATTGCAGAGCTGGAAAGGATGGCGCTTGCCGTCGCGATGATCATGGCAATTTCGAGCAGGACCAGGTGGTGCAAGCTCAGAATCGCAGCAGCAGTGGAGATTGCACTCACGCCAGCCAACACGGAGGCATACCATCGCCGGCTGAAGCGTACGTCCAGCATTGGAGCGAACAGGACGCTCCAGAAGTTAGGAGAAAAGGCCACCGCCGTAAGGGCTGCGATTTGCGACTCAGGAACGTGTTGGGCGGCCAGCAACTGGGGCAGCGCAAACAGCACAATGCCGTTGCTGAATCCCATGGTGGCATTGGCCATACCCATTATCCCGACGGGCGGAGCTCGGCGATCGCGTCTCATGCGGACCTCTCCGAGTAGTCGAAGATTCGGCATATCACGGGGGGCCATTGAGATGGTCGCACGGTGAATCAAGACATAGCAACGAGAATTCGTGGCGTTGAATCGCTTGCTTCCGGGAACCTTTCTTCAACGGAACTCAGGCATCGCGAAGAGGGCCAGTTAAAAGTTGGCACTCGGAGAATCCCCCTTTTGGAAAGCAAAAAAGGCAGGAACTGCGGTCGGCCTGTGGGAGCCTACGCAGAGTTCCTGCCTGTTTTCGTTCCTTGTCTTCTCGTTCAGATCACTCGCAACAGCAACAAGATGATAACGATCAGCAAAATCAACCCCAGGCCGCCGCCACCATAGTAGCCAATTCCGGGCCCCATTCGATATCCGCCAAACACGACAACCAAAAGTAGAACGATCAAAATAATTAGCATTCTGTCTCCCTTGCGGCGAATACCTTTCGCCATGTGTTAGCCGTTTGGATGCAAACGCGCAGCCTGGGTACATATTGCATCCAAGATTTTTCGGTATGGCCTCAATGGACGACAGTAAACTCCGGGTTCGCCAGCGTGCCGGCCAGTTTGATTGGAAACTCCAGGCGGCCATCCTTCTCTTTGGCGTGTTTAAACCAGCGCGCAAAAGTGTTGAAGAGGAAGCCCTGCTTTTTTTCGATGGTGGCCATGCCTTCATACTTGACGCGTCCGCCCGTCAGCGACATGCTCCCCGCCATATCGACATCAATGCCGTAAAAGTCCACCGCCACCTGCTTGCTGTACATCCGCTGGTCCTTCAGGTCCATATCGAGGCCAAATGTGGAGAATGCCGCCGGCGGCTTTCCAGCCGCATCTTTGGAGCGAAACTGTTCGACCTGCTTCATGCTGGGATTCTGGTTCAGTCCAGGCAGGTCCCCCTGCCGCACCATCAGATTTCCCGTCCCATTCATATCGCCCAGCGGGTTGGCGGAGTGCGCGATCTTTCCGCCCACATCCAACTTGGCCTGCAGCATTCCCGTCATCTTCGGAGATCCATTTTCAAACTCGGCCAACAGGTATGGCATGCCTACGCCGGTGACCTTCATCTTGACGTGGAAAGTGGTTTGTTTGCCCTGGAAGTTAAAAGTAAAGTCTCCGTGGGCTTCTCCGCGATACGTCTTGGTTCGAAAATTTTTAAAGACCAGTTCCAATGGCATAATCTGCACATCCGAACTCAGGTCACGGGTATGAATGTCTCCAAACCCCGCGTTGGACGCAGTCAGTTTGCCTTGAATTGCTTTCAGGGGAGTGCCCCGGCCATGGGGATGAAATTGAATCTGCTTCAAATTGCCGCAAACATTCCGCAACTCCAGAATGATGGGGCCTGGCTTGTCGGAAGGTTCAATCAGATTCGATCCCATCAGCACCCCGTTCTCGACCTCGAGATTTCCAATCGAACCGGTAGAGAAACGACTGGGCTGGTCCTTGGGCCCGCTGGGGTTTTGAAAATTCCACAGTCCGTCGGGATCGGAAATGAAGTTGACCGCCGGCTGATGCAGCACCAGCGAGCGAATCACAACTCGCTTCTGCAATAGCAGCGGCGTCCATTCGGCAGAAGCCTCCAGCATGGGAACTTTTAGAAAGTCCCCCTCGGGAAATGGCTTTGGGTTTTTTATTTCCAACCCGTACACCCGCACCCGCAGCGGGAAATAGCGAATTTCAACATGCTGGACTGTCATCTGCAGCCCGGTTCTCTTCTCGGCGTTGGCGATTGCCATGGGGAGATAGCGATCCGGGTTGTGCAGCCAGTACCAGGCCACCGCGAACGCGACGACCACCCAGCCGGCAAAAATAAGGAATGCTACTTTAGCGACAGACCTAACGCGAAACTTCATCGAACTCCCACAGTGCGGGACTGGAAGCTGAGCCCTGGCTCGAAATCGCTTGATATTTCGGGTATGAGACCGGCAACCAGAAAGGCTCTCAGATGGTTGGCCGGAGTCGCGACTTTATATTCCAGAGAGCTTCTAACGTCCGTCCGCCACAAAATTTAGATGCAACCTGTCGCGGCTCCCAGCGGTGCAAATCCTTCTGGGATCACTTTTTTTCGTCCTGCCTCGGACATCCAGCGTGGAGGCTTTCCATACCCAGCCTCTGTGTCATCAGCCGAGGTAAAAGGAACTGAAAAAAACGGTCAGAGTCAGAATGCAGGCAGACATCGGCGTTGGGCGATCCGCCCGCCGTACGCGTGTACCCTTGATCGTCAACGTCAATATGCATGGGCTGCGCCGGACAGAGGGAATTATCGATCGTTGCTGCAACGGCCATCACATCAAACAGGGTGGGCGTAGCCGATCGCCCATTGCCCCATTCCTGGGTCAGCACTTCGAGTGAGTCTGTCAGCGGTGTGCTCTGGCGAAACAAGATTGCCCGCATCACCTCATCCAGCTTCAGCTGCGTGGAATCGAGCGGCGCCATGGTGATGGGAACGCCTGCGGCGAACAGTTTTTTTGCTGCTGACACATCCATGGCGATGTTGTATTCCGCAGAAGGCCCCCGATCGGGGGCATAGCCCAGGTCCCCATAGCCACGATGAATCGATCCGCCCATCATCACCACTCGCTTCAGCATGCGGAAGGCGGCTGGATCACGATCAATCAACGCACCGACATTACTCAACGGCGCAATTTCAATCAGCGTAATCTGCCCGGGATTGGCGCGGATCGTCTTCGCCATCCACGCGATCGCGTCGGTATCTCCATTTGTCGGCGGCGGAAAGCGATTGGCCCATGACGCCTGGGTAAATGCATTGTTCGCCTTCGTTGGTACTCCTATAAAGACGGGAATATTCTGCTCACCCGTCTCGCACAACAGCCCTTCTGCCAACTGCGCACGCAACCTCGTATCGCCCCATGCAGTCGTCACGCCCAGCACCTTGAGTTCGGGACTGGTGAGCACCAGACCCAATGCATACGCATCGTCAATATCGTCGCCAATATCGGTATCGAGAATCACCTTCTGCGGAGCGAGCGCCGGTTTCTGCGCCAACGTCAATTTCGCGCCCGCGGCCAGCAGGCAAACGACAATCATCAACCAATGTCTAACGCGCATATGCAGCCATTCTAGAGCGGAATTTCAATTCCAACGCCGCGCCTATCCCGCGGTATGGCAGCGAAATGATAAGCCTGGCAAATTGCCCGGGGGAGAATCCCCGCTGCAATCAAGGTTTCTAGCAAACACCTTTTCTGCTACTTGCCTGGAAGCGTATCCTTGCATCGTTGCAGTCCTCAAATCTTCTGCAAGGAGATTGCCCAATCGATGACGACAGCCTGCGCGCTTCCGACCATGTACTCCCGTGGATTTCAGCTGGATGAGGGGGAGGACGCCATCGGGTTGCTGGAGGCCCGGTGCGCCCCGCACGACGATCCCACCCTGCTGCGACTAGCGATGGCGGAAGATGGCTATTTGTTTTTGCAAGGGTGCCTGGACAGGGAAGAAGTACTGGCGGCGCGGCGACACATCCTGACGCAGTTGTCAGCCGAAGGCCAACTGGATCCGACAACTCCGTTAATGATGGGAAAGACCAGGCCCGGATCGAGTCTGTTTTTTCAGCCTGAGCTGGCGCAGAAAAATAATCCACCGCTGCAGCATCTCCTCTATGCGCGACAGGGAAACCTGATGAGCTTTTTCTCGTCCTTCCTGGGGGGAGAGATTCTGCATTTCGATTTCACCTGGCTGCGCTGCATCTCGCCCGGCCTGGGAACGCCCAGCCACTGCGATATTGTCTATATGGGTCGCGGAACGCGCCGTCTCTACACCGCCTGGATTCCTCTAGGCGACATCGACTTCCAAATGGGCGGCCTGATGGTGTTGGAGAACAGTCACAAAAACACTCGACTGCAGAAAACGTACGGTCAGCGGGATGTCGATTCGTATTGCTCGAACCGGGCAGATGACCCAGCGCGCACTGCGACGGGGCTGAATGGATGGCTCTCTGAGAATCCCAATCACATTCGCCATGCGTTAGGCGGCCGCTGGCTGACAGCGGAATACAAAGCCGGCGACGTTGTCATCTTCTGCATGAATCTGGTGCATGGCGGCATGGACAATCGCACCGATCGGCTTCGCATTTCTTCTGATTCCCGCTACCAACTCGCAAGCGAACCCGCGGATGAACGCTGGATCGGTGAAGATCCCCCCGGACACAGCGCAGCAGGCAAACGCGGACGGGTCTGCTGAAGTAACAGTAAATTCGGGTTCAGCTCAAAATAGAGACACCCTGACGCATCCGCGCCAGGGTGCCCGAGATTATCTATCGACCGAGCGCAAAATCGGCGCGGCAGCCGTTATCCACCCAGATGCCTCGGCCATCGAATCCCCATGTTCGGCCCTGGATGCACGGTGAGCCGCTGCGCTGATTCATCAATCGCACTCCCCCTCGAGTATCCGCCGAACAATAATTGCGCTTGCCATTATTGGACGAGCAGGTGATCATCCGACCTCCGTAATGCGGGGGGGGGGGAGGCGGACGATATCCCGCAGGCCGAACCACAAAGTCGGCGCGGCAACCGCGGTCGACCCAGATGCCGCGCATGTCGTAGCCCCAGGTCCGTCCCTGGATACACGGCGAGCCGCTGCGCTGATTGGTCATGCGCGCTTCGCCACCGGTATTGATAGGGCAATAATGCCGACGGCCGTCATCCGAGGCGCAGGTAATGTGCCGCCCCCACTGGGCAGTGGTCCCGCTCTGTGCCCGCAAGCGTGTGCTTGAACAACAGACAAGAGCCAGAATCATCGCCACAAAAAATAACTTGGATTTGGTCATAGTAGCCTTCCACGGTTGTGTCGTATGCTGCGTTGGACAGCATATCGTTCTATTTCACAGTCGGCAAGCTCTACCTCGGGCTCGAATTTCCCGGCTATGTAGATCGGCGTAGTGCCACCCGCTTAGGAGTTTAAATATGAAAACTGCCGCTCTTGCGTTGCTTGGCGTCATTGCGTGCGCATCCTTGTCCGCCCAAAACGCGTCCACCGTTGCGCAGCAATTCCAGAATCCCGCGAAAGCCTACCGACCCATGGTGCGCTGGTGGTGGCCCGGCGGTGATGTCACAGATGCCGAGTTGCGCAGGGAAGTTGCTCTGCTGGACCATGCAAATTTCGGCGGCGCCGAGATTCAACCCTTCGTCATTGGATTGCATACCGAAATGCCGGCGGAAACTCGTAAGCGCGTCGATGATTATTTGACGCCAACGTTTTATTCTCACGTGCGGGCCGCATTGGAAGAAGCGCGCGACCATGGCATGTGGATGGACTACACCTTCGGGTCCGGCTGGCCGTTCGGCGGCGCGGGAGTTGTTACCCCGGAGAATTCCGCGACTGAGCTGCGGTCAACACATAAAAGCATTCGCGGGCCGGTTCACTTCCACGCGGCACTGCCCATGCCCCAGCTTGGTCCAGATATTACGACAAATCATGATCTGTCCGCAGACTGGCTGCAACGCTTTCAGAAACGAGAAAAGCTGGTCGCGGTGGTTGCGATTCGCGGCGACGTGCCGCAATATTTTCAAAGTCAATCGCCAGACGAACGACAGGCCGAAAGATTTCCGGGGCACCTCGATCCGGGAACATCGCTTGTGCTGACGAGTCATTTGAGCCCAGATGGAACGCTCGACTGGGATGTACCTCCGGGGACGTGGCAGGTATTCGTCTTCGAGCAGATGCCGACCGGGCAGCAACTAGCCGGAGGCACCGGCGCCGGAACCCAATTGGTTCTCGACCACATGAGCCGCGACGCGTTCGCTGCCTATGCGAATCGTGTGGGCGGCACCGCCAAACAATATGACGGCGAATTTTTCGGCCACGGATTGCGGGCTATTTTTTGCGACAGTCTGGAGGTGCAGGCGGACCTGTTTTGGAATGATGATTTTCTCAATGAGTTTCGCAAGCGCCGCGGCTACGACCTGACTCCGTACCTGCCGATTCTGAAAGTGGATGGATTCAGCGTTCCTTACGGTGCCTCACCCGTCGATCTGCCGATCTACGACATGTCGGGAATCGGAAACCGGGTTCGCCAGGATTACTGGCAGACAGTCTCCGACCTGATGATTGAAAACTTCTATTCCCCCTTCATTCAGTGGGCGACTGACAACAATCTGCTGTCGCGCGTTCAGGCCCATGGATCGCCAACGGACCTGCTTCGCGTCTATGGTGAGTCCAGCATTCCAGAGACAGAAGACTTGTACGACAACGGCCGCTACGACTTTCTAAAGATGTCATCGTCAGCCGCTGATTTGTACGGACGCAAGATCGTATCGAGCGAGAGTTTTGTGTGGCGCGGCAAAGCCTACCAGAACACGCCGGAAAAAATTAAGCGCTACGCCGATGAATTGTTGACTGCCGGCATCAACGAAATTATTTATCACGGCTTTCCATACGAATATATGGACCGCCCCGAACCCGGCTGGCATCCTTTTGCCGCTAACGGTTCTTATTCTTCCCACATGAATCAGCACAACGCCTTCTGGCCATACATTCCACGCCTGAATGAGTACATCACCCGCGTGCAATACATTTCGCAGGCCGGCAAAACCGTCGTGCCGGTGGCGCTCTATCGCGATCTGCTCGCGTACGATTCCATTGACCCAGCTCCGCCAGAGCCGGAAGTTGCAGTCCGCATGATGGCCGCCGGATATAACTATGACCACATCGATGCCTACGTGCTGCTGCACTCGAAAGTCGGCGGCGGAAAGTTGATTTCTCCCGGCGGCGAATCCTACAGCGTTCTGGTTCTTCCGCATCAGAGAACCGTAACCACCGCCGTCGCCGATCAGTTGGCATCCTTTGCTCGCCAGGGACTTCCCATCATCTTCCTTGGCAACACTCCACTCACGGAACCCGAAGCGACCGACGGCAAACTGCCTACAGCTGCGCCAGCTGATTCTTTGGGTGCGCTTCTCAAGCAGAAAACTGTAAGCCTGGCCTCCGATCCATCCAGCCGCGGTAAAAATTCTTGTCGCAAAGATACAGCCAAACCTGCAGTTCGATGGGGAATCTGTGCCGTTCATTGAAAAGCGCATCGGCTCGCTGGATTTCTTTTTCCTGCGCAATCCATCCAGCGCAGAAAAGCTTGTGACGGCAGATTTTCACGCCAAGGGGACTCCAGAGATCTGGGATCCGTGGACGGGCGAGCATCATCCGTTTACGCAGTTCAGGCAGCGTGGCGGCACGTTGCAGGCTCGGCTCGATATGGACCCTTATGGATCGGCACTTCTGGTCTTTGATCCGACGGCCAAGCCAGTAAAGCCGACAGTCTTCGAGCCCGAGACCCTATCTCCTTCGGCACAAATCGACATCGGCCAAAGTGGATGGAAGTTTCATGGTGTCGGCATCGGAGCTGGCAGTCAGCCCGAGACCATCGGCATGGAGTTGCCGACGCTGATGGACTGGACATCGATCGACAAGCTCAAGCATTTTTCCGGACGCGGACAGTACACCGCCACGTTTGAGGTTCCGGCAGAGTTCCTCGCCAACAATCATCCCATCGTGCTCGACCTTGGCGACGTAAAAGATGTGGCGGAAATCTCCATCAACGGAAAGCCCGGACCTGTTCTGTTGCTGCGCCCGTATCGTGCCGACGTGACTTCGCTGTTACATGCGGGCGAGAATACCTTGCAGGTGACAATTGTGAACACGCAATACAACGCGCTCTCCGCCCGCGGCGCCGACCAGAACTTTATTCCAGGTCCGACGGATACCGCGAATGATTTGATGCCTTCTGGCTTGATGGGACCGGTGCGTCTGGAGGCGGCAACACAAGAGTAAAGTTTCAGCGGGAGCACGAACAAATCCAGTCAGGAAAGAATCGTCGAGACGCGTTCACAATTCGCGCGCATGCATGCCGCATGGAGAGCTCCTCGCTCTATGCGGCGCCTGCGACTGCTTCCTTTAGTGGCGGCCACCTACTTCATGGTGTCGGGCGGTCCGTATGGACTGGAAGACATTGTCGGACAAGCCGGGTACGTGCGCGCATTGTTGCTGCTTTGCATCGTCCCTTTTATCTGGAGCCTGCCAACCGCTCTGATGGTGGGCGAGCTTGCCAGCGCTCTTCCTGAAGATGGCGGCTTTTACATCTGGGTCAGCCGCGCACTCGGCCGCTTCTGGGGATTTCAAGAGGCATGGCTTTCGCTTTCTGCCAGTATTTTTGACATGGCGATTTATCCCGCCCTCGCCGTCGCCTACCTCGGGCAACTGCAACCCACTCTGACTGCCGGCCATCGTGGCCTGGCGTGGTCCTTGGCTATTGTGGTGATTTGTGTCGCCTGGAATTTGCGCGGTGCCTACTCCGTCGGGCAAGGTTCGCTGTGGATGCTCGGATTGTTGCTGACGCCGTTCCTTGGCATCGTTGGCCTGGGTGTTTGGAGAAGCGGCCTGTTCCACGTTGCGGGACATGCCGTGCAACATGCCAACATGGCAAGAACTCCGCACGGCAGCCTGGTCACTGCGTTGCTCTTTGTGGTGTGGAACTACATGGGCTGGGACAACGCTTCCACGATCGCGGCAGAGGTGGAAGATCCGCAGCGCAATTACATTCGCTCCATGCTGGCCGCCGTCCTGCTGGTGGCCGGCAGCTATGTTCTACCGATCGCTGTGATCGCGTTGACCGGAATTCCATCCTCCATGTTTGTCACGGGTTCATGGGTATCGGTCGCACGCATTTTGGGAATGCACATTGGTCCGCGCTTCGCCGAATGGCTCGCCATTGCTGTGGTTGGCGGCGGCGCGCTGACTGGCATTGCCATGTTCAACGCCCTGATGCTTTCCTACGCCCGTGTTCCCGCGGCCATGGCCAGCGATGGCTTGCTGCCCAAAGCGTTGGAACGTCGCATGGCCAATGGAGTTCCCTGGGTGGCTGTGCTGGTGTGCGGCGCCGCGTGGGCTCTGGCATTGGGATTCAATCTCACGCGCCTCCTCGAACTTGACATCCTGCTATATGGACTGAGCCTGGTTCTGGAGTTTGTTGCGCTGGCGGTTTTACGGTGGCGAGAACCGTCGCTTGTCCGACCCTTCCGCGTGCCTTTCGGCCGGATCGGTGCGGTCGCAATTGGCATCACTCCGTCCGCCCTGGTTTTTTTCACCATCTTTGCAGCAAGTGCCGATCGCATTACCGCAAGATTACCGGCGATTGTTTTCGGCACTTTTCTGGCTGCCGCCGGTCCACTATTCTATCTAAGCACTCTTCGTCGAAAACGTGCGGCGGATCACACAACTTTGTAATGCACCGGCACACCAAAATCATGTCCGCGGGAGCCTAAATTTGTCCGAGAAAATTTCCCGGTGTCAATTGAAACCCTGCATTTCATCTGCGCTTTCACCAGCCTTGGTGCAGTTTCGAGAAGAAATGATTTTGCGTCGAAAACACTGCTGCCTACCGGCGCTTGAATGTGCTAGTATCGGCTTTCGCTAACGTCATCCGAACAACCCGTGCCGTGTGCTCTGACCGCCCCAGGCCGACCACTTTCCAGCGAGTCTCGGACAAACCGTAGCCAACATTTCTCACGACCTTTGGCAATTTCAAGTTCGTCGTATGAACATGGAGTTCGCCGTATTGATTAGCTTCGAAGGAGCAAGCTCCGCTGCAGAAGTTGCCTCTGCATCGGCAGTCGCGCCGCAACGTTGAAAGTGAAAATAGCATGTCATTCCTCGCCACAGCTTCCTCGAACATCAATCCCTGGCTGCGCATCCTGACTGCGCTTGAGAAAAAAATCAATCACCAATCCTTTGATACCTGGTTCAAGCCCACACGCTTTAGCCGCATTGAAGGACGAGTGCTCGTCGTCACCGTGCCCACCCGTGAGTTCGAGCACATCGGCGAACGCTATAACGATCACATCCTGGAAGCCGTCGATCAGCTTGGGTTGGAAGTGGACGAAGTCTCCTTCGAAGCCCTGCAGGAAGAAGCGCCGCCTCCGCGTGTCCGCCAGGACGGGGGATTTGCGCCGCAGCCCACACGCTCTTCCAACCCGGCTCGCAATCGCTACAACAGCAGCGCAGCGCCTGCCCCGCAGCAGTCTCGCTTCGATTGGGACACGGCCGCGCAACTCAATCCTCGTTACACGTTCGACGCGTTTGTAATCGGCAACGGAAATCAATTTGCCCGCGCTGCAGCCGAGGCTGTTGCGGAACGTCCTTCGAAGGCCTACAACCCGTTGTTCCTCTACGGTTCAGTCGGTAACGGCAAGACGCACCTGATGCATGCCATTGGACATGAGGTGAAACGGCACCAGCCGCAGGCTTCCATCTGCTATGTGTCGAGTGAGAAATTCACCAACGAGATGATCAACTCGCTGCGCTACGATCGTATGTCCAGTTTCCGCGACAAGTATCGTTCGGTCGACGTGCTGTTGATTGACGACATCCAGTTCCTGGCACAGAAGGAACGTACGCAGGAAGAATTCTTCCATACTTTCAACGCGCTGCATGAAAGCATGAAGCAGATTGTCATCGCCAGCGACCGGCCGCCGAAAGAGTTGGCAGAGATTGAAGATCGCCTGCGCAATCGCTTCGAGTGGGGCTTGATTGCCGACATTCAGCCTCCCGATCTGGAAACCAAGGTTGCGATTCTGCAGAAAAAAGCGGAGAGCGAGCATGTCACGCTTCCGGTTGACGTGGCCTTGTTCGTCGCTTCCAACGTGCGCACCAACGTGCGCGAACTGGAAGGTGCGCTGGTTCGTCTGCTGGCGTGGTGCAGTCTGCATGGCGTGGAAATCAGCCTGGCCGTCACCCAGCAATGCTTGAAGCAATTCATCGATACTCAGGTGCGTAAGGTCACAATTGAAGTGATTCAGCGTGCCGTTGCCGATCAGTTCGGAATGAAGATCACGGAACTGAAGCAGAAAAACAATTCTCGCTCCATCGTGGTTCCACGCCAGATCGCCATGTATCTCGCCAAACAATTGACGGAAGCTTCGCTGCCGGAAATCGGCCGACACTTTGGCGACAAGCACCACACCACCGTCATGCATTCCATCGCCAAGATCGACGAGTTGCGCCACAGCGATACCGATCTGAATCGCATGATCAACAATCTGATGGAACAACTCAACAAGTAATCGCGTCGCCCATCACGCTGCTTTATCCTGCCCTGCTGACTTTCCTTTGAAAGTCTTCGGGGCATTTTCATGTGTCCTGGAATCTCGGGCCCGCGGTAACTTCTGGGCAAAGCGAAGCTCCATCCGTGTCGTGCAATTCAGAAACCATTCCTTCCACATGAACCTTTGTAGTTAACCGGAAATAATCGCCGGCTATCCAATCCAACCTTCTATTCGACCCGTACCGGCTACAGGTGGCTGAGCAGATCGAATCGCCGAGTGATTCGAATCACCTTCTCAGCCCCCTTGAAAACTCTTTCCAAAAAGACTTAGCCCGCGAGAAATCCGAATCACAGTGGCGGGCGTACTGAACATGAACCAGCAACGCCCTCGGCCGACGAGTCGGAAGAAGAGGGCCCAAACAAGGAGACTTTATGGCGACAGAGAAATTGATCAAGGAATTGAGTGCGGCCGGTGGCTTGAATCGTCGATCCTTCCTCGGCGGGGCAACGATGTTCACTGTGGGCGCGGCTGCCATGGCTATTGTCGATGGCTGCAGCGGCGGCTCGATGATGAAAACTACCCCCGTCAGCGCCGCAGGCTCCACAGATACAGCAGCCAATATCTTGACTGCCGCTCTTATCGCCGAAAGCCTGGCCATCACCACCTACTACACAGCGCTCTCTACCTCCGCCGTCATTTCCGATCCAAACCTGGCTGGCGCGGGCGGCACAGCGATCAATATAAGTTCCTCCGGCAGCGTTATCAACGTCGCCTATCTGCAGGGAGCCCTGCTGGAAGAAGTGGCTCACGCGCAATTGTTGCGCTCGCTGCTGGGTTTGCCAACGAGTGGCAGCGGCGATGCGGCCGCCGGCGTTCCGCAAACTTTCTATTACCCAACCGGGACCTTCTCCTCGCTCATGGGGTTTCTGCCGGTTCTTCTCGCTCTCGAAACCGCCTTCGTAGGCGCCTACATGACTGCAGTGGAGGAATTCGCTTCCATGGCTGCCGGATACAACGGCTTTAGCGCCACTCAGGCCAACCCGGCCATGAGCGGCTCCAACCTGACGCAAGCGGATCTTATCCTCTACGCCAAGGTGTCCGCGTCGATCCTTGGCGTGGAAGCAGAGCATCGTGCGCTGGTGCGGGGCATTCCTTCCGTCACCCTTGGATCGCCCAGCTTTGCCGGCATCAACCTCATCCCCGCCAATAACGTGAACTACGAGAGTGATGCCAACCTCACTGGGCTCATTGTGGGCGTGGGCGGCGACAGCAGCACCACAGCAGCCGGCGCGCTGGGCCCGTTCATCTCCCCGGGTACCAATCCGGTCTCCGTGCCAACTGTGGCGACGCAGGCCAGTTTCTCTTCCGTGGTACCAGCCTCGGTGTCGGCCAACGTTACAGGTTCCATCCCGGCGGCCGAGTAAAGCAATTCGTCGCGACCAGGATGACGCCGCAGGCTCGAGGTTGGCAATCTCGAGCTTGCGTCCGTCTCGCCGAAGTTGATTGTCTTTGCCCCTCCTGCTGCATGCCGCGCCATCGGCATGCAGTTTCTTTTTCCGGATTTGTAACGCCACTGTAAAACTTGGCCACGCAGACATTTGCGCGCCGCAATCGACTTGCCGAGGCAACTTTATCTCTCTGTTGATTCTCTACATGGAGTGGTAGACCATGAATACAGCAGTCTCGCGGCTCGTAGCTTGAGTCTTCCGCAACTTCTATGGGCCGGTTCGGTCGAACAGGAAGGGGGAACCATGCTTTCGGCTTCGAACCAGACGCAGCGCACCCAGCTGTTTCAAGAACTCTTTCGCGACTATTCCGGCCCCGGCTTTGGAATTCGCAGCGCCGACGATTGGTCCTGGTATTCCTCGCCCAGCCAGCCGCCGCAATGTACCTTCGTGATCAAATCCTCCGCGGCCTGGCACGCGTTGCTGAAAGACCCAACCGACCGTACTCTGGGCGAAGCCTATATCAACCAGGATCTGGATGTCGAAGGAGATCTCTTCTCCGCATTCCCGGCGGTTCGTCATCTGTACCAACATGTCGGCAGCGTCGGTCATCACATCTTGCGGACCCTGTGGCGCTCCTCCTCTGATCTGGCGCAGTGGTTCCGCTATGGCAGGCAGCACTCTATAAATCGGGATCGCTGTTCGATCTCCTACCACTACGATCTTCCGGTTGACTTTTATCGAAGCTGGCTCGGGCCCACCCTGGCATATTCCTGCGCCTATTTCCGCGATCCCCGTGAAGGGCTGGAGAAGGCTCAGGCGAACAAGATGGAATTGATTTGCCGCAAGCTCGCTTTGGCGCCGAAGGAGCGCTTCCTCGACATCGGCTGTGGCTGGGGAAGTCTTCTGCTGCATGCATCCTCCCGCTATGGTGCGGATACCTACGGCATTACTCTCAGCCAGGAGCAGGCGGACGTCACCGCCAAACGGATCAGCCACGCTCAACTGGAAGATAAGTGCCGGGTGGAGTTGCGGGACTATCGCACCATCCCCGAATGGCATACGAATTTTGACAAAATCGCCAGCGTCGGGATGTTTGAGCATGTGGGGCTGAAAAACCTGCGAGAGTATTTCTCCATCGTGATGCGCATGCTTTCCCCCGACGGCCTGTTTCTGAATCAAGGAATCGCCCGCACCGCAGCCTGTCCGCCTGCAAAGGATTCCTTTATGGACAGGTATGTTTTTCCAAACGGCGAGCTGGTCACGCTGGGCGAGGTCCTGGAGGTGGCCGAATCGGTCGGCTTTGAAGTGCGCGACGTCGACAACCTCCGCATCCACTATGAACAGACGCTGCGCCTCTGGGTAGAAAATTTGCAGCAAAATGCCCAAAGCGTTCTGAAAACCGTCTCTGAGAAGACCTATCGCATCTGGCTGCTCTACATGGCGGGCTCGGCGTACGCTTTCCAGCAGGGCAACATCGAACTGTACCAGGTACTGCTCGCCCGGCCTGGTAAAACTCTGCCGACTTTCACAATGCGAGAGAATTGGTATCAAGGTTGGACGACAGCGGCATCGAAAGCCGCTGTGTGGTAATGACGCAAAAACAAATGAGGTGTACGTGACAGTTTCAAATCGATTGAATTCCGCTCACACCGCGGCTGTCGCGGCGAGAGTTCCTTGGTTTGTATGTATTTCCCTGATGTCATTGCTGCTGTTTCCAGGGTTTTGTGGACGTTCTGGCGCCGAGAAGATCTCTGCACAGGAACTGGTGAAGCAGGTTGTCTATAACGAATTGCAGGCCAACCAGACCGACCACACCCACTGGATATACCGGGATTCCGACACCGTTCCTGCCAGGAGTACGGTCAAACTGGTAGTTCAGACTCCCAACGGAACGGTTTCAAAAACCATCCTGTTAAACGGCCACCCCTTATCGCCGCAGCAGCGAGCACAGGATGACACCCGCATGGAGAGCATCCTGACAGATCCCAGTGTCCTGGCGAAGCAACGTAAAAGCGGAGCCCACGACGACCAGCAGGCAGTCTCCCTGATGAAGATGTTGCCGGACGGATTTCTATGGAGCTATGCGGGAGAGTCGGACGGCAAAATCACTCTCAACTTTAAACCTAATCCAGCCTTCCAGCCCCCTACCTATGCCTCGCGTGTCTTTGCCGCGATGGCCGGCGAAATGGTCGTGGACGCAGGCCAAAAGCGTCTGACGGTGCTGAGTGGAAAGCTGATTCAGACCGTCGAATTCGGTTGGGGACTGTTTGGACAAATGAACAAGGGAGGCACCTTCCGGGTGATTCGTTCTCAGCTGGCTCCCGGTATCTGGGAAATCACCGAAACCCATGTGCACATTCAAGGACACATGTTGATCTTCAAAAGCATCAATGAGCAGGAAGATGAAATCTCCAGCGATTACAAGAAAACCCCTGCGTCGATGACCCTGCAGGAAGCGATCGAAAAACTCAAAAATGGAGACATTGCAAAAGAGCTGGGCATCGAGCCGGAAAAGTGATGCTGTGCATCGCTGCGTCCATGCGAAGGCTTATGCCTATTGGCTGGGAATGACTTTTGCGTCTATGGACCCAGAAATACACATGGCGTAGCGTTCTCGCTGTGGAGTATGTGGACATCAGGGGTGCTCAAACGGTCTGGATACCTGTTCGCCCACTCCTTTTCCCGCTTTTACTTTTTCCCCATGTCCAGTTTTAGAAAACAGGACATGCCGCACACCCCACCTTCCAGAGGAGAGGACTGCATTATCCAAATTTCCACTGCCATCTGTTACTACTGCTGTCTTTGAATTTATATTGAATTCTTTCCGTAGTACCCGAAGCACTCGCCATGCGATCCAGTTCAACCTGCCCCAAAACTGAAGCACTTAGTTGACCCGCTCCAGCGCCTTATTTTCATCCTATGTACCCAATTTTCCGCAGTGGATTTCCACGCCGAAGATAGGGTTTGTTCTCTACAATGAAGGCATCTTCAGCAGACGGTTCGCAGCGGGACGGTCCCGTGGTATATAAGGTTGAAAAGAGAGACGTTCTGAATGCCAAGTCTGGAAGTCCAGCCGGAGAAGCCAGTGGTCGAAAGTAGTGCGATGGAAATCAGCGTAAATCGGCAGCTGTTGCTGCGCGAGTTAACAGCCACTCAAGGCGTTGTCGAACGCAAGACGACGATTCCGATCTTATCCAACTTCTTGCTGGAGGCGGACCAGGATCGACTGACCATCACGGCCACCGATCTCGATCAGAGTATCCGAACCTCCTGCGCTGCGAAGGTCAAGAAGCCGGGTTCCTGCACGATTCCAGCACGCAAGTTATTCGACTACATCAAGCTGCTGCCGGATGGTGAAATCAGCATTAAGCTGATGGAGAACCATTGGGTGCAGATTCGTCTCGGCCGTTCCAATACGAAAATGGTGGGCATGGCGCGCGCGAATTTTCCCCAGGTGTTGCCCTTTCCAACCGCCGGCGCGATTCGTTTGCCTGCTTCCGTGCTGCGCAACATGATCGGCAAAACCATCTTCTCCGTCGCCAACGAAGAGTCTCGCTATACGCTGAACGGTGCATTATTGCTGGTGAAAGCCGGCAGCCTCACCATGGTGGCCACTGACGGCCATCGTCTTGCGCACATCGAAAAGACGAACGAAAATCTTGCGGTCAGCGGAGAAAAGAAGCTTCTCATTCCGCGCAAGGCTCTGTCGGAGCTGCAGTCACTGCTGGCAAACACCGAGGAAGAATTCATCGACTTTTCTGACGATGAACAAACGCTGTATTTCCAGGTCGGCAATCGCGTCCTTACCTCGCGCAAACTGACCGGCCAGTTTCCGAATTACGAAGCGGTTCTGCCGCGCGATAACAATCGTTTCGTCATCGTGCGTACCACCGACCTGCTGGCTTCCATTCAGCGCGTGGCTCAATTCGCGGATGAACGTTCAGGTGCGGTGAAAGTTCGCCTGGAACAGAACGAGATGAAGATTTCTTCCTCCTCAACAGAGGCCGGAGAATCGGAAGACACCATCGAGACGCCTTACAACATGGATCCTCTGGTGATTGGGTTCAACTCAACCTACATGGTCGATTTTCTCAAGGCCGTGGGAGATGTCAGCGAAGTGCGCCTGGAGTTCAAAGATGCCCAGACTGCCGGCCAGGTTCGTCCGGAAGACGCCAAGGACGACTTCCGCTATCGCTACATCATTATGCCGATGCGCATCTGAGTCGTTGCACTCAGGGATTTCTGAAAAATCAACCATAATTTGGCCAAATGGTCAGATTATGGTTGATTTGTTCTGGTAGATGATTTCGATGGGTGACTAGCCCTGTTCTCGCCAGTGGAGAGGGTTGGGGAACGCCTTCAGGCAAGCGACATATCGATCACAATTCGGCGTCGAATCACACAATTTGCAGTTGACATTGGCCGACAATCCACTACCATATGGTTGTGGATAATCTTGGTACAACATTTGCGGCTTTGTCTGATCCAACCCGCCTGGCAATGGTCGAACGGCTCTCCCACGGGCCTGCCTCTGTGCATCGATTGACGGAACCGTTTTCACTCTCGCAGCAGATGATTTCAAAACATATCGCTTACCTGGTAAGGGCGCGGATTGTGATCAAGACCAAGCGCGGACGTGAAAGCGTATGCACGCTTAGACCCGAGGCAATCAAGACGGTCAGCGAATGGGCCCTTAACTATCGCCGATTCTGGGAAGAGAGCTTCGACAAACTGGAAGCAGTTGTAAATCAAATGAAGAAAGAGGAGGCCAAAGATGGCAGAAAACATGGTTAACGAAGTTGAGCGGATGGTCGTTACGAGAGTTTTTGATGCCCCACGCGAGCTGGTTTGGAAAGCGTGGACCGACCCGAAATACGTGATGCAGTGGTGGGGGCCGAAAGGCTTTAGCTGCCCCGCTTGCCAGATGGATGTCCGCGTTGGAGGAAAGACTCTCCTCTGCATGAAGACGCCGGATGGGTACGAGGGCTGGAATGCGATTGAATACCACGAGATTGTTCTGCACGAGAAGATCGTTTCCTCCATGTACTTTTCGGACTCGGAAGGAAACAAGATTGATCCTGCAGACTTAGGATTAGAACCGCAAGCTATCGACGGTGCGTACGACGTGACTCTCTTTGAGGATCTTGGAAACGGCAGGACGAAGCTCACCATGATCGGAAATGAACCGATGGCGAGCGCAAAGGATAGCGGACAATGGGAGGGCTGGAACGAGACACTCGAGAAGGTTGCCGCGGTTGTTGCGGGTCTGACGCAGGTGAAATAAAAAGCTGGAGGTTTTATTCGCGAAACTCAATCCTGGAGAAAGAAATGAAAAGACTACCGTTTCTCGCTATCGTCCTGCTGGCGTTCGGATTTGCCGCCCACGCCCAGGACACGACGAAGAAAGATGCAGCCGTCAAACCAGCCGATCCGGAATCGAAAGTCGTGCTCGATTCCTGGAATGAAATTGGCCGCAAACTGACGGCGATGGCCGAAGATTTTCCCGAGGACAAGTATGATTTCAAGCCGACACCGGCGCAGCGGACCTTTGCTGAGCAGTTGCTGCACGCGGCGGGTTCTTGCTACTACTTCACGGATACTGTGACGGGGCAGAAGCTTCCCGTGGGAGATCCGAAGCGCGAGCAATACAAATCCAAGGCCGACGTCGTTGCATTCGTCAAGAAAGCCTTCGCCGATGGCGCAGCCGCCATCAAGGCGAAAGGCGACAAAGGCATGACGATGCAGGTGGAGTATTTCCCTGGGCAGAAATCGCGGGTTCTCGACATAGCCTACGGCATCATCGAACATAGCGGTGAACACTACGGCCAGCTCGTTGTGTACTACCGCCTCGAAGGTCTTGTGCCGCCGGAGTCGCGGCCCAAGAAGTAAAGCTCAGCAGACCAGGTGCTTGATTCGGCATTTTCACCCTGGATGTTCCGCGCGTTCCAAACGCGTTTTTATTGAGGGCTGCGCCTGCGAAGCTGCACAGAACGGAACAGGACGAAGACAAGCATAGCCATTGATAGCCAGGCGAACCAATCTCCCCACAACACATATAGCGTCCGCGCATGGGCGACGGGCACCTCCGCGATCAGGGTCGCAAACGGCGCTGAATCGCTGCGGGTTTGCGCTAGAATCCGACCGCGATTATCACTCACCGTCAGGAATCCATTCTTGGCCGCATGCGCGATGCTGAAGCCGCTTTCCACACCGCGCATGATCGCGATGTGTCCGTGCCAGCCGCGATCAATGTTGAAATCCCAACCCGGTACCAGCATCAAACCCACTCCGGCCTCGCCGTACAAACGTGACGGTGCGGAGAAATCCATATCCTTGCAGATGGCCACGCCCCAGGTCCCCGAAGGCCGTGGCAGCAGGGCTAGTTTCGTTCCCGGAGTGAACATGGATTCCATCGGCGGCAGCATGTGTTGCTTGTTGTAGAGCGACATTGCGGCGTTTGGAGCATATACCCGAGCCTGGTTGTATTCGACCGGCGAGGCGACATCCACTAAACCGACAACGATAGTCGCCCCGCTTTTGTCGGCTATAGATTGAAAGTTTGCGTCGGTTGGAACATTTCCCGATCCGGTGACAGTGCCTAGCTTCTCCGGCAGTACGATCACCGTCGCGCCTTGGCTGGCGAGCTTCTCCACGGGCGCGGCATACGCATGAAACAACCGCTCCGTATTCGTTCCAGGATCGGCCACGAACACGTTATCTCTGGTGTCGGATGCAATGAGACCTACGCGTACTTCCGGCGCGTGCAGCGGAATCTCCAGACGCACAAAGCCGAATACAAGTACCGCCGCAATGCCTCCCAATCCTGCAATCACAATCTGCGCCGCCTTCTTCGGTGCCGTGGAGTGCAGATACCATCCGATGACTAGCGCGGAAGAGAACAACAGCAGAAAAAAGGTCATGCCCCATGGACCGGTGAAGTAGGCCAGTTGCAGAAAAGGCAAGAAACTGAGCTGCGAATACGCGAAGCTGCCTGCCGTCCCACTCGAGGTCGTCAGGTTTCGCAGGTATTCGTACACCACCCACGCCGCGGGCAAGGATACCAGTGCGCTCCACACGGCGCCACGCAATAGCAGGGTGCGGAACAGCAACACTGCCGCCATGAATAGCAGTGCGGCGATGGTAAAAATCACCAGCCACACAATGGGAGGCGCCTGTAGCAAGCGCAGATAATGCCACAGGTTGAGACTGCCAAGCCACACTGAGAAGAATGCAGTTACTGCAGTGGCGCGCGCCGAACTGCGCGACGCAAACAGCAGCACAGGCAGCGGCGCAATCCACATCAAGGGCCATACGGGATTGAGCCCATTCCCAAACCAGAACAGCGTTGCTGAAATTGCGATCGTCAACAATGCAAGGCCGAGCCGTGAACTGCTATTTGCAGATGCCATGGATGTATCTCCTGAAGGATCGTCGATACGCGACCCGAAATTGTTCCGGGGAAACGCCCATGCGCCCACCCAGGTAGAGCATGATCAGTCCGTGAGAAAGAGCTCCCATTTCAAAAGCAATCTCCCAAGGATCGTCTGCGCGGAAATAGCCGCTTTTCATGCCTTCTTCAATCACTTTCACCATCAGGTTGGCTGTGGGAGAAAGACCAGCCTTGAAATCCTGAGGAAACTTGCGTGCACCTTCGCGTGGGTGCAGGAACATCAATTCAAATAGCCGCGGGTTCTCCAGTGCGTGGTCCAGGTAAACGTCGGCCATCTCCGTCAACCGCTTTTCAATATTGCCGGCAAAGTGCCTTGCGCCCAATTCAGCAGTCAGCTCAGTGAATCCCTCGTCCGCCAGTGCGTTCAGCAGGCTGGCCCGGTCCTTGTAGTGGCGGTAGACAGCCATGGGTGTGATGCCGACGGCCTTGGCAATTCTCCGCATCGTCACGGCCTGGGATCCTTCACGATCCAGCAATCGGCGTGCGGCGATGGCAATCTTCCGAGTTGTGGGAGTCATCGTCATGTATACACTGTATACCTACGATGGAAAATATAGCATGAATCGAAATGGCTGTAAATTTTTCCCTTCCGCCGGGGCACGTTATGCTGGAAGCGGGTCATCGAAGGCCCGCGTATGGATGCAGCGCATCAACCCGTAAAAGTCGCGTGGTATCGTTCGCCGGTAAGTCGCGAACAACTGCAAGCCTTGAACCAGCGCAGCGATTTCCTGGGGTTTCTCCAGACCGGTGGATATCTGGGTTTGTTAGCGATCACCGGTACCCTGGCCGTCCTATCCGCCGGCCGGCTTCCTTGGCCGGCGGTTGCGCTGCTGCTATGTTTCCTCCACGGAATGTTCTGGGCATTCCTGATCAACGGGTTTCACGAGTTTGTCCACAACTCCGTATTCGAAACCAAATCTCTGAATTGGTTTTTCGCGCGCGTCTTTGCGTTCCTTGGATGGCATAATCCGTATGAGTTCTGGGCCAGTCATACCGAACATCACAAGTACACGCTGCATCCGCCGGATGATTTGGAAGTGGTGCTGCCCGTCGACTTATCGCTGAAGGGATTTCTAACAACAGGATTCATCAATCCGATCGGCCTATGGCAGACGCTGTCAAAGACGGTACGCCTCGCCCGCGGCAAGCTACAGGGCCCATGGGAAAATTCTCTCTTTTCGGATCCTGCCGGAAATGAAAAACGCAACCTGGTGCGATGGGCGCGTCTTTTGCTGATGGGTCACGGAACGATTCTTCTGGTGTCTATCGTGATGCATTGGTGGATGGTGCCGGTCGTAATTACGCTGGCGCCATTTTACGGAGGCTGGTTGCATTACCTCTGCAACAACAGCCAACACGCAGGGCTGCAGGATAATGTGCCCGATTTTCGCCTCTGCTGCCGCACCATCACCTTGAATCCGCTGCTTAGCTTTCTCTACTGGCACATGCATTACCACACGGAGCATCACATGTATGCCGCCGTCCCCTGCTATCGGCTGGCGAAGCTGCACGCGATGATTCGCCATGATTTGCCGCCAACTCCGCACGGTCTCTACGCCACGTGGAAACAGATAGCAGCCATCCTGCGACAACAGCGGCAGAACCCGCCTATCAATACGTTCAGCAGTTGCCGCTGCAGGCGCAGCGCTAATGCAATCGCAGCATATCTATGAATAAGCAAATTTGTCATCCCGCGCGCAGGCCGCCACGGCGACCGTAGTTGAGGAACTGCTTTTCTGTCCCTGCACAGGTATTGCCGTATAGCGAAAAGATCTCTTACACCCCGGTGGCCTCGATGGTCGCGCCGATCATTGAGTCAAATCCCATGCAGGAATTCAGCATCAGGTGGTAGATGCGATAGTCGTTCCATGCATTGTGATAGAAATGCTCGACGTAGTCGGCGCGCCGCTGATCCGTGGCCGCCAACTCACGCTCCGCGATTGCTTTTTTATCCGCGAAAAGCTTGCTCAAACCATCGAACTTTCCGTGCCGTCGAGGCATAGACAAAAGTGTGAAAGCATCCTGGAATTCCATGCAACGCGCAAGCCGCTCCACGTCCCACGATGACGCATTTGCCCGCTCGTGCCTTCTCTACCATCACTTCCTGCATTAATTCGGCGATCCGCGTCGCATCCAGAATTTCCCGCTCTACCGTGATATCGGCGCGCTCGTTGCTGCCGTGCCAGAAGGCGCGTCCCACCTTGCTGTACCAGGGGTCTAAGCGTTCGTCCCGCCGCTTTACTTCCACGGGCGATATGCCGCCGCGCTTGGCCACCTCATCGATCAAGGATTGATCCAGTAAATCCCACTTCAAATGTTCCGCTAATAGGCGGGCAAATTCGCCGCCGCGGCTTCCGTATTCCCGTTCGACCGTAATCACTTGAATCATGGTTCTCTCTCGCGCCCAATCTTGGATGCAAACTATCGCAGCCGCGGTGATGGTAGCACCGAAAACACCGGATTTCCAGACGCTACTGCCTTAGTTCCACCACCGTTGCACCGGCTCCGCCCTCATTCTGCGGCGGCTCGCTTACTTTGTCGACCTGCGGATGTTTGCCCAGGTAGGTGCGTAACGCCTTGCGCAGAATGCCCATGCCAACTCCATGCACAATGCGTACCTGCGGCACGCCTTCAAGAAATGCCTGGTCCAGAAACTTCTCCACCGCGTCCGTGGCCTCTTCCACCGTTCGGCCAATGACATTGATCTCAGTTGCGCCCGAACTCGTCTCCCCTGCGCGTTCTCGATTCAGCGAAACGCGAATCCCTTTACTGCGCGCTGCCGCGACCGGTGTTAGCTGGCGCGCGCGGTCGGCTGCCGATGTGACCACCTCGCCAATGTCATTGCGGCGAATCCGCATCTTCAGCTGTCCGACCGAGACTTCAAAATTGTCATCATCGACCTGACGCTCCACCCGCGCGGTTTTGCCCAGGGAGCGCAATCGGACCGTGTCCCCGACATCTACATTGCGCACAATGTGCGGCTGGGCGTTCGGATCACCGCGATCCGCGCCAGTTTGATGTGCGACCACGGTGGCGTCCACCTGCTCACGAAATTCGCGTCGCATCTTTGCCAGTCCGCGCTCCGCCTGCTTCGCCACTTTTTGTTGCGCACTTCGGTCTTCAATCCCGCGCAGCACTTCCCGCACCTGTGCCTCAAACGCTTTCAGCAACGACGACAACTTCCCTTCCATCTCCTGCACTTTACGTTGCTGTTCCTGGCGTCCCTCGC
The DNA here is from genome assembly GCA_963737095.1 of uncultured Acidobacteriota bacterium. Taxonomy (GTDB): domain Bacteria; phylum Acidobacteriota; class Terriglobia; order Terriglobales; family Acidobacteriaceae; genus JAKAAZ01. The sequence continues at coordinate 421,949 of CAVTRK010000005.1, forward strand.
GTTCCAGTCGCTGCCGCTCCTTGGCAATTTCCTGCTCCCGCCGCTGCAGTTGCGCTCGCTCTGTATTCACGTTCAGCAGGTCGGCGTGCAACTGATCAAGAAACCTCCCAATCTCCACCGCCTGGCTTCCCATTCGCTCCCTGGCATTGGCCAGTATCTCTGCATCCATTCCCAGCCGCTCCGCGATGTGAATGCCGGCGGACACGCCCGGGACACCCACGCGGATGTGATAGGTCGGCGCAAATGTCTCCTCTTCAAATCCCGCCGCGGCATTCTGCACTCCTGGCGTGTTCGCCGCGTACACCTTCAGCGAAGTGTGATGGGTAGAAATCAGGCACCAGGCATGGTGCGCGGAAAAGTGCGCCGCAATCGCTGCCGCCAGCGCCGCGCCTTCTTCCGGGTCGGTGGCTGACCCCAGCTCATCCAGCAAAACCAGCGAGCTTGCGGTCGCCAACTTTGAGATTTCGTTCAATCGCGTAATGTGTGCGGAGAAGCTGGAAAGATCTTGCTCGATCGATTGTGCGTCGCCAATGTCCGCCAACACCGCGTCAAACACTGGCAGCTCAACCGCCTCCGCAGGCACAGGAATACCTGCCTGCGCCATCAAGGCCAGCAAGCCCACAGTTTTCAGCGCCACGGTCTTGCCGCCGGTGTTGGGTCCGCTGATGATCAACTGCGGCGTGGCAGCAGGCAGCTCCAAGTCGAGCGGGACAATAGTTTTGGCTTCGGACGCCTGGTCGCTGCGCGAGGATCGTCGCACCAATGCTTCCCCGCGCAGACGTTTTTCCAGCAGAGGATGTCGCGCCGCCTTCAGAAAAATCCGTTGTGATCCTGTGGACGAAGCGCCAGCGGCTCCAGTGAAACCCGGCGCCGTGCATTGAAAGTCCGCAGCAAATCGCGCCCGAGCGAACAGCGATTCCACCTCAGCCAAAATCGTGGCGCAGGTGCGAATTGCCTCTGCATGCTCGCCCACCTGCCGCGTCATCGCTGCCAGGATGCGATGCTCCTCCTCCTGCTCTTCTTCCAACAGCCGCTGCAGCTCATTATTCTGCTCGATGGTTTCAATCGGCTCAATGAAATATGTTTGTCCGCTGGAACTAGCGCCGTGCATCACACCCGGCACGCGTCGCTTCCACTCCGCTTTTACCGGCAGCACAAACCGCTCTCCACGTACCGTGATCAAATCTTCCTGCAAAGAACCTTCAGGTCCGAGCCGTCGCAGCATCGACCGCAGGCTTTCTTCAATGGCGCGCTGCTGCCGTTCCATCTGGCGGCGAATCCGGGCCAGCTCCGGCGAGGCATGATCCGCAATGGAACCGTCCGCTTCAAACTTTCCGTCGAGGGTCTGCACCAACCCCGCAAATCGGCTCTCCACCAGCGGCATCGCCAGCTGACGGAGCGAACTCATCTGCGTGGCTGCCCCGGGTCTCGTTTCTGAGACCTGGGATATATCGGCGGCGTGTGGGACGGAATCGTCCGGCCAGACGGCCATCCACTCCTGAAACGCGCGAAAGCGACCGATCAGCGCGGATAGGGCGCGCAGCTCATCCACTTCCAATACCGCTCCGTGGATGCGAGCCCGATCCAGCCAGTCGCCCGGATTGATCAATCCGTGAAAATCGAAGCCCGGGCCGGTGCGCAACAGCCGCAGCGCCTCGCCGACGCGCTGTTGCTCGAGGCTTGCCCATTCCACATCGCTGGAAGGCTCCAGGGCCAGGGTCCATTCTCGTCCAGGAGCCGTCGTCGCATAGCCCGCCACCATTTCTCGAAGGCGGGGAAACTCCAGCATGGCGGCACTGGTGTGCGCCAGCGGCGCGGGCACATTGGGAAGCATAGTCACGCTCTCATGGTAGCCGTTTTCGCTATCATGGCGTCATCGCCACGTTGCTGCTGGTTGACACAGCGCGGCTCGCAGAGGTGCAATCGTTTTCACCCTCCCCAGCAAAGGAAAACAATGACGACAGTGAATCCAATCATCAAAAAGCTCGGACTGAAACCTGGGATGCGGGCGCTGGTGATGGCAGCGCCAGATGGATATCTGCAGAAACTGGCTCCATTGCCGGAAGGTGTTGAGCTTGCCACCAAACCGTCCGCCACGTATGAGTTCATTCAGTTTTTTGCTACCCGCATGGCGGCGGTAGCGAAATCTGCGCCGAGTCTGTTGCAGCGCGCCGCCCCTGGAGCAGTGTTCTGGATTACCTATCCCAAAAAGACCTCTGGCATCGACAGCGATCTGAGCCGCGACATCCTTGCCGTCGCAATGACCAACAAAGGATGGCGGCCAGTTTCCATTGTCGCGCTGGATGATGTGTGGTCTGCATTACGCTTTCGGCCGATTGCGGATGTGAAAAGCAAGAAGAAGTGACGCCGACGCTTCCGCGCGGGTCTCCCAGTGAATAGCTTCGTCGGCCGAAAGAATGGAAGAGGCGAGCCGCACTCGGCAAACTCGCCCCCTCGATTCAGCTCTGGATGAATGCCAGCAGGTCCGCGTTAATTTCATCCGCGTGCGTCGTTGGCATGCCGTGCGGGAAATCCTTGTAAGTTTTCAAGGTCCCGTTCTTTAGCAACTTGGCAGACAAAGGTCCGGCATCTGCGTAAGGAACGATCTGGTCGTCCTCGCTATGCATCACTAGTACCGGCACAGTGATCTTCTTCAGATCTTCCGTGAAATCAGTCTGTGAAAATGCGACGATGCCGTCATAATGCGCTTTCGCGCCGCCCATCATGCCTTGGCGCCACCAATTCTCGATGATTGCCTCCGAAGACTTTACCCCGGGCCGATTGAAGCCATAGAACGGACCCGACGGGAGATCGCGATAAAAAACGGAGCGATTCGCGGCCAACTGCGCCTGCAGTCCGTCGAACACCTCCTTAGGCAGACCACCTGGATTGGCCGCCGTCTTAACCATCAGCGGTGGTACCGCGCTGATCAGCGCAGCCTTCGCTACGCGACTCTCTCCGTGCCGCGCCAGGTAATGCGCCACCTCGCCGCCGCCAGTTGAATGGCCGACGTGTATGGCATTTTTCAGATCCAGATGCGCTGTCAATGCCGCAAGATCGTCGGCGTAATGATCCATGTCGTGCCCGTCGCCAGTTTGCGAAGACCGTCCATGGCCGCGACGATCGTGTGCGATCACGCGGTAGCCGTGATTCAGGAAAAATAGCATCTGCGCATCCCAGTCATCCGCAGATAGCGGCCAGCCATGCGAAAAAACAATCGGCTGACCCTTTCCCCAGTCTTTGAAATAAATCGTTGTTCCGTCCTTCACTGTGATCGTGTTCATTTCGATCCCCCTGGTCGTTATGGTGTGCGGATCGTCGTTCGCGAAGCCTCGCCTTCGACCTACGATTCCGCAGGCTTACCAGTGTAAGCCGACCATGTTACAAATGCTCGTGTTGGGATAGGGACGGAATTCCTGCCAGAAATGCGAAGTGGCTACTCTCAACAACCTGGGGGGTTAAGAGTAGCCACTGGTTTGTTATTAGCGCCTTTTGTCTTGAACCGTTCTACAAGAGTCGAGACATCAGCAACCCTATGTCTCCAACTGCGTTAGGAGCGAGTTGCCTTCGCCGGCTCGTCGCTTCCGATGCGCATGCCGTAAAACGAACGGTGCACGAAATAGAACGAGATGAGGAAGAATACCCCCGCAAGCACGTGGGTCAACACCGGGTTAGTAGCCGCCAACTGAACCGCCAGTTCGACAGCCAGCAAGCCAAACAGCGTGGTGAACTTGATGACCGGATTCAGGGCCACAGAAGCTGTGTCTTTGAAGGGATCGCCCACCAGGTCACCGACCACTGTCGCTTCATGCAAGGGTGTTCCTTTTTCATGCAATTCGACTTCGACAATCTTCTTGGCGTTATCCCAGGCACCGCCTGCGTTCGCCATAAAGATGGCCTGATACAGTCCGAACAAAGCAATCGAGATCAGGTAGCCAATGAAGAAAAATGGATCCAGAAAGGCAAACGATAGTGCCGCGAAAAATAACGAGATGAAGATTGTCAGCATGCCTTTTTGCGCATAGCGAGTGCAAATCGCCACCACCATCTTGCTGTCTTGAGTGGAAGCTTTGGCCGCTCCCTCAATCTTCATATTTTTCTTGATGTACTCCACAGCCCGGTAGGCGCCCGTGGTTACGGCCTGGGTAGCAGCGCCACTGAACCAATAAATCACCGCGCCTCCGGTGATCAGCCCAAGTAGAAACGGAGCGTGCAGAAGTGAGAGCTTGTCCACGTTTGTGGTCAGCGAATTGGTCAGCGCCATAATAGTGGCGAAGATCAGGGTTGTGGCGCCCACGACTGCAGTGCCAATCAGTACTGGCTTGGAGCTGGCTTTGAACGTATTGCCGGCGCCGTCGCCCGCCTCCAGCATTCTCTTGGCGCGTTCGAAATCAACTGTTACGCCGTAGTCTTTTTTCACCTGCGCTTGCACATCCGGCTCGTTCTCGATCAGCGACAGCTCGTAGATAGATTGAGCGTTGTCTGTCACCGGACCGAATGAGTCGACTGCGATGGTGACAGGTCCCATGCCGAGGAAACCGAATGCCACCAGGCCAAATGCGAACATCGGCGCAGCCAGAACCACATTCTGGAAGCCCAGGGTGCTTACCCCATAGCCGATCGACATCAAAATTGTTACCGCCAGTCCCAGGTAGTAAGCGGAATAGTTTCCAGAGACAAACCCGGATAGCAGACCCAGGGCAGCTCCACCCTCGCGTGCTGACGCAACCACTTCTTTTACGTGGCGAGCTTCGGTTGAGGTGAACACCTTGACCAGCTCCGGTATCAAGGCTCCGGCTATGGTTCCGCAGGAGGTGATGGTCGCCAGTTTCCACCAAAGAGTAGGATCTCCACCTAAGTTTGGAAGCAGAAGATAGGTGACTGGGTAGGTGACGGCAATCGTCACGATGGAAGTGATCCACACCAGTGACGTGAGCGGAGCTTCGAAATTAAAGTCGAGCGACTTGCCGAACCGCGCTTTGGAGATCACTTCATTGATGTAATAACCCGCCACGGCCGCCACCAGCATGGCCACGCGAACTGCAAACAGCCAGACCAGCACTTGTACTCCAACGGTAGCGCTCTTCGCGCCCAGAATCAGGAAGGCGATCAGCGCGACCTGGACCACACCGTATGTCTCGAAACCATCCGCCGTGGGACCGACCGAATCACCCGCATTGTCTCCCGTGCAGTCGGCGATCACGCCCGGATTGCGAGCATCGTCTTCCTTCACCTTGAACACGATTTTCATCAGGTCGGCGCCAATGTCGGCGATCTTGGTGAAGATGCCGCCGGCCAGGCGAAGTACCGCAGCGCCCAGAGATTCTCCAATCGCAAAGCCGATGAAACATGGCCCGGCGTAGCTTCCCGGAACGAACAGGATGATGCTGAACATCAGCAGCAGCTCGATCGAGATCAGCATCATACCGATGCTCATACCGGACTTCAGCGGTACACCAAACGCGCGATACGGATTACCGCCCAACGATGCATAGGCAGCTCGCGAATTTGCCAGCGTATTGACGCGGATACCAAACCACGCCACAAAATAGCTGCCCGCCATTCCCAGAATGCTGAATCCGAGAATGATGATCACTTTCAACGCGCTGAAGTGAAGCAGCACGGCGAAGTACGCCAGGATCACAACTGCGATAAACGACCAGAGAAGCATGAGGAACTTTCCCTGGTGAATCAGGTAGGTTTTGCAGGTCTCCCAGATCAGCTCCGACACTTCAAGCATGGACTTATGTGCCGGCATTTTCTTCAGGTTAAAGTAGATGACCAGGCCGAAGATCATTCCCAGGATGCAAAACGCGGGACCCCACAGCAGCAGTTGGTGGCCATTCATCCCCAGAAATTGCACCTGCGTCAGATCCGGCAACTGCAGATTCGCTTCGCCTCCAACCGGTGCGGCGGGCTGTGCGAAAGCTGCGCCTTGCCCTAACAGGATAAGTGTCATGATGACGCTGGTGAATCGTCCCCATCGCGACGAAAGGGAAACTGCACTTCACACGACCAGCCGTGCTCGCTCGTCGATTCTGAACGGCGTTTGGCCACATCGCAAGCTTGCCGATATCGGTAGACAGGACTTGACATTGAAACAGCTAAGCCGAGACAAGCGACAGCACGCTCACGATAAGACAAACCACACCACGCAATTACAGTCACGAAATCCTCCTATAGGACGGCCGAACTGAATCCTGCTGCAAGCCTTTAGCTTGATAAATCTGAATTTCTGACGGAACCACGAAGTGTATCACCGGTTTTCGTAGGGCGAATGTGATGTATCGCACATCCACCTCCGGAGGATATTCTCCGCTCTACCTATAAGTGTCAACAGAAAAAATGCGGTTGAATACAGGGGTTCGTCATCTTCCCCGGGGGCAGGACGCCGCGAAACCCAATTCGGACTGCTATCAGTCTGCGCCTAAACTTGTCTGAATTTGGTGCGTACCTGGGTAAAGTCGACCCTTCCCAGGCCACGCTGCTCCGCCAGCTTCAGGTAAGGCAGGTCATCGCTTTCAAGATTCCAATATGCCTTGGCGACATAAGCGTCCATAGCCACCGGATCGGTTCCCGCAACCAGCGTCTTCTTGATCGCGACGTCCTCCAGATTGCCGCCGGTAGGCCCGTTGCGCAGCAGCACTCGGTAGCAGTCGAGCAGAGTGAGGGTTGGCATCATGAACGCCGCCAGATCCACCAGGCTGGGATGGATCTGCTGGTGCAGACGGTTGCGCTGACCCCCCAGGATGCCGAACCAGTTCTTGAAGCTGAGCGTCGCGCCAGTCAGGGCATGGTGCTTAGCAATGGGAAGGTTGATGACTTTGTCGGCCTCAAGAAACGGCTCAAACACCTGCCAACCCTGCAGTACTGTTCCGCCCAGATCAACCTGGCGAAACCGCGCGGGGTCAGGCAGAATCACTTCCGCGCCCTCGGCCCGCGCCGCTGCCTGGATGCCGGAACGGCGAAAACACCGTTCCGCTTCATTGCAGCTGACATCCGTAACGATCACACGTTTGGCGCCCGCATGCCAGCACTGCCGAACCGTCTCGGCGACTACCTCTGGATTGGTATTCGCTGCCTGCTCTGGAGTTCGATCCCAGGCGATATTTGGCTTCAGCACAACCACATCATTACGAGCAATAAACCGCCCAATTCCGCCCAGATCCAGCAACGCCTGCCGCACCAGGTCTCGCGGATCTTCCCCTTGCACCACGACCATTTCTGGCAGCTCGGCGTTCGCCTTCACGGTGTGATCTCGCCGGGCCTTGGCAGCCAGAGCATTGGTCGGGGGCTGGCTCCGGTGGGAGAGCCAGACGGCCGCGGCGGCTGTACCGGCTCCCGCGCCCGCCAGTCGCAGCAACTGCAGCATTGCCTCTCGACGGCTCATCTTTGGTTCAGTGGCGGGCATGTCTCTCCTTACGCCAGCGTGGTTTCAGTCAGCGTGATGCGCGCCGGATCGTTGGTTCCCAGCCGGTGCTGTTGATTCGCAGCAGTTGCGATGTAGAGTGGCGGCGTGCCTGCTTCCTCCAGCGTCGGCATTCCCATCTCTGCCCGCTTCCGCTTGATGATCTGCCATCCGGTGTAATCGATCGCGACTCGGTCTTCTCCGACCATCAGCCCGTCATAGTTCCATGTATAGGCAGGGTTGAATCCGGGCCCACCGTGATATTGCGACGTCATCACATCCCCGACAATGAAGCGTAATTTATTGCGAATCTCCGGAATCGCGTTCAGATCTGCGACATAGGGGTTGCAGCAGTTCTCATGTTGTTCGTTCGGGTTCTTGATCACGCCATACATGTTTTTCATCGCCATGGTGACGTCCGGCGCCTCCATGGTGCTTCAAAATCGGCACATTGATCACCACATCGCACTGTGTCAGGATCTTCGACACCCGCGTGTTTACCAGACCAAAACTCAACTGTTCCTCTTCATAGCCAATGCTGTCGGTTCCAAAACACCTGACGCCCGCGGCATCGGTTGAAATGGTGAATCCAGCCCGCTGCAGTTCGTGATTTGTGCGATCCCACACGATAATGTCGTTCGGTCGAATTCCCACCTGCTGCAACCGCGCACAAATCGCTTCCACCAGCGCAATATTGGTCGAGAGTCCCTTCCCGGCAATGGTGTTCACTTTCAGCCCCACTACTTGGCCGGGTTGAACGATTCGCTTCCACGGATCCACGGGATTGCGGCTGCCCGCATACGTTTGCATCGCATGGTCCAGCATGGCAGCCACGCGTGCCGAATCAGGTCCAGGCCCGGGAGTGCGCAGCTTGTCGTCCCGCACGATGACGACCTTCGATTTCCCGATCGCCCGTGTTGAAGTCTTCACCGCTGCCAGAGCAAACTTGCTTTCAGCTCCCAGAATGGCCGCACCTGCCGCCATCTCCTTCAGAAATTCCCGCCGGTTCTTCATAACTCCCCCTTTCGCTCGATCGAAATTCGATCTAGAGTCGCCCTTGCACGCCCCGCCCTAACGCCAGCAGAGCCTCCGCGGTTCCCGGCCCAGATTCATAGGCCACAATCCGCACCAGCACCTGCCCTTGACGAAATACGACGCTCTGCCCGTAGACCCGCGCCTCGTCGCCTAATTGCGCCGACTGGCTGTTCGTCGCCGGATCAGCGTGGAACAACTGCTTGGCGCCATCTGCCGTTTTGAACCGATACACATCCACCACCGCTTCCAGATTTCCCTGGAATTTGTAGTCCGACGTCGCGCACGTGGTCACCCCGGCGTTCACATATTGCTCCGCCCCTCCGTCGATGTATTGCCACAGATCCGCTGCCGCAAATGTTCGCGTGTTGCCGATCTTCTCCCAACCCGCCACCACTCCCGATGGCGGAAAAGGATCCGCTGCTTTCTTCTTGCAGCCGACGCCGATCAGTCCCACAAGCAGAAGCAAGCCCGCCGCTATCTTGATTCCAATTTTCACGATCGCTCCTTAACTCTTCGCTCGGGTCAGCAGAATCTGGCTGCTCGCTGACCGGCTTTCTCCGATACTCGTCACATACACCGCGGGATGCTCCTGCAAGGGGCAGGCATACTCACACGCTCCGCAGCCAACGCAGCGACTTGGGTCGATATGCGGCTGCTGCACCGTCTTTGTCTTGCCATCCGCATCTATAACTTCCGCTTCCTGCAAGTAAATTGCTTTCGGAGATACAGGACACCACTCCTCGCACACGATGCAACTGGTCGCCATCGCCCAGGGCAGGCAGCGCCCGCGGTCGTAGAACGCCGTTCCCAAGCGAACCGGCTGTCGCGGCTTTTCCCTGGGGCTATCCAGTCCCACCACCCATCCCTTTTCCTGTGGCGAGATTTTCCAGATCGCTCCTGTCGGACACACCTCCGAACACAGCACGCAACTGGGCTCGCAGTATCCGATCCGCGGCGTCAGCGTCGGCGTCCATATTCCTTCAAGGCCGGCTTCCGCGAAGGCGGGTTGAAGAGAATTGTTCGGGCACACCTTCATACACTCCCCGCAGCGAATGCATCGGGAAAGAAAATCGGTCTCGTCCAGCGCTCCCGGGGGTCGGATCAGGCGTTCATCCCGGCTCTTTCCCAGCGCCGTGTTCGCCCGAAGCAAGGGAACTGCAACCACACCCGCGGCCAGCGCAGCCAACGCGCGGCGACGTGGCAGATTTGGTCCGGCAACCTCGGCTTCCCGGCGAAAGAAGCGAAACTCCAATCCCTGGTGCGGACACGCATCCACACAGTTCATGCACATCAGGCATTCCGCCTTATGCCACGGCACCCCGCCGATAGGATTGTCGCCGCCCTGGCAATGCAGCAGGCAACGATTGCACCGGTCGCAGGATTTCGAATCCTTATGCAGGCCCAGGATCGACCAGCGCGAGGCTACGCCCAGCAGCGCTCCCAGCGGACACAACGCACGGCACCAGAACCGCGTCACCCGCAGGTTCAGTGCCAGCAGAAACAGGAAAATCAGTCCCAGCAATATGCCCGCTCGAAAATGCGGCTGGCGAAAATTCAATATCGTCGCCGCCAGCACCGCGTGCAATCCCCGACCGGTCAGCTGCACCACGCCGAAGGAACTGTGTCCCAACCCATTCACCGTCGCATTCGCCGCATAATTCAAAGCGGGCAGAATCGACAGCCCAATCGAACGCACCAGTACGCTGAACGGATCCAGCCATCCAATCAATCCGCTGCCACACACTGCAGCCGCCAGCCCAATAATCAGCAGCACATATTTCGTTCGCTGCCAGGGCTTGTAGCGATTGGAGTCGATCCAATTTTTCCCGCGCTTCCGTTCGGATTTCAAATTCCCGAAAAAGTGGTGCAGCGTTCCCAGCGGACAAATCCATCCACAGAAAAAGCGCCCGAGAAACATCGCCGGCAGCAGGATCAGCAGCGACCACAGCATTCCGCGATAGAGCGCATGGGTTGCCAGCGCATTCGAGAGCGCTAGCCAGTGGGTCAAGCTCAAAGAAGAGCCGCACCGGCCAGCGCATGCGGATGTCGCTGCCTGTTCCAATGGTTCCGCTAAACTCGGTTCGTAGCAGCAGGAAGACAAATAAGGCGAGGAAGAGGATCTGAGAGGCACGGCGAACCGTGACGATCCGGGGCTTCGCAATTTTCAGTCGAAGCAAGAGGCTCCTTCATACGCCGCATCCGCCGGTTTGTTCGCTATCTTCGCCGGGACACAACTCCCGAATCTCCGTGCCCGGGACCAGCGCGGCGAGATCAACCCTCGATTGTCCGCTTGGATCAGCCGGATCGCAGTGACAGCTATCACGACTCCGCTTACCCAACGGCGCCGCCAATTTCTTTGCAAAAAAGGGAACGAAATCGCCGCCAATCGGCGTATCTTCGAGGGAAAAGGGGCTGAGAGATTCAAGAACCAAGGGGGTTCGATATGTATTGCAGCCAATGTGGGGCAAGCAATTGGAGCGCAACCGAATTGCCCGAAATGCGGCGCACCGACATGGCGTCGCCGGAGTGATACCGCCACCCGTGCTCCAGGCCCCGCGCCGACAGGCTATCCTCGCATGGTTCCGCTGGCGTATTCGCGCATCGCCCGGCATGTGCAGACGCTTGGCATTCTCTGGATCGTTTTCGCTATCTACTCAGTCCTCACCTGGCTGCTGGTTCTGCCATTCCTTCACATGGCATTCGGACATGGCGCTTGGATGCAAGGCTCGGACACCTGGGTGATCGCGCCCTTTCATGCCGGAGGATGGCTCCTGCACTTCATCTCTATTTTCGTGTTCGGCCGAGCCATTCTTTCATTGGCCGTTGGCTTCGCTCTGCTCACGCGCCAGCCCTGGGGCCGCACTTTCGCCATCATCATCGCTGTTCTGACTCTGATCAAGCCGATCCTGGGCACGATCCTGGCGATCTACACCTTGTGGATCCTGCTGGAAAGTTCGGGGGACCAGAACTACGCCCAGTTGGCCGCGGAACGGCACGCATTCCCGCAACCGCCTCGGCCACCCATTTAGTCGTTCTTTTCGACATGGAGGCTGCTGCACCTGATGTAACGGAAGGTGCAGCACCCAGGTGTATCAAATCGCCACGGGCCCGGGTTTCCCTACGCCGCCAGCCCGAACCGCTGGTGCAGCACGCACATGCTCACCAGGAGCATCAGCACCTGGTCGTTCGCCGTTCGCGCGCCCTCATCCATTTCCGGCAGGCTATCCAGCAGTCGCACCACCTGCTTCTGATCGAAGAACGGCATCGACTTCATCACTGAGCCTCGCAGCGTGTCCTGCACATACATGCTGAAGGTTTCATCTGGGTTCAGAGTCGCCGGCGGGCTCAGGAACGGGTGCTTCTGCCGTTGATAAACCGTGTCGGTAATCACGTCCTTAACAGCTTCGCGCAACACGTACTTTTCCGTCATTCCACGGATTTTTTGATTTACTGGTTGCGACCGAATCAACTCCACCAGCTTGTGATCCAGGAACGGAACTCGCCCTTCAATCGAGTGCGCCATCTCCATGCGATCGCCCAGCATGGTCAGGATGTAGCCGGCCATTACGGTTTTCGACCACAGATAAAGCGACTGGTGCAGCGGGTCTCTGCCCGTCAGCTGGTTGCGCGCATCCACTTCATCCAGAATCCCGTACATACCTTCGCTGTAGCCGAACTTCTCTCTGAACGCGCCATCCAGCAATGGACGCATCTTCACAGCTCGCGACGAGAAAGTCTCAATCCACGAAGGAACATAGCCTAGAATTCGCCGAACCCCGTCCAGTGGGCCCGTATCTCCATCCGGGAGAAGCAATCCGCGTGATACGGAGTTGTGATCGTCCAGCCAACTCAGCAACTCCTTGATCGCCTCTGGGTCCTGCCCTTCGCGGTTGTACAGCAACATGTCACGGCGAAAATGCGGGTAGCCTCCCAGGATCTCGTCCGATCCCTCCCCGGTAATCACCACCTTGTACCCGGCATCTCGCACCGCACAGCTCAGCAGAAACTTGGCGACGCCATGCGCATTGACGCAAAGCGTTTCTGCCTGGGCAATCGCGTCGGCGAAATTCTCGGCCAGGTTTTGCTGACAAATAGGAATAGGATTGAACTCCGCGCCGGCCATCGCAGCCATCTCTTTAGCGATGGGTCCCTCGTCATACGCGGCCTGTTCGAAGGTCAGCGTGAACGCCCGTATCGGCTCTGGATGATGTTTCGCTGCCAGCCCAAGCACCGAGCAGGAATCTAACCCTCCGCTGAGATAAACCCCCACCGGCACATCGGCCCGCAGGCGAATTCGTACTGCTTCTTCCAGTTCGTAGCGAAACTCAGCCGCATAGTCCGCGTCAGAGCGGCGAGGAGCCGCCTCCGCCGCCTTGGGATAGTCAAAGTCCCAGTACTGATTGACCTGCAGATGTTTCTCCGTCGCCAGCAGAAAATGCCCCGGCGGAATCTGGAACACGCCGTCGTACAGCGTTCGCATCTGCATCGCCCCAAACGATACTGCGTGATATACGCTCTCTTCATCCCAGCGCGCAGGAACGCCGGCCGCAAACAGCGCCTTCACCTCCGATGCGAAATACAGCGTGTCTTGGTGCCATGCATAAAACAGCGGCTTGATGCCGAACCGGTCCCGCGCAGCGAAAATCCTGCGCCTGTTCTGATCCCACAGCACCAATGCAAACTCGCCACGCAGATGCTGCAGGCATTGCGTTCCGAAATCCTCATACAGATGTAACGCTATCTCGCTGTCCGAGCGCGTGCGAAGATGATGGCCACGAGCTTCCAGTTCGCGCTGGATCGCCTCGTATCCATAAAACTCGCCATTCACGATGATGCGTGTGCGCTCGTCCTCGCTCGCGATCGGTTGATCTCCGGTGGAAAGGTCGATGATGCTCAGGCGAGCATGGCCCAGCCCCACCTTCCGGTCCGGTGAAATCCATATCCGTTGTCCGTCCGGGCCGCGATGGTACAAGCTGTGGGTGGCGCGTTCCAGCGTGGTCGCGCTGACTGGATCGCGACGTGAATACATAGCAACAATTCCACACATGAGTGCGTCGTCCTGGTCTTGAGGCTCGGATTTTGTTCGTTTAGTGACGTGCTCTGGGGGGCGAGGTCGGCGGTGCGATTATATACACACCCATCATGGAATGGCATGCATCGCCCGGGTGCCAATCTTTTGACGTCAATAGCCGTACAAGATCTGGTCTAGAATCAGACCCAGCATGGATTTCCCTTTGATACGCATGCGGCGTCTGCGCCGTTCTGAGCCGATGCGCGCCCTGGTGCGCGAAACCCGGTTGCATCCCGGCGCGCTGATTGCCCCCATGTTTATCTGCCCCGGCGACGGCGTGCGCCGCGCCATCTCCTCCATGCCCGGCGTCTTCAATCTGTCGATCGATCAAGCTATTCAGGATGCCACCGAGGCCGCCCGCCTCGGCATTGGCGGCTTTCTGCTCTTCGGTCTGCCCGCCACCAAAGATGAGCAAGCCAGCGGCGCCTGGGATCAGAACGGAATCGTCCAACAGGCCCTGCGCGCCATGAAGCGCGAACGCGCCCTCGACTCTACCCTGCTGATTGCCGATGTCTGCCTCTGCGAATATATGTCGCACGGTCATTGCGGCATTGTCCGTGAGACTGCCAACGGCGCGCATGAAATTGAAAATGATTCCAGCGTCGAACTGATTGCCAAGACTGCGGCCTCACTCGCCCGTGCTGGTGCGGACATCGTCGCGCCTTCCGACATGATGGATGGGCGTGTGGCCGCCATCCGCGATGCCTTGGATGTGGACGAGCTGACCGACACGCCGATCCTCTCGTATGCGTCGAAATTCGCCTCTGCGTTTTATGGCCCGTTTCGTGAGGCTGCCGATTCTGCACCGCAATTCGGCGATCGCCGCAGCTATCAGATGGATGGCGCCAATCGTCGCGAAGCCATGCGCGAAATCGAGCTCGATCTTTCTGAAGGCGCTGACATGATCCTGATGAAACCGGCCATGCCCTATCTCGATATCATCCGCGAAGCCCGCGATCGCTTCGATGTTCCTCTCGGTGCCTACCAGGTCTCCGGAGAGTACTCCATGCTGCGCGCCGCCATCGAGCGTGGCTGGCTGGAACGCGATCGCGCCATCCTGGAATCTCTCGTCTCCATCCGCCGCGCCGGCGCCGACTTCATCGTCACTTACTTCGCCCAGGCCGCCGCCAAGCTGCTGTAGGAATCGATGCGCGCCAACCTTATTTGTTCTTTGCTGTTTGGAAATTCCGCTGCGCTATCCTATTTCTCGCAGCGCTGAGAGGCGGAAACTGTGCCGCAAACTCCAGAATTTGCTATACCCACTGCGATGGAAGGCTGCGGCGCATACAACCGTAGTTCTCGCGTCCAGGCCGCCGGATTGTCCCCGGCCGTGCCCATGTTGCAGCGTGCAGCCCAAACCGCGGCATTGTCGGTAGCCCAGCCGATCGTTATCGCCGATTACGGCTCATCCCAGGGCCGCAATTCGCTCGCTCCCATCAATGCGGCCATCGAAGTTCTGCGGCAACGAATCGGTTCGGACCGGCCGATTTCTGTCATTCATACTGATCTGCCGCAGAACGATTTTTCGGCTCTGTTTCAGACGTTGAACACCGATCCAAACAGCTATTTGGTTCGGCAGTCGACAGTGTTTGCCTCCGCCGTAGGACGCTCCTATTTCGAGCAGATTCTTCCCCCGGCCAGCGTAACGCTTGGCTGGAGTTCCTGGGCGATACAGTGGCTGAGCCGAGTTCCAGGCGTCATTCCGGACCAAGTGCAGGTTTCCTTCAGCCGTGATCCAGTCGCGCGCGCCGCATTCTCCTCGCAGGCAAGGGAAGATTGGCGGAATTTTCTTACAGCAAGAGCACTCGAGCTGATACCCGGCGGCAAGCTCGCCATCCTCACAATGTCGGTCGATGAAGACGGAAATTTCGGCTATGCACCGCTAGTCCGCGCTATCTATGCGACGCTTCTTGAGCTGGTGGATAGCGGGTTTCTCACCTCCGGCGAGGCGTTGCACATGGCCATCCCTACAGTTGCCCGGAGCCGCGCGGATTTTCTGGCGCCATTCGAAGCAGACGGCTGCTTCGCCGGCCTATGTGTTGAGGAGTTGGAAACGTTCTACGGCGAAGACGGCATCTGGCTGGATTACGAACGGCAGCACAACGTCAGCCAATTCGCCGCGCAATGGGCGGCTTTCTCGCGCGCTTCCGTGTTTCCAACGCTGGCTGGCAATCTGGGAAGCGGTGGTGGTCAGCGCGCAGTGGATTTCTGCGACCGGCTTGAAGCTGGAACGGCCGCGCGCCTGGCGGCTGCGCCGGAGCGAATGCAGATTCCGCTGGTGAGAATTCTGCTGGCCAAACAGCCGTAGTGAAGCGAAATCGCTTGCAGGTTCAGCAGCAAACTCCTCATAGGACAGGGCTTTCGCCACTAATTCATTGTCAATCACCCGTGTCGTCCTCTGCACTTTCGCAGCCACAAAAATTCCTCTTTTCGCCACCCTCGCTCAGAGTTTCTATAATGGACTACTGCGGTGCGCCCTACCGCAAGGAGGTTGATTCATGACCACGCTCACCCATCCTGAAACAAGATCATCCGCAGCACCGGCGACCAGAGACAGTGCGGAGCAGAATGCCCTGATGTTCGAGTACAGTTCGGCCGCCGATCCAGTCTCTTCCGGAAGCGTTCCCCCGATTCCCTATGCGGAGTTTGCCGCCGACCTCTATTCCGCCGGACCGACTCGCATCATCCCGCTCGATCTGTCACTGGCGTTGAAGGCCGCTTCGCCAGCCAGCACGCCCTCGCTCGCCGCCAGCTTTCTGCGGATTGAGGCCGGCGAAACGCTCGAGACCTCCGCTAACTCCACCTCGGAGCTGTTCTATGTCATTCGCGGCAGCGGCGTATCCACCGTCGACGATAACGAGATCCATTGGTCAGAGGGGGATTTTTTTACGTTGCCTGGCAGCACCGCGAATCATCGCGCCAAGGAAACGTCCGCGCTCTATTGGGTCAACGATCAGCCGCTGCTCGACTATCTTGGCGTGCGGCGCAGTCATCCCCGCTTCGCTCCCGCCCATTACACCCGCAGCGAATTGACCAAGGCGCTGGAGCAGGCCGCCAACGATCCCCAGGCCGCCACCCGCAGCCGCGTCAGCCTGATTCTCGGCAACCCCGGCTGCATGCAGACCATGACCGTGACCCACGTACTGTGGGCCATGTATGGCCTGATCGAGCCCAACACTCGCCAGCTGCCGCACCGCCATCAGTCGGTCGCGCTCGACCTGATCATCGATGCCAAACCGGGCTGCTACACCCTGGTCGGCACGGAGCTAGGCTCCGATGGCCACATCAAAAATCCCACGCGGGTCGACTGGAAATCCGGCGCTGCCTTCGTCACTCCGCCGGGCTACTGGCATGAGCATCGCAACGAGTCGGGCGAGCGCGCCTACCTGACACCGATCCAGGATGCCGGCTTGCACACCTATCTGCGCACCCTCGACATCACTTTCTTCAAGGATGACGATTAGCCCGATCTCCCTCGAAAATTGGGGTGCCCCATCCTTCGCGCTCTTTGCGAAGGGTGGGATGAGAGAAGTTCGCCTATCGATTTCGATTCAGCCGGAAGATTCCCAGGTTCAGCGCGGTCGCGAAACTAACCCACGCGAGGTAAGGCACCATCAGCCAGCCTGCCGGCGGATGCAGCTCCCAGAACAACACCATGGTCGCCAGAATCGCCAGCCACAAAATGCTGACCTCTCCCAGCGCGCCCGCAATCGCATGCCAGCGAAAAAAGATCAAGCTCCAAAGAAAATTCAGCCCGAGTTGGATCAGAAACCACGCCAGCGCATAGGTTCGAAGTTGCGATACCGGCTGGCTCCAAATCATCCACGCCGCCACGCCCATCAAAACGTATAGCGTCGTCCAAACCGGCCCGAAGATCCAGTTCGGCGGATTGAACGATGGCTTTCTCAAACCCGCATACCAGCCGGAAATCTCTCGCCTCGTCAGCAGGCCTGAAATCACGCCGACAAGCACGCAGAGCCCAACCCAAAACACCAGAGCCGCCAGCGGGAATCGACCGCTCGAAATATCATGCATGGAACAACCTCATCCAGGAATCGCGGCGCTCGCTCGACGGACACCGCACAAACCACCTATCCTGATATCTGCGATCATTTAGGAACCAACATGAACATAGATGCAAGATCGATTCAGGTGCAACTGCCCGATGGCAGCGCCCGCACCGTGCCCGCCGGAACCACTCCCCTGTCGATTGCGACCGACATTTCGCCCCGCTTGGCCTCGGCTGCGGTTGTCGCCCAAATTAGACCTACGCATGTCGTCGCTCCCGCCGTCGTCGTCGATTCCGACTCGGCTACGGAAGCCTCCATGTATGCCGCCGAGGATGCCGCCAGCGAGCGCCTGGTTGACCTATCCACCCCGCTGACTGAAGATGTCGCCCTGCGCCTGCTCACCGAAAAAGATGTCGAAGCGCTGAAGGTTGTGCGCCATTCCGCCGCCCACGTGATGGCGACGGCGGTGCTGGAATTATTTCCGGAGACTAAGCTGGGCCACGGTCCCGCCACCGACAGCGGATTCTTTTATGACTTCTATCGTCCCACGCCGTTCACGCCGGAAGACTTGAAAGCCATTGAGGATCGCATGGCCGTGATTGTCGCCCGCGACGAGAAATTCGTTCGCGAGTACGAGCCTCGCGACGAAGGACTGCTGCGCTTCAAAGCGGAAAACGACTTTATGAAGATGCACTTCATTGAGCGTTTTACCAAGCCGGGCGAAAAAATCTCGCTCTACCGCAATGGCGCGTTTGTCGATTTTTGCCGTGGCCCGCATGTGCCTTCCACCAGCCGCGTCAAGGCCTTCAAGGTGATGAGTATCGCCGGCGCTTACTGGCTGGGCGATGAGAAAAATCCCCAGCTGCAGCGCATTTACGGGACTGCCTTTTTCTCGAAGAAAGAGATGGAGGAACATTTTGCGCGTCTGGAAGAAGCGCAGCGTCGCGATCATCGCGTGCTCGGCAAACAGCTCGATCTCTTCTCCATTCAGGATATCGCCGGTCCCGGCTTAGTCTTCTGGCATCCCAAGGGCGGCCTGATCCGCAAGCTGATGGAAGACTGGATGCGCGAAGAATGTATCCGTCGCGGTTACGATATGGTCTTTACTCCGCACGTGATGCGACATGAGCTGTGGAAGATCAGCGGCCATGCGGGATTCTATTCGCAGAACATGTACACGCCGATCGAATTGGATGATGCCGAGTATCAGCTGAAGCCGATGAATTGTCCCGGCCACATCCTCATCTACAAGAACACGCCAAAAAGCTATCGCGATCTTCCAGTCCGTTATGCGGAGCTCGGGCAATGTCTATCGCTATGAGCGCAGCGGAACCATGCATGGACTGCTGCGTGTGCGTGGCTTTACGCAGGATGACGCGCACATCTTCTGCACCCCGCAGCAGATTGAAGATGAAGTTTCCGCCTGCATCGACTTTGCTGAAGAGGTTCTCAAGGTATTTGGCTTTTCAGAGTTCAAAGTGGAGCTTTCCATTTGGGACCCCAAAGATAAAAAAAGCTTCGTCGGCTCGGAAGAAAATTGGACGCTGGCGATCGGCTCGCTCGAGCGCGTGCTGCAGCGCAAGGGCATTCCCTACAAGACCATCGTGGGCGAAGCCGCGTTTTATGGCCCTAAAATCGACATCAAGCTGGTCGATGCACTGGGACGCCTCTGGCAGCTTTCCACGGTGCAGTTCGACTTCAATCTTCCTGCGCGCTTTGAGCTGGAATATGTCGGCGAAGACGGAGAGCGTCATCAACCCGTCATGGTGCATCGCGCGTTGTTCGGTTCGGTCGAGCGATTCTTTGGCGTGCTGATCGAGCATTACGCAGGAGCATTTCCGCTTTGGCTCGCTCCTGTGCAGGTTGGACTGGTACCGATCAGTGAAAAGCACATCGAGTACGCGAAAAAGGTACAGCAACAGTTACAATTAGCCGGGTTGCGGGTGGAGCTCGACGATCGCAACGAAAAGATGAACGCCAAAATTCGCGATCTGACCATGCAGAAGATCCCCTACGTACTCGTGATGGGAGATAAGGAAGCAGCAGCCGACGCCGTCAGCGTTCGCACCCGCGGCAAAGGCGATCAAGGCTCGCTTCCGCTGGATCAATTCATCGCCAACACCAGGAAGCTGGTGGACGAAAAATCTATCGAGTTGTAATTTGATCGAACGAGCAAAAATCCTTCAAAGGATAATTACCTTAAAATGCGAAAATTGATTTCTGCCCTATGTATGTTAGCTGCGACTTGCCTGGTTCGTGGCCAGGCGCTGCCTTCGCAACCGGCTCTGACAAGTCAGCAAACATACACGCTGGTGCGTGTTTCCAGTGCAGACCCCACGGGGAGAAATGCCGATGCTCGTACGGTCGCTCCGGGAACTACCTACACGGTTCTTGACGCGGATGGGCCTGCGGTGATCTCGCACATCTGGTTCACCATCGCAGACGACGAGCCGTATAACTTGAAGCGCATCGTGCTCCGCATGTACTGGGACAATGAAAAAACTCCCAGCGTGGAAGCTCCGATCGGGGATTTCTTCGGGCTCGGTCTGGGCGAATATCACAATTGGCACTCGCAGTATCTGTCCGTCGGCAGCATCAAAGCCCTCAACTGTTTTTTTCCCATGCCGTTTGCCAGGCACGCCCGAATTACCGTGACCAATGAAGGCAAGCATCCGATTGATTCGCTTTATTTCAACATCGACTATCGAAAGTATTCGCACCCACTTCCACCCGGCACCATTTATTTCCATGCGCAATATCGGCAGGCCCAGCCGAATCACGGCTGGACAAATCAGTGGACAAGCAACGGAGAATCCCTTGTCAACAATAAGGTCAACCTGGACGGTAAGGATAACTACGTGTGGATGACGGCGACCGGTCATGGTCAATTTGTAGGAGTCACCATGTCGGTCTTGCAAAATCAGGATGGCTGGTGGGGAGAAGGCGACGACATGTTCTTTGTCGATGGATCCAGGCTACCGTCCATCACCGGAACCGGTTCTGAGGATTATTTTCTAGGAGCCTGGGATTTTGGTGGCAAGCCGTTTTCCTATCAACTGTACGGCGCACCCGTTGTTGGCAAGGAGCTAGCCGGCACCGGATCCAGCGTCTATCGCTTTCATCTCGACTCGCCGATCCCGTTCAACAAATCTTTCAAAGCCACTATCGAACATGGCCATGCCAATGCCCGCTCTGACAATTATTATTCTGTGGCGTATTGGTACCAGGCTGAACCGCACGCACCCTTTCCTCCGCTGCCGCCGGTGGAAGACAGAATTCCCCGCTTGCAATCGGTCGGCGGCCCTGGAAATGCTGCTGCTGTTGCAGCCCAAAAATAACTTCGGCTCAGAATTCGAATCGCGCGGCTAGCTGAAACTCCCGCGGTGTATAGGTGCCGGTGCTGTTCGCGTTGGTGGTGATTCCGTAGGTTGGATTGAACTCCAAATACGGATGGGCGGCCGTGGAATCCGACGGGCAGCCCTGCGTCAAGGGAGTCGAGCAGGAGTTATAGCCTAATGTATCTATCGCTGTTACATTTTGGCTGTTTGTCAGATTGTAGGTTTCTGCCATCAATTCAAGGTAAGCGCGATTGCGGAGCGGGATGCGTCGCGTCACACGCAAGCTGGTCGTCTGGGTCGACGGGAAGCGCTCGCTGTTGCGTTGCCGGACATTCAGCCGCGATGGTCCGCCTTCTCCGTTGACTCCGTAGAACGCGCCTCCCGGAGCGCTGCCGCCGATACCCAGCGTGTAAGGCAATCCCGTCTGCCAGGCCACCACCGGCGCCAATCCCCAGTCATTCAGCACTCGTCCGTGCCAGCCTTGTTTGTGCCAGGTGGTAAACAGGCTGGCATGCAGCACCAGGCGTTGCCGTACGTCAGTGTTGGAATTTCCATATTCCAGGCCCATATTATTCGGCTCCAGAATATTCGTCGGCGACTTATAAAGAAATTCATTCTGGTTGAAATCCAGCGCATGAGCAAAGGTGTAGTTCATGCCGAAACTGACGCCGTTGGCGGTGCGATGCGTGATCGAAAGTACGCCGGCGTTGTAATTCGAATTCACATTGCTCACCAGCTCCGTGATATTTCCATACAGATGATTGGGACGGACCGATGTGTACAGCGGCGTCGTGTATCTTCCACCCTGCGGCAGCGGGCTCTTTTTTCCTAGCGGAGGTCCAGGAATATCGACCGTGTAATTCAACTGGCCAACTGTTGCATTGTCGATGTTGGTGTCAATGAAATTTGGCAGATCGCGGCCCTGGCTGGTCATGAAGCTTGCCGATACGATCGTCTTCCATCCAATTTTTTGCTCCAGCGTCAGCTCGCCCTGCATCGTTTCTGGTGCCTGATAATTTGGCGAGAAATAGTATGCGCTGGGCAGCGCCCCTCGCGCCGCTCCTGTCGGCACACTGAAAAAGATGCTGGGAAACTGCGGCGCTCCATATTCCGTGGATGAGGAGTACCGATAGGTCCGCTGCGACGCCGGCGAACCCGATGCGATCAGCCCGGAATGCAGCGTCCCGTTCACAATGCGTCCGTAGAACATGCCATACCCGGCCCGCAGGATCGTGTTTCCATTGCCGAACAAGTCCCACGCAATCCCGGCGCGAGGCGCAATATTGTTGTGATCATCCGGATAATTTTCCGTTTGCGGCAATTGCGGATTCGGCAGAAACGGTCGCGGCACACGCTCGTATTCATAGCGGACCCCCACGGTCACAGTCAGCCGCGAAAATGTTCGCCACTCGTCATCGGCAAATCCTGCCCAGTCGTTGGTGGTGATGAAAAATCCACCGGGACCAAAGCTCTGCGAAAATCCTGCATAGTTATTCACGAAATAGCTGTGCGGCGGTCCCAGCCCGTCGACGGCGTGATAATAATCCGCCAGGAAGCTACCAAACGACGTGTATTGGTAGTGCCCGACGCCTGCGTACAGATTATTCAACAAGGTCTTCGTTGCGGTCCCAATTGCCGCCGAATTTCAGAGTGTGGTTTCCCATCACCCAGGAGACTGTATCGGAAATTTCAGCACGATGTTCGTCCGGATATTCCGGGCGCGGCAATTTTGACGGATTCCCCAGCACCATCCCTTCCCCGGATGAGCCACCCGCAATGCTGATCTCCGGCGCCAGCCCGAACTGATTGTTGCTCAGTGGAACCTCGGCTCCCGCGGGCGTCGGACTACTCTCGCTGTCCAGCTCCCGGGCCAACTGCACACGTAGTTCATTGCCGATATTTTCTGTCACGAAAGTGGTCAGGTGGATGATTCCCCAGTCCACGCTCACATTATCCGTACCCAGGCTGTTCACGCCATATTGCGTCGAAGTTTGCGTTTGCACTCCATTGGGCGAGCTCCAGCGCATGCGGTTATAAGTGACGGTCGCGTGGTTGCGATCATTCACCAGCCAATCCAACTTGGGAAAATTGAGAGTCTGCTTGCCTGTCCTCGGCGCTGGCCCGGTCAGAGTGTTCACTAATTGCAGTCCCTGTTGATACTGCTTCACGCCGGCGTCATAGGACGCCAGGTCGAGTTTGTCATAGAGTTCGCATGCGCCCTGCGTGGCTTCAAACTGAAACACGCTCGCATAGACGCCGTTGCTGGCGTTATAAGGAGGAAGATTTGCGCATGTAATTCGAAAGCCCAGGTAATTCCCCGAGGGAAGGATCGGGCTCGGCTGGGCGTAAATGGCCGTGGGATAGCCGACGCGCGAGACAGCCGGAAAATTTCGTGTGTTGTAGTCAAAGGAATAAAACCAGAACAATTTATCTCGAACGATCGGGCCGCCCACAGTAAATCCCATCTGTCGGCGCACATCCGTGGGCTGATACGGGCTGGTGACAAAGCTGTTTGCGGAGCTGTCGAAGTGCGTCAGCGTGGTGTACGCATTCAGCGCCGACAAATTACCGTTGCGCTCAAAGAAGAATGCGCCCCCGTGATATTGATTGGTGCCGCTTTTCGTCACGGTATTGATCACGCCTCCGGCCGCGCGCCCATACTCCGCGGAATAGTCTGCAGTATTCACCTGAAACTGCTCCACCGCTGCCATGCTGATGGAATACGGTGCCCTGGTCCGGCCGCGTTCTTCAGAGAAGAAGGCCTGGTTATTGTCAGCGCCGTCGATCGTATTGTTATTCAGTAATCCGCTAATGCCGCGAAAACTCAGCAGCCCGTGCCCGTCCTGATCGCTCACCACTCCGGGAGTTAGCAGCGCAAAACTACTCCAGCGGCGGCTGTCAGAGGGCAAGTTCTGCAATTGTGATTGCGTAATATTTGTCGAGACGGAAGGATAGGTCGACTCAAAGGGGACAATCGCCCCTACCTGGATGGTGCTTGAGGTAGCTCCAATTTTAAGGGTGGTCGTTAGAGCAGTGCGCCGACCCAGCTCCACAACAACGTGAGTCGCCGTGAATGCGGTGAAGGCATCTCCGGTAATGTCGACGGAATATGTTCCGGGCGGCAGGTCGGCCAAGGTGTAGTTGCCGCTCTTATCCGTGTAGGCGATAAACTCAGCGCCGGTCGCCCCGTTCAACGCCACAATGCGCGCGCTTGGAATTACCGCGTGTTGCGGGTCATACACAGTTCCGCCGATCATGCCCGTAGTCGACTGACCATGGAGCATCGGGCAGGCCGGCAACAAAAACAACAACGCAAGGCAAAACGCGCAGAAAGCGCGTGGGGGAGGCAAGCGCAGCATAAACGATCTCCCGAAACTCTTGCGTCCGTTTCGGCGGATCCAGCCTGCCTGCGCGGACGACACTGAAAATGATGCAATCAAGGACGAAGCCTGGCCAACGCCAGCCTGCGCCACGTTCTTCCTGTTCCTGTCGTGTCCTTACGTGACTTGCGCGAATCAAATCTTCCGCAGCTTGATCGAACTTTAGGATAAAGCTCGCGGGTGCTGGCGGACATTCCGTGACGGGAACTAAGGTCTTGAGCGTTACACTGAGGGTAACGCTATTCCCGAGCGGCAGGAAGACTATTCAGACGTATGTTTATTGACGAAGCAAGGATTAAGGTGAAGGCGGGCGACGGCGGGAATGGCTGTATGGCCTTTCGACGCGAGAAATTTGTGCCTCGCGGCGGACCCTCTGGCGGCGATGGCGGTCACGGCGGCGACGTCGTTCTCGAGGCCAGCCAGAGCCATAACACGTTGGTTCATTTCCGCTTCAATCCCGAACACAAGGCGGAGAGAGGCCGTCACGGGGAAGGCTCCAACTGCTCCGGACGCGAGGGCGAAGATGCCGTTCTGAAAGTGCCCGTGGGCACCGTTGTCTACGACGACACCACCGGCGAATTGATACATGACTTTCGTCACCCCGACGAGCGGCTGGTGATTGCCAAAGGAGGTCGAGGAGGACGCGGCAATCAACATTTTGCCACTCCCACTCATCAGGCGCCTCGCGAGCACGAGCTCGGCCACGCCGGCGAAGAACGCCTCCTTCGGCTGGAGTTGAAGTTGCTCGCCGATGTCGGCCTGGTCGGTCACCCCAACGTTGGCAAGTCCACCCTGATTTCCCGCATCTCTGCGGCCCGACCCAAAATTGCCGATTATCCGTTCACAACTCTGGAACCGAATCTTGGCGTGGTGACAGTCGGCGAGTGGCCGAACGAGGAAAGTTTTGTTGTCGCCGATATTCCCGGCCTGATTGAGGGCGCACATCTCGGTGCGGGTCTTGGCGCACAGTTTTTACGCCACATTGAACGCACCCGCCTGCTGGCTCACATCGTCGATGTCTCGGATGGCAGTGGTCGTCCCGATCCCGTGGAGGATTACAACGTCATCGAGGCGGAGCTGAAGAATTTTGGACATGGCCTGGAAGAAAAGCCGCGCGTCGTCGTCGCCAGTAAATGCGACGTAGCAAATCCAGAGAAGCTGAAAAAGCTGCAGGCGATGGCGAAACGGAAGAAGCTGCCGTTCTATGCCATTTCCGCAGTCACTGGCGAGGGAATCGACGCTCTGAAATATGCCCTGGCGGAAAAAGTTCGAGAGCTTCGCGTCCCACTCTCCGAAGCCGGCTAAAGCGAATCACTAGAAGTAGGCATTACCAGCTGTCATTCTGAGTGAAGCGAAGAATCCAGAGAATTTCGTCTGAAATAAGAATTCCGGTGCGACCTGAGACCTGGGTTTGCAGTCCGAAATGCCATCAAGAGGAACCGCATGAGGCGCATCGCTTTTTTCGGCGGCAGCTTTGATCCCCCACACCGGGGACACCTCGCAATTGCATCAGCCGCTGCGGACCGGTTCGCGCTCGACCAGGTGCTGTTCGCTCCCGCGGGCTACCAACCCTTCAAGAGTAAAGTTCCGGCAACAGATTTCCTGCATCGCTACGCCATGACTGCGCTGGCCACGCAAGCCGACCCGCGCTTCATTCCTTCTTTGCTGGATGCTCCGCATCGTGGCGCAACAGATGCTGAGCGCCCCAACTATACCGTCGAAACACTCAGTCGCCTTCGCGCTTCGCTTGCTGCCGAGGCCGAGCCGACGGAGCTGTTTACGCTGTTGGGCGCCGACAGCTGGGTGGAGATTGGTCAGTGGTTTCAGGCGTCACGATTGCTCGCGCTGACTGACTGGATTGTGGCTGCGCGACCCGGCTTCGCGTTGGTTCGGCACAGAAGCTGCGCTTCCGGGTGATATCAAAGTCGAGCGCTGCTCGAGCCACACTGCGGATGCAAATCATGCGGACATCCTTCCCGCCTGCGACCTGGTGCTGCACCATTCCAACTCCCACCCAACCCGCGTCTGGTTTTTACCGCACTTGAAGGAAGATATTTCCGCGACCGAGTTGCGCATGGCCCTCGATCGCGGCCAACCCGATCCAGATCTGCTTCCGTCATCCGTGCGGAATTACATCGCCAAGACACAAATCTATCGTTCCACTATGGATACTTCCTCTGCCGTGCCTGCGTCGCTGCATTAGATCAAACTTCACGGCTGCATTGAGGTAACGTCTGTGATTCTGAGCCGAAGGCGAAGAATCCATTCATTTGTCTTGCGTGTGAATGCAAGACGATTCATTTGCTTTGCTCTCTCCATAAGGACCGTTTCCTTCTTGGCACAGCCGTTGGCAACGGACTAGGATGGGAGGGCTGGCATAATTCGAAGCGCACGAGGGAGATCGCACGATCGCATGACGAAAACAGAAATCCGCCGCATGGTTGCCGCCGCCGCCGCTGCTTGTGAAGATAAGAAGGCCGAGCAGATTCGCATTCTGGAATTGGATCCCGCCGATTCAGGCTTTACCGATTATTTCCTGATCTGCAGCGGCAACAACGACCGGCAGAATCAGGCCATCGCCACTGCGGTCGAAGATCGGATGGAGCGCGACTACAACACGCGTCCCAATTCAATCGAAGGCTATCGCCAGGGAGAATGGATTCTTCTCGATTACGTCGATTTTGTCGTCCACATATTCTCGGAAGAGAAGCGCGACTTCTATCACATTGAACGGCTGCGCAAAACTGCAACCACGCTCGACCTGGAAGAATTGAAGGCGTCATTAACCAAGCGCGTGTCAGCCGTCCGCAAAAAGCAGGCCGCCAAGAAGTCCGTCGCCAAAAAAGCGCCAGCGAAAAAAGCCGCCGCCAAGAAGGCCACGAAGAAAACTGCGGCGAAAAAAGCCGCTGCCAAAGCAGAGTAGCAAGCCGACTCCCGCGAAACTGTCCAAGGGAAAAGCCACCAAAGTCGCCGCGAAAATCGTTTCGAAGCCAAAGCCCCGCAAAGCCGCGCCAAAACGCCGAAAACCTCTTTGACAGCGCTGATATTGTGCCAGATACTCAAGTGGAAACTTGGAGTCAATTCAAATACAGAATGAAACTCAGAGGGACCCACATGAGAAAATTTGGACTCTTGGCCTTGATCGCGCCCACCGTAATTGCCGCAAGCGTTGTCGCCGCTCCGGCGTTTGCGCTGCAAGCAGGTAATTCCGCGTATCCAACCGCAAGCAGCGCTCTCTCGGCGGAGATCACCAGCAAGCTCGATACAAAGAATGCCACTGTGGGCGAGGCAGTCACTGCCAAAACCATCGCGGAGACTACACTCGGCAACGGTACGACCGTTCCCAGGGGCGCAATCCTCACCGGAAAGGTCACGGCAGTACAATCCAAGTCCTCAGGCGGAGGAACCGCTTCGGTGACCATCTCCTTTGATCAGGTAATGCCGAGCAAGAGTGCGTCCCCTATTTCCATTCATGGAACTCTCCTCGGAGTGGCTCCGAAGCCGCTACATCTCCGGGGGGCCAAACGCTGCCAATCTTCCATCCGCATCCACGAAAAATCAGATGATGACTGCCAGCGAAACAGGTCAAAGTATCGAACAATCCAGTGGCTCGGGTGAAACTGTGGTGATGGGCAGCAACCTGAAGAATGTTTCGCTGGAATCGGGCACCCTGAGATCCAGCCACGGCGATATCAAACTGGATCATGGAACTCGAATAGCCGTCGCCCTCCAGTCGAACTAAGAGCGTTTCTACAAGCTGCCTGGGTGAAAAGCACGTAGCGTCTTTCCCAGGCAACAGGCATGGGGACTACAAAGTGGATTTATCCAGAGAGAGGGCAGAAGGCAGACCGGCCTTCTGCTTTTTACATTGCTCGCCGATACGCGCCCAGAATGCAATACAAGAAAAAGCAGGAAGCCCGAGGGCTTCCTGCTTTTGCGAAGGTGATACATCGTTACCTAGAAGGCGAATCGCCCTTGATCTGAATCAATCGAGGAGACGCATCCCCACCTAGACCAGAACCCAGAATGCTGGTCGGTGTGTTGACCGTTGCGGTGATGAATCCGAGGTCGAGTTGGTAGGTTGCCGGTGCCGGATCCGGCCGACGTCCGAAGTCGGGCTGGCAAAGTTCGGGTGGTTGAACAGGTTAAAGAACTGCGCACCCACGGTGAATTTCGCTGACTCCAACTTCGGAATGGCAAAGCTTTTCAGAACCGCCAAATCTGTGTCGGTGTAGGCGGGCGCAGTGGTCTGGTTGCGTTCCTGCTGTCCGAAGCCAGTCGGCGTTGTGTAGTTGGCTGGATTTGTGATGCCGCACGGCGTTCCGCTGCCGGTCAGTGTGATTGAAGACCGCGCTGGATCCGCAGTGAGATACGTTGCGGAGTTGCTTGAGCAAAGATCTGGACGCTCCCGAAGGATAGTTCGCGATCGAGTTTGTTACGGCACTGTCGTTGACCGTGAACGGGAAACCGCTGTGGTGGAAGACTGTGCCCGTGAGCTGCCAGCCATCGGTGATGGCATGAGGTCCACGCCAGTAGGGAACCGAGTACACATAGCTGCCAGTGAAGTTGTTGCCGCGACGTCGTAGTCGGCATTGCCATAGTTGTATGCCAGGTTGAACGGGTCGGTAGGTGCCAGTGGCGCTTTGCCCGGCATTGAATCCCAGGATGCCGCCATTGGAGATTTCATCCAGGGCGTGGCTCCAGGTGTAGTTGAACTGCAGCAGCAAGGACTTTGACCGGTGGACAACAGATGCCGTGACGCCGTTGTAGTTGGATACGGCGTTGCTCAACACCTCAGTCGCCGTCGCGAAGGATGGATTTGGAGGCGCGGCGCCACTGATGTGGCCAAAGCCCGCCGGTGCGCCATACGCGTTGACGCCAGCCGTTGACATCCGGTTCGTGATAGCCGCGGTTGCCCACATAATTCAGGTCAAACACCGTGCTTCGTCCGAATTGCGCTCCAGTTCCAGATTCCACTCCTCATACGTCGGATAATTCAGTTTGTGGTAGGAGTTGGTGAAGTTTGGCGCGCTAAATCCCGCAATTGAGCTGGACAAAGTGCTGTAGCTGGCCGCATTGGCAAAGCCGGACTGGAAACCCTGAGTTCGAAGTGGATGTAATCGTTTCGCCGCTGGTTGGATCGGTTGGATTGGTACTGATCGATGGTCCGCCGAAGAGCTGGCCCGGACAGGGTGAAGCCGACGTTCGTCGGAGCATTATTCAGGATGCTGTCTGCAATCGTCGCCGGGAATACGTCGGTGAACATACCGAAGCCGCCGCGAATCACGGTCGAGGTTCCATCTCCGAACGGCGAGAAAGCAGAAGCCCACGCGCGGTTGGATGGAGAAGCTTTGGAAGCTGCGGAAGGCCGCATGCTTGCCCGGTGATAATCATCGAGTTATACGGAGTGGTTGGATCGGTACTTACCCCACCAAAATCGGTGGCGAAGCTGTCGAAGCAATTCGTTTGGCAGACTGGGTTGGAGTTATGTTCCACGCGAACCGCCGCAGTGATAGTCAGGTTCGGCACCGGCTTCCACTCATCCTGGAAGTATCCCGCTTCATTATAGAGAGCTACAGGTTGCGTCAGCCGTGTCGGATACTGTTGCGAGTAGAGATCGAACGAACCGGTCGCGAAGTCAGCTTCTGTTGCATAGGCCAGAGGGGTGGTCGTCACTCCCGGGCTGTAGTCGGTCACATCGTCGCGACGGAAGTAGTAGCCGAACTTGAAGTTGTTCCGGCCCTTGATCACGCTGACGTCATCAATGAATTGATAGTTGGTGACGTTGCGTCCCTGTGGCCACACGTAGTTCAGACCGCCGAGCAGGTTAAACGATCCATCGATCCAGGCCACCGTCCAAGGAACCAGCGCTTTCGAAGCAGCCAGATTTTGATCCGTAAAGATTGCGGAATACCACAGTAGCGCAAAGGTGAACTGGTTGGTGATATTCGGAGTAAAGACGTGCGTCTCACCCAACTGGCCGGAATATTGCGGTTGGATGCTGTCCGCATTGAAGAGTGAATTCAAAGGATCGGTGTAGGTCGCCTGTAGACCTCGATCCATGTCGTAGGTGCCATACAGCGAGTCTTTGTCTCCAAAGTGGTGGTCGATGCGTCCTTCAAACAGCCACTCATGGGTGAAGTTGCCCGTGTTCACATTGAAAGTCACGACGTTCGGATCATTCGGCGAAACTGTTGCCGTGTTATATCCGGGGGTAGCCTGGTACACACCAAGAACTTGCTGGGTGATCGGAATATTGCTGGCTGGAACCTGTTGGAGTCCGTTGGGAAGTTCCGCACTATTGGGTGCGCATGGAGTTCCCGACACTGAGCCGGTAAACCGGTGGTTAAGCAGCTAACGTAGTTCGGAGCCGGAGCGGTGACGACATTGGTTACAGGAATCAGGACTCGCAAACCCTCGTAATCGCCGAAGAAGAAGGTCTTGTTCTTGAAGATGGGACCACCGACGGACGCGGCATATTGATTCACGTTGTCAAACGGACGCGGAGTACCCGTCTGGTTGTTGAAGTAGCCGTTGGCGTTCATTACCCGGCCATTCCACCAGTACACTGCGTTGCCGTGGAACCGGTTGGTTCCTGACTTGGTGATTTCATTCACCTGCGCGCCGCCCAGGCCGCCGTATTGCGCGCCATAGGCATTGCTGACCACCGTGACCGAGGCAATCATATTGTTGCCCAGCAATAGGTTGGTGGCACCCGAGTTGTTCAGATTCAGGAACGGATCGTTCTCATACATACCATTGATCGTGAAGGTGTTCGACGTGGCCGGCAGACCGAAGGAAGAAAAGTTGCCATAGCCGAACATGGCGCCGTTACTGGTTGTCGATGTGTTCATCACCGATCCAGGAGCCGTCTGTGCGACGAATGTTAGATCGTTGCCCGGATTCGGCAATCTTTGCACTTGCTCGGTATTAAAGGTCGTGGTGATGTCGGCATTTTCCGTGTTCAACAAGGGTTCGGCTTCGGTGACCGTCACAGTCTGTGAGGATTTGCCCAACGTCATCTTGACGTCGCCGTTTGCGATGGCGCCACCGGCGACGTGCGCCGTGGTGGTGGTTGTTTCAAAACCTGAACCTTTTACCGTAATGGAGTACGTACCCGGCTGCAGCAAAGCTGAGTGGTAGCTGCCCTCCGCATTCGTTGTGCTGGTATAGGTCGCCCCGGTGTCCAGGTTCTTCAGGACGACTTTAGCGCCAGGAATGGCCGCGCCGGTCGGGTCCGTCACGTGGCCGGAGATGTCACCCGACGTGAGTGATTGGGCGAACGCGATAGGCTGTGTAGTCTGCAGAAACGTCCCTGCTGCCAGCAACATTGCGAAAGTGACCGCGGTGCGGATCCAGCCGTTGTGTCGAAATTGCATTGAATTCCCTCTCTTGCTTTCTTTAGTTCACGAGCCGGCAACCGGTCCCGCGCCTATCTTCTTCACTACTCGTGAGACACTTTGACACCCACAGGGGCGTCGTTTATCAACGGCTTTCCTACTTCCGAAACCGTTGCTCTGTGATGTGGCTTACTCATCCAGGTCGAAAACTTACGGTGGGCTAAGCAGGGAGTTGACGCGGGGGTCGTCGACTCAACAATCACAATGTAGTGCCCACGGGGGTAAAAGTAAGCAATTCATTGGCCAGACAGAATCATTCGTAAAATCATTAGCTTACAGACTGAATACCTGGGGATTAGCGGTCCTACTTATGGGATTAAAGAGGGGTAAATATGGAAAATGGTAGAAACCGGCGCAGGTTCAATGAATGTTTCTCAGATATCCGTTGGAACGTTGCCTTGTGTTGACTTAGCAGCACCCACCGGAAGAAGTTCCAATCTGCATATGAATTTATTAGGAACCGATGCGAAAAGCGCGCGACGCAGCCATTCCCGCTAAAGCCGGGATCTCAGCACCCGGCGCGATCCTGCCACATTCCGCGAGCGACTCCTAACATCCAGATCAAAAACTCCAGTAAAGTATGGAAGGGATGGAAATTCAGCTGGTCACACTCGGGCGGCGCACCACCGGCAAGCAGGCTGCCGCGGATGAAATGTATTCCGGCTATTGCCAGCGCATCGAGCGCCACTGCGGTTGCCGCACCGAACACTACCCTTCTGAAGAAAAATTTTTTGCCGCGTGGGAACGTGGCAGTCGCGCCCGCTCCATGCTGATTTTGCTGGATCATCGTGGGCGCACCTGGTCTTCGGAAACCTTTGCCGAATGGCTGCAACGGGAACGTGATCGCGGCATACAACTGTTCACTTTTGCCGTGGGCCCTGCGGACGGCTGGTCGGAAGCCGTGCTGCAGGAAGCCACCAAACGCCGCGACTGGCTGGTATTGTCGCTGGGTCCGATGACGTTACCGCACGAACTGGCTGCGGTCGTGCTCGCGGAGCAAATCTATCGAGCCTTCACCATTGTCGAAGGCCATCCCTATCACTTAGGACATTAAGACACAAGAAGACATGGGTGCCCCATGCAAGCCCACCCTGAGGGAAGTCGAACGGGTTGGCTTGAGTCGGATGAGGACATTGATTGTATGGCGGACGAACGGCGCGGACTAATTCTGATCAACACCGGTCCTGGAAAAGGGAAGACAACGGCTGCCATGGGAACAGGCTTGCGCGCCGTTGGCAATGGCATGCGGGTATTAATGCTGCAATTTCTAAAAGGCTCCTGGCACTATGGCGAGCTCGATGCCGTGCAGGCCTTTGGCGGCAACTGGGTGATGAAGCAGATGGGTCGCGGCTTTGTAAAAATTGGCGGCGCAGAAACTGATCCCGAAGATATCCGCATGGTGGAAGCTGCCTGGGAAGAAGCGCGTCAGGCTATTTTCTCGGGAGATTGGGACATGGTCATCCTGGATGAAATCAACTATGCCATCGGTTACAACATGCTGGATCCCGCGCGTGTAGTTGAAGCTCTGAAGCAAAAGCCGGAGATGGTCCATGTCATCCTGACTGGTCGAAATGCCCATCCCAGCCTGGTTGAAATTGCCGACACCGTGACCGAAATGCGCGAAGTGAAACATGCATATCAGAAGGGAATTCTGGCGCAGCGCGGCATCGAATATTAGCGAGCCGTCGGTGCTGCGGGTACCCACTCTCGCTTTTCAGACCTGAGTTTCCGCCCCGCAGTTTAGGATGGATGGAGTATGTCCTGGTTTAAACGCAACGAAAACGAAAACGAGATTGAGACCACGTCGGCAAAAAATGTCCGCACCGAAGGTCTCTGGACCAAATGCGACAGCTGCGGCCAGACCATCTGGAAAGCAGACATGGAAGCCAATCTGAATGTGTGTCCAAAATGTGGGAAACACTTCAAACTGTCAGCCAGGGCTCGCATCGATAGCCTGCTTGAACCGGGCTACCGCCTGATCGATACTGAATTGCGCTCTACCGATCCGCTCGAGTTCACCGACCTGAAGCCATATAAGGATCGTCTAAGTAAAGCGCAGCGCGACACTGGTATCAATGACGCGATTCTGACTGCACTCGGCAATATGGGTCACCACCCGGTCGTCGTCAGCGCGATGGAATATGCCTTCATTGGCGGCAGCATGGGCGCCGTCGTGGGAGAGTGCATCAGTCGCGCCGCCGACCATTCTCTTGAAACCCGTCATCCTCTCATCATCGTCGCCACGTCCGGCGGCGCTCGCATGATGGAAGGAATCGTCAGCCTGATGCAGCTGCCGAAAATTTCCGCGCGTCTTGCATTGATGGACGATGCAAAAATTCCCTACATCTCCGTACTCACGGATCCCACCTTCGGCGGCGTAACCGCCAGCTTCGCCATGCTGGGAGATCTGAATGTTGCCGAACCCGATGCGTTGATCGGTTTTGCCGGCCCTCGCGTCATCGAGCAAACCATTCGTCAGAAATTGCCGGAAGGTTTTCAGCGTTCAGAGTTTCTGTTGGAGCATGGAATGCTCGACGCCGTCGTTCCCCGCAGAGAATTGAAGCAATATCTAGTCCGCGCCCTCGACTTTATGCAGCCATCGGCTGACGTAATCGTCAACTCCTAGGCCTCTAGCGGATCGCGCTGATCAACTCAGCGGACGGTCGAGCCACGCCGATTCATGTACCAGCGCCGCATAAAAAAGTATGCGATGGCGACCGTGAGCGTTCCGCATAACGCACGCACCTCCACTCGGGTCGAGTGCGACAGCAGCCAGATCACCACCATGGAACCCAAAATTCCAACCAACGGGCCGCCCGGTGCACGGAAAGCTCCCGGCACTCTCTTACGCGTGTAGCGCAGCTTCAACGCGCCCAGGCAGATCGCCAGGTAGACACACAAAATCGACACGCTGGAAAGAATTGCAAGGTGCTTGAACCCGCCTGATGCTGCCAGCAGAAACATCAATGTGGCCACCGTCAGGATCGCAACATGTGGCGTACGAAATCGCGGATGCACTCGGGCCAGCGCTCGCGGAAGAGTTCCGTCCTCCGCGGCCAGAAAAAATGTGCGCGGTGTCGACAACATTCCGCCAGCCAGCGAACCAAAAATCGATACGGCCACGCCGATCGTCACCAGCGTGCTTCCCCCCACACCAACAACCCGTCCAGCCACAGCCGCGAGCGGTGCCGTTGTCTGGTGCGCCAGCTCGCCGCCCAAGACTCCCTGGCTGACTAGTTGCAGCGCGACGTACAGCAAAATCACCGTTCCAGTTGCGCCAAACATGGCTCGGGGAACGGTGCGTGCGGGATCGCGAATCTCAGCACTCGGCGCGAGGGCCTCTTCAATTCCCTGGAAGGCAAAAAACAGAATCAACGATGCCTCGCCCAACTTCGCCGCCGGTGGCCATCCCGCCCATCGCAACTGATGCCATTGCACAAAAAATATTCCGGCAACAACTGCGAGCAGCAAGGGAACCAGCTTGGCGATGGTGGAAGCCACAGCCACGCGCAATCCCTGGCGAACGCCAATAATGTTCACCGCTGCCAGGCTGCCGAAGACCACAAACAACGTCAGAACCCGGGTTGCTCCATGGTTCAGCGCCGGAGCCCAGACCGCCAGCGAACCGATCAGCGCCACCGCCAGGGCAGCGCACGCGATCACCTCATACCCCACCGAATACATCACCCAGGCGAGAAATCCCATCAGCGGGCCGAAGGCTTCTTCAACATACGCGACGCCGCCACCGGAACGATGGACGAAGCTGCCAATTTCGATGTAGCAGGTCAGCACCAGCGCCACCGCAATCCCGCAAACGAAATAGGCGACGATTGCCGCCGGGCCTAGAATTGCCGCCACAAACGCAGGCACAACAAAAATTCCAGCTCCAACAGCAATGTTGACTGCGGCAGCCCCCAGTCCCCACGGCCCAATCACGCGCTTCAGCTTGTCGTCTGGGTGCGTCGGTGTATCGGGTGCCTGGGAAGAAATTAACTCTGGCGTCATGGAATCGTTCGCATTGCAGCGCTGTAAAATCTTTGGGCGGATGAAGTCTCGCTCCATCCGCCCAAAATTTCTTTTTCTGCGATTGAGTTTACTGCTTGCCCCAGAAATCCGGCGAGGCTGTCTTCCAGCGATCGGGAGGATAGCTCATCTTCGGATCCATCGAATACAGGTTGGCGTGGATGGAAGCGAACGCAGATGCTTCCAGATCGCCCATCTTTTTCTTCTTGTCCGAATCTGCAGCTGCCCACGCCTTCTTTGCGGCTACGTGACGCTCATCGAGCTCTGCCAGCGACTTCAAAGGTGTGGTCACAATATACACGCCGCCTTCGTCGCCGAAATATTCCTCCCACATCGCAAAATGCGTGTTGGGAACTTGTCCGTATACCTCATTGTGGAGCTTCGCCAGTTCCTTCCACTCCTCCTCATGCCCCGGTTTAATGCTGATGACCGTGATCTCCATGTAGCGCATCTGTGCCAGGTCTACATTGGCGCCGATACTCATGTCCGGCTCATAGCGAAATACCATCGTGGAGAAGGAACTCAGCAATTCGCCGTCCGCCTCCATCGCGCTGTCGTAATCCGTGGCCAGCGCCGAATCGCCCATCATCGCCGCATTCGACTTTTCCCAGTCTGCGAATGAGTCGAATGGGATAAAGAAGAGTGCCCGGCTAGGACCGGACATGGAGGTCGCCGCGAAATAATGATCGGGCGACTTTGCCTTCTGCATGGCCTGCACAAATGCGCTTTCTGACTTCTGGTGTGCCATGCCCGCTTTTCCCGGCTTCACCATTTCCCTTTGGATCACCAGGATATTTGGCGGTGCCAGGTTTGGCTTCGCATCCTGCGCCTTTGCCGGTTGCGAGCCGGTGAAACTTAACGCTGTAACTAGACAACACACTCCTGCAATGGTTCCAAATTGCTTTTTCATGGATTACTCGCCTCCTAGGCGTGATCAATTTCGGTTATCCAGGAATGTCGTGCGATAGGGGGTAGGCCAGATGGCTGGTGAACTTAGCGAAGAATCTGGTCAATACCGTCGGTCGTTCGTGGGTGAGAGTGAACATACTGCATCGCGGTAACGATCGGCAATGAAAATCTGCACATCCATTGTTTGCTACGGGAACAAGCAAAGGCCGCACCTGCGATGGCGCGGCCTTCACTTACGTTTCAGCTGGATTTACTTCGACGATTGCACGGACGCAACGACATGATAGAGGATGGTGTGGTCGATGGTGTCGACCTTGTGTTCCTGATCCATTCCCTGCTCGATCGGCACGTCGGGATTCACTTTCTTCCAGCGATCGGAGAAACCGTCTCCGAAGAATTTAAACATCGCGTCCCAGCTGGGATAGATGTCCACCGTGTACGTGGTGTCAGCGTCTTTAGCGCCGCGAGGCAGAAACTGCTCCACGACAGACCAGCCGTCCACTGAGCCGTCTTTGACCCCGTCTTCGAAGATGGGTTGCCAAAGCTTCTTTTCGTTGGCAATCCATGCCCCAGTGTCGGGGACGCTCATGATATTGACAATAATGTAGTCACCTTTTTTGGCGTGGCCCACTTCCACGGCCGCACGTTCCAGGCCGTTGGAGACCAGGTAGCCCGTAGCATCTCGCTGTTGTCGCATCTCCTCAAGCGAGCCGCTGATGCCGGCTTTTTTGAATGTGGCTTCCATTTCGTCTTCGCTCATCGGAGCGCTCGGTAATCCAGGGTAAAAGGTGACGAAGGCATAATCGCAGGGGGCATCGTGCCCGGCAGGAATGACGGTGCGCAATACAAGCCATCCTGAGATGGCGCCTGAGTCCACCCGAGACTGCGCGTACTTAAGAAAAGTTCCGTCGACGAGTGTTTTGAAGTCTGCCGACTTGCCGCGTCTTACCTTGACACAGGCAACGCTGTGAAATTTCGGCGATCCCGATGGTTCCTGTGCGCTCGCCGGGTTCGATCCTGCAAGAAACAGTCCCGCGAACACAACACACACGCCTGCTGTCAATCCGAATTTCATTTTCATCGTGATTTGGCTCCTGGTAAGAATAGAGTTTGTGGTATCCAGGAATGGCGTGCGATAGGGGGGTCTCGACCAATGCGTCTGCAGCCAATGGAGCTGAAGAGTCGGGTCGATACCGTCGTTCGTTCGTGGCGAGCTTCACCATACGCCCACGCTCCAACAATAAGCAATGGCGAAATTTAACGACACTTCAGCCTCGAAGAATCCGCTGTTCGATTTCGTTTTGTCAGGCCCGCGGGGTGCCGGTCGCATTCTTCAAGTCAGCTTTGTCCAGCCAGGTGACCGCACCAAACGCACCCAGCCACGATCCCGCCGCCGCAAACAGCACATAGGCTGCATTGCCGGTGTAGCTGATCACGGCAAATGCCGCCAACAGATACCACAGGCTACTCCAGCTTGCGGCTACGCTGCGTCGTCTCGCGGTCACCGCCGCATTGAACATCACGTAGACCGCATCGGTAGCCGCGGTCGAAGCTAAGACTCCAATCGCGATCAAGGGATTTGGTGCATGCATGTGCAGCATCATGGCGGAGCCTCCAGGGTTGCAACAGCCTTCTGCAATCCTACGAGACTAGCAGTCGCTATTCCTGCACCCGCGCGTAGGCGTACGGCCCGTCAGGTATCACGGCGACGCGGGCATTCCGAGGCAGCCGCGATAGCAATGCTGCGACCGCAGCGGCAGCGCTATCGAACGCGTTCCTCCCCAGTGAGCCCAGGTCTTCGCGGGCAATCCCCGGCGTGTAGAGCAAGAGGTCGTGCTTCAATCCCACCAGCGCCAGCTTTTCCAGTTGCCATTGGTCTACTTTCACCGGAGCGCTGTCGATTGAGTGCAGAAACTCCTGCGGACTGGTGTACCGGCGCAGCATCGCTGCAAACTCGGCAGACCCTGCTCCTTCCGCGCACTCGCTCAAGATCAGGATGGTTCCGCCCGGTTTCAAAATGTGCTGCACCGCGGTGATGCCCTTGATGGTCTGATAGAAAGTTAAGTCGAGCGGATATCCCGCGGCTGTGGTGATGACGGCATCCACCGGCTGCGGCAGAAATTCTACGGAGGAGTTCCGCAGAAATTCCACTCCAGCGGCATGCGCGGCCACTGGCTCGCCCGCGAAGATGCCGGAAATCTCGCGCGATTTGGTTAAGGTCACGTCCAGCATAAAATCGTGACGTGCCATGCTCGCCACTTCCAGCAACTCGGCATGCAGCGGGTTGTCGCGAATGGATCCTTCTGTCGCCCTCTTCTCGCGCATGAATCGCGGCGAATGAATCACCTTGATGGTTTCCTGCGCTGCCAGGCCTGGAGCTACCAGCTTGCGTCCGCCGGAAAATCCCAACATCAAGTGCTGCTCAATAAATCCCAGCGTAATGTGCAGGTCAGCCGCCATGAAGCGTTCGTCAATGTAGACCGGCGTTCCCTGCTGAGTTGTCCCGAGATAGCGATGAAGTTCCCGGTCTTTCGCATTATGGTTGGCGATTTGATAGTCCCCGGCAATCTTCGCTCCCAGGATGGTTCGCAGTTCGTCTTCCGTTGCTCCGCGATGTAGGCCAGTGGCGATGCAGAGGTTCACATTTTCCGGCGAAATTCCCGCGCCATGCAATCGCTCCAGTACGGGAGGCAGCGTGATCGGATTGGGAGCGGGACGTGTAATGTCGCAGACCGAGATCGCCGCGCTTTTCTTGCCGCGCGCCAGCTCGATCAGCGGCAAGCCTGCGATCGGAGCATCCAGCGCACCCCCCAACGCCTTCTTTACATCCGGCAACGGTGGCGCGGAATGAACCTTCACCACGTGATAATCAGGGCCGTCAGGCAGCTCGAGCGACAATCCCTGTTTCCCGAATGCGGCCTGGACGTCCATTAGATTGACCTCTCCATCGTTTCGAAAACAGCCAGCACGGAAGGCCAGCTATCCGCTGACCGCATGCGGACTGCGCAACGTGAACAGCGTAAGCTCCGGCCGGCAATCAAATCGAAACGGCACGCCGACCGTTCCAATTCCCCGATTGACGTACAACTGCAAATCATTCTGCAGATGGAAGAGACCCTCCACATATTTTCGCCCCAGGGGCGGAGTATAGATGGCCCCGATCAATGGCAAGCGCACCTGCCCGCCATGCGAGTGTCCGGACAGCATCAGGTCGACCCCGCCGTGTTTCACAACTTTGTCGGCATAATCGGGCTCGTGCGCCAGCAGAATCACCGGCTCATTCGCCGTCTGCAGGCCGCGCGGCGCAGCCAGGTGCAGGTCAGGGTCGCTCAGGCCGATATCTTTGACTCCGGCAATCCACAGCCTCGCTCCGTTTCGTTCAAACGGGATATGCCGGTTCGCCAGCACCGGAAGGCCGTGGACTTCCAGCGCATCCGTCACCATGGTGGGGTTCACCCGGGTGTCGTGGTTTCCCAGCACGCTCCAGCGCTGCGGGCAGGTGATTCCAGACAGGATTTCCGCGCAGGGATAGCTGCTCTTCGCCGCGAAAGCTTCGGCATTGGCCCTTCGCTCACATAATCCCCGGTGAACACCACCAGATCGGGCGACAGCCGATTCACTTCGTCGACAACATGGCGCACAAATGAAGGTTCCGTATATTGCTCAAAATGCACATCAGAGACCTGGGCAATTCGCAGTCCCTCCAGTGCCGGGGAGAGGCGCTTCAGTTCGATCGTGCGCTGCGTGATTTGCAGATCATGGCGCTCAAATTCCCCGGAATATGCCAACAGACCCGTAGCCGCACCGAGACCTGAAAGCTGAAGAAAGCGCCGCCTCGTGATGGATTTTTTGGATTCTTCGGCCACTCTTTCAGGATAAAGCATCGTTATAAGAAAACGTCCTTACCCATCCGTGCCGCCAAGTTTTCAACCGGCTGAACCGGCACGGGAGATGGTGTAAATTCCTTTGACCGCCCAAATCGAGGGTGCTAGAATTCTGCTCGTCGCAACGACTCCACTCGCCCGCACCGCCCGATGCCGTAGTGCCTTACTTCCGGGCCCTGCGCTCGAAACAGGGATGGGAGATGGGTTGTGGATCAAGCCTCCAGATATTCCCGCGAACATACCTATTCGGCGGCCAGTTTCCTCCGATCGTTCAATCCCGGCCATGTTGGCTTCCAGTCCGCTGTAACGACAATCTGCCTGACTTTTTTCATCTGCGCTTTCGCTGCGCTCGGCCAATCACGGACGACCAATTCCCAAGACCGTGTCGCTCCCGCACCTTGGCCCCCAGCGCGCGATCAAGGCAAAGCCGTCTGGGCTTCCAGCAGCCAGCGTACGGATGCCATTCGCGCCATCAGCGAGGTTGTCGATGCCGCCGATTTGGCCTGGAGCCATGGCGACACCAAGGGGTGGGCCAGCCACTATTCCAGCCAGGCAAAGTGGGTGCATGCAGACGCAACATCTCGCTCCGCGGCAACCTCGCGCCTGCAAGTAGAGAAAATGATCCCGGTTGCGCAATCCCATTTCCATCCCTACACCCGCACCCAAATTTGGATTCACTTTACCGCGCCGAATCGCGCCGAGGTTTACTCCAACATTCAATTTACCCGTGGCAAGCCTGCTGCACCCTTTGCGAACGGCCCTACTCTGCAGTTATTGACTTTGGAAGGCGGGACATGGCGGATTGTGGGCCAATACAATGGCGCAATCCCGCACACGAATGTTTGTGGAATCATAGGAAACGCCTGCTGTTCCGGCTGGGTGAATGGCGGCTTCCAGGGCCCGCTGCACATCAATTTCTGCAACGGCAATGCTGTCTGTTCCGCGAACAATACTTGCGTTGCCGCTCCTCCTCCGCCTGCATGCGGAGGAATCGGCCAGGCGTGTTGCCCTGACCCCGACAGCAACGATCAGTCCTATGACTACTGCAGCG
The DNA here is from genome assembly GCA_963737095.1 of uncultured Acidobacteriota bacterium. Taxonomy (GTDB): domain Bacteria; phylum Acidobacteriota; class Terriglobia; order Terriglobales; family Acidobacteriaceae; genus JAKAAZ01. The sequence continues at coordinate 463,458 of CAVTRK010000005.1, forward strand.
ACAAGACCGCGGTTTGTGCCCCATGGCAAGGCGCGCATGGTACCTGCAACCCTTGCGGCGCGGCCGGTCAGGGAATCTGTCCTTCCACTGGATGCTCGAGTGGTACCGTGGCTCGAAACAATAGCTGCCAGGCTTGCGGTGGTCCCGGTCAACCGTGCTGCAGCAACGGCTGTACTGGCGGCGGGGCCTGTTCCGCTGCCCTGAACTATACCTGTACGGCATGCGGTGGGGAGGGGCTGACTCCTTGTGCCGGTAATGTCTGCACGGGGAACCTGCATCCGAATTTTCAGAATGGTCAGGTCGTCTGCACCGCCAATTGCGGCTACACCCAGGGAGCTCCCTGTACCCAGGGCACCTACGGTTGTGACAAATCCGGCGTCATCACTCTGCCGCAAAGCCCCTGCGTCGTCCCCCTTTCGGGAACAGACCTGTCCAACGGCGGAATTTACGACTGCTACGGGGCCTCTCCTCACAATGCCATGATCGATACCTATGGAAACTGCACTTGCGTCCCCAACACTCTGAACACCTGCCCGGTCAGCAGTTCGGTACCGAAGCCTCCCGCGAATAACCCGGGTGTATGCATGCAGGGCCAGTTCTACGACCTATCCCAACACGGATGCTTTTGATTTAAGGATCATCTCGCGGAAATCAACAGGGCTGCTCCTACACGGGCGCCTCGCAACCTGGCTCCCGCTGACCAGACCATAGATATGCGTCAATCTGGCATTCCCATCCATCCAGGTGTTATGCAACACGAATCACCTTTCTGCTACTAAAATCGAGCCATGTCGTATGCTCAGGCGATTGAGAGTCTTTACGCGCGCGGACATGAACTGGTGCAGGACGGTTCTTCCACTGCGGCCGGTACCTCTCCGCGAAAATTTGATTTGGCGGAAATGCGCATTCTCACCGCCGCTCTGGGCTCGCCGGAACTGAAATTTCCCAGCGTTCTGATCGCCGGCACCAATGGCAAGGGTTCTACCGCCGCCATGCTGGCAAATATTCTCCGGGTTGCCGGGTATCGTGCCGGACTCTACACTTCTCCACATCTCACGCGCATCAATGAGCGGGTGCAAATCAACGGCGCCACCATTTCCGATGACGATTTTGCGCGACTCTATTTTCGCGTGGATGAAACTGGATCGCGCCTGGTGAGCGAAGGTAAGCTGCCGCAGCATCCGAGTTTTTTCGAGTCTGTCACAGCCGTCGCCTTTCTCTATTTCGCTGAACAAGCCGTCGATGTCGCGGTGCTGGAAGTGGGCATGGGTGGCCGGCTCGACGCCACCAACATCGTCGAGCCCTTGCTTTCGGTCATCACTGACATCTCGCTCGATCACACGGAATGGCTGGGCTCCACCATCGATGCCATTGCTCGCGAGAAAGCCGGTATCCTGCGGCGCGATGGAACTCTCGTCACTCTGCCGCAACATCCCGCTGCGAATCAGGCGCTCGGAGAAGTTGCGGCGGACCTGAATGTGCGCGGTGTCAGCGCAGTCGAGTTTATGCCTCCCCGTCGCTCTGCGGAGAAAGAAGCCAGCGAATTCTATGCCGAACCCTATTTTGTAACAGTGGCAGGTACATCGGTGGAATTGCGGCCTGCCTTGGCGGGTACGCATCAGCATCGCAATGCCGCACTGGCGGTGGCCGCCGCGATCGAGTTATGTAACAGTCACAGTTACAATATTACCCCGCAGCAAATTGCAACCGGAATCAGCACCACGCGCTGGCCCGGTCGCCTGGAACTCTTTCCTCGCAGTGAGACTTGTGCCGCTGTGCTGCTCGACGTTGCCCACAATCCCGCCGGCACATGGACGTTGCGTTCCGCACTCAGCACCTGGCCGGGTTTGGCGACGCAACTGCCGACTCAGCGGACATTACTATTCGGATGTCTGCGGGAAAAAGCTATTGAGGAGATGGCGCAAATTTTGTTCCCTGTTTTCGATCGCGTCATTCTCACTCCAGTCAACTCTCCCCGCACCGCGTCCCTGGAGGATCTGCAAGCGGTCGCTCAGCACTCTCGGGGTGCCGGCGGAATCCGTCCCTTCTCCCGCCGCTGGCATGGAACTGGCGCAGGCCCAAACCCCTTCCAACGGCTTGATAGTCTGTGCCGGCTCCGTCTACCTTGTGGGTGCGCTTCGGGAATCGCTGCTGAGCCGCCAGGGCAAGGGCTAGCCCATGGCCGAGGCCTCAGAGGAGTTGGAGACTTCAGGGTCCGCGCCGCCGGCGACAGGCGAATCTCGCGGACCGATGTCAGCCTCGCCGCGGCATCCTGCATTCTTCCGCTGGCTCACGTACCTGCTGCTGTTTCCATTGTTCTTCGTCGCCACCGCCATCTTCGGCAGCATTTCACTCATCGCTTCTCTATTTGACGGCAGCGGGCCGGGTGCAGCACTCGATCGCACAGGCATGGGGAGGAGTGGTTCTGCGCATCGCGCTTTCTCCCGTCCGCGTCGTCGGAGCGGAGAACTTTCAACGTGGCCAAGCGGCGGTATACGTATCGAATCATCTGTCCTATATGGACACGCCTGTAGTTCTGAACAAGCTGCCTTTCCAGTTCCGAATCCTGGCGCGGCACGACCTCTTCAAAATTCCCTTCATAGGATGGTATCTGCAACGTTCCGGGCAAATCCCAGTCGACAGCACCAACCTGCGATCCACCCTGGCCAGCCTTAATCGCGGCGTCAAGGCACTGGAGGCGGGAATGCCGCTGGTAATTTTTCCAGAAGGCGGCCGCTCCGTCGATGGTCATCTGCAGGATTTTCTCAGCGGACCGGCCTACATGGCCATCCGCGCCAAGGTGCCTATCGTCCCCATGGCGCTGATCGGCACACATCAGCTGATGCCGATGCACACTTATCATTTGACTCCGCGACCGCTGTTACTTGTGGTGGGTGAGCCGATTTCGACCAAGGACTACACCAGCAAGACAGCGGATGCTCTCACTCTCCGAATTCGCGATACCATAGCGGAGATGTACATGCAACACACTGTCCCAGAATGATTTCACCTCGAAATGCCAACATTGAGCATCCAGTGACCCACGAGCCCAAACGACCCCGTATTGGTATACCAGTACCAACCTTTGCCCAAACGGAGTATAACCAGCGCACTTGGCCGCAGTATGCAGCGGCCGTGGCTCAAGCCGGTGGAGAGCCGGTCGAAATCCCACTCACGTTGGATCCCGCCGCAATAGCAAAATTCGCCACAAGTTGCCAGGGAATCTTGCTGCCTGGAAGTCCCGCCGATGTAAATCCAGCAAAATATGGAGAGGAACGGCTCGAGGCCACCGCGCAGCCCGACCTGGCGCGGGAAAATGTCGACGAGTTGCTACTGCAGGATGCCCACAACCTCCATAAGCCTTTGTTAACAATATGTTACGGGACGCAGTCTCTAAATTGCTGGCGCACAGGCACCTTGGTGCAAGATTTAGTGCCGATCCCGGTGAATCATCGTGCCGGCGGCAGCGTCGCGGTTGCCCATACCGTGCTCGTTGAGCCTACTTCCCGTTTGGCCCAAATCGTGGGCGATAGTCAGGAAGTATCTCGCGAAGCAGAGTTCCTTAAACTGCCCGTCAACTCCAGCCATCACCAGGCGATTGGAATTGTTGGGGATGGCTTACGGGTAACCGCCCGCTGTCCTGAAGATGCCGTCGTTGAGTCGATCGAGGGCAGCCAGCCGGACCACTTCGTCATTGGGCTGCAATGGCATCCTGAGCGAACCCTCGAAACCAGCCCGGCGAGTCGGCTTATTTTTCAGCGATTCGTCGAGGCCGCGGCGCACTGGGAACCTCGCCCAATTACCGATTCCCTCGGATAGGAATCAATGATGAGCGAGCGGACCGGATTCCCTCCAGAGTTTCAGGCGTCCAATATCGAGTTGGCCGTGTCTCCCATGCTGCTCTACCCTCTATCACCCCAAGTGTATTCTCTGCTTTCGCGTTATCTGGTGCTTCTATCTCGTTGGAATCAAAAGATGAATCTGACTGCAGTCAGGGATCCAGCGATTCTTACCGGATTGCACCTTGGGGAATGCCTTCGCGCGGCTCAGAGAATTCCTTTGGAGGTGGAAAGCGCGCTCGACTTTGGCTCAGGAGCCGGGTTTCCTGGAATTCCGATGCAAATCGTGCGACCCCAGCTCCAGGCAACGCTAGCGGAATCGCAGAAGAAAAAAGCGGCATTTTTGCAAGAAGTCGTAAGAGAGCTGGGATTGAGCGGCGCGCAAGTCTACGCGGGGCGAGTTGAAGATATGCCGCCCGCTTCTGTGTTTGATCTGGTCGCGCTGAGAGCTGTCGACAATATGGGCGCAGCCCTCCGCTCGGCGATATCCCGTATTCGGCCGCCCCAGGAAAATCTGCGGGGATGGTGCCTGGTGTTAACTTCCCGATCAGAGGTCGAGACCACCAATTCAAGCGTTTCCGGTGAAATGGGAGGCGAGCCGATCGAGTGGGAGCCCGTGGATCCGGTTCCAGGTACAGAGCAAAGAGTGATTCTTCGGGGCTCGCGGGTTCGGTAGGCCGCTACCATCAGCTTCGTTGAGCCATTCTCAGACGGATCCGCATGTTCCACGTGGAACAATCGCGGTTCGTCACCCCCAGCGCAAACCCGCAATGTTCCACGTGGAACATACCCAGCGCCTTTCTCCCACCAAAGTTTTCCACCGAAACACCCCTTTGGGCTTCCTCGCGCCTCTCCATGCGTGCACGGCCTAACTTATACACCCCATGGGACCTAGGGAAAATTCCCGCTTGCTAACAAGCCGTTCTCCACAGATTCGTCCGCGAATTGCACAGGGAAGCCGATTGCGCAAAGGTCCAGCGTTCGGTACCCTACCGAATCAGCCTATGCGAAAAATTATTGCGGTCGTGAATCAAAAAGGTGGGGTTGGCAAGACGACTACCGCGATTAATCTTTCCGCAGGATTTGCTCTCGAGGGCGTCCCCACCATGCTGATCGATTGCGATCCGCAATCAAATTCTACCGGTGGATTAGGTTTTGCCCGTGACGAAGACCGTTCCTCGACCTATACCGTCTTGATTAACGAGTCCACCGTCGCCGAAGCCGCCATCGAGACTGGCATCGAGAATCTCAAACTTTTGCCCAGCAGTAAGCATCTCACCGGCGCCAATGTGGAGCTTGTTCATGCCGAGGATCGCGCCTATCGTCTGCACAAGGCCCTGGCGAAATATGATGGCCCGGAACAGTTATTCGTCCTCGATTGCCCGCCTGCACTTGATTTGTTGACGTTGAATGCCCTAGTCTCGGCCGATTCGCTGCTTATCCCCATGCAGGCTGAGTACTTTGCCTTGGAAGGTGTTAGCGAACTAGTTCAAACGCTGGATCGCGTCCGCGATGGCTTCAAGCCGGAGTTGGTGATTGAAGGGGTCGTCTTGACAATGTACGACGAACGGACCAACTTGGCGCAACAAGTGACAGAGAATTTGCGGGAGTTCTTTGGCGATAAGCTATTGAAAACAAACATACCCAGGAATATTCGTCTGGCCGAAGCGCCCAGCCATGGCAAGCCGGTCCAACTCTATGAACCACGATCCCGCGGAGCGGAAAGCTACATGGAACTGGCCCGGGAGATTCTTCTGCGCAACAAGATTGAAAGTCCCCGAGAATTGGCCCGCAAAGCCGAGGCCAAGCGTGCGAAAGATGGAGCGAAGGTTCGCTTCTGGCCTTATACCTGAAGCGATTGTCGGCCGCGATCCTCGCCAGCTTGCGCTACCCAGCTCCGTAGAGGTTTTTAAGATATGCAAGGAGAGTCCCGCTGAATGTCTCGAAATGAAGGAAAAACTTCCGGCAAAGTTGAGCCCGCCAAGCGTCGTGCGCTCGGCAAGGGCCTGGAGTCGTTGCTTCCGACCCCCGTTCCCACAGATGGGGTGGCGCGTTCCCGGACTTACGCGGACCGCCCGGTGGCCACGTCGCAATCTCACGCCGCGGATGATCCCTTTGAAGCCCACGTGAGCGGCAGTCCCCTGGAAGTGTCCACAGATCAAATTGACCCCAATCCGTATCAAACGCGCATGCAGGTGGATGAGCAGAAGCTGGATGAACTGGCTCGCTCCATTGTTGCCAACGGCGTGGTCCAGCCGATCATTGTGCGACCGCTGCCAAACGGCCGCTTTCAGCTGATTGCCGGCGAACGTCGCTGGCGTGCTTCCATCAAAGCAGGCAAAGAAACGGTCCCAGCGATTCTTCGCCAGGTGAGCGATGAGCAGGCGATGGAGATGACCATCGTCGAGAATCTCCAGCGAGCGGATCTGAACCCGATGGAACAGGCTCGCGCCTATGATCGGCTGAGTCGCGACTTCCATATGACGCAGGAACAAGTAGCCCAGCGCACCGGAAAAGATCGTGCCACTGTGTCGAACTTCCTCCGTCTACTCCGTCTTCCAGTCCCGGTCCAGGCCAAGGTGGAGTCCGGCGATCTCAGTTTCGGGCACGCAAGAGCGTTGCTCGGGCTGGATGGCGCCGAGGAAATCTTGAAGGCGATGACCAAGGTGGTCGCTCTCTCCATGTCGGTGCGCCAGACTGAAACTTACGTCCAAGGCTTGATGGATCCCGAGCGTAAGCGAAAGAAAGGCGAAGAAAAGCCCAAAGAGCCGTTGGATCCCAATGTTCGCGAGGCGCAGGACCGACTGCAGCGCCAACTTGGCCTGAAAGTGCGCATTGAGGATAAAAACGGGCGCGGCCGCGTCACAATCGAGTATTCCGGACTCGAGGACTTCGACGCCCTGATGACGGCACTTGGAGCGGCGAGTCAGTAGCTCAACCGCATTTCCTATTCTCAGAATTTTTTGGGCGCGGATGGCCCTGCCTGTATGAAGCTCGCAGATCTCCTGTTTCGTTTTCGACGCTTGGCTTTGATCGTGATCTTCTTTGTTGCTTTCTGGGCGCCGTGGGAAAGATTCGGCGGCGCCCATCCCGGCTCCGCCTGGCTTTTCCTGGCGGGAACGCTCACCACCCTGGGCTTCTTTTCTATCGCCACTTCCACCGTAGTTGTGGTTACAATCGCCACCCTGGCGCTGTTGCTGGCGGCATTGGTGCGCACCTGGGCCACCGCATATTTGGGATCTGACGTCGTGTACGACAAAGACCTGCATTCCGATCGAGTGGTTGCCGATGGACCCTATCGCTACGTCCGCAACCCGCTGTATATCGGCACCTGGCTCCTGACCGCGGCAATATCTATCCTGATGCCGCCGGGCGGCGCGCTGTTTGCGCTGTTGACGGTAACGCCACTGATCGTTGCGTGGGTGATGGCCGAGGAGCGAAAGCTGACCATCGAGAGAGGGGACGCCTACGCCGCGTATCGGAAAAGAGTTCCGCGTTTTATCCCGGCGATTGTTCCAAGAATTCCAGCAGGCGCAGCCCAACCCCGCTGGTTGCAGGGGTTCCTGGGAGAGATTCATCTCTGGGGAATGACCCTTACGTATCTGGTCTTCGCCCACCGATACAACGTGACGATCCTCGAACAAGGAGTGTTGATATCCGTAGGGATCACATTCCTGGTCCGAGCGATCGCGCGACCGGCAGTCCCAGCCAGCTCCTAGAGCGCATGGCTCGAAAATCATCGATCGATACTATCGTCAATCATGACCGTCACCCTCAAACATGGTCGACGCGATGTGAAAGGTGCTCGTCATTCTGAGCGAAGCGAAGAATCCATGCATTCGCTTCTCCAACGCCGCGCCCAGGTTGTCTTTTCGCCGAATTGAAGTGAGTGGGAGCGATGCTGGGACGGAGGGATCGTTTGCGGGAGTCGTTCCTTCAGCTTCGCAGAGCCGGCGCTTGACGGTTGGTCGGGCGATGACACAATCTGGCGCAGGGCGGATAAATGAATCCATCTCCCTGCGCCGTGGCAGCATCGGGGCCTGCTGAAGTAGCGGCCCGTGCAGCGGATTGCTAAAAACTTCGTCCCAAATTACTTCTTAGCGGGCGCGATTGCATCCTTGGCGGCCTTGGCCACGCGGAACTTGACCACGGTCTTGGCCTTGATCTTGATCGCTTCCCCGGTCTGCGGATTGCGGCCGATGCGGGCTTTCCGCTCTGCCTTCACCAGACGGCCCAGTCCTGGAATGACAAAAATTCCAACTTTCTTGGTTTCCTTGACGGCGGTTTCCGCCAGCAGATCCAGAAATCCTGCTACCTGCTTGTTCGTCAATTCGAGTTTCTCGGCCAAGTGCCGAACGAGTGCTGTTTTGGTCATACCTGCTGCCATAGTTTGCCTTCCTCCTGATACCGATAGTGGTTGTCCCACCGCGGCTTTTGTTTTGACTTCTATCGACCCTTTCGCTGCCCTTGGAGTCGCGCATGAAATGCGACGATCGCAAGCATTGATGCGGGTCTAAAGAAACCCTTCCGCCGTTTACCTTGCGGCTTTGCGAAGGATTTGTCAACGGAAAACAGCGCATTTCCACAGGTTTTCTTCGGTTTTTCTCGGTTTTCTTCGGAAATTGGCCGATTTTTGCCGGTTTTCACCCGGAGAGACTTCTGAAACCCGCTTGAATGCATGCTTCCGTCGCTTCTTGAGAGTAGAAAGATTCTACCGCTTTTTGTTGTCCCGGTAACGCCATTCTGCCGTGCAAAACCAGTGTCACGCAGGGTTCTCGCTATACTAACCACAGCGAGTCTACTCGAAAAGGAACAGCAATCATGCCCTCCACAACGCAGACACCCGAGCCGACTGACAAGGCCGCCAAGCCGCAGCCGGTGCCGTTGGAGCAGGTACTGCGGGTCGCCGAGCTGGCGCAGCTTGAACTCCGGGAAGACGAGCAGCAGGAGATGCTGCGCGATCTGAATGCCATCCTGGGCCACGTCGCCCAGTTAAATGAGCTGGACACGCGCGATGTTCCGCCCATGACCCAGGTACATGTCGTCCTGTCCGACGCAGCGTCCGATGGCGCGCTGGATGCCGGCAACGTATTGCGCGATGATTCGGTTCGTCCCTCGCTCGATCGCGCCAGGGTCATGGCGACGGCCCCGGACACAGACGGCACGTACTTTAAAGTTCCCAAGGTAATTGAGCGATAGAGTGCAACGCGTCGCCAGCCGCAACAAGAAATTTTGTAAGGAAAAAGAATGGCAGAACTGAAATCCACGCCCAGCAGTTCCTCGCAAAAAAAGCCGCGTACCATCCGCTCCGCACGTCACGCCATTGTCAGCGGTGAAATAAGTGCAGTCGCGCTGGCCGATTCGTATTACGACACCATCGCCCAGCAAGATCCAAAGATTCACGCATGGCTTTCTCTCAGCCGTGAGCGTGCCACCGCGCAGGCGCATCGCATCGACGATCTGGCTAAGTCCGGCGAGCTGGCGAATGAAGAAGCGCTGCCTCTGGCCGGCGTTCCCATCGGCATTAAAGATGTGCTCGTGATGCAGGGCGCGCCCGCAACCGCAGGCTCGAAAATTCTGGAAAACTATCGTCCCCCCTACGACGCGACAGCGGTGTCCAAGCTGGCGGCCGCAGGCGCGGTCCTGCTGGGCAAATTAAATTGCGATGAATTCGCCATGGGTTCGTCGAACGAAAATTCCGCGTATGGCCCTGTGCATAATCCGCGCGCACTTGATCGCGTTCCCGGCGGATCGAGCGGTGGTTCAGCTGCCGCCGTCGCTGCCAACATGGCGGTGGCCACGCTGGGCACAGATACCGGCGGCTCCATTCGCCAGCCCGCATCCTTCTGCGGCGTGGTAGGTCTTCTGCCGACCTATGGTCGCGTATCTCGCTACGGACTAATCGCCTTCGCTTCATCACTGGATCGCGTGGGTCCGTTCACACACACAGTGGAGGACGCCGCGATTCTCTTGCGTGTACTCGCCGGCGCGGATCCAATGGATGCAACCAGCGCGCATCAACCAGTGCCGAATTATGCGGCGGCATTGAATACTCCGGTCAAAGGCTTGCGCATCGGCATTCCGGATGAATATTTCGCCGAGGGCCTCGACGAAGAAGTTCGCGCCGCCGTTGAAAAAACTGCAGACGCATTGCGTGCCGTCGGATGCACGCTGCACAAAGTTTCGCTGCCGCATACACGCTACGCGGTCGCCACCTATTACGTGCTCGCCACCGCCGAGGCCAGCTCCAACCTGGCGCGCTTTGACGGCGTGCGCTATGGGCTTCGCGCAGAAGATGCATCCACGCTGAGCACCATGTATCGCCGCACCCGTGACCAGGGATTTGGCAAAGAAGTGAAGCGTCGCATCCTGCTTGGCACGTACGTGTTGAGCGCGGGATACTACGATGCCTACTACCGCAAGGCGCAACAGGTACGCACATTATTGACGCGCGATTTTCTCGAGGCCTTCACCCAGGTGGATGCGATTCTGACTCCAACGGCTCCCACGCCGGCGTTTCGCCTCGGCGAAAAAACTGACAATCCGCTGGAAATGTATCTGGCGGACATCTACACCGTGACCGCGAATCTGGCGGGGATTTGCGGCATCTCAGTCCCCTGCGGCAGCTGCTCCGCGGGCTTGCCGATTGGCGCCCAAATTCTCGGCAAGCATTTCGATGAAGCCACCGTGCTTCGCGTCGCGCACGCAGTGGAGCAGTCGCAACGATGAATGTCGAAGCGAAAGATGTTACCTCAATCGCCCAGGATCGCCTGATTGTCGCGCTCGATGTTCCCTCGGCGGCACAGGCCAGAGAATTGGCCGCACAACTTCGTGGCACTTGCCGCTGGGTAAAAGTCGGCCTGGAGTTATATCTCGCCGCCGGCACGGCAATCGTCGAAGATCTCGCCTCTCAGGGCTTTTCAATTTTTCTCGATCTGAAATTCCATGACATTCCAAACACTGTCGCCGGAGCAGTTCGTTCTGCAGCATCGATGGGCGCATCCTTGTTAACAGTCCACGCTGCGGGAGGACCTGCAATGTTGCGCGCTGCGGCAGAGGCCGCGGCCGCGACCAAGAATGCCCCACAACTGCTGGCCGTTACGGTACTGACCAGCATGGATAAACCTCAGTTGGCCGCGATTGGCATCGAAACCTCGCCAGCCGACCAGGTACTTCGCCTGGCACGCATGGCCATCGCATCGGACATTCGCGGCCTGGTTTGCTCGCCGGAAGAAGTTGCGCTTCTGCGCCGCGAACTGGGTGCAGAGCCGCGGCTGGTTGTCCCCGGGATTCGTCCTGCTGGCGCCGCGATTGGCGATCAGAAACGCATTGCAACTCCAGCAGATGCGATTCGAGCCGGTGCCAGCCAACTCGTTGTCGGGCGACCGATTACCCAGGCACCCGATCCGGCGAAAGCGGCGCAAGCCATTCTGCATGAAATCACCGCCGTTCTTTAAAAGCGAAACTTCTGCGACAGTGGTCGTCTTTAGTGACGCGCGAGCGGCATGCAACAGAGCCGCCCACTCAGGCATCTATCTTTGCATTCATCGTCCAAATTTCGTGTCGTGGACACGGCGATGAACACAACATTCACCGAATTGTGCAGCAGTAACTAATTTCCAAATTTCGACCGAAACGGCGCCGCTAGAGCGTTGGAACGTGCCAGGTTCTCCCATCCCCAAACTCGATACACGAGGCCATTTTCAGTGACGACTTCATCGCTTCTCCGCCCCGCGGTGCGCCGCTTTTGCAGCACTGCCGCGTCAACGCTACTTGTTCTCTCCCTGCCCGCCCTCGCCTTTTCTGCCCAGAAGCCGCACACTCCACTGGTCACTTTGCACGGAAATATTCGCCCGGATGTGAAGTCTGCGACGGACTTGGGCCCGATTGACGGTGGTCTCCAACTGGATCACATGCTGCTGCAATTGCAACGGCCTGCCGCTCGCGAAGCGGCGTTGGACGCAAGGATTGAAGCCATGCACCAACCGGGCAATCCGGATTTTCATCACTGGCTGACCGCCGACGAAATTGGGCAGTACGGACCCAATCCGGCAGATATTCAGAGAATCACGCAGTGGCTGCAAAGTTATGGCTTGCAAATCAACGGCGTTTCCAAAAGCGGCCTGGTCATCGATTTTTCGGGGACGGCTGCGCAACTCACTTCCGCAATGCACGTCGCGCTGCACACCGTCATCGTCCGAGGAAAAAGCCATTTTGCCAATGTTGCAAATCCCCAGGTCCCGGCAGATTTTGCCAATCTGATTGTGGGAGTTTCATCGCTGAATGATTTTCGACCGAGACCAGCGCACACGGCGATCGCCGCGGCACGGATTGATCCCATCTCCAAGGCAATTGTGCCGCACGCAACGACGTCGGCAAATGCGAACACAACGTTATCCGGCGCTACGCCGAGCTTTACCGTCAACTCGTCCTACCAGGCAGTTGCCCCCAATGATCTGCATACCATCTACAACTTCGATGGCGTCTACAGCAAGGGAATCACAGGCAAAAAACAAGAGGTCGTTGTAATTGAGGATAGCAATGTCTACTCCGCCAATGACTGGTATGTCTTCCGCAAAAAGTTCGGCTTGAGTAAGTACACGCATGGCACATTCGCCGAAATTCATCCTGGCGGATGCAAAAATCCTGGCGTCCTTGTGGGTGATGACGGCGAGGCCACGCTCGACGCTGAGTATGCCAGCGCCGCAGCGCCGGATGCGGCGATTGTGGTTGCTTCCTGCGCCAATACGAAAACTACCTTTGGCGGCCTGCTGGCCCTGCAGTCGCTGATTGACCAAAATGTTCCACCTGCCATCGTCAGCATCAGTTATGGAGAATGTGAATCCGCGCTGGGTGCCGCAGGCAATGCGACCTATCGTTACGCCTACCAGCAGGCGGCGGCGGAAGGCGTGTCGGTGTTTGTATCTTCCGGAGATGAAGGAGCTGCCAGTTGCGACGCCAATCAGCCCGCCGCGAAACATGGCATAGCGGTAAACGGGTTTGCTTCAACCCAGTACGACGTCGCAGTCGGCGGCACCGATTTCGGCGATAGTTATGCCGGAACCAATACGCAATACTGGCGGTCGAAAAACAACTCCATCTACGGATCGGCGAAGTCCTACATCCCTGAAATTCCATGGAATGATTCCTGCGCCAGCACCTTGATCTCGAACGTAGAGGGCTATGCGATACCGTACGGAAAGAACGGCTTCTGTAACTCCCCAATCGCCCCGATGGGCTTTTTGACCACGGCCAGCGCGAGCGGCGGCCCCAGTGGCTGCGCCTATGGCGAGACCTCTCCCAAGGCCGGCACACCCGCGGTCAGCGGTACCTGCCGAGGTTACGCGAAGCCCAGCTATCAGGCTGGCATCTTCGGTAATCCAGACGATCATGTTCGGGATTTGCCCGATGTTTCATTGTTCGCAGCCAATGGCATCTGGGGTCACTACTACGTGTTCTGCTACACCGATCCGGCAATGGGTGCTGGCGGCGCCCCCTGCACCGGCGATCCTGCGAACTGGTCCGGCGCAGGCGGTACATCGTTTTCAGCCCCAATCGTTGCCGGAATTCAGGCCCTGGTGAATCAGTCGCAAGGAGCTCCGCAAGGCAATCCCAATTACGTGTACTACGCGCTGGCGAAAATGGAATTCGGTGGCACCGGAAAAAATTCCTGCATCGCAACTCTAGGTAAGGATAGTGAGTATTCCTGCATTTTTCATGACGTCGCTGAAGGCGACATCGATGTGAACTGTCTCGGCTCCAACAACTGCTACAAACCGTCCGGAACCAACGGCGTGCTTTCAACCACCAGCAAAGCATATTCCAAGGCGTACGGCAGCAGACAAGGCTGGGATTTTGCCACAGGAATCGGCACGTTGAATGTCGGCAACCTGATCAAGAACTGGACCTCCGCAATGCAGTAGGCTCCAGGGGCTTCACCTTTACAAAAAAAAGAGACAGGCGCATAGCCTGTCTCTTTTTGCGTGTGCCGTCGGCGTGCGTTTTAACGAGGCAGCTTTTCCTTTCCCGAAACCTTCACCGTAGTCGAAACGCCATTTGCATCTGTACCGGGCTGGCTGGCCCCGACGAACAGCGGGTAGCTGCCGGGCAGAATCACGCGATCGCCGTTTTCCAATACCTGGCTCCACTGTCGTGGATCCACTTTGATTTGCACGGGCACGGTAGCACCGGCAGCCACATGCACTCGAGAGAATCCTGCGAGAGCATGTATCGGGCTGGTTTTGGTTTTCGGGTAGGTCAGATATAACTCCGCAACCTCGTCGCCATCCACCTTCGATGTGTTGGTGATATCGACATTGACCGTAAGAGGATCGCCGGCTTTCAGTTTCTCCGTCGAAACATGCAGGTTTCCGAATTTGAATTGCGAATAGCTCAATCCATATCCAAATCCATACAGCGTTGCGCCCCGGAAGTAACGATACGTGCGGTCCGCCATGGAGTAGTCGGTGAACGGCGGCAGCTCGCTGGTGGAGCGATAGAACGTAACCGGCAATCTGCCCGCTGGATTGTTTTTGCCGAGCAGCGTGTCAATGATGGCCTGGCCGCCGCGAGCGCCCGGATACCACGCTTCAAGAATGGCGTTGGCATGCTCCGCCGACCAGTTCACCGCCAATGCGGAGCCATTCATCAGCACAACGATCAGCGGCTTACCGGTCGCGGCCACAGCCTGCAACATCTTCACCTGCACGTCCGGCAGATCAATGGAAGTACGATCGCCGCCAGAAAATCCTGGAATGTGAATCGGCATCTCTTCCCCTTCCAGCCGCGGAGAAATTCCTACGAAGGCTACAACCGCATCCGCCTGCTTGGCGGCGTCGACGGCTTGCTGACGCAGCGCATCCACGGGCGGTTGCCAGTCGAAGCTGACCCCCGCACCAAACAGTGGAGATTGGTGCGAATATTCCATGCGAAATTCATGCGGCTTGGTATCGGCAAAATTCACCTTGAACTCGGCTGGTTTCGCGTGGTCTTTTTTGTTCTGGGAGGTGACGGACGATACCTGCTTGCCATCGATCCACACACTGTAACTTTCAACGTTGTTGCAGGGATAACAGTCGGCCAGCTTCACCTGGAACGCGATGTCCCCCACGGCGGGCGCGGTCACAGTGCCTGTCCAGCGAACAGAAAACGCCTTGCGAGGAATGCGATTGGGATAGGGACTCGCGCCATCCCAGTTGCTGTCGATGTTCTCCGCGGTCGAAGTGATGCCGGGTCCAGCAAATGTAGGATTGGGAAACGCCGTCTCGACCAGTCCTTCCGCGCCGTCGCCAGTGTGGAACATATTTGGAGGCACCGGCAATGACAGTTGCTCCACGTAGGGCGCTCCTTGCACATCCAGAATGTGAAGGTGGTTTTGCGCTGCCAGCGTTTTAAAAGCTGCAAGCGGTGTTTCCGGATCGATCGGTGTTCCGTTGTAGTTCCCTTCCAGCGCCGCCAGCGATGCGGCATTCGGCCCGATTACCGCGATCGTCTTTACATTTGGCCCCAGTGGCAGCGCGCCATCGTTCTTCAGCAGCACCATCGATTCATCCGCAGCCTTTAGATCGAGCCGCGCGTGGGTCGGCGAAAATACCACCGAGCGATTCAGGTCTTGCATCGGCTGGTCTTGCATCGGCGCAAGAATTCCCATGCGAATGCGCGCCGTCATCAGGCGCTTCACAGCCGCGTCGATTTCGCTTTCCTTTATGAGTCCATCGTGAACCGCCTTGACCAGCGTGGCATATTCATCGCCACAACTCAGATCCGTCCCCGCACGCACTGCCACCACCGAAGCCTGCTCGACCGACGGTGCGTATTTATGGCCATCGGCAATGTCTCCGATCGCGCCGCAATCGGAAACCACATACCCCTTGAACTTCCAATCGTCGCGCAAGGTTTTCTGCAGCAGCATCGTGTTGGCGCAGGCTGGCGCTCCATCGATAGAGTTATAGGCGCACATGATCGAGTCGGCATGTCCATCGACGATGGTGGCGCGAAACGCTGGAAGATAGGTGTCCTCCAAATCGTGCGAGGAGACATCCACGTTGAAACGATGCCGTTCTGATTCAGGCCCACTGTGCACATCAAAATGTTTCGGCGTGGAGATGGCAAGATACGTCTCCGGATCGTCGCCCTGCAACCCGGTGACAAACTGAACCCCAAGCTGTCCAGTCAGAAATGGATCTTCCCCGTACGTCTCCTGCCCGCGGCCCCAGCGTGGATCGCGAAAAATGTTCACGTTCGGCGACCAGAAATCCATCCCGTAAAAGATGGCGTGATTGTCTTCACGCACGGCAGAGTTGTATCGTCCGCGTGCCTCTATGCCGATGATGTGCGCTTCCTCGTGAATCAGCGGCGCATCCCACGTGGCCGCCATGCCAATGGCCTGCGGAAATACCGTCGCGTATCCAGATCGCGCCACACCATGCAGCGCTTCGCTCCACCAGTCGTACTCGGCAACGCCCAGGCGCGGAATCGCCGCCGCATGATTCTGCATTTGCGAGACTTTTTCTTCCAGCGTCATCTTCGATACCAGGGCGTCGACCCGCTGCCCGATGGGGATGGAGGAATTCAAGTAAGGAGCGGCGGGTTTCGCCGCATTCGTCTGCGCAAAGCATCCCGGCAAACCAACAATTCCCACTCCCGCACAGATAAGAACTGCTGCGGATAATATGTTCAGCCGAACGCGAGCATGGTCGAGCAAAAACGATTTAGACATAAACTTTCTCCCTCTTTTCACGTCAAGGAAACCACTATCAAACAGGCGTCTATCAATCTACTGTGCATTGCTCGACAAGACAAATAAAAGCCTTTTCCAGGACAAGCCCTTTCCTCAGCAAACGGTCTCGACCCGGGGGAAATGTGGACCCAAAGGGAGCAGTAAGAGCGAATTCCGCATCCTAGTCTCCGGAGATATCGTATGACGACTCACAAGAAGTTTGCTTTTGGAATCCTGCTTTCCGGTGTTCTTCTTTTTGGCGTGGCCGCTTGCCACGGGAAACCGAATTCCACCGCGGCTGCGCAAGCAACAGCCAGCCGGAACGATTCAGGCGATCCGGCCGACGCCAACAATGCGCCAGTCAACAGTACAGCGCCTGACTACAACAATGGCGCTGCTGCGAATCAGTCCTACTCTCCGCAGCCGGCCGCGCCGCAGCAGTACAGTCAGAATGAGCCGCCACCCCCTCCGCCACAGGATCAGGCTGGCTACGATCAATCCAATTACGATCAGTCCGGCTATGACCAGGCGGGTGGCTACGCTGCCGGCGACTACGACGATACCGCGGATCAGCAGGAAGTCTACGCGCCAGAGCCGCCGCCGCCGATGCCGGAATACGAACAACCGTACTGCCCGGGCGACAACTATATCTGGACGCCGGGATATTGGTACTGGTCGCCGGCTGGTTATTACTGGGTACCGGGCGCGTGGGTGCTGGCCCCCTACGTCGGTGCTCTGTGGACGCCTGGATATTGGGGATTCGCAGGCGGCCGCTATGGATGGCACTACGGCTACTGGGGACCCTACATCGGCTTCTATGGCGGCATCAATTACGGCTATGGCTACTTTGGCCGCGGCTATCAAGGCGGTTACTGGAATCGCGGCTCGTTCTACTACAATCGTTCGATTACCCGCGTCAATAACAACTTTCGCTATGTCTATACGCGCAACGTCAGCTATAACAACCGCACTCGAGTCAGCTATAACGGAGGACGCGGCGGCCTGAATGATCGCCCCAATCAGTCGCAACTGAATGCGGCTCGCGCCAAGCGCTTTGGTCCGATTCCGGCACAGCGTCAATTGGTAAGGCAGGCCCAGAGCAATCGATCCCAGTTTGCCAAGTCGAATAACGGCAGACCCGCCCAGGTTGCGTATACGCGTCCGGTCAATGGGGGACGCAAAGCCCCAGCCGCACGTCCGCAGGATTTTCATCCGGCTGTCGGTACTCGTCCGGCAAACGGAGCAAAACCGTCGACCGGCGGAAGGCCACCCAACACTACCCGGCCCTCAAATGGAACCCATCCCACAACCGGCGGCCGACCAGCGAACAATACGCGACCCGAGAATGGAACACATCCGACGAATGGTGAACGGCCAGTGAGTTCGCCGACTCCGGGCACCGGTCATCCTTCCAACGGAAAGCCAACGCCGGAGCGGCCCGCAACCCTACCGGCACAGCCTAAACCGGAGACGCGACCCACGCCTCAACCTCGACCCGAGTCACGGCCCGCGCAACCCAAGCCAGAATCTCGGCCGGCACCGCAACCTCGTCCGGAATCTCGACCCACGCCTCAACCCAAGCCTGAGTCGCGGCCCGCGCCTCAGCCTCATCCCGAATCGAGACCCGCGCCGCAGCAACCTCGACCAGAGTCACGACCTGCGCCTCAGCCTCGTCCCGAATCGAGACCCGCGCCGCAGCAACCTCGACCAGAGTCACGACCTGCGCCTCAGCCTCGTCCAGAATCGAAGCCGGAACCAAGGCCGCAGGCACGACAGCAAGCGCGGCCCGCTCCTCATCGGCAGGAATCCCACCCGGCCCCACAACGTCAGCAGCAGGAAAGCCGTCGTTCCGGATAGTCGACATCTATCCCGCGCTCGCCTCATGGATAGTTCCCAATTTCAATTCGGGGACTATCCAGTAGTCCGACTTTCGCCAGCGCGAGCACACACTAGAACAACTCAGGAATGCTGTGAAACGCGATGCGCGTGGGGGCGGCGGCTTTCGCCAAATGCATACTGGCGAAGTAGAGAGTTTCCGTTCCATATTTGTGGTTGAGATGATCCATGGTCGCAGCCAGTTGATCGCGACTGGCTTCGCGATCCAGAGTGCTGAACAGGCTCAAGGTATGCAGCTCTTCTGGAACCAGGTGCAATAAGGTGACACTGACCAGAAATGGCTTCTCATAGAGCGGGCCGACGGGACGCATCGACCACAATTTTCGTAGGCCTTCGATTAACGTCTGCGAATCCTGGCACTCGACCAGCCGCAATTGGTCTGTCCAGGTCTGCTGCGGAATTCCAGAACCGTGTTTGCCGGTCGCAGCCTCTTTGGGCACGGTAAATCGCAGCGTCAGCGACATGCCCGCGGCCCATAATTTCTGCATTCGCAAGCGCATCGCTGCTTTGTGCAATAACTTGTGCGCCGTGGCATAGGTGCCTTCCAGGTTGCGCAACTCCGGTCCCAGCACATGTTCGTGGCCAATGGATTTCGGGTGCTCCAGATCGGCATCATGGAAGTCCTCGCCGCGCAGCCAATGCCACAAACGCTCTCCCTGCACTCCGCCCCACGCCTGGCCTAACTGCTCCGCGTTCAGAGCCAGCAAATCGTCCATGGTTTTTACTCCGTGGGAGTTCAGGCGTCGCTCCATCCGGCCGCCGATTCCGACCAGGTCGCGCAGCTTCAGGCGCAGCAGAGTGTGCGGCAGCAGGTCTTGCGTCAATGCGATCAGGCCATCCGGCTTCTCCATGTCGGAGGCGATCTTGGCCAGGTAACGATTCGGCGCCAGGCCAATCGAGCAGCATAGCGTGCTGCCAACCTGCTCGCGAATTGTGGATTTAATCCGCCGCGCGATCGCCATCGCGGCCAGTAGCGGCTGCTCGCGACCCATCAGCTCGCAGGCCATTTCGTCGATGGAGCGAACCGAGGAAACGGGCACGCAGCTTTCGACTGCCTCCACCACCCGACGGTGATAGTCGACGTACAGCTCATGTCGAGCTTCGACCAGGATGATCCCGGGGCAGAGTTTTTTGGCTTCGCCCACCTGCGTTCCCGTTTTGACGCCGAATGCCTTGGCTTCATAACTGGCAGCAATGCAGAATGTGGTGTCGGCCATCAGCGGAACGACGGCTACGGGCCGATTGCGCAACTCCGGTTGCATCTCTTGTTCGACGGAGGCGAAGTAGGAGTTCAGATCCAGAAACAGCCAGCGTACGCGCGGCGGCTGCGACGTCGGCGTGTTCCGCTTCGCAGCCATTTCGTCTGAGGGCGCCATTAGATTCGCCGATCCTTCGCCTTATTGTGCGCTCGGCGGCGATGGTGACGCAAGCATGGGCCTCGCTTTGCCCAGCCATCGCAGCGTTTTACAAAAAATTAGCTTTAGATTCATTTTTTTCAATCTAAAGTCAACCCGAGTTCGTATTATGGAATCTATCCACACAAAGGTACCAACTTTGATACGGGGGTGAGCCAAATGACTTGGGCGACTTTGACCGTGTTTCGCGAAGGATGGCAACACGTCGAACCTGCATTGCCTATCGTGATGGGCGGTGCCAGCATCCTCATCCTGCTCGGCTGCGCTGTTGCCAGCTGGGTCTGTCCCTCCAGAAAAGAAGATTGCCTCTTCCGTCGCCACGTAATGTAGCCACGCGCATGGTGGATCGCAATGCGCCGATCCAATCGCGCAATCCCCTGCCTTTCCTTGACCTTATCCGCCTCAAATCCCGATTTCTTCCCCCGGGTGCGCCTCCGCACATCTTCTCTCGCGGCATTCTCTCTATAATCCACTCGTGACCGTACAAGCGAAATTACAGGATCTGGAACGCCGCAACACTCTGGCCGAAGAGGGCGGAGGGGCGGCTCGACGCGAGCGTCAGCATCGCGATGGAAAGTTATCTGCGCGCGAACGCATCGAACTGCTGCTGGATCAGGGAACGTTTGAAGAAATGGATCGCCTGGTCACCCACCGCTGCACCGACTTCGGTATGGAAGAGCAGAAATTTCCGGGCGACGGTTTTATCACCGGCTATGGACGGATTCATGGTCGCATCACGTTTGTCTTTGCCCAGGACTTTACCGTATTTGGCGGGTCGCTCTCTGAAACCAATGCCGCCAAAATTATCAAGATGATGGATACCGCCATGCGCGTCGGTGCGCCCATCATCGGGCTCAACGATTCTGGTGGCGCGCGCATTCAAGAAGGTGTGGTTTCGCTGGTCGGGTATACGGAGATTTTTTTGCGCAACGTGCAAGCGTCTGGAGTGGTGCCGCAGATTTCCGCCATCATGGGGCCGTGCGCTGGAGGCGCCGTCTACTCACCGGCGATCACTGACTTCATCCTGATGGTCGATAAAACCGCATACATGTTCGTGACCGGCCCGGATGTGGTGAAAACCGTGACCCACGAAGAGGTGACCAAGGATACTCTTGGCGGTGCGACCACCCACAATGAAAAGTCCGGAGTCGCTCATCTGATGTCGCGGGATGATGCGGAGTGTCTGGCGATGATTCGCGAACTGCTTACATTTCTTCCGCAAAATAATTTGGAAGATCCCCCCCGCAAGCCCACGGAAGATCCCATCGATCGCGCCGATGGCGAGCTTGACACGCTGATTCCGGATCAGCCGACCCAGGCATACGACTCCAAGCGGGCGATTCAGCACATCGTCGACGATGGTTATTTTTTTGAGATTCACGAACGCTACGCTCGCAACATCGTCGTTGGTTTTGCGCGCATGAACGGGCGACCGGTCGGCATTATCGCCAATCAGCCCTCGGTTCTAGCTGGAGTACTCGACATTAATGCCAGCAGCAAGGCGGCGCGATTCGTGCGATTCTGCGATGCGTTCAATATTCCGCTGATCACGCTGGAAGATGTTCCCGGCTTTTTGCCTGGCACGCAGCAAGAGCACGGCGGCATCATTCGTCATGGAGCGAAATTGCTGTATGCGTATGCTGAAGCCACCGTTCCCAAGCTGACCGTGATCATGCGTAAGGCCTATGGTGGCGCGTATTGCGTGATGAGCTCAAAACACCTGCGCACCGATCTGAACCTGGCATGGCCAACCGCTGAAATCGCTGTGATGGGCGCAGAAGCCGCCGTCAACGTGGTGTATCGGCGCGAAATGGAAGAGAGTGTCCGCCAGGCACAAGCAGTTTGGCCGTCAGGACGCGCATTCACTGAAAAAGATAAGGCAAAGATCCTCGCCGACACGCGGCAGGAGAAGGTTCATGAATTTCGCGAGCGATTTGCCAATCCCTATGTTGCCGCGGAACGCGGCTATGTGGATGCGGTGATTCGTCCCAGCGAAACGCGGCTGCGGCTGATCCGCGCCCTGGAGATGCTGGACACCAAGCGCGAAAAAAATCCTCCCAAAAAACACGGCAACATCCCGCTGTAGAATGGCGATGGTACCATTTATGGTACCATCGCCCATGCTGCAAGTCCCTGAGTCGTCGTCCCGGACACACGCCACGCGAGAAACGGGAGTCAGGCCATGCCATTGAAACGCGGCTTCAAAGAAAACGTCCAGGCCCGGGTTCATCGTGACGCGCGATTTCGCAAAGCGCTTCTGAAAGAAGGAATAGAGTGTCTGCTCGGCGGTGATGTTGAAACAGGCAAAGCTTTCCTTCGCAATTTGATCCATGCAACAGTTGGATTTGCCCAGTTGGCGCAGGTGACGCATCACTCGACCAAAAGCCTGATGCGTATGCTGGGATCGAATGGAAATCCAACCGCGCGCAATCTGTTTGAGATTGTCGCGTACTTGCAAAAGGTAGAGGGTGTTCGCCTGCAGGTCCGCTCCGTGCGCAGGTAGGCAGGTCGGCCGAAATTCAGCCGCTTATTCGATCACGGAGATTAGTTACTGGCAAGATGTTCATCGACGAATTGGCGCTGCCATCGAAGAAAGCCATAAAAAATTGCTAACCGCCTTGAAAACGGTCTCTGATTTTCCGAAGGGTGAGTTTATGAGGCCATCCACCCCGCTTGAGGTGTTGTGCATCTCTTTAAGATAAGAATCAAAACAGGAGGCACTCCCCGATGCAGCCTTATTCTTCGTCTTCGCCGCGCGTTTCACTTCCATTCACAGATCGCAAACTTCCTGCTGCCGCGCGTGTGATGGGCACGATACCGGCCAACGATACGATGCACATCTCCGTAATCGTCAAGCGCAAGCAGCCGCTCGATCTGGCTAATTTGCAAGGGCGGCATGTTTCGCGTACGGAATTCAACAGCAAGTATGCCGCGAGTGCCACGGACTTCGACCAGCTGCGTCAATTTGCCGAGCAGCATGGCTTGTCGGTGGATGCGAATGCGTCGAGTCTGGATCGGCGCACCCTGGTGCTGACAGGCACGGCGGCGCAGATGCAACAGGCCTTCGGAGTTGAGTTGCAGCAGGTGGAACATGATGGGCGACACTATCGAATCCATCAGCAACCTGTGACCATGCCGCAAGAGTGTGCCTCCATGGTGGATGCGGTGTTAGGACTGGACACGCGGCCGCAAGCGCAATCGCATCTTCGAAAGTTAAAGGATTTGCGCCCTGCGGCGGCAGTATCGCAGAGCTATCTACCGCGACAGGTGGCGGAGATTTACAGCTTTCCGACGGACGTGAACGGAAGCGGAGAAACCATCGGCATTCTTGAACTCGGCGGTGGATACACGACGACCGACATTCAGAAATATTTCAAGAATCAAAACCTCACTCCGCCGCAGGTAGTTGCTGTTTCGGTGGATGGCGGCACCAACTCGCCAACCAACGCCAGCGGCGCCGATAGTGAAGTGATGCTCGATATCGATGTGGCCGCGAGTGTTGCGCCGGGTGCGAAAATGGCGGTGTACTTCACTCCCAACACCGACCAGGGATTTGTCGACGCATTAACGACAGCGATTCACGACACCAACAATCATCCCTCGGTGATTTCGATCAGCTGGGGCGGCCCGGAATCCAACTGGACGCAGCAGGCGATCAAAGCGCTGGATGATGCCTGCCAGTCTGCGGCGGCGCTGGGAGTGAGTATCACGGTTGCATGTGGCGACAGCGGGTCGACGGACGGCGTGAGCGATGGTGCGAACCATGTCGATTTTCCTGCATCGAGCCCGCACGTGCTGGCCTGCGGAGGTACGAAGATTACAACCAGCGGTACTACCCTGACGAATGAAGTGGTTTGGAATGATGAAGCGCAGAGTGGCGGCGCGACCGGCGGTGGCGTCAGCACAGTATTTCCTCTGCCGACCTGGCAGCAGAATGCGAACGTCTCGGGTGCAACCAACAGCGGCAACGGACGCGGTTTACCTGATGTTGCCGGAGATGCAGCGCCTGCGACTGGCTATTCGATTGAGGTGGATGGGCAGACCGAAGTAGTTGGTGGGACAAGCGCTGTTGCACCGCTGTGGGCCGGGCTGATTGCGCTGTTGAATCAGAAGCTGGGCAAGCCGGTGGGATTTCTGAATCCGCAAATCTATCCTCTGCTGGGAAGCTCCGCGTTTCGCGACATCACCCAGGGCAGCAACGGCACCTACAAGGCGGGTGTCGGCTGGGATGCGTGCACCGGGTTAGGTTCTCCGGTGGGGACTGCGCTGGCAACGAAGCTGTAGCCGGCATAACGTAACTGTAAGAGTTACATTTATTCTTCCACCGGCCGCAGAACGGGTTTTCCTTTTTCGTTGAGGTGAATTCTTCCCATCGGGTGATGGTGGTCGTGGGTGAACAGCACGAGCCACTTCTCGGGAATTGCCCGGCGATAGAACCGCTTGCGCTCTTCGATGCACGTGAGCGGATAGAGATCGTAGCCCATCACCCAGGTGCTATCCAGATGCGCGCTGGTTGGAATCAAATCGGAAATATACGTAGCCCGTTGGCCTGCGGAATCGATATGAATCGCCATCAGCTGCGCGGTGTGCCCGGGAAATAATTCACATGTAATACCTGGCACAATTTCAAATATCTTTCCCGGCGCGTGCCCCTCGAGAAGCGTCATCTGGCCGGAGGCGATCAGGGGATCGTAATTATCGCTGATGTAGCTGATGCCGTCACGGTCCAGCTGGCGGTGGCCGTGTTCTACTTCACCCTGATGGGCAAAGTAGTGGGCATTTGGAAAGGTCGGGACAATCTGTCCAGACTCACTGCGCACCGTGTTCCATCCGCAGTGGTCAAAGTGCAGGTGAGAGTTGATGACGACGTTCACTTCCTCCGGCCGGACCCCCGCTGCTTCCAGGCTTTTGGGCAGCAACTGGCTGGACTGGTAGATGTCTCGCAGCTTGGGAGGGAGTTTCTCCCCCAGGCCGGTCTCAATCGCAACCGTATGGCGACCGGTTCGTACGATTACAGTATTCGCGCCCAAAAGAATTCTATTTTTCTCGTCTGCGGGAGCGCGCTTCTCCCACAATGGCTTGGGCACCACGCCAAACATCGCGCCGCCGTCCAGCAGGTAAGTTCCGTCGGTACAAATCGTCAGTTCAAAATCGCCGACTGTGGTACGTCCACGCACCAGGTCATGGGTGTGCGGGCCTTCGGCTGGATGAGACATTTGCAGGTAGCTCCTATTTACTGACTGGCTGGCGTGGGATGCAGGCCAGTTTCAAATTGCTGCAGAATTGCATCGAACAAATGGGTCCGCGCAGGTGATCCTGCAATCGAGTGAGTCTTGCGCGGATACAGCAACAACCTATATGGAACATTTGCAGTTACAAATTGCTGAATCATCTGGATTGTGTTCTGCATGTGGACATTGTCGTCGCCGGTCCCCTGCACCATCAGCAGGTTACCGTGCAGATGGGCTGCATTGGTGATGACGGAATCATCCTGATATGTCTTCTGATTTTCATCCGGCAGGCCGAGATAACGCTCGGTGTAGATGGAATCGTACAAGCGCCAATTGGTGACCGGGGCCACGCAAACACCGGCGATGAATCGATCGGAATGGGTCATGGCATAAAGCGTGAAGGTACCGCCCCAGCTCCATCCCCACCATCCCAATCTCTTACCGTCGAGCTGAGGATATTGCCGCAACACTTGATCGACTATGGTCAGCTGATCCTGCAATTGCACCGGGCCAAAGTCGCGATACGCGGCTTCCTGAAAGGCACGGTTTCGGTTGCCCATGCCGCGATTATCGACATGCAGCACCGCGAAACCATGCTGCATCAATAGCTGATCAAACAAGAAGCCCTGGCCACCAAACTCGTTGCGCACCGTTTGCGCGTGGGGGCCGCCGTAGGGATTTACAATCAGCGGAACGCTGGCGGGTGCGTGCATTTCTGGAGGCAACAGCAGCTCCCCGTAGAGAGTGGTGCCATCCTCAGATTTGCCGGTAAACATGACGGGAGCGACGATATTGTATCCGTCTAAGGGTCGCGATTTCCAGAACGGAGTGCACGGCCCGGTCACGCTG
Organism: uncultured Acidobacteriota bacterium; assembly: GCA_963737095.1. Taxonomy (GTDB): domain Bacteria; phylum Acidobacteriota; class Terriglobia; order Terriglobales; family Acidobacteriaceae; genus JAKAAZ01. The sequence continues at coordinate 489,406 of CAVTRK010000005.1, forward strand.
CACGTGTTGACCACCGGTGCTTGCATCAGGCTGGAGGCAGAGTCAACATAATGGGTGGCATCCGGTGAGAACGAGATGTGATGGACGCCATGCATGGTGCTCAGCAATTTCTTTCCGGTGCCGTCGAGCCCGATCTGCCAAAGCATTTCTTCTCGCGGATCGGTTTCGTTGGAGGTGTAATAGACAATTCCCTTCTGCGGATCGACGCCGGCGACGCTCAGAACCTCCCAATCGCCCTGCGTAAGTTGCCGCACCAGAGTAGCGTCGGAAGCGGTTGGATTGGCGGTGTCGTAGCGATAGAGGTAGAGGTGGGTGTTGCCGTCGCGCCAGCTACTCCACAGGAATTGCCCATTCCTGAGGAACCAGATATCGTACGCCTCATCGAAAAATTTATTGGCAGTTTCCTGCAGCACGCTGCGAATCACGCCGGTCTCTGTGTCGGCAAAAAATAATTCCAGATGACGATGATCGCGGCGCAGCACCTCTATCCATACGTGGTGGCTATCGAGCCAGCCAAAACGCGGAATGTAATCATTGTGCTGGCTGACGGGAACTCGCAGCCACATGGTATCGCCGCCGCTTGCGCCAACAATTCCTACGCGTACGCCGGGATTGGGATCGCCCGGTTGCGGATAGCGCTGCTGATCGACCGTGCTATGAGTTGGAATCCAGTCTGTTATCGGATAGGTGGGCACCGTGGCCTCATCCATCTGCAGATAGGCGATGTGCTTTGAGTCCGGCGACCAGAAATAATTGCTGCGGGCGTCGAGCTCCTCCTCGTACACCCAGTCGACCTCTCCGTTCAGCAAAGTCGGTTCTGTAGTGTTGGTCAGCGCGGCGTCGTGCTTATTGTCGAGCGACAGCACATGCAGATTGTGATCGCGAAGAAAGGAGATCGATTTGCCGTCGGGAGAAAACTTGGGATCGTCCCCGCTGCCGGCTCCGGTACTGCCTGCGTCCACCGCGGTATCTTTCTCCATGTCGTAAATCCACAGGGTACCGGTGTTATCGAAGAGGAGATGCTTTGAGTCTGGCGACCACTGGTAGCTGGAGACATGGTAGCGGGAGCGATGGTCGCGATCGCGCTCATCATTCTTCGCGCCGTATATCGCGGCGATGCGAGTTTCCGGCACCAGCACCGAAGCTGCGCCGTTGGCCGCGTTCACGCTGATGACATCGTCGGGCAGGCCGTGCTGCTTGTCGCCGGAAAGATAGGTAACGCTGTCACTGTCGGGACGCCATAGAAATTCCTGTGGAGCGCGCCCGAGAGGGCCGCCGGGTTGCCAGATCGCGGTATCGGTCCAAATTTTGCCTTGCCCCTGGGGGGGTGTTTGGGCAATGGCGCTGAAAGCGGTACAAGATAAGGCCGCCAGCAAAAGCGCTTTTCGCATGTAGGTGAAAACTCCAGCACCCATTGTATCGAGCCAGCAAGTTTTCGTGCTGCCAGGCGGCTGGCAGCCTCAGTCGAGATGAAAGTCAGCCGACTTCTCGTGGTGTTTTGCACCCTGGCAGACCGTTCATGGCAGCGTCCGTGCTAGACTGCGTTTTTACCCTTCCTTGTATGCAAGAAGCGCTGGAAAAACTCGTCCATCTACAGGAGCTGGAGCAGCAGGCGCAGGCGTTGACCCTGCAAATCGCGCAATACACTGGGCGAGTCGAAGTGCGTGAGGCGGCGCTCTACGATACTGGTCGTCTGCTGGAACAAGTTGCGACGGCGCTTGCGAAAGAGGCATCCCTGCGGCGCAGCCTGGAACTCGATGCCGAGGACATGCGAGATAAAAGCGCTCGCTATCGCGTCCAGCTGAATGATGCCAAAAGCGACGGCCAGGTAAAAGCACTGGAGCATCAGCTTAAGTTCTGCAAGAAAGAGATCGACCGCATCGACGAGTTGGAATTCGCCAGCCTGATGGAAACCGAAGCGCTGGAAGTGAAGCAGCGGTTACTGCACGAAACCCGCGCCAATCAACAGCAATTGCTGGAGACGGAGAAGGCCAAGTCGCAGCTGGGACGCGATCGCGACAAGGTCAAGCTGGCGGAGCTCCATCGGGAACGCGATGCCGCGCGCCAGGCGGCAAATCCGGAACTGCTGGCCGAATACGACCGCATGGCCAAGGCCCACAAAACGCCGATCGCTACAGTCGAGCAGCAACGTTGTTCTGCCTGTCAGATGATGGTGCGGCCGCAGCGTTGGAACGAAATCCGTCAGGGTGCTGTGCATTTTTGCGAATCCTGCGGACGATTTCTCTACTTTAATCCTGCAGTCGACCTGAGCGATGCCATCCATCTTCCACCGGCCCAGAAGAAACCAGCCGGCTTGGCGAAAGACGCCACGCATCCCCGGCCCACCGGTTCCGACCGTCCCCAGAGAGAGGATTAGCGGCGCATCGTATGCAGCGAATCGCCGTGGACATGGATGAGGTGATGGCGGATACGCTGGGCGAATTGCTGGCCCGCTACAGCCGCGAGCAAAATACCTCGCTGACCAAGAAAGACATTGAAGGCAAGTGGCTCTGGCAGGTGCTTCCGCAAGAAGGCCAGGAGCTGATTGATTCCTACTTGCTGAGCGACGGCTTTTTTGAGGATATTCCGGTCATCGAAGGCAGCCAGGAAGTCCTGTTGCGGATGAGCCGCCGCTACCAGATTTTCATCGCGACAGCGGCCATGGCGTTCCCCAGTTCGTTCAACTCAAAATATCGTTGGCTGCGTCGCCACTACGATTTTCTTTCTCCGCAGAATTTTGTTTTTTGCGGCGACAAAAGCATTCTGCATGCGGACTTTCTGATCGACGATATGCCGCGCAATCTGGCATCCTTCAAAGGCGAAGGAATTCTATTTACTGCGCCGCACAACGTGAACACAACCGGATATCGACGCGTGAACAGCTGGCAAGACGTGGACGCAATGTTCATGGGTTGAGTCGTCGCAACTGCTCTCTCTCACTTCAGCATTCAGGAAATACATTGCAATTCTCTCTCTGGATGGCGAACAATCCTGGATAAACGTCCCATGGAAAGAGGACTGCGATGGAACGACGCGAATTGATTCAAAAAGCTGCTGGCCTGGGACTGCTGGCCGGTATTCTACCCAGTGAAACACTGCAGGCAAGCGGGCCCACACATAAACCCGTACTGTCTGACGTGGGTCCGGGCGGCGATTGGCACAGTGAACTGACGAAGCGAATCGCGGCACTGGAACAGCGCGGTGGAGGCACGCTGGAACTGAGTGACGGCGTGTACGAAATTTCGAAACCGCTGCGGCTGCCGATCTCGGTCAGCCTGGTGATGACTCCCAATGCGGTTCTGCGGGCCAAGCCGGACTTTCAAGGCGACGCGGTGCTGATCAAGGGCGGCGGAAGCAACTCGAAATTTTCGGAAACCAGCGGATGGATTCGCGGCGGCATTATCGACGGCGGTCGGCAGCCATTGACGGGCATTCGCGTTGAAGACGTCGCCCGGTTGGAAATCGCCGACCTGGTAGTCGTAAACGCCACCTATAAAGGCATTCATCTGTTAAAAGGCGGATACGAAAAGAACATTACGCGAGTTCGATGCGACGTGGATCTCAAGACGAAATACGCGCCCGGCAGCATCGGCCTGCACTACGAGAATGGCGACAGCAAAGTAATCCTGGCGCACATCATCGGCTACGAAACAGGTGTGCGTTCGGATGGAGATAGCAACTGGTTCACCCTGATCCACGTGTGGAATTACGATCCGGATCAGGGCCCGATGCTGCATTGCTTTTATTGCAACGGAAACAACGACACCTTTAACCAGTGCTACGCAGACTCGCCGACGATCGCAGGATTCTATGTGAACCAGACGAGCCAGTCGTTCGTCCAGTGCCGGGTCTTCTACAGCCGGTGGGCGAAGGACAACAGCGGCGTCGGATTCTTGATTACGCCCAAAGGAACGAACGGAAACTATATCGGGACGTCATTATTTGCGACCAACAAACACCGGCTGGCGAAAGCATTTGACGGCAATCTGGAAGGGGCATGCATCCTGGGCACAACGTATTCCGGCGTCACTGGCGGAATGGAAAATCAGATTCCATCCGGAGATCCAAGCAGTCCCGTGCTTGCATTTGTCGGGCACGGGCCTTCGGTTGACGCAGCAGACGGCAGCTCCAACGGCGCAAGACGGGGAGCTGGGCGAAGTGCGCTGGGTCGAGGATGGGGAAACCTCCGCTTTGTTGGTAAAGACGTCCAAGGGCTGGAAAAAGTCGGCGCTGGTGTGAGGTTTGCAAAAAAAAGGCGGAAGAGAATTCTCTTCCGCCTTTTTTATTTTGTGCTGCGTAGGTCAGTCGCGGCTACCAACCACCATGACCCTGATCGGGGTCGCCGCCGGCAACTTCTGTTCCGGGAGTGAACGAAACTCCTCGCAACACTTCTGCAAAGCCGGCGCTGCGGATGGTATAGAACATTTCCTTCGCCGCCTGCGTTGTCGTCGTATTGCTTAACCGGTCCGTGATGGCGACCAACTGGTTGGGATCGGCGCCGGTATCTCCATTTCCGCTGACCGTGGAAGTGATGGCCCAGATGGTAGCTGTGCCGTCACGATTGACGCGGCCGGTGAGGTTGCGCAGGCCATCGCTGGCCGGAGACCACGGCAAACCAGTCGCTGCATTCGTACCTGTCGGATAGCCCTTGACGGTGTAGGGAGTTCCCAGGTTCAAACCCGCTTGCAGCGTGTACGCCAGGCTCCAGGTTTTCGAAGTGCTGTTGAAGACCCACTTCTGCAGGCCGGCCGTGGTTTGTGCAGCGGCATGAGTGTAGAGATCGGTGCCGCCGGTGTAGCCATCGCCTTCATCTGCAAGATAAATAGTGTTCGCGTTGGCGAACCAGATGCCAAAGGGATAGCTGACCGTGGTCGCCGTCTTTGCAGGAACAGCGGGGAAGCCGGCAAGGATGCACATGTTGTTCGGCAGGCCCGTGGTTTGCAGTGTCGCCGGATTGTAGGTGAGCGGAGTGGTCGGCAGTTTGGCGCCGGGCGCGGGAAGACCGATTCCCTTGGGGCACGCCGTGCCAGTGGTGTCGACAAAGTAGACCGTGTTCACCCCGTTGCCGCCGCTTCCTTTGGTGTAGTACAGCACGTTATTGAAAATCGTCATGCCGCGGAAGTTGTCGTCCTTGCCGATCTTGTCGGCTTTGTCTCCAAGTTCGGTCACGGAAAAACTTCCGACTGGCGTGGGTGTTCCCGGGGTCTGGGCACTTTCCGCTTCCTTCAGCGGATCGATCAACTGCGCGCCGGCTCCCAGGATGACACCGTCGGGTTGCGGGTTGCTGCCGTTTCCAGCATTGCCGGCGGTGTAAATCACGTTGGCTCCGCGTTGGTCATTCAAGAATGGCGGCGCGGCCATTGTTGCCGCTGTACGCATTGGTTTCTGTGAATTGAAAATGCCCGTTGCGGTCGAGTTCCGCCACGGCTCGTAATAGTTGCTGGCCCCACAGGATTTGTGGGATCGACCGCCGCAGGCGTGTTGGAATTGGAAACATCAAGCGCGTTGACCGGGGCGACGTAGTCGATGAAGGTGAGGGTACGACCGCTGGTGGAGAGGTTCAGAGCCAATTCCGACTTTGAGCTGAAGCTGGTAACAAGCTGATTGCCGTTGGACCACGGGTCGCGATTCAGGCTGTTCGGCACCGGGATGGAGTTGATCAACCAGCCGTTCGGCGTGATTTGGTCCAGATAGATGGCCGAGGTGATGCCGAAACTGGAGTCGTAGATATCGTTATTGAACACCGTTGGGTAGGTTCCGTCGTAGGGCGCGCCGGTTGAGGCAGCACAGCCGCCAGTGGTGCTGGCACAGTTGGGTGGAAGCACGGTTCCGACCACAACGTTATTTGCATTGTTGTCATAGACCGAACGGCTGACGACGAGATTTCCCGGCCACAATTTCTTGCTGTTGCCAAAGGGAAAATTCTGGGCGGTTGCGGGGAGCTGGCAAACGGCGGTGCTGAAGGCTACCGCTGCGAGACTGGTGAAAAATGCTTTCCGACGATTTGTCCGAAGGATTCTTGCTGCTGTCATTAGCTAATTCTCCTGATGACAGAGCGTAAGTTTTAAGTATTACGGGGATGTCTTTTTTCTGTAACGGGCGTGTAAATAAAAAGGCGTGAGAATAAAAATTGATGGGAAGGAAACCATGTGAGGTTCCTTCCCGTCGATTGGTTGATTCAGACTACCACTGTACTCCCGGGTAGAGGCTGGGCATGCGGTAGGAGCGATAGAGCGGGGTTGCGGTGGACTGCAATTCCCAGACTGTCGATGCCTGGCTGTTTGGAGTAACTTCAAACACCGCAGAATTGAAACGGCTAGTTCCGCACAGGTCATAGTGGACGTCGCCATTCTGCAGCACCTCCGCGTTTCCGCCGAAGCTGTTGTACAGATTCGCCGGAATGATCTGATGGAAGGTGAAGCGTCGCGGTCTTTGTCGACTCGCTGATTTGAAAAATAGGGACGGTTGAATATAAGCAAGGAGGTGCGCTGCCCGAACCGCAAGTCACGCCGGAAGGGAAGATCCTGTCATCGCCGTTGTCCATGAGCACCAGGTTAAATATTCCGGCGTTGCCCTTGCCGACGAAACTCGGTCCGTGTTGCGCATAAAACCAATCTGCCGGATTGGTATCCACTTGACCGTTATTCATCAGCGTGAAATCTCCCTGATAACCGAGTTTCCAAAGCACGCTGCCGTCGCCGGCGCCGTTTGCGTAGTTCACCTTGACGAGCCAGTTCTGGTGACGAATCGACACGATGAAATTTCCATCGTCAGAGGAGTAAACGATGGCGTTGGAGTGGGTCCAGTCCGGGAACTGCATGGGATGCCGATTGACATCGAGGTGATCGAACTCATTCCACACCCAGACAGGATTCCAATTCTGATCGAGATCGATAACCACGTCCCCGAGGACCTGGGTCGGAGTTGTTTGCCCGTTCAGGACAACACTTTTCAGGGTGTTGGCCATCACCAGGATATGACCATTGGGCAGCGGGGTCAGGTCATGGTGCATGGTAGCCAGAACCAATCCTGCAAAGCCGTTGGCGGCAAGCGCAGTGTTCACCTGAGCAATTGATATCTGCCGAATTGTTTTGCCGGCCAGGTCGATTTCGCGGATCATGCAAGGCAGCGATGCATAACTCGGGTTCGTTAACGGTGCGCTGGAATCTGCGCAGAAGTCCACAATAATGTCTCCATTCGGAAGCATCTTTGCACCGTTGATTCCGGAACTCGGTACTTGGTCTTTGAACGGGTACGTCCAGATGACATTTCCATTGAGATCGGTCGCATATAGGCCTTGCGCTGGTCCTGCAACGCCCGTGATCATTTCAATTCCAGATTGCGGCGTCATGCCTGCGGGAATCGTCGCGGAGAGCTGAGGCTGTTTCTGGCCGGTAAACTGCGGACCGCCCATCAACGGCACAGCGCCGGTGGTGAAGGTGTGGTCGGAGTCGGTGGCGGTGACGCCATCGGCCAAAGTCAAAGCTGCCTGCAGATGGTAAGCGGTGCTGCCCAGCATGCCGGCCACTTCAATGCTGACAGGTCCGCCGCCGCTGGGAGTGGCGACAGACCAGGTCTGCTTGCCATAGCTGGTGGTAGGGCCGAAGTTGATGGTGACATTGCCGGCGAATGGCGGGGTGATGGTATACAAAGCCACTTGCGGATTTGCCGTTGCTGTCACCGTGCCGGCGGTCATCACTGCGGAAGTTCCCGTGAGCGAGACCAGTCCGGGGGCCAGCGGCACCGGGACATTGGCCAGGCCAAGATTTAAGGTCGCAGTCTGGCTTCCAGCTGTAGTCGGAGAGTAAGTAATGACGATGGGGCAGGTTGAAGCCGCAGCCAGCGTGGCTCCACAAGACTGCGCAGCGACGATGGTAAATCCGGCCGTCGATCCCGCGATGGTGGGATTCAGGGTCAGCGGATTGGTGCCGGTATTCGTGACCTGGACAACGGTCTGGGTCTCAGGATTGCCAACGATATTCTGGCCGAAGTCATAGGAAGTAGCGCTGATGCTGGCGGTCGTCGTAGGGGAGACCGCGTTGACCATATTGCTGGATCCGGTCCCACATCCAGTCAATACGGCTGCTGCTGCAAGTAATATGCATGCGCCATAACGAGCGCAATTCCTGGCCATTTCCTCTCAATCTCCTTCAGTGATGCATGCTCTTAGCATCGAGCATGCATCGGTTGATCCTTCGCCAATATTCTTACCACTGCACTCCAGGATAGAGACTGGGCTGCCGATATATGCGATAGGACGCATTCGACTTCAGAGTCAAATTCCAGACCGTTTCCGGATTGGCCTGGTTGGTGGTTACCTCAAAGGCCTGGGACTCTTCGGGCACCAAGCCGCAAAGATCGTATTCCTCGTTCCCGTTTGCAAGTGTTTCTGCGTTTCCGCCCCACTCGGCATATAGGGGCGTGGGAAGGATTTGATGGAAAGTCAGCGTAGCGGTCTTAGCTGCCTCGTCGATTTGGAAAATGGGAATCGTGCTGTAGTAGCAAGGCGGTGCACTGCCAACGCCGCAGGCGACGCCGGAAGGAAATATACGGAAGTTGCCATTGTCCATCAGCGTCAGCCCGAAAATCCCTGTCGTGTTTGAGGTGGTGAAGGCTGGGCCGTGCTGTCCATAGAACCAGTCCGTCGGGTCGGTGCCGCCAATCAGCTTGAAGTCCCCTTGATAGCCTAGGCGCCAGATGATGTTTCCGGAGCCAGCTCCATTGTTATAGTCGACTTTGACGATCCAACTCTGATGGCGAATGGAAACCAGTATGTTGCCGTCGTCCTTGGAATAAATCACGGCATTGGTGTGTGTCCAGTCACCGAAAGTTGGGGTAAATAGTGCGGGATGCCGATTGACATCGAGATGATCGAATTCATTCCAAACCCAGACTGGATTCATGTTCGTATCAACATCCACGATGACGTCGCCCAGGACGTTCGTAGGTGTAGTCTGGCCGGCCAGGACAACGCTCTTGACAGTGTTTGCCAGGATCAGCCAATGCCCATTCGGCAACGGAGTAACGTCATGAGAAAACACTTGAAGCGTTATGTTGTAGTTCGCCGCGGCTAATTTGGCGTTCAGCTGCGTCATCGTGATTTGCTTTACCGTATTCCCGATCAGGTCAACTTCGCGCAAAAGATTGGGGTCGGAGGGGTGAAAGCCTCCGTTGATAGGAGACGAGGAATCATCGCTGTAAAGAAAGACAAAGTCGCCGTTCGGCAGTTGCTTGGGCGCTAAGATTTGAGCGAGGGATGGAGCATCGGGCGCACTATAGGCCCAAATAAGATTTCCAGACATATCTGTCGCAACGATATGTGCGGTGGCTCCAACGGGATTTAAGATCTCAACTCCGGATTGCGGTGTCTGCCCCGGGGTGGTCGTCGCAGTGATCTGCGGGATCAAATTTGCAGGGTAACTCTGGGTGGTGAAAGTGTGGTCGGAGTCGGCGGCGGTGACGCCGTCGGCCAGGGTTACTGTAGCTTGCATGTGGTAGGCAGTGTTGGCGAGCATGCCGGCCACTTCAATGCTGACAGGTCCGCCGCCGCTGGGAGTGGCGACAGACCAGGTCTGCTTGCCATAGCTGGTGGTAGGGCCGAAGTTGATGGTGACATTGCCGGCGAATGGCGGGGTGATGGTATACAAAGCCACTTGCGGATTTGCCGTTGCTGTCACCGTGCCGGCGGTCATCACTGCGGAAGTTCCCGTGAGCGAGACCAGTCCGGGGGCCAGCGGCACCGGGACATTGGCCAGGCCAAGATTTAAGGTCGCAGTCTGGCTTCCAGCTGTAGTCGGAGAGTAAGTAATGACGATGGGGCAGGTTGAAGCCGCAGCCAGCGTGGCTCCACAAGACTGCGCAGCGACGATGGTAAATCCGGCCGTCGATCCCGCGATGGTGGGATTCAGGGTCAGCGGATTGGTGCCGGTATTCGTGACCTGGACAACGGTCTGGGTCTCAGGATTGCCAACGATATTCTGGCCGAAGTCATAGGAAGTAGCGCTGATGCTGGCGGTCGTCGTAGGGGAGACCGCGTTGACCATATTGCTGGATCCGGTCCCACATCCAGTCAATACGGCTGCTGCTGCAAGTAATATGCATGCGCCATAACGAGCGCAATTCCTGGCCATTTCAATGTCTCCTCAAAATTTTGCTGGTCCGGTTGTTTTTCTAGGTGTTGTAGAAGTCCACAGGCAGAACAACGGTGAACGATGGGCTCAATTTATCACGAAAGCATTACCTAAGTAAGACCGAAAGTACTTTAGGGATCTGGATTTGGCTTATGTAGGGTACGAAACAGATGATGTGTTTCACAACATCTCCGCGCCCAACCTGAACGCGCAATTCTGGACGGAACACATCGGCGCGCCGAAGTCTTAGCTTCAGATTGATTCATGTATCCTGATTGAATGTTATTGGCAGCTTCTGTATACACGACGCAAAATGAGCGCCTGCGCGCGCGTTGGAAAATTGAGGGTGGTTTGCCTCCGGTGCCTGGGCAGAAGGTCGCAACCACACGCATCGCACCGGCTCCGTCATCAGACATCCCTCTGAAATGGGTGAAGGAAGAATACCGTTTCCTGCCTGCGGACAGCCTGGGACCCACGATGGATGCGCCCTCCGACTACGCGGGAACGTTTGTGGTGTACGACTGGGATACCCGCAAAATCATCTGGCAGTCGGATTGGGAAACGTTGCTGGGAAATCCGGCGGGATATTGTTTTGCCGACGGCCAGCTGTACATGAACGATTTTGAAGCGGGAAATATTTTCCGCATTGGGTTGGAGCCGGGCGAACCCGGCAAGTTGCTGCAGCGCATTTCTCATCCTTATTTCAACGACCTGCACAGCCTGGAAAGAACCAAGCGAGGATTGCTGGCCGCCGCGTGTGGGACGGATCTGGTAGTAGAAGTCGATCTGCAGGGCAACGTGATTTGGGAATGGTGGGCGGCCGAACACGGCTATCAAGTCACACCATCCGGAGACACGCGGCGCAGTGGACGCAACGGCGAGCATCGCAACGTGTACTATCACACGCGCTATCAGAGCACGCATGTGAACTGCGCCGTGGTGCGCGATCCAGAAGAAGAGCGCTTCATCCTGGCGCTGCTGTTTCACCAGGGAATTCTGATCCAGATTGATCGCAGTCTTCCACCAGATCAGCAAAAGGGCGAAGTGATTCTGGAAGGCCTGGCGCGACCGCACAGCCTTGAGAAAATTCCGGGCGGCTGGATTTTCTGCGATAGCCTGTCAAAGCAACTGGTGCTGCTGGATGACGATTTGAAAGTCACCGGAAACATTTTTTACGATGGCGGCTGGATTCAGGACTGTACCCGCCTGCCGAATGGCAACGTCGTATTGAACGACGTCGATAATTCGGTGCTGGTGGAATTCGCCGCTCACGATTGGAAGATTGTCAGCCGTACCAATTACCCTCACTCCTGGCGCATGGGCGAACTGGTGGTGGTTCCTCAGGAACATGAGCAGTCTTTCCTCGACGCAGAAAACGGAAAGAGGGAGCTCGTCGCCGGCTAAGCATCAGAAGTTCTCGCGACAGGCGCTCCCTCTACCATTGCACTCCCGGATACAAGCTGGGCAAGCGCTGGGCGCGATATACATTGTTGCGCGCAACGTGCATGTGCCAGACCACCTTTGGGTCGGCGGTCTGCGTAACCTCGTAAATATTGGAAGCCTTTTCTTGATGGCACAAATCAATCTGCACATCTCCGTTCGCTAAAGCCTCCACGCCGCCTCCCCACATCGAATAATGGCTGGGCGGAAAGATATCGTGAAAGATCAGCGTGGCGGTTTTAGCCTGCTCATCGATGCGGAAGATAGGAACCGTGGTGTAGCACGCTGGCGCACCCTTCGTCCCACAGACTTTTCCGTCGGTCATCACGCGATTGATTCCCGTTATCCATCATGCCCAAATCGAAAACACCGGCATCGCGATTGCCGAAAATCGTCGGATTGTGCTGGCCATAGTTCCAGTCGGTTGGAGAATTTCCGTTGAGCAACTTGAAGTCGCCACCCGCTCCCAGCCGCCACAGAATTTTGCCGGTGCCATGTCCATTGTCGTAGTCGATCTTGATGACCCAATGTTGTGCGCGCATGGAGACGATCAGGTTGCCATCCTCACGGGTATATAGAACTGCATTGGTGTGGGTCCAGTCAGGAAAATCCATGGGATGGCGACGCACGTCCAGATGGTCGAATTCGTTCCACGTCCACACTGGATTAAGATTTCTATCCAGGTCAATCAGCACATCGCCAATGACGCGGGTTGTGCCTGGGTAACCGGGAAGATTGGAATATTCACGAGTGCCATTGGCGATCACGATCCAGTGGCCATTCGGAAGCACCGCCACATCGTGATGCAGGATCTGCAGCGTCGGACCGGTATATCCAGTCGCTCGAAGTTTCTTGTTCAATTCGCCGATCGATAGCTGGCGGATGGTTTGGCCTGCCAGATTGATCTCGCGCACCAGGCTTGGCGTGTGAGGCGGAGGCATGCCATCGGGACTGTCTACCAGCGCGTGCGAAGCCAGTCCGATCACCATGACGAAGTCACCATTCGGAAGCAGCTTAATGGGATTAATGATGGTGGCGAATCGGCGTTCGGGCGGCCGCGCCTTCCACAGCGATGCATCCCACAGCATCGGCTTGCCGCGCGGGTGCAGGCCCAGTTTTTGGCCGATCCAATTGCGCCAGCCGATCAGGGTCAAATACGCGGAGTGTACGTAGCGATGAAACTGTACCCACGATGCGGATTCGCGATCGGCATAGTCGTAGGACCACAAGACATTTCCATTCAGATCTGTCACCGTCGCCTGCGCGTATCGGCCAATGGTGGGATTCAGCAATTCCACTCCGGGCTGCGGCGTTCCGCTGGTCTGCACGGTGATGGGCGGAATCCAGTCCGCCGGATAATGTCCGGTGTTGAAAGTGTGGTCCACATCATTCCGCGTGGTGCCATCTTGAAAGCGAACCGAAGCGCGTATGTGGTACGTGGTGTCGGCGCGCATGCCGGCAACAAAAATGTTTGCAGGCCGGCCACCCGGATCTGCGATGGTTGAGGTCTGCTTGCCGTAGTCGGTGGTGGGCCCAAACTCAACCGTGACCTGTGCGGCCGACAGCGGAACGATCGAGTAGAGGGCCACTTGTGGATTGTGCGTCGACTTGACTGTGCCTGGCTGCAAGGCATCTGGTGCATGACCGATCAGAGGAGCCGGTCGAACCGGATGCTGACCGCAGCCAAGGACGGTAGATGCCAGCAGGGAGATCAAGGCAGTTGATGTGCAGCTCGCGACGAGCCCACGAACTCTACGCATGTTTTGAAACCTCATTCTTTTTCCCAACGCTTACTGTACGCGGCGTCGCACTCCAAGCGACTACATATTTGCGGGCGCGGATACGGGAACAACAGGGCATAACCGCCGGCTGAATATCTTCATTCTATTTTGTTGGCGACGGGGTGAGACGCCTGGATTGTTGCGGCTACTGGAAAATGCTGGTGGCGAGCGATGCGCGTTACGTTTTCACCAGCAACCCCGCGTACGTCGACGGCTTCCAATCGGAGTGAAAGGGAGAACGTCGATGGCAACCAAGAAATCCAGCAGTGCAAAAAAATCCGCCGCGAAGAAAAGTACCACCAAGAAGAAATCAAGCACCAGAAAATATAGTCCCAAAGCCGGCAAAAGTGTCGAGCGGGAGATGAAGGCATTCAAGAAGGGGAAGCTGAAGAGCGGATCAGGCCGTAAGGTCACCAACCCGAAACAAGCGATTGCAATCGGTCTATCGGAAGCCAGAAAGTCCGGCGCCAAAGTACCGAAGAAAAAATCCTCCAGCTAAAGCGCAAAAGGATTTGTCATTCTGAGCCTAGCGAAGAATCTGGGCAGGATCCTTCTATTGAAAGACGTAGAGTCTTCGCTGCGCTCAGAATGGCGGACCGTATGTTGAAGCAGCAATTCAGATGACGCAGTCCATTCGCGACTCATCGAATAGAGATTCCGGCATGGTCTGCCTATCCGCGGAGTTGGTGACCTGGCTGGGGATCCAGTTGGAAAGCCGCATTCACCAGGGCGATATGCGACAATGCTTGCGGAAAGTTCCCGATCAGCTGGTGAACGCGGGTGTCGTATTCCTCCGACAACAGGCCGACATCATTTCTCAGCCGCAGCAGCTTCTTGAATAATTTTTCCGCGTCGCGTTTTCTACCCACCATGGTCAGAGCCTGTACCAGCCAGAAGCTGCACGCCAGAAAGGCACCTTGGCGCGCGGATTTCTTATCTGGTCGATTGCGCTTCAATAATCCGCCCGTCATCAAACGCTTTTCGATCGCGCGAATGGTTCCGAGGATGCGCTTGTCGTCTGCCGGCAGAAAGCCGACTAAGGGAAGCAACAGCAGGGAAGCGTCGACTTTGCTGGCCCCGTAATACGCTACAAAACTGTTCAGTTTTCGGCTGAATCCTTCGCGGCATACTTCGTCGTGCAATTTCTGGCGGAGCGCTCTCCATTCCTCGACGGGCCCTTCCATGCCGTGCTGCTCAAAACTTTTGATGGCGCGGTCGAGAGCGACCCAGGCCATCGCGTTTGAGTAGACAAACTGGCGCGGCTTTCCACGCTCCTCCCAGATACCGGAGTCAGGATGTTCCCACACCGTGCGGAGGTAGGCCACCATCTGGCGATGCAGCTGCAGATCGCGCGGATCAAGATCGACATTGCCGCGACGGGCCTGGTATAAGGCATCTGCCGTTTCGCCGAAGATGTCGAGTTGGAATTGCCCGGCTGCTTGATTGCCAACGCGTACGGGTTTGGAATTCTCGTAGCCGCGCAGCCAGGGAATCTCGGACTCAGGAATCTGTCGTTCGCCGCGCAGACCGTAGAGAATTTGCACTTGCGAGGCTTCGCCGCCGACCGCACGCACCAGCCACTGCTGCCATGCCGCCGCCTCCTTACTGTAGCCCGCGTTCATCAGCGCCAATAAGGTGAAGGTAGCATCGCGCAACCAGCAGAAGCGGTAATCCCAATTGAGTGCGCCGCCGCGCTGCTCTGGCAGCGATGTTGTCGGTGCAGCCACGATTCCGCCCGTGGGACGGTATGTCAGGGCCTTCAATGTAATCAGCGAGCGCTCCACTTCGGCTGCCCATTTACCTTTGTAGACTCCTCGCGCCGCCCATGTTTTCCAGTATCGTTCCGTCTGCCGCAGGGCAACGCGCGGATCAACCCGCTCCGGACGGTCTTCAAACGAAGAAGCATAGGTGAGGACGAACGGGATGGTCTGGCCTTTCTTGATTTCGAACTCGGCCGACATCGACCCCTCGCGAAATTCGACGGCAACCGGGGTGCGCAGATACGCCGTGCCGGGGCCAGCGGTGGCGATGAAATCGTGTTTGTAAGGATGCTGCAACCAGGGAACGCTGCGGCCATAGTCGAATCGCAGAGAAAGGTCCATGGTCATCGAGACCTTGCCTTCGATTCCGTGGACGAGTCGAACCACGTCCGAGTGCTTGCCACGGATCGGCATAAAGTCCGTAACTTTGACTTTCCCGGTGCGAGTGGTGAATGTGCTCTCGAGAATCAGGGTGTGATTTCGATAGTGTCTCTGGACCCGCGACTTGAGCTTTGGCGCCAGCAGCCAGCGTCCATTGGCAGGTGTGCCGAGCAGCGCCGCGAAGCAGGCAGGCGAGGAAAAATCTGGCCAGCAAAGCCAGTCGATCGAACCGGATTTCGAAACCAGCGCGGCAGTTTCGCAGTCGCCGATCAGGGCATAATCCTGAATGTGGGAGCGGGTTTTAGAGCGCTTCACTTTGAATTCAAACCGCGAACGAGGGTCGACATTATGTTGCGTTCACTTCCTTACTTGTTCAGATGCAGCCCAGTGCTGTGGTGAATGCCTCATGTTTCCCGTCATTTACGCCTGTGCCTGACCCAACATCCGGTGATTTTTGGCCATTCGGCAGATGCAGCCGGCCTCCTGTGGGTGTATCTTTGAATTATCGATAATTCGCCGTTCGATCCCGCGTTGGTCGATCAACTTCAACCTTCCACCCTGATTAGGACTTGGTATGTGGATAGTTCGCCTGGCTTTACGCAGGCCGTACACCTTCGTCGTCCTTTCCTTGCTCATCCTTATTCTGGGGATCACAGTGATCCTGCGTACGCCGACGGATATCTTCCCAAACGTAAATATTCCGGTGGTCACGGCGATCTGGGCCTACAACGGCCTATCTCCGGAGCAGATGGGAGACAGGATCGACAGCGTCTTTGAGCGTGCGGTCACGACCACGGTCGACAATATCGAGCACATCGAGACGCAAGCGGTCACAGGGATTTCCGTCACAAAGATTTATTTCCACCCAGGAACGAATGTTGAGGCTGGTGTCGCGCAGGTAACGGCTATATCGCAGACCATGCTGCGGCACTTTCCGCCCGGGACGCTGCCGCCGCTGATCATTACCTACAACGCATCCTCCGTTCCAGTGCTGGATCTTGCGCTTTCCGGCAAAGGACTCAGTCAGCAACGCCTGTTTGATCTGGCCACCAACTTTCTGCGGCCGCAGCTTGCCACGGTGCAGGGTGCCTCCAGCCCCTGGCCTTACGGCGGTAAGCAACCGCAGGTACAGGTGGATATCGACAGCACGAAGCTGCAGGCGATGCATTTGTCGCCGGCCGACGTAGTGCAGGCTTTTACCAATCAGAATTTGATCTTGCCGGCAGGAACCGAAAAGATCGGGCCATACGAATACCAGGTCGAAACCAACAGCGCGCCGCGAACTATTGAAGGGTTGAACGACCTCCCGATCAAAACCGTGCATGGAGCGACCATTTATGTTCGCGACGTGGCGCACGTGCGCAACGGATTTCCTCCACAGACCAATATCCTGCGGGTCAACGGCCAGCGCGCCACCCTGATGACGATTGAAAAAACAGGAGACGTCTCAACCCTGGCACTGGTAGACCAGGTGCACCGGATTCTTCCGCGTATTCGCGCCAGCCTACCGCCTCAGCTCGTCATTCGACCGGTCAATGATCAATCCATCTTCGTTCGCGCTGCCATCAACGATGTGGTGGTGGAGGCGATCATCGCCGCCTGCCTGACGGCCATCATGATCCTCGTTTTTCTAGGCAGCTGGCGCAGCACTGTGATCATCGCGGTCTCTATTCCATTGTCGGTGCTGGTTTCCCTTATCGTCCTCAGCAGCCTGGGCCAGACCATCAACATCATGACGCTGGGCGGACTGGCGCTGGCGGTTGGTATTTTGGTCGACGACGCCACCGTCGAAATTGAGAACATCAATCGCAACCTGGAAATGGGCAAGGAAGTTGAGCAGGCGATTCTGGACGGCGCTGCAGAGATTGCTGTGCCTGCATTCGTTTCCACGCTTTCCATTTGCATCGTGTTTGTCCCCATGTTTTTCCTGGGCGGCGTTGCCAAATTTCTATTTGTACCGCTGGGTGAGGCGGTCGTTTTCGCCATGCTGGCTTCATACTTCCTTTCGCGCACGATTGTACCGACCATGGCGAAATACCTGCTCCAGCCGCACGAAGAGGGGGATCTGGATCGGCGTCGTCACAGCCGCAATCCGTTAGTGAACTTGCAAATGAAGTTCGAAGACCGCTTCGAACGGATTCGTCTCGGATACCGGGAAATTCTGGTGGTGTGCCTGCATCATCGCGGCATCTTCCTCGCCGGATTCGTTCTGGTCTGCGCGGTCTCAATCGCGGTCTTGTTTCCGTGGCTGGGGCAGGACTTTTTCCCCCAGGGCGATGCTGGACAGTTTAAGTTGCATGTGCGCGCCCACACCGGCACCCGCATTGAAGATACAGCGGCACTCTGTGATCGCGTCGACCAAACCATTCGCGAGACCATTCCGAAGAGTGAACTCGGCAGCATCATCGACAACATTGGCCTGCCCTACAGCGGGATCAATCTTTCCTACAGCAATTCCGGAACCAGCGGTTCATGGGACGCAGACATCACCGTGGACCTGCAAAGCAAACATCATCCTACGGAAGATTACATTCGCGCTCTGCGCAGTAAACTGGCGCGCGACTTTCCCGGGGTGACATTTTATTTTCTGCCGACTGACATTGTGAATCAGATCCTCAACTTCGGTCTGCCGGCCCCGCTGGATGTGCAGATTATCGGTGCGAATCTTGACGCAAACCATGCCCTGGCAGAGTCGATGATGACGCAGCTGCGCACAATTCCAGGGGCTGTTGATATGCACATTCAGCAATCGCTCGATTCGCCGAACATGACTGTCGACGTTGACCGGACCAAGGCACAGCAAGTCGGCTTGAGCCAGGCCGACGTGGCGAATAGCGTATTGACGTCGTTGAGCGGCAGCTTCCAGACTTCGCCCCAGTACTGGTTGAACTGGAAAAGCGGCGTGAGCTACGAAATTGCGGTGCAGACTCCGCAATATCGCATGGACACGTTGCAGGAGCTGAAGAACATCCCCGTGACTGGCAGCAGCGGAGCGCCATTACAAATTCTCTCCAACGTGGCCAGCATTCATCGCGGGGTTGAGCCTGGATCCGTCAGCTATTACGATGTGATGCCGGTTGTCGATATCTACGGCTCGGTGGACGGAACGGACCTGCGTTCCGTGGCAAATCGTGTCGACCAGGTTGTAGCCAGCGCGAACAAGCATTTGCCGCGCGGTACGCGCATCGTGGTGCGTGGCCAGGTGCTCACCATGCGCTCCTCAACCCGCGGGCTGATTGGCGGATTGCTGTTTGCCATTGTCCTTGTTTACTTGTTGATCGTGGTGAATTTTCAATCCTGGCTCGATCCATTCGTCATCATCGCAGGCTTGCCGGCTGCACTCACCGGGATTGTGTGGTTTCTCTTTCTCACCCATACCCATATCAGTGTTCCTGCCTTGACGGGCTCCATTATGTGCATGGGCGTGGCGACGGCGAACAGCATCCTGGTAGTCAGCTTTGCGCGGGAAGAAATGGTGCGCGGCGCCAGTGCCGTTGAAGCCGCAATGACAGCCGGGTTTACCCGTTTTCGTCCGGTGTTAATGACAGCCCTGGCCATGATTATCGGCATGTTTCCCATGGCCCTTGGGGTGGGAGCCAGTGGAGAACAGAATGCGCCATTGGGCAGATCGGTCATCGGGGGCCTGATGTTTGCGACAGCCGCCACACTGTTTTTCGTCCCGGTGTTTTTTAGCCTGGTGCATGGAAGATCGAAGCCTCTGGCGGAATCTTCTGAGGAGCAAGAGTCATGAGCGAAATGGAAAAGCAAGCGGCAGGCGAGCGGGATCCGTCGCCCGGTACGCGGCACAGACAATCACTGGAGCCGACTCGAGCGGCAACCCGGCGCACCGTGACCATCGTGATCGTGCTTTTCATTGTCGCGGTTGTATTGGCCATCGCTGGTATACTCCCTCGCATTCATACTCGCGCCGCGTTGCGCCGGCAAACAGACAGCATGGCGGTGCCCGATGTCGCTGTCGTAACTCCGCAGGTAGGACAGCCATCGCAGGAGGTATTGCTGCCCGGAACGATTCAGGCCTTCTCCGATGCGCCGATTTATGCCCGGACCAATGGCTACGTGAAGGCGTGGTACCACGACATTGGTGCCCCTGTGCACAAGGGCGAGCTGCTTGCAGTGATCGAAACTCCGGAGCTCGATCGGCAAGTGGATGAGGCTCGTGCCAACCTGATTACAGCCAAGGCAAACCTGGGGCTGGCACACGTAACTGCCCAACGCTACGAAGGATTGCGAGGAACCGAAGCAGTTTCAAAGCAATCGATCGATACCGCCACGCAGACGGAAAGCGCCCAGGCCGCGTCGGTGCAAGTGGCACAGCAAAGCTTGAATCAGCTGCTCGAAATGCAGTCGTTCGAACGCGTCTATGCACCCTTTGATGGAGTGGTCACAGCGCGCAACGTGAATGTGGGCCAGTTGGTGGATTCAGGGAGCAACGGCGGAACCGGCAGCTCCAGCAATCCTGGCGGAAACGTCAGCCCTTCTGCCAACGTCATGAATGGTCCGCAGGAACTGTTCCATGTTTCAAGCATGAACACGGTTCGGATTTTTGTGAATGTGCCCGGCGTGTATGTTTCAGAGGCGCGACCCGGAGTAAAAACGAACATTGATGTCCCTGGTTATCCCGGCCACATCTTCAAGGGAACCATTGTGCGGACGGCGGATGCGATCGATCTGAACACCCGCACGTTAATGGTCGAAGTCGATATTCCCAATCCTAAACATCAGTTGCTGCCGGGCGCGTATGCCCAGGTTCATCTGCAACTGCCCATCACCCATCCGGCGCTGATCATTCCTGTCGATGCGATGCTGTTTCGCTCGGAGGGATTGCGCGTTGTCACCGTCGATTCGAATAACCATGCTCACCTGCAGGTGATCACCGTGGGCCGCGACTGGGGAACAGAGATCGAGGTGCTCAGCGGGCTGACGCCGCAGGATCGCATCATTAATAATCCACCGGATTCCATTACGGAAAACGAAGCGGTACACGTTGTCGACGTCGATGGTAAACCGGACCAGAACGGTATGGGGCCGGACGACGGTGTGCACGCCACTTCATCGAACTCAGGAAATCCTTCATGACGCTCAGCTTTTCCAAGGCGGGCGTGAGTGCGGCATTGACACTGATCTTCTGCGTGACCGGATGCACGGTTGGGCCGAATTATCACCAGCCCAGCGCGCCCACCACGCCAGAGTTCAAGTCGGTAGCCGGATGGCAGCCTGCACAACCGGCGGACCAGCAGATTCGCGGAGCCTGGTGGGAAGTGTACGGGGATGCGGAACTGAATTCGCTGGAAGATAAGGTAAAGGTTTCCAACCAGTCCCTGAAAGTGGCCGAGAACCAGTACACCCAGGCGCGCGCCATGGTGCAGTATCAGCGAGCCAATTATTTTCCGTTTTTGAGCGCAGGGGCAGCCGCGACTCGTCTGCGCAATTCGGAAAGCAGGGCCAACTATTTCAGCGGAATCACGAATCAGTACAACGATTTTTCGCTGCCGCTGGAAGTAAGCTGGGAGCCGGATATCTGGGGGCGGGTACGTCGCACAGTGCGCGCGGCGCGCGAGAATGCGCAGGCCAGCGCCGCCGATGTGGTGAACGTGCAGTTGATCCTGCAGGCTGAGCTGGCACTCGATTATTTCCAGATGCGAGGACTCGATGCACAACAGTCCATCCTGGATGCGACGGTTGCTGCGGATGAAAAAGCGCTGCTTCTGACCACTCAGTTATTTCACGCCGGCCTGGATTCGCAGTTGGATGTGCAGCAGGCGCAAACCCAGCTGGAAATCACGCGCGCGCAGGATCAGGATGTGGGAATTGCCCGTGCTCAGGATGAGCATGCGATTGCAATTCTGATCGGGGAGCCGCCGGCATCGCTCACGATTCCAGCTCGCGTGGTCGAGTACACGCCGCCTGCGATTCCGCCCGGTCTGCCATCGCAGCTGCTGGAACGGCGTCCGGATATCGCCATCGCAGAGCGCCAGATGGCCGCAGCGAACGAGCAGATCGGTATTGCTCGCTCCGCATACTATCCAAACTTTTCCCTTTCAGGTATAGGCGGCTTTGATAGCGGCCGCCCGGGAAATTGGTTCACTGGGCCAAGCACCTTCTGGTCCGTCGGTCTGTCTGCCGCCGATACGTTGGTCGACTGGGGACAGCGGCATGCGGTGAACACCATGGCACAGGCCAACTATGAGGGCACGGTGGCGAACTACCGGCAAACTGTGCTGACCGCTTACCAGGAGGTGGAAGACAACCTGGTTGCGCTGCACGTGCTGGAGCGTGAAACGCAGACGCAGAACCTGGCGGTGTCTTCCGCACAACAACAGATGGATATTGCCATGAAGCTCTACAAACGCGGACTGGATCCATATCTCAACGTTATTCAGGCGCAGAATGTGGTGCTGTCCAGCCAGTTGACGTCCGCAAATTTAACCACCCGGCGCATGACAGCCAGCGTTTTGCTGGTGAAGGCGCTCGGTGGCGGATGGGATCGCAGTCAGCTGCCGAAGGAATGATCCCACCGAACATCAGAGGCGAGCTACATCGTACAGAACGAAATGGATACGAGACGCGTTGGGAATGGAAATGAACAATGAACGAACCTGAAACAGTTCGACTGCCTGTTGCGAACGCAAGCTCTGAGCGCATCGTCACTCGCGCCTCAACCATGGAAATTAAATCTGTAATTGCTTCCATGATGGCGGAAGAGGGAGAAAGAAATCCCGCTGCCAACGGCGCGGTTGACCGCAATTGCGCCCACGATCGCGTGCGCTGGACGATCCTGGAACGCATCATGGACGGCACCTATCAGCCCGGAGAGCGATTAAAGGAACTAACGCTGGCGCGCGAATTTCGCGTGAGCCAGGCACCCGTGCGCGAAGCTCTGCGAAAGCTGGAAGCCATCGGCGTTGTCAAGTCAGAGCCGTATCGCGGGGCGCGGGTACGTGAGTTGTCGCCCACCGAACTGCGCGACGCATATCAATTGCGCGGCATTCTGGAAAAGGCAGCTACAGAATTTATCCACGATTTTCCAGCCGAATCGGTGCAAGTGCTGGAACAGGAATACGCGTTGATGCGGGCGGCGGCACAGGGTGGCGATCTACAGGCAGTGGCTTGCCACAATCGTAACTTTCACCGTTGCATTATCGAGCGCTGTGAAAATCAGGAGATCGTGCGCGCCTGGAAATCCCTGGGAATATGTATGCGGGCGCGTTTGAACGTGCAGCGCCGAGTGGATCGGCTGCCGGAGGCGATCCTTTCGCACCAGCCAATCATTGATGCTTTGCGGGCAGGGGATTTGCAGCATGCCGGAATATTGCTTCGCGAACACTCGTTCGGATTCGTCTCCGATTTGATGTAGGTCGCGCGGATTCGACAGATGTTTGCAGCTTTGGTTGGAGCGTTTGCGGCATCTAGCCTTCTTCGGAGGGTCTGGAGTGAGCACCTACAAGTCTCGATATCAGTACCGCCAGATACAGCACACCCAGGATCGCCTCAATCAGCGACAGGGATCTGGCTTGATTTGATACAGCGACGATTCCCGTGGCTCCCAGGCAAGTCATGGTTCCGAAGCTGTAGTAGATCAGGTCAAACCTGTTGAGCGAGGGGTTGAGAGTTGTGACCGGATCCAAATAGAAGGCATGCGGCTGCAGCGCAGCCAGCAGGGAGTAAATGCTGGAGAAGCCAAGCCCAACCAGCAGATAAATACAGAGCGCTCCATAAATCGTTTCCGCGGTCGGTTGTTTGTGAACGAACACCCGGCGGAATATCACGACGATGATGAAAGTATCGAAGGCGAGCGTGAGGACCGTGGTCAGCAGCGAAGTGGCACTCGCGTCTAATCTCTCGAGGCGAAAATGTGCCAAGAGGGCGGGTATCGACAGCGCCATGGCAATAAATACCAGGCTGCGGCGGAAACTGACCGCGTACACACTCAGCAGCGTGATGCCGATTCCCAGCACACGCAGCGAGTAATAGGCAACCCCTTTGTTTTGCGTGTAGGGATACAGGATCAGGTACAGCAGGAGAAAAACAAACAAAAGAAAAAACTTGTGTCCGGTAAGGGCGGAGACTTGTCGATCGTGAATTTCAAGAAGCTTTTCGGGCCGAGTGGTCATTGATTTTCAGTGCGCATGATCGGAGAATTTGACGCCAATCATACTCCAGGCCGCAGTTGTTAGAAGAATAAAGTTTGTCGACAGGCCAGGCACGGGCGCGCACTTTCGGATGAATCGCTGATGGCTGAATTCAACCCGGCTTGCCGGCTTCTTAATTGACCGAGCCCGGGGAAGTTTGCGCTGGAACAGATACCTGCGGCGGTGGGATCAGGCCGATCATCGACATTAGAGAAAACGTCAGCTGTGCCGCGCCCTGGAACTTCCATTCGCAGTTTTCGAAAGTAGCATTCACCACGTCGAAGGATCCACCCGAATAAAAAATCACGCATTCTCGCAACACACAGTTGACCAGCCAGGTCTCTTCCAACACGATCACTTTTTTGTTGAGAGTCATTCCTTCATATTTCGTAATTGGCATTCTCGGTCCTCAGTATGTTGGGCAGGTAGCTTCAGATTTCAAGGTTGCCCCAGCTTGCCAATCGCTGCGGCCATGGAAATATCGCGGGCGGTGACGCCGCCGGAGTCGTGGGAGATGAGCGCGACGCGCAATTTGTTGTAGCGTATGTCAATGTCGGGATGGTGATCTGCCTTTTCCGCGAGCAAAGCCAATCGCACAACAAAGGCGAAGGCCTCCGCAAAGTCAGCGAAGGCGTAATCGTGGACCAATGCGCCGGCTTCATATTTCCAGCCTTCGAGTGTCGGCAGTTTTTCCTGAATTTCTTTATCTGTCAGCTTGCCCATGCGGTCTCTCCATCGCGCTCGTGAAATAAAAGCGCCGATGAAATGATTCTCGCCCCTGCTGCATCAGCTTGGCAAAGCGGCGTGTGCCATCGACTAGGGGATGTTGCCGAAGGTATACCCGAAGGGAGAGAAAGCAAACCCGTCGCGCATAATCCCCTCGCGCAGGTCGAGCCAGATGGAGTCTGGCGTGGCGACGAAGACATCGACAATCGACGGATCGAACTGACTTCCGGCGCAGCGAAGGATTTCCTTGCGAGCCGCTTCCATGGTATTGGCCTTGCGATAGGGGCGATTTGAGGTGATGGCGTCAAAGGTATCCGCGACGGCGAAAATGCGCGCACCGATGTGAATTTCTTCGCCACGCAATCCGCGCGGATAGCCGGAGCCGTCGAAATGTTCCTGGTGAGAATAGACAATTTCGGCGGCTTCCTGCAGATAGGGAATTTTGCGGATCATCTGATATCCCAGCTCGGTGTGGGTGCGCATGACCGCCCGCTCTTCCAGTGTGAGCTTGGCGGGTTTGCGCAGGATGGCGTCAGGAATGGCCATTTTGCCGATGTCGTGCAGGAAAGCGCCACGTCCAACAACACGCAACTGCGGCTCCGGCAGCCCAACCGCACGACCCAAAGCCAAAGTGTAGGCGGTTACGCGCTTGGAGTGACCTTCGGTTTCAGCATCTTTCAAATCGAGGGCGTTACCCAGCGCCTCCAGCGTCACATCGTAGGAGTTTTCCAGTTGCCGCATACTGTGTTGCAGCATCTCGGTGCGGGCGCTAATCAGCTGTTCCAGGTGGTGGCGGAACAAATCGTTTTGCGTTTGCAGCCGGCGATACTGCAGCGTTCTCCGCACGGTGGCCATCAACTGATCCGCAGAAAAAGGTTTCAAAATGTAGTCGTAAGCGCCCCTCTGGAGGGCTTGCACCGCTTCTTGCACGTGTGCAGCATCCGTCAGCAGGACGATCGGAATCTGTACCCGATCTGAGTTCCACAAAAGAACCAGGGGAGCGAGAAGATCCTCGGTCACTTCCCGTAGCCAGTGGGAAAGATTTTTCCCACCTGGGCCAGCATCCAGCAACACAAGGTTGATGCGAGGATTGTTCGCGGAATCTGAAGCCAAGGCCTCAATGGCACGTTCCGGGGAAGAGCATGCCATCAATGGGAAATTCTGGTCCTGCAAAATTCGGCCAATTTGGCTGGCCTGAGCCGAGTCTCCTGAAATCAATAGGATTTGGCCCACGGCCGAGGACGGTCGAGCTGAGCTTTCCGTCGCGATTGCTGTAGATTCCTCAGGCATTCCGTCTCAAAGTCTCTGTGGTGGCACCAGTTAAAGCCACTGGGTAAAAGTGTTCAACGTTCAAGGTAAAAACGCCAAACGTGTTCAGTGATGACCATACCCTCTCAGTTCCAATTGGTAACAACATGCGCAAAGGTGGTATCCATATACCACTTTTCGCCAAAGTCGTCTTTAGATGCATCCGCAGCGTCTGGGGCTGCCCCTCCCATCCTAATAGCACCAGGAAATCGAATTTCAGAATAAAACCATTACGTAAGGGTGTCGTCCCTCGCTGCGAGCACCGGGTTAAAGAGATTGGCCCACAGCGTGCTACTAAGAATGCAGAACATGCCCATCTTCTCTGACTCCAATACAGGACATTGCGCCGGAATGATGTTACCGCGAGCAGCGACGGTTTCACAGTCAATTATCGTCAGGGTTACTCACGGCTATAACATGCAGGCAGAACAACGCGATGTATTTGAGAGCCACCGTCATCATATTTTCTGCGTCGCTTACTATATGACGGGCGATGAGAGAGAAGCGGAAGCCATCCTGCAGTCTACATTTGTTGATGCGTTCCAACAGGAAATCAAACCCAGCATCGCCACGCTGGATAAGGCACTGTTGTCCCAGTTCCATCGCCGATTCTCTCTCGATCCCGTGCCGGCAGTCACTGCGGAGGGCGAGGGCTTAGGGAAAAGAAATGTGCGGCGGACGGATCTGGAAGAGGCCGTCTGGCAGATGCCCGAGCGAGAACGTCTATGCTTCCTGCTGCGCGACGTGGAAGGGTACGACAATGGCCGGATTGCAGGCCTGTTGCAAACCTCTGAACAAGACGTACAGCGCACCCTCTTCTCCGCCAGGTTGCGCATGCGCAGTCTGCTGTGTGAGCAGCGTATGCAGCGTGAACAGGCGTCGTAAACCATCGCCTGACCCCTTACTATAGAAAATTTTCCCCCAGCATGCCGCGTAATGTGCAGACATCAGTGTCAACAGCAAATGACACACAGATGCGCGACTAGCGGTGGCCGTGGGAATCGGCGCGATCCTCGCCGTTGCCGGCTCCGAAGACCAGGAAAGGCGCGTCCTCGGAGTAGTCTTCTTCAATGCCAGGCCCCTTCAGAGTCAGCACAAGCGCATATTCTCCATCCTGCAGCTTCAGCTTAGGGTCGCTCAATTGAAACGCCCCCGTGCCCACAAAGCTGCCATCCGTTGCCTCCAGCCAATGCACTGGCTGCTTGGCAAGCTTTGAGCCTTTGTCGTCGACCAGGACGAACTCACCTTTCCAATCCTTCATGGGGCGATTCGCGAGCTTGCCGACAGGCGTAATCCGAACCAGGGTCCAGAGAACATCTTGCGGGGAATAGGAATGGCTTGGCTCGAGTTGGATGGTGCAGTTCCCGGCGCGCAGATAGTCGATCGGCTGCGATTGCGAGGGTTGAGTGTCGTTCTGCGCGTCAGGCGGCACAAACAAGCAAGACCGGCCAATGACCAGTGAGCTGATCCGTACAGTTTCATCCGGATCAGTAGGGGCAACGCTGAAGTCTTTCATCTGCCCTGCTGTGATCTTTCCTGTCGAGTCGGCCGCCGCGACATTCAGGCGGTAGTCCCCAGGAACCACGTCGACGGCGGTATTCCAGATCGGTTCACGGGCATACCAGTCCATCTGCCTCACAGTAGTGGCCAACCTGAATCCAGTGGTGGTTTGCTGAAATTGCTCTGCTAGTTGTACGGAGGAGGGCGGCGCAGTTGACCCGGTCCAGAACAAGCCCGTGCTCACCACCTGAGTTCCGGTCTTGCCGTCGGGATGCGGGAAGTATTCCATTTGAGTGCCGAGTTGCAGCGGTGCATCCGGGTTCGACGGCGGATTTTTGAGCGCTTGCCGCAATGGCTCAGAGGCCAGCGAAAGCTCGTTCAGTTGAGACAAACTCGGCGCCATATAAAAGGTGGGTACGTTGAGCACCAGCTGTTGTCGGCCTGGCGTAACAGAAACGATGTGGGGTGCGCCGTCCATCTGTTTCGCTGTCAGCTGGAGGTCCATGTCGTACGCAGCGGTGGCGTCCCTGCGAATCTGCTGCAGCGTATCGGTAACGGACCCGCAGATCCATCCATCAAGAAAATTGTTGTCAGAGAGCAGCATCCAGGGTCCTTTGCCTGCAATTGAGTAGGGCAAAGGAAATCTACGCATCAAATCAATCTCTTTGGCGCTTTCAGCGGAGTAAAGAATGACTCCCGCGGCGCGCGCAGCTGTGGAAACATCAGCCACTTGAAAGGCGTTGTACCCCTGGCCATACTGCTGATAGACCACTTCGTGGAACAGATTGCCGAGCGACAGGACGACCCGCCGCCCCGGCAGATCGCGCATGCTGGCGATGTCGACAGACGCGGTGTGCCGCCAATCGGCCAGGTTGACTGGCTGCGGACTTTCAACGCCGAGCTTTTCCAGTTGAGAAATGACCAGCGGAAGCTGTCGGGTATAGGTTGTCTGGTTTCCACTGTCATCCAGGATGGAAATATTCCATCCGACAATGGGGGCGGTCTTCAATGCGGCAACCGCTTCGTTGACGATTTCATTGCGGTCGAGCGGGCCGCCTGCGGGAAGGATGATCAGCATATTGGGCTGATCGGTATTGGGCTGATCGGTGCCTTCCCCTGGATTCGGGTGGATGGCGCCGCTCCAGGGACGCGACAGATGAAAACGAGCGGGCTTCCCATCGACATCCAGCGTCATGTCGGTCGGCTTCAAATCTGGTACAGGCGCGGCATCGGTCAGGCCGAAGGCGTGGATGGGAATAGAAACCGTCTGCGCTTGCTGAACCAATTGCGACTCTGCAGCGGAGGGTGCCGGGGGTTGGGCTGGGGTCTGCGCGGAGACAGAGGCACAACTACATCCGCCGATGATGACTAATCCGAGAACAAAGGCAAAACGCACCGTCCAAGGCTGGCGATTTTTTCCTTCCACCGATCACTCCGAAAGAAAGTAGCTACCCGACCATTCAGTGTAGGCCGTCTCTTCTCTAATTGGATGTTTGTAAGGCGGGAAAGTGGCGGCGCAGACTCTTCCGTGTCACGATTTGTGCAAGAATTTCGACCGCGTAACAACGGATTTCTGCTCGCATCTGCATTCGCAGGATCGGCAACTGCAGCCGGAGTCAGTTGGTTTGTTTGCTGGCTGCTGCCATGGGATAGCCTTGCCACACGTATTCCAAGGCCTCCGGCAGGGTTTGCAATTTGGCGTCATGGTCGACGTGCCCGGCGTTGTGGGCAAAGACGAATTGGTAATGGTAACCCCTCGCTGCCAGAACCTTCGCCATCTGCTCGTTGGCGGCCACCCAATCATGCATGTTGTCGCGCATCAGGTTCGGATTGTAAAGATCCCGATCGCCGACCTCCATCCAAATTCGAATCGGCTTGACCGGGCTATTCGGGATGAGACTTTCATGAAACTCAAAAGCACCGTGTGGAGTTTGCGGATTGTACGGCCACTGCTGGTTGATGAAGGTGCCGGAATAGGTGAGGACGCGATGGTACAGTTCTGGGTGATACCACGCCATGATCAATGCGCAGGAGCCGCCCGAACTGCCGCCCATGGTGGCACGACCGTCGGGATCTTTTGTCAATTTCACGTGGGCTTTGGCTTCGACCAGCGGCAAGACTTCCTGCTCTACGAATTCTGCATACTTGCCGGACATGGTGTCGTATTCCAAACCACGTTCGCTGCCCTGGGCATCGCCCCCGCCATTGCTGATGGAGATTGCGATCATCACGGGTACTTTACGTTCGGCGATCAGATTGTTCAGGACGGTAAAAAGCGCGTTGTCCGGTCCATCGGCGCCAACGATGAACGGGGCAGCAGTGCCGGCCACATATTGCCGCGGAACATACACGGTAACGCGGCGCGTGTAGGGCAAAGGATGGCTTGTGGTGACGATCAACCTGGCCGGGTTGCTGGGATCTGGTGTGCCGAATGTACCCTGCTGGCGCGCGATGCCGGGATAGAACTTGCTGTCCTCGGAATTCATCGTGAACTGAACGATCGTTCCCTGGGGTGTGTCGGCGTGCACAGCCATTTCCGATGGAAGCGGATGAGTGGGGCCGAGAATAAAGTTTCCGTCAACGTTGGCCGGCGGAACAGTGCCATCAGGGAGTTCCGTCGCGGCAGGAAATCCCGGCGCATGCGGATCGCGGGTCGGAGGCGTGGCGGAAGCTGGCTGCGCGATCGTCTGCTGTGCCGGCGCGGATGACGCTGTAGGCGATTGCGCCGCTCCGCACGCAACAAACATCAGCAAAACAATGCAATTTTCAAGGCCACGAAAAGCTCGCATGCTCAACTCCACTGCGGACGAAGCACGATTCGATTTTTCAACTTGTCTTATGCTGCGATTCCGAGACGCCTTTAGTGTAGGCCTTCGGCTCCTCTATAGTGGAGATGCATGCGACCTCTCACGAATTTGAAGCCTCCTGTTGCCCGCAAAGATCCACGAAGTCTACCCCTCCACGGCCAGATGCTGCTCGACGATTACGCGTGGCTGCGGGAAAAGGAAAGCCCGGAAACGCTGGCCTACCTGACCGCTGAAAACGCGTACACCTCAGCAGTGATGGAGCCGCTGCAGCCGCTGATCGACACCCTGTATGCGGAGATGCTGAGCCACATTCAGCAGACGGACATCTCAGTGCCGTATCGCGACGGGCGATTCGACTATTACGCGCGCACAGTGGAAGGCAAACAATACCCCATCTATTGTCGCGTTTCAGCGGAAAAAGGATCGGCACCACGACCCGTTCCTCCCGTGGAAGGATTTGCGGACGAAGAGGTACTGCTGGATGTAAATCAATTGGCTGAGGGCGAGGCCTTCATGTCGGTGGGCGCGTCCGTGGTCAGCGACGATGGAAATCTGCTGGCGTATACAACCGACAATACTGGCTTTCGCCAATACACGCTGCATGTGAAGAATTTGTTGACGGGAAAAACGCTGCACTCGCTGGCCGAGCGGGTCGGTTCGGTCACTTGGGCGGCCGATGATCGCACGCTTTTCTACAGCGTGGAGGACGAGGAGACAAAGCGGCCGTACCAGATTGTACGAAGGGTGCTGGATGCAGCAACGCAGGCGTTCTCCAGCGGCGAGATTGCCTGGGAAGATTCGGATGAGCGCTTCAACGTGGGGGTTGGGCGCACCCGTGACGGAAAATATTTGTTTGTGGAGTCGGCCAGCCATACCACCAGCGAGCAGTGGTATCTGGCTGCAAACGATCCCATGGGGAAGCTGCGTTGTATCGAGCCGCGACGCGATGACATTGAGTATTATGCGGATCATCGCGACGGAACTTTCTTTATTCGCGTGAACGATACGGGGCGGAATTTTCGCCTGGTGGCGGCGGCCGTGGATCAGCCGGGAAGCGAGCATTGGCAGGAGATTCTGCCGCATCGTGACGACGTGATGCTGGAAGATGCCGATCTGTTCCAGAGATTCTTTGTGGCTTGCGAGCGATACGACGGGTTGCCTCGGCTACGCATTCACAATCTGACTGGCGAGGGAAGCCTGGCGGAGCAAGCGAAGAAAACACCGCGCGAAATTTCTTTTCCTGAGCCGACATACACCGCGACGCCGGGCACCAATCGAGAATTCGACGTGATGAATTATCGATATGGCTACACGTCGCTGGTGACGCCCAGCTCCGTCTTTGAATATGAGCTGGCGACGGATCAAAGCACGCTGCTGAAGCAGTTGGAAGTTCCCGGTGGATTCGATCGAACGCTCTACGCCTCGGAACGCATCTTCGCGGGCGCTGCGGATGGAGTGCGGGTGCCGGTTTCACTGGTGTATCGCCGCGATCGGTTCGAGCGCGGGAAAAATCCCCTCTATGTTTACGCCTATGGATCGTACGGATATTCATTGCCAATCGGGTTCAATTCCAACCGGCTAAGTTTGCTGGATCGCGGCGTGGTGTTGGCCTACGCGCATATCCGCGGCGGCGGAGAAATGGGCAAACCCTGGCACGATGCCGGCCGCATGATGCAAAAACTGAATACCTTTACCGACTTTAATTCTGCGACGGAATATCTGGTTGCGAATGGCTACGGCGCAAAGGATCGCGTCGCAATTGAAGGCGGAAGCGCTGGCGGCCTGTTGATGGGCGCGGTGGCCAACATGCGGCCCGATCTCTTCCGCGTGGTGCTATCGCATGTCCCTTTTGTGGATGTGATGAATACCATGCTGGACGCATCTCTGCCGCTGACCGTGGCGGAATATGAGGAGTGGGGAAATCCCAACGAAGCTGCGGCGTTCCAGTACATGCGCGCGTATTCACCCTATGACAATGTAGTCGCCAAGGCGTATCCCACCATGTTGGTGAAGACCTCGCTGAACGATAGCCAGGTGATGTATTGGGAGCCCGCGAAATATGTCGCGAAACTTCGCAGCCTCAAGACGGATGACAATCTGTTGTTGCTGCACACCAACATGCAGGCGGGTCATGGCGGCGCGTCGGGACGCTATGACTATCTAAAAGAAATTGCGTTCGATTATGCGTTTTTGCTATGGCAGCTGGGTGTTGTGCAATTAACGGGTTCGTCATTCTGAGCGAGCGTAGCGAACGAAGAATCCAGAGGGTGATCGCAGCAATTCGTGGGCGAAGTTCCTCTGGATTCGTCGCTGCGCTCAGAATGACTCCCTTTAAATTCCGCTAGGGAAGAGTCTTCTGGACCTCAGCGGACGCCGCGCAAAGCCTGACTGAAGCTGAGGTCGCCGTTCTTTGCGTCTTTTTTGTTGTCATCGTCAGGAATGCTGTCTCCTTCGCCCGGGGCGAGGAAAAGGTTCGACTGCAAGCCGTGCTGGCGCGTGTAGAGATCCCAATAGCGGCCGTGCGCGGCATACAACTCGTCATGCGTGCCGCGTTCGATAATCTTTCCATCTTCGACGACGAGAATCTGATCGGCACGTCGAATGGTCGAGAGCCGGTGGGCAATAACGAACGTGGTGCGGCCGCGCATCAGGTAAGAAAGTCCCTCCTGAATCATCGCCTCGCTTTCGGAGTCGAGACTGGATGTGGCCTCGTCGAGAATCAGAATGCGCGGGTTGGCGAGAATCGCACGCGCGATGGAAATTCGCTGGCGCTGGCCGCCGGAAAGCTTGACGCCGCGCTCACCGACAATTGTTTCGTACTTTTCCGGGAAGCGCTCCGCGAACTCATCCACGCGCGCAATGCGGCAGGCCTCCAGCACCTCAGCGTCGGTGGCCAGTGGCCGGGAAAACTGCACGTTCTCGCGAATGCTGCCATCGAACAGGAATGATTCCTGCAGCACCACACCGAGCTGAGTGCGATAGTCGCTCAGGCGAACTTTGGCGAGATCAACTCCATCGACAAGTATCTGGCCGGAGTCAGGCTTGTGAAAAGCGCACAGCAAACTGATGATGGTCGATTTGCCCGACCCAGAGGGGCCAACAAGTGCAGTGACGCTGCCGGGCGCGGCTTCGAACGAGATGCCATGCAGCACGGGCTTAGAGGGCTCGTAGGCAAACACGACATCGCGAAATTCTACTTCGCCGCGAATGGGACCGAGCGGTACATTGCGCTGGGGATCATTGTCCTCGCTCGATTCAGCAAGAATCTCGCTGGTGCGATCGAGTCCTGCGACGGCCTCGGTCAGTTGCGTTCCTACCGCCACAATCTGGATCACCGGAGCAATCAAGTAAGCCAGCACCATGGTGTAGGTGACATAGTCGCCGACAGTCAGCGCGTGCGAAACCACGAGCCGCCCGCCCATATACATGACCAGCGCGCCGACCACACCCAGCACAACAGTCGATGCCAGGCTCATCACGGATTGAGCGGTCAAGGTGCGGATGACATTTTCCAGCAAGCGCTGCACGCCGCCGGCGAATACCTGCGCTTCGCGATCCTCTGCGTGATATCCCTTCACCACGCGAACGCCGCCGAGCGATTCTGTCAGTCTGCCGGTGACATCAGCATTGATGCGAGCGCGCTCGCGAAATATTGGGCGAATGGTCTTGAACGCTGTCATCAGGATCAGAGAGAAGACCACAAGGACGACGACGGCGAGCAGCGTCATCTCCGCGCTGATGCGCACCAGCAGGCCGAACGCAATCGCCGCTGCCAGCAGCCCGCCGACAAAATTCACCATGCCGGTGCCGATCAGGTTGCGGATGCCTTCGACGTCGCTCATGATGCGCGCCACCAGAGTGCCGGTGCGGTTGGCATCGTAAAACGCGACCGGCAGGCGGCCAATGTGCTGCTGTACCTGCACGCGAAGATCGGCGATGAGGCGTTGCGCTGCGATGGAGAGAAGCTGCGTCAGCCAGTACGAGGATGCTCCCTGAATGGTTGTCGCGAGCAGCACCGCGCCGACGATCCAAGGCAGAAGGCCAAGCTGATGATGATCCATGACACTTGATCGATCAGGTACTTGGCAGAGAGTGGCAGAACGAAACTGGAGACCCGGCTGATCACCATCAGCAACAGGCCAAAGGCAAGCAGCCAGCGCCGCGGTCGTACCAGCGCCCAGATTTCCGGCAGAACTTTGCGCAGCTCCGGCTTCTTCTTACTCTGCGGCGCGTCTGGAGACACACGTCCGCCGGCAGATTCTGACTTCCTTCCGCCGCGCGTGCCCCCGTCGACCCATACCGGTTTAATTGCCATAAAGTTTTTTCACGCTCGCGCGCGACGAGCCGCAATAAAGGAGCGAACGCACATCAACACAAAGATGAGGCAGATGACTGCCATGGCGAATTCTTCTTTTACCGCCAGCGGACGGGCCATGGCCGTTCCGTGAGTAGATGCGATGAACGCCGAGGCAGCGCGCCAGCCCGGAAAGATCACGCCCAGCAAGCCGACCGTGACAGCGATGTGCATAAAAATCATGCGGCGCTTGCTGTCTTCCGTATTCGCCAGCAGGCCGAAGATGCCGAGAACAATGCCAAAATAGGCCGGGATGAGAGCCGTGGGCGCGTGGCTGCCGGTTGCGACGAAGAACGCAACTCCTAAAATGATGAGCACCAGCGCGGTGCCAAGTGTAAATTTCGCCATAGTGAGTTCGATCTCCTTTAGTGTTTCTGCTCGCTCACTCCAGCATAACCTTCCTTGGCGAGCGCACTCAGGATTTGATCCACCATGGCCGGAACTGTTTGATCGATGGGAATTTGAATGGCATCGCTCGGCGGTTCCAGCGTTGCCAGCTGGCTGGGCAGCAATGATTCCGGCATGTAATGGCCGTGGCGAGCCTCCATACGTTCGCGAATCAATTCCGGCGGTCCAGATAAGAAGACAAAGCGGACGTCGCGAGGCCCGGTTCCGTCTGTTAACTCCTTGCGATACGACTCCTTCAGCGCAGAGCAGGCGAGGATGCCATTTACGCCGTCGTGGAGCCAGGTGAGAATTTGCTGGTGCAGGCTTTCCAGCCAGGGCGCTCGATCTTCGTCGGTGAGTGGAATGCCGGCATGCATCTTTGCGCGGTTGGCGGCGGAATGGAAATCATCGGCATCGGCGAATGGCCAGCCGGTGCGAGCGGCCAAAGCCTCGCCCACCGTGGTCTTGCCCGTTCCGGTGACACCCATCAGCACAACGACCATCGGCTAATCATTCCTTCTGAAACAATCTGCTGGATATCTTTGAGCGCCTGTTGCGGTGTCCAGGCATTGGAAGGGTACCAGGCGCGAACTTCTTCCATCCGGTCCGATGATCTGCGGTGGACACCGAATGGGTGGTCACTTTTCCATTCGACCAATTCACAGCCACATCAAACCACTGCAATAGAGATGCAAGCTTGGCCGGCGAAGGTGCAGCAAAATCCCAATGCTGAAAGGTTTCCTTGGTGTATCGCCCGGTATAGGCGCCGCCGTAGCTGCGCAAAACCGCGGGCGTGTCATATTTGGGGTCGAAACTGATGCTGAGCAGATGGGTTTTTGCGTAGAGGGCAGGATCGGCCGCCAGCATTTGATCCAGGTGAGCGAAGTTGCGGCTCATCAGCGGGCAGAATTGAGACGAAGCACAGCGCGTGTAGATAAACGTCAGCACCAGAACTTTGCCGCGAAATTGCTTGATGGAAATTTCCCGATTCTTCTGGTTCAGGAAATGAAAATCCGGAACAGTATCGCCGACTTGTGGCACATGGTATTGCACTGGCGGCAGAACGTTCAGGTTCGCCTGCTGCACGACCACAATACTGCTGAGCACCGCACCTTGGGCACCCAATTGCAATTGCGCAGTGAGAATGTCGCCAGGATGGAGTTCGGAGGCGACGGAAGGATTCTGCAGCGTGTAGGCCATGGTCATGGCTTCCATCACGCCGGGGATTGTTTCAGTATCCAGCGCGATGACTCCGTCCTTCTGATCGACAGAAACGACTTTACCGCGAATCGAATATTGTTTTTGCGATGAAGCGTCCGTCGCCTGCATGAAGACGCCTGTGAACTGGAATGGCAACCGAGGACGCCAAGCGATGCGCCGAGCAGGGCGATGGCGAGCGCGGCCGACCACTGCCGGCGGCAGCGAACCAACCGCACGGCAGAGTGGCGCAAATTCAAAGGGTCCATTGAAACTCCTTACTAGTGGAACAGGCGGTCATAGCTGAAATGGTAACGAAGCTCGCCATAATACTGCCGCGGAGCGTTGTAGTGGAAGCCGCCAAACGTCAGGCTGTTATCCAGCAGCACGCGATGATTGGTCACATTGGTCACGTTGGCGGTGAGCGTAAATTTCTGGCGAAATGTTTTTCCCAGGGCCACGCTCAAGTTGGTATCGTGCGGCAAATATTGTCCTTGATAGGGTGAGGTCGGGATTGCCGTAGTCCCCATTGCTGAAACCCGAACCGTAATAGAAATTGAATGAGCCAAACCCGTTGCCGGGTAGATTCGCATTCATTCCAAAATTCAACGTGTTCCGCTGATCATGATCCAGCGCAACATAATTGAATCCAGAATCGCACTGTGGAGACGTAATGGGAACGCAAACCAGTCCGCCCGTGATGTTGCCACGCTGCTGCGCCAACTGGTTTGAGTAGGCAAGATGGGCCTGCCCAACGCGCCATAGAGTCGGCGATTGCAGCGTCAATTCCCAACCTTGAATGAGCGCTCCGTCGACAGTGACAGGGAAGAAAATGTTCGACTCGCCGACGTTGGAATGGTCGAGAAAATTGTTGGCGCGGGTTTCAAAGTTGTCCGCATCCAGCAGCCATCCGCGCAGTGGAATCTGCACGCCAAATTGATGTTCTTCATCGCGTTCTCCGTGCAGCGGAAGAAAACTAGTGTTGTTGCTGTTCGCATAATCGATCAACGGGCCGGATGCGGTGAGAAGCGGCGGCGGCTGGTAGTAGCGGCCATAGAACGCGCGAAAGACCCAATTGATTTTTGGAATCTGCACAGCGACTCCAAAGCGCGGAGTCGGCCTCGAAGCTCAGTAATGCTGGACATGAACTGAGATGCGCGTACCCCGGCAATGAGAGTCAGCCATCGAGTCGCCTTGAAATTGTCGGAGACGTATTCCTCCGTCAATCCGGCCGCGGCGCCATCGTGCAACAGAAAATTTTGATAACTGCCGTCGTTGAACTGTGCACCGAAGACATAACTGTCGTGTTGGCCGAAGGAATAAAATCCACCGACAATCGTATTTCTGGCAACTTGGGTCGTGACCGAAGCCTGTACTCCGGCATAGTTGGACGCGCGGTCGGCGGTGGTGGCAACCGGAAGATCGTTCGGGTTGGGAGTGTAGTTACCGCTGTTGTAGTGGTAATAGGGCGAGAGCTGCAAAAACGTGGTTGGGCTAAACGTGTGCACCCAGGAGAAAACAGAAAACCCGTCCAACTCATCTGGCTGTCGCGCAGGCCGCTGGAATCGTACTCCTGATTCTCATAGTCGTTTGGATTGGGATCGTATGGAACCTGGAAATAATCTTTACGTAGTTGCGACACCAGCCGTAACTGGTCGTGCGGTGTGTGATTGTCGACCAGGGAAGCAAATCCTCCGAAGCCATTCGCTGCGTCGTGATACGGCGTGTGGAATCGGCGGCATCAATCCGTAATTCGTGCGGTTTCCGTTGAGGCTGGCGTAGTAGGCAAACTTTTCTGTATGGCTGCCGAAATTTAACTGATCGTCCGTCTGATAATAGTTCCCGGCACTCAGGACCAGCTCTGCTTCATTATCGCGATCAAATCCAGTGCGCGGCGAAACATCGAAGACGCCGTAGGTGCGGTCGCCCACGTCCGCGTTATAGCTTCCGCGCAGCACTTCCAGATTGCTGATGTCTTTCGGATCAATCTGCGGACCCAGGTTATCGGCAATGTTGGTATTTGGGATTTCCACGCCGTCAATTTCCCAGCTGACCTGGTGACCTCCGCGCATGTGCAGCATATCGTGCACCATGTACGCTCCGGGCACATAGTCGGTAATCATCGTAAGGCTATTGGTCTGATTCGCTGCGGGAGTGCGGGCGATGGCTGTGCGATTGATCAGGGTTGTCGGGGTGACGGAATTTCCGTTCACCACATTTGCATTCGCAGTAATTTCCACCGATTGCTGAACGCTGCCAACCTGAAGCGGAAAGTGAAGGATTGGCGAGTTGTCTGAAAACACCGTCAAAGATTGACGCAGAACATTGAATCCTTGGCTCTCAATCGTAATGCTGTAGGTGCCCAGCGGCAGCGTAGGGAATGAAAAGTAGCCGTTGCGATCGGTATGCGCGGATTGGCTAACCTGAGAATCTGTTGCGCGGATTGTCACTTGTGCATTCGCAATTGGGCGATGCTGCGAATCATGCACGATGCCCTGGACTTCTCCAAATACAGTTGCGTGAGATGGCCTGACGCCAACCAAAACTAAAAAAGCCACTAGAATTGCCAACTTGCGCGTATGCTGCATGCTTTCCCTTTCGGTCATTCCACTGTTTAGGGGCGGCCGCAGTGCGACACTGCGGACACGATGCCCGGCGTAGTCAGGCCGACTCAGACAAAGAATGTCTTGTGCGGGAACGACGGCACGCAATCCTATTTGCGATGGATCGGAACCTGGATACGTCTAGGCCTGGAAGATGGCCATGGAAAAATCTGCAGCAGGAGGCGCGCGCGCGGAGCGAGACCGCGTGAGACGTACAACAAAGAAGGGTTCTGCGTGGAGGACAACGTCTTCTGCAACTGCGGGCTTAGAAGTCAGTGACAAAGTAGCAGCGGCGACAGCCACGACCGCGGGACTGATCGCCATCTTCCACAGCGGGCACGGAGCAGGTCGCACCGACTTCTGAGCACCGGAGTCGGTCAGCATCATCGACTGCAACATCATGCAGTGATGAGCGCCGCTGCGACGGCAGCAGGCGGGCAGGCTTGCATCCGCCTGGGCACTGGCGATCAGCGGCTGCAGCGGCAATAAAGCCGTC
Organism: uncultured Acidobacteriota bacterium; assembly: GCA_963737095.1. Taxonomy (GTDB): domain Bacteria; phylum Acidobacteriota; class Terriglobia; order Terriglobales; family Acidobacteriaceae; genus JAKAAZ01. Next base: position 528,426 of record CAVTRK010000005.1, read on the forward strand.
AACAGCAGCAATACCGATGCGAACCATCGCCTCATCGCCAAAGGATACCATCGAGACCACGTCGCTGGCTGGCACTCCACGGCGTCGTCGTATAACGTGGAACTGTCTCCGTCCAACATGGCGACCACTCGGAGAGAGATGCCAAACGTAGAAGAACTGTTGCAGCAGGTAGAGCGGGATATCGACGGCGCGGTAGTTGTCACCAGCACGGTTCGCGCCGCTCGAGCTTTGCGGCAGCAATATAACCGGCAACAACAACGCGCCGGACACCAGGGCTGGAGAAGCCCGCAGATCCTGGCGTGGGAGCCCTGGCTGAAAACGCTTTGGGATGCAGCCATCCTCAGCGGCGCCGAGGCGCGAATCCTGCTGAACGATGCGCAGGAGCTTGAACTCTGGCTGCAGGTCCTGGCGCAGGACGAGGCTGGCACCCGGACAATATCGATGGCAGGCCTGGCCGAGCAGGCGCAGCACGCGTGGCAGGCCATGCATCAATATCGCATCGAGCCGCGAAACATCCGCAACGACGGCAGTATGGATGCCGAGGCTTTTTCGCGATGGGCGTCGGAGCTGGAGAAAATCTATCGGCGGTCGCAGTTCTTATCGTCTGCGCAGGTAGAAAGCGCCCTGGTCAACTTGGTTCGGGCCGGAAAAGTCTCGCTGCCGAAAACGTTATTTCTGATTGGATTCGATCGGACGACGCCAGCACAAGATCACTTGATGGATGCGCTGCTCGCGGCCGCATGCCAAGTCGAACGGACGGAGCTGGTGCCCGCCAGCGAATACAAATCAACCTCGATCGTCGCCTGCGCCCACACGCTGGAAGAAGAGATTGAGACTGCGGCGCAATGGGTTCGAACCGCGCTTCTTGATAATCCGAATCAGCGAATCGGTATCGTCATGCCGTCGCTGGGCGAGATGCGCGATCGCATCGACGCTGTCTTTCGTCGCGTGCTGGCGCCGTCGTCGCTGGATATCCATGCGGCAAATCCTCGGCTGCCTTACGAGTTCTCCCTGGGCATGGCGATGCATCGCATGCCCGCGGCGCGCACAGCTTTAACACTGCTGGAGTGGCTGGGGAAACCACTCCTTCCGGAAGACGTATCGTGGCTGGCGGTGCATGGAATGTTCGGTTCGGAGAATTGGGATGCGCGCGCACTGCTGGACAAGAAGTTTCGCGAGCGCGACTTCCAGTTAGGCGGCAATGTGTCTTTCTCCAATTTTCAAGATTGGCTTACGGATAGCGGAAGCAGCACCGACCGCTCACCGTTGCGGCGACCCCTGGAGCGGCTAGCGGCAGCGGCAAAACGCCTGGATCTGAGGCAACGTCGCTCCTACGCCGACTGGCGAGAGGCAATGGAAGAGTTGGTCTCTGCGGCCGAATGGAACTTGCTCACCGCGACGCATAGCGCTGAATTTCAACTGTTGCGGCGATGGAATGCGCTGTTGAATGAGCTTTCCTCATTGAGTGCCGTAACAGGGCAAGTCTCGTTTTCGGCGGCAGTCGAGCGCTTGAAATCTCTGGCGTCGACCATGCTGTTCACCCTGGAAACAAGCAACGCGCCCGTTCAAATTCTCGGCATATCGGAAGCAGCAGGACTGACATTTGATCGGATCTGGTGGATGAATGCGCAGGCTGCCAGCTGGCCGCCGCGTGGTCATGCGGCGCCGTTTCTGCCGTGGAGTGTACAGCGCGCGGCGCACATACCGTACGCTGATCCTGCTGCGGACGCTGCATTTGCCGATCGCGTGACGGGGCGCGTGCTGAAATCGGCGCCCAAGGCGATCGTGAGTTTCGCGTTGCAGGAAAGCGATCCTACGACGGCGAGCGCTCATACTCCCACTCCACAGATCGCCATCTCGGCCGTGGTGCGCAGTGCGCTGCCCGACGTTCCGCTGATTCCGATTCGAGAATTATTACCGCCTGAATTAGGATTGGCGCCTCCGTTCGAAGCCGACGCGAAGTCTTCCCCACTGGAAGTTATCAGCGAAGAGCCGGCGATTCCATTTCAGGGAACCCGGGTACGCAGCGGAGTCACATTTCTGAAGCATCAGGCGGCCTGTCCATTTCGAGCGTTCGCGGAGTTGAGGCTATCTGCGGAGTCGATCGAAGAGGCCGATACCGGGCTCTCTGCAAAAGCGCAGGGGATCATCCTGCATCAGGTATTGCAGAATTTTTGGATCGAAGTGAAATCCCAACGGGGGCTGCTCGAAATTACAGAGGAACATTGTCGAAAGATTCTGCGCAGTCACGTTCAGTATGCGCTGCGCAAATTTCACGATCAGGCCAACGAATCCTGGCAGCGAGAGTTACTGGACATTGAAGCGGATCGAATCGAGAGCCGCTTGATGGATTGGTTGCAAGTTGAAAAACACCGGCCGGATTTTACTGTAGTCGAAACCGAAGCCTCGCTGCAGCAGGTGAGTTTAGGAGGTGTGGAACTCCGCTGTCGTATTGATCGCATCGACCAAGTCGAACAGGGAATGGTGTTGCTGGATTACAAAACCGGCAGGGTTGACAGTAAAGCCTGCGATGGGGACCGGCCGGATGAACCGCAATTGCCTGCCTACGCCGTATTGCGCCACGATGCTGCGGGCGATGAAACCCCGTTGGCTGGAATCGCCTTCGCGGGGCTCCATCCAAGAAAAGTTGAATTGACCGTGGTCGGTTCGGTTGCCGGAGTGTTTCCAGTCAACCCGGGTGTCCGGAACAATTCGCGCGCAGCCATGTCGCCAGAGGGAATGCAGCAACTGCAGAATGAGTGGCGCACCACGCTGACCAGGCTGGCGGAGGATTTCGTCGCGGGCGTGGTTGTCGTCGATCCAAAAAACGGTCGTAAAACCTGCAGTACGTGTTCGCAGACTCTGTTGTGCAGAATTCGTGAGGCGGAAGGCGTGAGAGAACTCGACAGTCCGGACGAGTTTCAGACGGATATCGAATCGGGGAGCTTCGATCGATGAGCAACCTGCGCAGATTTCCGTCCACCAACGACAACACGTTGCCTTCCGAACCTGCGGAGATATTTTCTCGCCAGGATGCGTGGGACGTGGAGCAATCGTGGATTGTGGAAGCGCCGGCTGGCTCCGGCAAAACAGAATTGCTGATGCAGCGCTTTCTGCGATTGCTGGGGCGGGTGGAGCAACCTGAGCAAGTGTTGGCGATTACGTTTACGCGAAAAGCTGCCGCGGAAATGCGAGACCGGATTCTGCAGTCTTTGCGGGATGCGCAGCAGAAGGTATCCATCGATCCCGCCGCCAAACATCAGGTGCAGACGCGTGCCTTCGCGTTAGAGGCGCTTGAGGCTGACGAAAAATTCGGATGGAACCTGGTCAGCCAGCCGCAGCGACTTAATATCGGAACCATTGATTCCTTGTGCACGAAAATCGTTGGCCGTCTTCCTTTGTTGTCGCGCCTGGGCGCAGACATGCGGCCGGTCGACGATGCGAGCGACCTTTACCTGCTGGCAGCTCAGTCAACTCTGAAGGAAATGGGAGCCAGCGATGCTCGCTTGAGCGAGGCCGCTCGCCAACTGCTGTTGCACATCGACAACCGCATGGAGACTGCGGCGCAGTTGCTGGCGGCAATGTTGCGAACTCGCGATCAGTGGCGGCGCGTGTTTCCAATCGAGTTAGGGTATTCCGACGACGAGTTGGACGCTATCGTGCGCGATAAATTTGAGCAGCCGCTGCGTCTCGTATGCAACGAGACACTGCAGCGCGCGGGCGCATTGCTGCCTGTAAAGCTCTGGGAGCAGATATTCGATCTGGGGCGATATGCGGCACAGCAGCTCGAAGGCAGTAAGTATAAAAACATTTTTTGCGAACTCACCGGTACCGATGGGGTTCCGTCTTGCACCGCGGAAAATCACGCGGCCTGGAAAGCAATCGCCCGATTGCTGCTGACGGACGAAGGCACGCTGAGAAAATCCGGCGGAGTCAGCGTCAAGATTGGCTTTCCAGCGCAACAGCCCAACACGCAGAAGTTCAAAGCTCTGTTGGACTCGTTGGCGGGCGAGGACGAGTTGGTGCGAGCGCTGGGCAAAGTCGACAAACTGCCCCCTCCTCACTACGATCAACTGCAGCGGGTCATCCTGCGATCCATCTTCCTGTTGTTGCGTCGCGCCGTGGCTGAATTGAAAGTGGCGTTCGCGCAGTCCGGGCGCACCGATTTTGTCGAGATTGCACTAGCGGCTGATCACGCGCTCAACGAGCAGCCAGAGTCATTGGCGCTCGCCTTTGGAATGGAGATTCAGCATTTGCTGGTAGATGAAATGCAGGATACTTCGCTGACCCAATTCCAATTGTTCAGCCGCCTGGTGGAGGGTTGGGACGGCCGCAGCCAAACCGTGTTTCTGGTGGGTGACCCCAAGCAGTCGATTTATCGCTTCCGTCACGTCGCAGTGGAGCTGTTTGCACAGGCGCGTCGCGAGGGATTGGGCGGAGTACAACTCAAGCCGATCCGACTCCGTTCCAATTTTCGCTCGCGACAAAGCCTGGTGCTTCAGACCAATGAAGCCTTCGCAGAAATATTCGCTCACGGGTCGCAGGAGAATGTGGATGGAGTCGAGTTTTCGGCCTCGGAAGCTGCGCATCGCGAAGAACCGACGGAGCGCCTGTATTGGCATCCGCATGTTCGCCGCTCCCAGCCGCAGAGCGCACAAGACGGGGCTGAAGAAGATCCTTGCGCAGTCGAAGCGCGCCAGATTTGCGATGTGATCGAGCGAGCCCGAGAGCAACAGTCGGAGGAACGGCCGCTGAGCATCGCGCTTCTGGTGCGGGCCAGGACGCATGTTGCGTCCATTCTGAAAGAGATGCGCGCGCGCAACATTCCTTATCGCGCCATTGAAATGGATGCTCTGCCGAACCGGCAATCGATTCTGGATGTGATGACGATTGCCCGCTGCCTGCTGCATCCGGCGGACCGCGTCGCATGGTTGGCAGCCTTGCGTGCGCCATGGTGTGGGTTAACATTGACCGACTTGCTGGCGCTCTGCGGTAGCGACGACATCCAGAAGACTTCAAACACGGTGACGGAACTGATTGCCGAGCGTTCCGAGTATTTGAGTGCCGAGGGCCGGGAGCGGGCCGCGCGAGTCCTGCAGGCATTGAGTGCCGCGCAGCGACAGTCCGGAAGGGAACGCTTTTCGTCTTTGGTGGAGCGGGCGTGGCACACCCTGGGCGGACCGCACTGTATCCCCGAAGGGGAAGAGCCGGCGGTCCAGGAATTCTTCCGTATGCTGGAGAATTTAGAAAGTGAAAGCGGTTGGCCCACGGCATCGCAAATAGAAGAAAAAGTTTTCAAACTGTATGCAGCAGCGGGCGGAACCGACCAGGCTCCTGTGGAAGTGCTGACACTTCACAAGGCGAAAGGGTTGGAGTGGGATGTGGTGCTGTTGCCGGGCCTGCATCGAACCGTCCCTGCGAATGAGGCGCGCCTTGCAGAATGGATGGAGCAGGTCTTGCCCGCGATCGAGCAACACGGCGATGCAGTCAGCCAGGTGTTGCTGGCGCCCATTAAGCATGCGTCGGAGGAACACGAAGCGATCAACAAGTGGATTCGCGAAGCTAATACGCAACGCGATCGGGAAGAATTGAAGCGGCTGCTGTACGTGGGCTGTACGCGTGCTCGTCAGCAAGTGCATCTCTTCGGCCAATGCAAAGAAGTAAAAAATGGACAACTGGGTAATGTCAACAAACAGACGCTGCTGCACACCGCGTGGCCGGTGGCAGAAGCCAATTTCATCCGGCATTGGCGCGAACAACAGGATCTAGATAGAAGTGGCGCGGAACTGGTAGAGATGCCTGTCCGGGCCGATATCTCGACAGAGTTCCCAGCGAGCAGCTCTGAGGGATACATGGAATCGATCGCGGCGGCGGAGGAGTCATCTCACTCGAGTCGAGTCGTGCCGCTGGCGAATTTTCAGCGGCTGCTCTCCGGCTGGAAAGCACCGGAGGCGCTTGCAGATATTCCGATGGCAGCGCTTTCGCAGGAAGAAGCGGGTGATCTCGACGATCAAGATGGTTTGACTGCCTTTCAACGACCCCAGGGATCGTGGCGAGCACGAGTGTTTGGCACAGTGCTGCACGCATTTCTTGAGCCTCTGGCCAACATCCTGCAACAAAGTCTAGAGGGATCGGAGCAGGCGCGCTTGATCGATGCGCTCCACCAACCGATCCGGTTACAACTGCTGAGCAACGGGCATCCTCCAAAGGAAGCTGCCGGGGACGCCAATCGCATCGTCGCAGCGCTGCATAACCTGGCAGCGGATCCGGATGGACGATGGATCCTGAACGAGCATCCCGGTCCATCGACGGCGCAAGGGGCGAGTCTTCTTCATCGCGGATTTGAGGTTTCCTTGACCGCCGTGCATCGCAATATCTTGCGATCCGTCCGCATCGATCGCCTATTTGTTTCTGGAGCCGAGCCGCCAAGTTCAAACAAAGACACGCTCTGGATTGTCGACTTCAAGACGGCTTCTCATGGGGCGGCCAAGATCGATGAATTTCTGGCGAAGGAGCGCGTGCAATACGAGCAGCAGATGCAGCTGTACGGCGACATCGCGGGCATCATCTACCCGGAGATCCGCAACGTCAGGTTGGGATTGTATTATCCTTTGCTGCCGCGATTCCTCTGGTGGCCGTATGAGGTGAAACAGTAAGCTCGACTGCCGCGATCCGGATGCGGTCTATTCCTCAGTTGCTTGGATCTGATGGATTGCGGCTCGCTCTATGGTTGAATTAATCTCCGCACCCAGCAGCAACATAAATCCGCTGACATAAAACCAGGTGAGTAAAACTATGACCGCGCCGAACGATCCGTAGGTGGTGGTGTAGGGATTGTAAAAGTGAAGATAGACCCGGAAACCCGTAGAAACTGCCAGCCAGCCGAAGATGCCGACGATCGCACCTGGGGAGATCCAACGCCACTGGCGCTCGCCAGCCGGACCCCAACGGTAGGTAATAGAAAAAACCAGCAACATGAAAAACAAAGTGAACACAAACTTCGCAACTTTCCATACCCGCATCATGACCGGGTCGAACATCAGGTCGCTGCTGAAAATCTTTGCCAGGTCATCGCCAAGAACGAGCAGCAGCATGGCGCAGCAGACTAAGACAAAAATCGCCATGGTGCAGATCATGGCAATCGCTTTCGCTTTCCAGTAAGGGCGAGTTTCCTTGGCTTGATAAATTACGTTCAAAATCGTTTGCGCAGAGGACATGCCGTAGGTGGCCGCCCACAAGGCAGCAATCGCGCCAAACACGATGTGGCCGGTGTTGCTGGCCTGAGTCGTCTGGCTGAAAGCTGATTCCACCGAGGCAAACGCCGCCGGCGGAATGACCTTTGCGAGATATAGCATCAGTTCAAGATTCGCCCGCGCGCTGGTACTCGCAAACAGACTGAACATGCCAGACAAAAGGATCAGAGCCGGAAACATTGCGAAAAGAAAGTAATATGCAAGCTCCGCCGCCCGATCGACGATCTCATCTTGAATGAGAGAGGACCAAATGCGGCGTAGAAGGTTGGACACGGAGAGACCGCCAAGCGAAAAGCCGAGGTGATGTCTTCGGCGATGGAGAGACCTCGATACATTCTTTGGTGGTTCCATGTTTTCGTTGGCGGATACGACTGCATTGCATCAAGGCGCTCAGACCGTAGGATGAATCAGTTTTGCAAAAGGCTGGCCTTGGCGCAACTCTGAAGCAGCTTTGATTGTGACATGGCACAGTCTTTTCGCAGCTTCGATGTCTCCAGGCCAACGGAGATGCAAGAATGGATCATGGTGAATCAGTCAGGTCAGACCCGATGAAGGCGGAATGGAAAGGTCGAAGCGCACTTCATCTTGGCAATGATTTAGTGGAAATGAAGATGCTGACCGGGGGTGGGCACATCGCCGCTTTCTCCTTTACCCCTCACAGCGGGCAGCCAACTGAAAATGTCATTTGGGAATCTTCCTGGCCCACGGCAGACCCGTTGACTCCTGAGCATGATGAGTTGTCGAAGCGGTATGGAGGCAGGCCGACGGGAACTTTTCTGGCATCGTATTCCGGCCATTCGCCGTGTCTCGATTGCTTCGGACCTCCATCGGATCTGGACGCCAGTGTCGGAGTGACGCTGCATGGGGAAGCAGGAATTGCGGATTGGGTGTGCGAGAGCGACAGTCCTCTCGATGCGTCGCTCGCGGTACGTGCGGAGTTGCCGATCACTGGATTGCAGGCGGTGAGGAAGTTCCAGCTCACTCCCGGCGAATCCGTGGTGCGCGTTCAAGATCAGGTTCGCAACCTTCGCGACACACCGCGAGAGATTCAATGGCAACAACACGCGACCCTAGGTGAGCCGCTCGTCAGTGCGGGGTCGTGCAGCATCGCCGCCTCGGTGGGCAAAGGCAGAACATGGACGCTGGGCTACGACGGCCCCTGCCTGCTGCCCTCGGATAAGGCGTTTGAGTGGCCCTTCGTTGACACGGAGGCTCATGGACGGCGAGATTTGCGGCATCCGTTTACGCCACCCAATGGCGGCTTTGTCGTCGGACTGCAGCAAGATCCTGGGCGGGAAATCGGCTTCATCTCTGCGCTGAATTGGGATCTAGGCCTGGTATTTGGCTATTGCTTCCGATCGGCTGATTTTCCGTGGATGACGATGTGGCATGAAAACCGCGCCAGAGATTATGCTCCGTGGGACGGCAGAACGCGAGCGCTTGGACTGGAATTTGGATCCACTCCTTTGCCCGTGGGCAAAGAGGAAATGGCTCGACAACGCGCAAAATTTGATGGGCCCATCGATCGCACAGTTCCGCCGCAAGGAAGGCTGAATGAATCGTGGCTGATGTTTCTTGCCAGTGTTCCCAAGTCCTGGCGGGAAGTGCAGAACATTACCGTGGAGGAGGACAAAATTTCTCTGCGAGAAGCCGGCGGCGGCCAGGCGACAATCGTCGCGCGCGGAGCGCTTGCTTTTCTTCGAAGTGATAACACTCCGGATTTATTTAGCGGCATGGAGCAGGGCAGCAACTAATGCCTGCCGCTCATCCTTGAGAGCCGGCCGATAGAATTCGCGTCCGGCTCGGTGATACCAGTAATCCGCGTTGGCTGTTTGTCCCTCTTTGCGGTGCAGATAGGCGTGGACAGCCATTCCATCCCTGGTTTCAAGTTCGTCGACCAGGGAGTGAGCTTGCGTCCAGTCGTCTTTCATATCCCACCATAATGCCAGCAGCGGAATGGAAATCCCGGAGGGCGGTTCCTGGTGCGCAATCGTGGCTTCAAATTCGTCCAGCTTCATATAGGTCTCCTGCCAGATTCAGGATCGTCGCGCAATCGGCTCCCACGCAACTATAAGGGAAATCCCCGGCAGAATTGACTCGCGTGCAATATACCCTTGCTCGTTGCTTAGTACTTGAAAATCACCGCGGGCCCGCTTGTCCTTTTGGCCGTCAAGTCGACATCGACCTCGACACGGTTGGCGATCCGGATGAAGGGAATATTACTGTCCATTCCATAATCTTTACGATCGAAGGCCATGGTTCCTTGAATCCGCCCAGCGCCAGTTCCAGTTCGATCTACCGTCAACACCAATGTTTCCGGCCGTGAAACTCCGCGGATGGTGAAGATGCCGGGCACATCGAAAGTCGTCTGACTGGTCTGAACAACTTTGGTCGATTTAAAGGTAATCCACGGATCGTGGGCGACGTTGAAGAAGTCTTTGCTTTTTAGCTTGTCGTTTTTGAAGTTGCTTCCGGTCTGTACGCTGGTAGCCTCAATCCGGATGTCGAGCACGCCGGATTCAATGTGGGCAGAAGTAAAACTAAGCCTGGCGCTCCACTGCTCAAACTTGCCTGTCAGATCGATCGGAGGATTTGACGTGGAACTTGATCATGCTCTGATTCGGCGTGATGGTGTATTCAGGGACCTGGGCGGAACTGGCTGCAGGCAAAAAGGCGAACAACAGGGAACAGAGAATACTCAGGCGCATGGTGCCTGATCGTAGGGTTTGCAGGCGCCGCGTGTCAATTTCTTTCGAGATGACCGGAGATGTGACCACGCGCTTTCCAAAAGAAAAGGCCTGCTGCGGAGTGCAGCAGGCCTTTGCAGTTGTGTTGCAGGTTTTAGAACTGGATCCGGCCTGAAAGCTGCACGACGCGGGCGGAACCCGGCAGAGTGTCCACTTGAGCCGTTAATTGCCCAAAGTTGCTGGGCTGGGTGATGTCGATCGTACTGGAGTTGTTGAAATAGTTAAGGTTTACGAAGTTGGGATGGTTCAGCACGTTGAAAGCATCCGCACGGAACTGAAGAGTGACATTCTTGGAGGGAACCAGCATAAAGTTCTTTGCCAGACCAGCGTCGAGGTTGAAAAATTGCGGGCCGCGCAGGTTATTGCGGCTGCCGATGTGGAAGCCTACCGGCCCCGTAAAGGCCCCGGCCGCGGCGCCTGGATTGGCGTAAATCTGCATGGCACCGCTAGCGTCCTTGTGCTGGTGATGCTGCAAAGCACTCTTAGGACCAACCAGAATAGCTGGAGCATCATTCGCATATCCTGCGACAAACGCACTTGAAACCGTGCTGTATGCCTCACCAGAATGCCAGGTGAGGATGCCGCTCGTGTCCCAGCCGCCGATCAACTCATCCGCCCACCGGGGAATGCTGCTGGCGAACTGACGTCCGCGCCCGAATGGCAACGAATAGGTGAAGTCGCTGGTGACGTAGTTGGTGGTGTCGAAATCAGAATTCCCGCGGCATTCGCGAGGGCGGACCACATCGCAGATGAAGCCATACCCTCCAAACGCAATTTGATTCGCATAGAGCGAGACGTTATCAATGGAGTGCGACCACGTGTAGTTGATGTCAAACTGCAGATTTTTCGTGAGGTTCTTCTGCAGGCTGACCAGCAAGCCGTTATAGCTTGAGAAGCCCTTGTTGGTGTAGACAGTGTTCTCAGAAAACTGAGCACCCATGCCGACGTTGTAATCCATTAGGCCAGAGAGAGCCTGAATTGTGTCGGCAAAATCGCCTTTATACACAAGTGACTCGAGTGCGGTGGCGATCAAAGATGTGTTGTTGGGAAAGCCGCGCGACTGACCGAAGCCGGGAGCGACCTGGTTCTCCCACCAGGGTTCAGCCGGCAGGTTGGTAGGATCGGCTCCGGCTCGCACTTCGGTGGTGATATTCGCCATGGCCTGCGACATCAGTTCCCCAGACGCCTGGTCTGGGAAGTCGATCAGCTGGTTGGCATCGGCTTGCGCGAGCAGCCTGCGGCCGAGGCGGCTCACGTAATTCAGCTTCAGAATGTAGGAACCGGCGAACTGATGTTGCATTCCCACGTTGATCAGGATCGAGTATGGAGTTTTCAAGCTCGGGTCGATCATTTCATTGAAAGCTCCGCCATTTTGCAGGCCATACGGATTACCGCTGCCGTCGACATACGGCGTGAACGGGGCTTTGGGAGTGGGTGGTGCGACGGCCATTGGTGGGTTCGCCAAGCGCGGGTCGGTGGCAAGCGAGCCTCGCGGGTCTGTGCCACTACCAAAGTTCTGGGTTGGGCTCTGCTGGAAAAGGTAGGAATACTGGCTCTGCTGGTATTGAATCGCGTCGATGATTGTGCGGTCGTAGACGATGCCGATGCTGCCGTTGATGACCGTGGAAGGATCGAATCCAGGGTTATAGGCAAATGCAAATCGAGGAGCGAACTCAAGCGGGTTTGACTTGTAATATCCCGGGCCGTGGTTCTTTGGGCCGCCCAGAAGGTAGGTAATAAACGGTACCGCATTGGGACCACTCTGACCCAGCGCACTCTGCTTCTGGCGCGCGGAAAAATAACTGTCAAACGTGGTGGTCTGTACGGTCTCTATTCCGTTGGTTTCATAGGGCACGCTGAAGTATTGGTAGTTGACGCCAAACGTCAGCGTCAGCGTCGGAGTGACTTTCCAGGTGTCGGCAACGTAGGGCTGCGTTTGGTAATAGCGGAAGTTGCGCACCAAGGGGGACGGTTGGGCCAAAGGATTGCCACTGGCATCGTAGTTGAATGTGCTCGATAGCGCACCGACGCGTCCAAGCATCGCGGCGAAGGCGCTGTCGTACGTCACCTGGGCGGTTCCGCTGGGTGTCAGCAGGTTTGGCGGCCGCATTGACGCGTCCAGACCCTGAACTTCGCCGCCGAGACCGATGGTATACGAGTTGTAGTCGAGTGTGGTCACTTCGTGGGAAGTAATCCATTTGAAATATCCGCCTATCTGCAGGGAGTGGCGACCGAGAATCCAGGTAAAGTTGTCACTGACTTCTGGGATAGGCACATGTCGCGACTGCGAGTTGGACGGGCTGGAGTAGGGGTTGTCAATCAGCGTCGTCACGCCGGTCGCAAAAGAATATTGGTAAATACCTAGTGGGTTGGAAGGGCGCGGGAAGTCGTAGTCCTGCACCGTGCTGCCATAGATGAACTGGTTAAATTTGTAGGGGCTGATCTGCCAATCCATGCCGGCAACGTACCCATAGCTGCGATCAATAAATTGGGTTTCCGGCGGATCACCAGGAAACTGGGCCGCCGCGTTGACAGCGTTTTCCCGAGCAACCGTGCCGCGACCGTACAGCTTGATCTTGTCATTCACCACCCAGTCGACGCGCCCCACATAGTTGGTCATGTCGTCCGGTGTAGGGGCGTTGAAGCGGAAGCCGCCGGTGTTCACACCATCGCCTGTAGTTAGATCATTCGCCGCGGGATAAATTGTCTGGAAAAGGCTCAAAACCTGTGGGCTGTCTCCAATACCTGCCGGGTCCAGGGCTGCAACTTGCGCAGGAGTCAGCGAACTAATGCAGCCCGGAGTTGTGTTCTGGCGGCTGGTATAGACGCAGCCAGGATTGTTGTTGATGTAGGAAACGTTGCCGGCTGTCAAGGATGGCAACGGCACCGTGCGAAGCACGGACGAGTCCTGCGAGATTCGAGAATTGAGGTAATTAAAGAAAAAGAACAGCTTGTCGTGCTTGATCGGCCCTCCCAATGATCCGCCAAACTGGTTCCGCACCAGTTTCGGTGTGCGAATCCCCACCTCAGAGTTAAACCAGGTGTTGGCCGTTGTGGAGTTGTCGCGATGATACAAATTCACATTGCCGTGCCACTGGTTTGTTCCGCTTCGGGTGACCAGTTGAAACTGGCCGCCGCCACCCGGGCCGCTGTCGGCGGTAAAGCCTGCTGTGGTGCCGCGAAACTCCTGCACTGAATCGACCGGGGCGTTTGCGGTGATGCGAAGCAAAAGTGCCAGTGGCGAAATCGTTCACATCCAGGCCGTCTACCGTGGTATTGGTCTGATCGACTCGCGCACCGGTGGTCGCGCCGGAGAGCGTAATACCGGGTTGCAAGGTAAACAGAACAGCCGGCGAAGAGCGGTCATACACGGGTAAATTGTTGAGCTGGGAAACCTGAAAGTTGTTTCCAATGCTGGCGTCGGTCGTGTCCAGCGTCACACCCTGACCGGTGGCGGATACCTTTACCTCTACCGGGGCGTTGCCAGGAGAAAGCTTTGCATTCTCTGTCGTGGAATTAGCGACGTTGACATAGATGCCGTCCACCTTGGAGGACGAGAAGCCCTGGGACGTAAATTCGATGGTATAACCCGGTCCCGGCGGAACGTTCGGTACCCGATATGACCCGGCCGAGTCCGTCTTGACCGTATAGCTGACACCCGTTGCCGGGTTGGATAGCACTACAGTTACGCCAGGCATGACGGCACCCAGAGAATCTGTCACAACTCCTGTGACGATTGCCGTTGTCTGCGAATATGCCAAGGTGGCGCAAAAGACCAGAATCAAGACCGCAATTAAGCGGGAGAATAGGAGCTTCATCGGGATACGTTCCTCCAACAGCCAGATTGTGCAGCTACAGCGGGTGGATGGTACACAGAACCTATAACGTCCGTTCGTTTTTGAGGGACTGAGTTGTCGACGCGAATAAGGCGCGTCGATTAAATCTTCATGCAGGGCAATGGAGCAGCAGAAATGACTCTAGCCGGCAGGGACCCGGCAGCGGACTCGAGGAACAGAGCAGGCACATAAGAAAATGGGCGGTCAAAAAATCTGGTCCAGGTTGGGCGACGGCGTGATAGCTCGAGAAGATTTCTTAAGCCAAAGAAGGCGGCGCGCTGGATGGAACAGCCTGAGGCTGTCCATTGGATACGACATAAGGGTCGAACCGCCAGGGTATCCTCCGAGTAGAGCTCAAACCTAAAACTGAGGTTAGCTTCGACTAACCAGCAATTGCGCGGCCACTTGCTTTTCGAAAGAATACGTAAGTTATATCAACAGGTTACGGAAGAAGGACCCACGATTTTTGGGGGCCGAGTATGAAATCCAAGATGAGAATATCCCGAAAACGGGAGATTGCTGCCCCGGATTTATCACCTGCAGAGAGGTTTCATGGGCCGTTCTTCAAGAAGTTTGCCGTTGAATCGTTCAGGGCTGCAAGTTAGCATGAACCCCGACGACCCGGCTTCAGGTTCAATCCAGGGAGACAGAATGTGATCACGCGCATCGCGAAGCTGTTACTCCTTGCCGGAATCGCTCTTTTCTACTCGCTCGTCGTGTTCAATAATCTGACCGATTTCAACTCGAACTACCAGCTTGTCCGCCACGTCCTGATGATGGACACAACATTTCCCGGGAACCAGGGAATGTGGCGGGCCCTTACGTCATCCACCGCCGACCATTCGTTTTACATCGCAATAATTGTGTGGGAGATGGTGACGGCAATTTTGCTGTGGCTGGGTTGCGTAGCGCTATTGCGCGCCATCCGGCGTCCGGCCGTGCAGTTTGAAGCGGCGAAGCGAATACCCATCATCGCGCTGACGCTATCGCTGCTGATGTGGCTGGTCGCGTTCATCTCCGTTGGCGGAGAATGGTTCCTGATGTGGCAGTCGCACGCGTGGAACGGCGAGGAAACAGCCTTTCGCGATTTCACAATCGTCGGAATCGTGCTGCTCGCTTTTATGTTTCCAGAACGAGATCTGCAGCCGTAGCTCGACAAACGGATGCGACCCGCAATGTCAGACAGCCGCCGCCGTCGGCGTTTATCAGCGTACCTCGGCGATGTCGTACCTTGTGCCAACTGCCATTAGGCGCGTAATTTCGTTGACCGTTCCAATGTGTCCACGAGCGCCGGCACGAGTACAGTTCAGCGCGGCGGCGGCGCAGGCATAATCCAGCTGGCGCTCGATGGGCCAGTCCTGCAGCAGCCCACAGACAAATCCGGCATGGAAAATATCCCCGGCGCCGGTGGTATCGACGGTAGAAACTCGGTAGGCAGGCCTTTGAATTGACTGGTTCCCGTCCCAGGTCAACACGCCGCCCACTCCGAGGGTGACACCCGCCAGGCGGCAATGAAACTGGTCTTGCAGCATCGTCAGAGCCTTCTTCAAATTCGGCTCTCCGGTCAACGCCGAGGGAAATTCACGACTGGCAAAGGCATAGTCCACCAGCGGCATCAAGTCGTCGATGCCCGGCCGCAAGACATCCAGGTCGGCGATGACCGGGATGCCTGCCTCGCGCGCCCAGGTTGCGGCGCAAATGGCTGCCGTGGTGTGATATCCGTCCACCAGCAACGCCCGCGCGGAGCTGATCCATTCGCGTTCTATGTCCGCCGGTTGCAGGGTGAGGCGGGGATCGCGATGACAAAAAACAGTCCGTTCCCCTGAACCATCCACAAGAATCAGGGACTGTGGGCTGGATGCATCCTCCACCGTAACAATTCGAGTTTCGACACCGACGTCGTCGAAGGCAGCGCGGTGAAGACGCGCAGCGTAGTCGTCGCCCAGCCGGCCAATGTATCGGGTGCGCAATCCCCAGCGGCGGCAGGCGATCACGGCCGTCGAGATTTCGCCGCCCAGCAAAACACTGTGCTCGCTGTACTCCGTCTTGGACCCAGCCGCAGGGAATGCCGAGACCGGGATCACAGTATCCGTCGCGTTAAGGCCGACGCCCACCAGGTCGACTTTGGTTCCACCACGCTGAGCGCCCATCATTTCTTATGCTAATTGTTGGACGCCCTGTTGTTGCAAGGTCTTATAGCGCCAAAGGATCGGTGGTTGCACAACTTTCTTCTCAATGGCTGATTTCAGGCCGAGGCATTTTTTCGAGCCAGCGGCGGTAATTGAGGAAACTCCACGAGAATTTTTGTCGTCTCAAAAAGAGGGCAACACTCCCGATCAACTTTGAGCCGCATCATAGAATCTAAGTAGCCAAAGGGTTACCCCCAACGCTTGCCAGCTGAACTCTGATCCGGAAAGGGAATGGATGGGAAAAGCCATTAGACATATTGTTTTGTGGAAGTTAGGCGTACTAGGTATTGCTCTTGAACAGGGATATCTCGCAGGCGATCAACACCAGGAGCAGAAGCAGGATGCCTAGGAGCCGCCCGCAGCGGCGAATTTCATCCCCCACACGCAGCAGGATTGGACGACTCGCAACAGGCACACAAATTCTGTTTGAGCTGGCGGCAATTTCGCTGCTGATCGCCTTGATCGGCTGCGGTTCCGGATCCACCGGCTCTCACGTGACGCCGACCCCGACCCCGACGATTACTTTTTCGGCGAGCAGCAGCAGCATCGCGACAGGCCAGGCAGTCACGTTGACCTGGCAAACTACCAATGCCGCTTCCGTGACGATCAGCGCGACCGGGGCGGATGGCTCCATACGCCAGATCTCCACCAACTCCCAAGTGAACGGCAGTGTTCAAGACACGCCCACGCAGACCACCACCTATGCTGCAACTGCCACAGGAACCGGCGGCAGCGCCCAGGGGCAAGCGAAGGTTGCGGTGAACCAGCCCGCGCCCACGCTCACCTTCAGCGCAGATAAAACTACCATCACGATCGGCGGAACAGTGAACCTGAGCTGGCAAACGACCAATGCCACCTCGATCGCCATCACGGCCGTGGGCGCCGATGGAGTGACCCGGCAAATCTCCACCGCGAACAATCCAGCTGCAGACCAGCCGACAGAAGACACAACCTACACTGCCGTCGCAACTGGGCCAGGAGGTACCAGCGCTTCGCAGGAGGTGGATGTCTCGGTGACGCGACCCCAACCGCCGACCCTGGTTTTCAGCGCAAGCAGTAGCAGCATTACAAAAGGCGATACTGTGGATCTGAGCTGGCAATTGAGCAATGCCACTTCCATCACAATCACAGCTGTCGGTGCAGATGGAGTCACAAGGCAAATCTCCACGGCGAACAATCCGGCTCCAGACCAGCCCACTGAAAACACAACCTACACTGCCGTAGCGACGGGGCCAGGGGGCAGCACTTCGCCTCAGAGCGTATCGGTTTCTGTTGCCCAAGGCGCACCGCAGATTTCGCAGTTTACGGCAAGTCCCACAATCGTTGTGGCGGGCGCGTCGTCCACGTTGAAGTGGCAGACGACCAACGCCACTTCGGTGACCTTTACACCCGCCCTCCCCCAGGGTGATCCCAGTGAGTCTGGCCCTTTGCCAGTTTCAAATCCCACGGGCATCCCCATTCCAGTCCCGACGACAGCGACCTACACCATGGTCGCCACGGGCGCTGGTGGCCAACAAAGTCAGCCTGCCAGTGTCACCATTACCGCAGTCAATATAAATCTGACCGCATCCCCGGCCACCGTCGCACCCAATCAACCAGTCACGCTGACATGGGATCTCGACAGCTCTGTAACCGCGCTTTCGATTGACAATAATGTCTGCACCGCATGCACGCCGATACCTCATGGCTCAATCACGGTGACACCGAGTGCGACAACGACCTACACCGCGACGGCTACGCTCGCAGATGGTACACAGCTAAAACAAGCCATCACGGTAACAGTCACGTCAGCCGCGGCGGGCAAGATTAAGCACATATTCTTCATGCTGCAGGAGAACCGGTCGTTCGACAATTACTTTGGCGTTCTCGGTGCTTATCGCGCCCAACGATTACAGCCCTTCGGCATCCAGGCCAGCTCATCGGATGTAGATGGGTTCGATCCAAACGTGGTGCTCACAAATCATCATGACGGCAAACAGGTCAAGCCCTTCCATGAGGCAACCGTGTGTACACAGAACCCGACGCCTTCCTGGGATGAAAGCCATCATAATGTTGGTTTAGCCGGCGGGGATGCTGCGTGGCAAACGACCAGCCAGTACACGGCCAGTTCATTTGCCATGAACAATTTCCTGGACACGCCCAACGGCGGCCTTTCCGCCAGCGAGACCAATTACGATCCCGAAGGCAGCCGTGCCATGGGCTACTACAACCAGACCGATTTGCCGTATTACTACGATCTGGCGACCTTCTTTGCCACCAGTGATCGCTGGTTCTCGCCGGTCCTGACCGCCACTTATCCCAACCGCATGTACTTGTTCGCCGCAAGCTCATTCGGTCACGAATATGGGGACCAGGACGCGAGCCATCCACAGTACAGCGCAGAGACCATTTTCAGGGCCATGGATAACGCGAACGTGAGCTGGCATTACTACTATCAGGATGGAATGTTTTTGCCGAATTTCCAGGACTGGAATGATCCCACCATTCAGGGCAAGACCTTTCACCTGAATTATCTGACCAGCCTGCTTGCAGGCAGTTGCAGCGGAGGACCCTGCGATCCCGACAAAGTATTGCCTCAGGTTATCTTCATCGAAGCCGCCTCCGGTAAGAGCGGCCTGGACGAACATCCCGACAACAATATTCAAAAAGGCGCGGCTTATGTACAGACCATCGTCAACGCACTGATGAATAGCGATGCGTGGCAAGATTCCGTATTCATTCTGACTTACGACGAGGAAGGCGGCCTGTACGATCATGTGCCGCCGATTACGGTCCCGGTTCCAGGTCCGTACTCCCAGGGGCAGTGCCCGGATCTGAACAATGGATCCTATGGATATTGCCACACTGGCCCCGACGCGACGCTTACCGCTCCCACACCCCAGAATGGGGGCTACGATATGTTCAACCTGAGCGGTCTGCGAGTGCCCTTGATGGTGATTTCACCTTATGTCAAGCCGCACTACGTCTCGCACACTCCCATGGACTACACGGCTATCCTGGCATTTATCGAGAAGACGTTTAATGTTCCGCCGCTGACATCCCGGGATCAACACTGGCTGAGTAACGGAGACATGAGCGACTTCTTCGACTTCAGCACTCCAGCGATGCTTAGCCCGCCCAATTCTTCTGGTGGAGGATCAGCATGGGTCAACTTCCTGCCGACGCAGCCAACCAATGGGGTATGTGACAAGACCAAGGAAGCCGGGGGATTTGTGAACTAACTGCGCGTGGATAATCCATTCGCGCAGAGTCTATACCGTGGCAAAACCACGAATATAAAGCGTATCCCGCGGCCGCGGGCCGGTGTTAAAGAGCGGTCCGTGAGTCAAGTGATATTTCATGTTCACGTACGGCGTCTCGACCACGCGTCCGGCGGCAGGCGATCACGGCCGTCGAGATTTCGCCGCCCAGCAAAACACTGTGCTCGCTGTATTCCGTCTTGGAGCCAGCGGCAGGGAAGGCAGACACCGGGATCACAGTATCGGTCGCGTTCAGGCCGCCACCCACCAGATCGACTTTGTTTCCCATTCGCTGAGAGCCCATCACTTGACAGGCTAATCGCTGGGTGCCGCATCGTTGCGCGGTCTCATTGCGCGCGGGGATCGGTTGCTGAAGCAGAAGCTGTTAGTGCTTTGAGGAACGGGATCGGGCGGATCGCTTCGCGATTGCGCGCTTCGGCAATCGCGGAACAGCTTGGACGCCCGCCCAAAGCGTTGCGAGCGTCTGCTCGACCACGAGAGTCTGGTCAGGCAAGTCAGGCACAACCCCTTGGATAACAAAGAGTGTGGCAAGGCCAAAGATCGCAAACCACCAGGTGTGAGCGACCACGATGTCATTCTTGTTTGGCAATCCTTCAGCCTTGGCAACCTCGAAAAAGAGCTGCACGAAACGTTCGAACAACGGTCTGCCTATGTCGTCGATGTATTGTCCAGCGCGGACGCCGTTGCGGTTCTCCGGCCCGAAGAAGACGTTGCGGAACTGCTGTGGATGGCCAGTGCAGAACTGAATCAAGCCTCGTGAAGTCGCGAAAAGACGCTCTTTCGGTGAATGATATTCAGCGGCAATCGCGTCGAAGTTCTGAACCATCAGCCCGATCGTCTCGCGGCTCAACTCGGCAAGAATGTGCCATTTGTCGGGGAAATGCTGATAAATCACGGCGTGCGTATAGCCGATCTCTTTCGCGATCTCTCGAAGCGTCACGGCTTCGTAACCGCGATCGGCAAACATTTTGCTGGCGGCCGCTAGGATTTCGCCCCGCAACCTCTCCTTGCGTTCTATCCGGCGACTTGGTGAGGTAGATGTCACTTCCATATCTTAGCTCTTTTGGGCGACTTTTTCGACCAATTGTTAATTTAAAACCATTGGTAATATAACCACTGATTATTTTGCAACCAATGGTTATTATCCGCCTCTAATCTTCAGGTCGCTCATTTGGATCGGCGGCCAAAATACTAGGCACAAGGAGAAAACAATCATGTATTTAGTCATGGGCATTACGGGAAAAGTTGGGGGATTGACCGCGCGGAATCTGCTGCAGCAAGGCAAACAGGTGCGAGCACTTGTGCGCGATCGCGAGAAAGCGGCGAAGTGGGCAGACCAGGGCGTGGAGTTGGTGGATGGAGACTGGAACGATGCGACAGCCATAGCGGCGGCGCTCAAAGGTGTTTCGGGCGCGTTTGTTATGTTGCCGGCTGTTTGGGCACCCTCGCCCGATTACAGAGAAGCAAAGGGTGTGATTGCCAACTATGTCGACGCGCTGAACAAGGTATCGCCCACGCGGGTGGTAGCGCTCTCGTCGATGGGCGCGAATCGACCAAGCGGAGTGGGGATGATCACAGGCTTATCACTGATGGAGCAAGGTTTTCGCAGCCTGCCATCTCCAGTTGCGTTTGTGCGCGCAGGCGGCTTCTTCGAAAACTTTCTTTTCGGCTTACAGGCCGCTCAGGGCGGAACACTACCGGTCTTCTACAATCCCACGAACCGGAAATCGACCATGGTCGCGACAGACGACATCGGCGCAGAGGTTGCAAAGCTTCTGACCGGGCCGGCGTGGTCAGGGCATCGTGTCATCGAATTGGGTTCGATGGTAAGCGCGGATGAAGTGGCGCGGCAATTGGGTGAAGTCCTGAAACTCGACGTAAAAGCCTTCGCAGTCCCGCGCGCAGGGTGGGCAGAAGCGTTCCAACAGTTCGGCGTTCCGAAGGGCCACACCGGACCTGCCGAAGAAATGTTTGAGAGCGTGAACGCGGGATGGATGGATCTCGGAGTCGCGGGCACGGAGCACGTAGCGGGAACGACGTCCGCACGCGATGTGTTTGCTGCCGCACAGAACGCCGTCAAGGCATAAGTCCGGGCCAGCCGAATCAGCCGCAGTTCCTTGGGAACTGCGGCGCTACGCGACTTATTTCAGAACAATTTCAACTATTCAAACCGCCAGAAGAGGACCACTTTTAATATGAAACCTGAACACATAACCGACAAACCCGCGCGCACGGGTCGAGCAACTCAAATAGCCGCGATGATAATAACCGGCCTAGTCGCCGTCGTCTGGATGTACTTCGGAACGTTATATCTAATCCACGATCCCGGCGAATGGAGGATCGCAAATCAGCAGCTCGGATACCCGCTCTATATCATCCCTCTGATTGGCGTGACCCACATCCTTGGTGGCCTGGGCCTGCTGATTCCCAATGTGCCTCGATTCGCTCAGTGGGTTTATGCTGGTCTCGCGTTCAATCTTCTTCTCGCGTTCTATTCACAACTGAATGGCGGCGGCAGTACCTGGGATAAATTTGATCCGATTCTCGTCATGGCGTTCGTCTTTGCCTCATACGTACTAAGACGCTGCATGCGCGCAAACAAGTGGTCGATATGAAGAACATGCTCAGCGGACAGTTTTACTTTTTCAACCTGCAGGGCCGGTGGGATCCATCCGCGCAGAGGCTACACGGTGGCAAAACCGCGTATGTAAGGCGTATCCGGCGGCCGACGCCCGGTGTTAAACAGCGGTCCGTGTGTCGACCGATATTTCATGTCCATGTACGGCGTCTCGACGACGCGTCCGACGGCAGAGTAACGGCCGTCCTGCCAGTTGGAGTCCATGTAGTAGTTCACAATCCCGGTTGACACAAGCAGCCGCTCCGCATTGAACGGTTCCTTTCGGGTCAGCATCATCTCGATAAGCCAGTGCTCGTGGGCATTTCCCGCGTGGAACTGCGAGATGGGGCCGGGAAACCCAAGCATCGAGACGATCATCGGGTCTTTTTGCCCTTCGATATCGCCGGCGAACGTCCAGCCCACATCGCTGCCGGAAATTGAGGCCGCTTCGGTCCCGTCGTTATACTTCACGATGCAGAGGTTGGATTGCCCGCGTTTCTTGTTGGCCTGGACGCTCTGCTGAAAGTGTCCCGCCGGCAGATCAAACTTTTTTCGCACGGCTTCCAGCGAGTTGTGGGCCCAGGGATTGGCTTCGACCCACGTCCACGCTTCAGGCCCGCGAATGGACTGCACCGACTTGACGCCTGTCTCCCCGCCCTTGCGGCGATCCATAAATGATTGGAGCACGTCAATGCAATGGAAGGTGGCTCCTTCGTCCGCCATGTCTGCAACCACCAGCCCGTTTTTCAGCGGGGTATCAGCGGCGAGGCCTATCTCCGGCGTGCGGTAGTAAACGGGAATGGAAGAACCTCCGGTGAGAGGGAAGTTCAGTTCACGGGATTTATCAAACATCCACTTGGCGTCGTCCCAATTGTAGGAGAGGTGCTTATCGTTAAAGATTGGTACCGAGCGTTGACTCTGCTCGAAGACCCGAATCACCTGCTGGTAGATCCACCAGCGCGGCAAGAGCCAGTGCCCCTTCAGATCGGTTGGATAGTTCCCGTGTTCGCAGACGATGACAACACCGTCCACCGCAAGTTCCTTACCGCCAAGCGTGACTGCTTCCCCCACTGTCTTAAAAATGGGAATGTTTTTCGCTTTGCATACTTTCTGGCCCAGTAAGCTCGTGTCCAGTTGATTGATGTAAACCGACACCACCTCCACCTGCGAAGGAGTGTAGGCGCCCTTCCACCAATAACCGTCCAAAAGCTTGTTCACGATCCAGTCGGCATGGGATGTCGGCAAACCCCAATAGCTGACGAGACAGGCGATACGAGGACGCCTTTGCACAGTCTTCCCGGCAGCACCGGCTTGCTGAGCCAGAGGAGCAGCACCCGCTGCGCTGCCGGTCAAAGCCGCCAAGCCCGCCATACCGGTCATTCCCAGCATTTCCCGCCGGGTGAACAGAGACCGCGACTCCATCGTTTCGTTGATTGGGGATGATTCTTCCGGCGCGGCTGCAATTTCGATTTTTGGCTTTTTCACTAGGGTGATTTGATCCTGTTGGTTTAGGTTTTTTTACAGAAAATACAGAAGTGCAGCAAGTGGCTCGTCCTGCTCGTGTCGGTGTCGTGATGATAGTCCTGTCACTCGTCCGCTCGCTTGCGATTCCTACTTTCCGAGGGGCACTCGGCATTCGCCGATTAGAGAATGGCTCTGTTCCGGCGTGCATGCCGTGTTAGGTTCAGGTAAAGGAGCGGTTCGATCCCAATTATGCTGACCCGAATCAGAGTGTGTCTTCTCCTGGCCGTGACCTCCGGCACAAGTCTCTTCGCTTCCAATTTTGCCATGAAGGTGAACGACAAGGGCTACCTCGATACTCAAGGATTCAGCGTATTTCTTTACGACAGCACGTATCATCCCGTTTTCGTAGATCAAAAGAACGCGGCGATGGAGATGATTCTCCACGGCCATCGCATCGCCACAAATGGGGATGTGCGCCTGATGCCGACTCCCGAGCAGTGGGACCTGGTGGCAACGCTGAAAGGGCGCCATGCTGATAAGGCCAACAACCGGCTCACGGCGGATCTTGCTTTTCCGACATTCGATCTCAGCTACACGCTGGTGGTCACGGCGGAGCCTGGCGGCGTAAAGGTAAGCGTCAACCTCGACAAGCCGCTGCCGCAGAAACTGGTAGGCCGGGCGGGCTTCAATTTGGAATTTCTGCCCTCGATCTACATGGGCAAGGCTTACCTGGTGGACGGAACCAAAGCGGGCATCTTCCCGCGAACGCCTGACGATCCGATGATCAAGGTGTTGCCGCTGCCCGACGAACCGAAGAAGGCGTATTACCTGGAGGACTGGGACAAGGCCAAAGGGTACACGCAGCCGCTGCCATTCGCCCAGGGGAAGAGCATCACACTCGGGGTTGACGACGCGCTGGCGCGGGTCAATGTCACATCAGATACGGCCGACCTGATGCTGTACGATGGACGCGATCGCGCGCAGAACGGCTGGTTCGTATTGCGATCGCTGATTCCAGCCGGCAAGACTACCGGCGCGATTGTGTGGCACATCCGGCCGGACGTGATTCCGAACTGGACGCGGCCGCCCGTGATCGCACATAGCCAGGTAGGGTACGCGCCAGGCTTCTCCAAAGTCGCAATCCTCGAGCTCGATCCCAAGTACAACGGCCCGAAGACGGCGAAAGTGCTGCGGCTGATGGCGGACGGATCGTATAAGCAGGTGTTCGAGGGTCCGATCACACCGTCAACGCCGTGGTTGCGTTACGTTTATTCGAAGTTCGATTTCACGCCGGTGAAGGACCCGGGCCTGTATGTCATCGAGTACGCAGACCAGCGCACTGCGCCATTTCCAATTTCCAAGGATCCCTACGCGAATGTTTGGCAGGACAGTCTGGACCATCACCTGGCGGAGCAGATGGATCACGTTTCCGTTCGCGAAGGCTACCACATGTGGCACGGCGCTTCACACTTGGATGATGGCCGCATGGCGCCGGTGGTTGGAGAGCAATTCGACGGCTGGTATCAGGCGACGGCAACAGATGGGAAGTACAAAGGCGGCGATCGCATCCCTGGGATGAACGTGGGCGGCTGGTACGACGCGGGCGACTTTGACCTGGAGGAGCCTGCTCAGTTGAGCGTGATTCAAAGCCTGGCTCTGGCGTATCGCACATTCAATCTGAAGTATGACGAGCTCTCGGTGGATGAAGCCGCGCGCCAGGTTGAGATGCACCGTCCGGATGGCGTGCCGGATACAGTGGAGCAGGTGAAGCACGGCGCGCTGTACATCCTGGCGCAGTATCAAAATATCGGCCACGCAATCCGCGGGACTCACGAACCGGATTTGCGCCAATATACGCAGATCGGCGACGGAGCGTCGAAAACGGATGGCCGCATCTATGACCCGAAGCTCGGCCCGAATCAGGTGAAGGGCAACGACTCCGGCAAGCCGGACGACCGCTGGATTTTCACCACCGACAATCCTTACTTTGAGTGGAACGCAATTGCGGCGCTGGCTGCCTCGGCCGACGTGTTGAAAGATTGGGACCCGGCGCTGGCGAAGCAGTGCCTGGAAACTGCGGTCCGAGCATGGAAAGCCGAAGAAGCGCACCCAACGCAGAACCCTGCGGGCGAGGCCTTCGCCGGCATGACTCCAGCCGGGGCGGCGGGTGGCGGCGTGCTGGCAGCGTCTCAGGGAGCGGTGTCCGGGGACCACGGCGGAGGTCATGCAGCGGGCCCCCGTGGCGCTCGAACGAGTTCCGGGACAACGAGCGCACCGGCAGCGCCGCCGGCCGGCTTTGGGCATCGCGGCTTTGGCGTGGGACCGGAGTGGGCCGCGACTTTGGAATTAACGATTG
Organism: uncultured Acidobacteriota bacterium; assembly: GCA_963737095.1. GTDB lineage: Bacteria > Acidobacteriota > Terriglobia > Terriglobales > Acidobacteriaceae > JAKAAZ01. The sequence goes on from CAVTRK010000005.1 coordinate 554,148, forward strand.
CCACCCATGGCGCCGAGCCCTACAAGTCGCGCCTGAGGGAGCTGTTCCCACAGATGATCACCCCGCAACAGATGGGTTTCGGAGGCTGGACGGCTGTGCGGGCGTTGCCTTATCTGGATGCGGGCGCGAAGGAACAAATGCGCGACGCGGTGAAGACCTATGTGGCGGGTCTTGATCAGCAGTTGGCCGCGACCCCATTCGGAGTGCCTCCGAGTCTGGGCGGATGGGGCGGATCTGGCGCCGTCGTGGACATGGCCATCCGGATGTACTTTCTTCACAAGACGTTTCCAGACATTGTGGGCCCCGAATACACACTGCGCGCCGTCAATTACATTCTCGGCACGCACCCGGTATCCAGCACGTCGTATGTAGCCGGCGTGGGCACGGTTTCGAAGATGAAGACATACAGCAACAACCGCGCCGACAACTCCTATATTCCGGGTGCCGTGATTCCAGGGTATGTCATCATCAAGCCGGATTTTCCGGAGTGCATCGACGACTTCGGATATCTCTGGTTTGAGGATGAAGCGGTTGTAGCCGGCTCCGCGAACTGGGTGGTGGCCGGCAACGCTGCCAACGCTATCATTCAGGAGTCGATGCAGACCCAGCACTAGAATCGCGCGGTGGCGCTGAGGACCGTGTGGCACTTTTAGGAATGAAGGAGATCGAAGGACACTCGGCATTTCCCGATCAGAGAATGGCTCTGTTGAGCGGCAGATTTCAGTACACGGAGAATCCACTCCAGTGTCCGTCAGGGGAAAAACGCACCCATTTTGCGGGGATACTTGGGGATTGTTGGCTAGCATTTGCAGATTCAGCAAGACCCAAGACTGTTTGGTGGTGGACGGAGTCTTCGGCGAACGGCTCTCTCAGAGCCAATTCCCTGCTAACAGGGAATTCTGCGAAATTGGCCCTGACGGTGACAAAGAAGCAGCGATCCATTGCGCTGAACTTAATGAACTTTCAACCAATGAAGTCAATTTGCCCTGTTTAAATTAACAGGGAATTACGTTTCTTTGTTACCGCGTTTGAGCAGAATCAAACCGAACTCACCCTCATGAATGTAAGGAATCGCTTTCTTCATTTTGGCGTGTACTCACCTGCACGGCTTGCCATCTTTCACCCGTGCCGAGCCATGGCAAGGTCCACGATCTCCCCGATCATTTGGGTATAGGAGAGGCCGGATTTCTTGGCGGCCATTGCAAACTCTTGTCCGCTGGAGAGCCATGGGTTCGGATTCGCTTCGATGACATAAACCTCGCCCTTGCTCGATAGGCGCATGTCAATGCGGCCGTAATCGCGAAGCTTGACGGCGCGATAGGCCTTGATCGCGATCTCGGTGAGCTTGGTTACGGTTTCTTCATCGAGGTCTTCCGCGATCGCCGATTTCGTCAGCTTATAAGCTTCCGAGTCTTTCTCGAATTTCACATCCTGGCTGGCGATCTTGGGCATGCCCTTCGGAAGCTTCGAAAGGTCAAGTTCTACGAGCGGAAGTGCATGGGCGTTCTCGTAACTGCCGAGGATGGCGGCGTAGATCTCGCGTCCTTCGATGTACTCCTCGATCAACGCAGGAGAATCGAATTCCGTCTGTATATAGGAGACGCGCTCCATCAGATCCTTCACGCAGGTAACCACAGCAGTGGCATCGATTCCGATGGATCCATCTTCGGAGGTGGGTTTCACGATGAGCGGAAACGAGATGTCATGTGCGTGGTCGATCGTGCCGCGATAGGCCGTCGCGAAGTAGGGCGACTGAATCCCGTAAAAAGCGAACATCTTCTTGGCGATCGATTTGTCCTGCGCAAGAATGTTCGCGTGCGGTCCCGCGCCGGTGTAGGGGATTTCGAGTAGATCCAGGAATGCAGTGACATGCATCTCCTTAGTGTCATCGCCCGCATAGGATTCCGTGAGGTTGAAAATGAGATCGGCACCACATTTGGCGAGTCCGAACAGTGATTGCAGGCGGCCGTTAAGAACGTAATACGACGGCTCATGACCGAGTTTTTCCAGGGCTTCGAAGATCTCTTCGCGGTCGTGCTTCACCGGTTTCTTCTTGCGTTTCTTTTGACCCTTGCGCTTGCGCGGCGCAGGAACTTCTTCCTGCACTTCAACCGGTTCTTCTTCCCATAAGTCGTACAGCACGGCGACTTTCAACTTCGTTCCAGTCATGCGGTCTCCAATCGGAGTGCGGGCAACTGCCGGCACGCTTCAGGAATGTATGAACTTTCCACGGATCAGGTAATTCATTGAGAGTGCGGTTGTGTAGACAGTGAATTCCGTCAGGTACTCGGACTCGCGCAGAACGTCCACGCGCAGACCCAGGTCCTCAACACGTTTGCAGATAGCTTCCACGAGTCGCTTGACGGTTGGACGTTGCACGCCGCTCCAATACGCAACCTTGTCGACAATCAGTTTGCGATGCTGACGCAACATCTCCTGGGCAGGTCGCACTCCCTTATGTCGCTTGCGGGAGATATTGAAGATGTCCGCCAGGTCGGCATCCAGTGCCAGTTCCTGCACCGGAATCTCCTCCGGCAGGCTGAGACGATAGAACTCACCGACCGTCGATTCCATCTCATCGACGGTAATGTCGGTGCGGCCGCGACGCCGGATGGGCTCAACATTCCCGACTTTTCGCGCCACGCGATCGACGTATTTGAGCTTGGCCAGTGCGCCCCAGCCTTTGTAGCGCTTTCGCCATTGCGAGCGCGGCGTGAGCCAGACCGCAAATGTTTCTGCAAAATCTTCATCCGGATGCTTCTGCGCGTACCACCCGGCCATATGGCGCACAAACTTCCGCGAGAACGGGATGGGACGGTAATCGTCGCGATATGCGCGGCGAAACGGACCAAAGAGATCGCGCCACTCAGCCGACTTGTATAGCTGGTACGCGTAATTGAATGCATGTCCGGCCTCATGACGCATGTACATCATGATCTCGCGAGCGTCTTCCAGGTCGTTCATATCGCGCTCAAGCTGGGATAGGTCCGGGTTGGCCAGATAGAACGGAATGCCGATGACGGGCTCGCCAGAGGGACATCCCCATTCATCGGTAAGATAACAAAACGGACGGAACTTGTGGACGCCTTTGGCTTCCAGTTCGCGATAAAGCTGCTGAACGAATCGTTCCAGCGGAGAACCCTCGATTTTGAGCCCGAGTTCGCGAATGGGCTTGACGAGTATCTCCTGGAATTCCGTTCGGGTTTTCTCGAAATTGCGCACTGGGCTATTCAGAGTTCTATACCACGGAACCAGATTTGGCACGGCAATGCAGACCTCGCTCCGCAAGTTGCACGCGGGCGTATCGCTCATGCACATAGTATTGTGGGCACGCCTGGTTCTGAAACATCAATCTTATAAGCGTTGTTGCGCCACTCAAACCTCGCCGCTTCGGTGTCATTGAATATCGCCTGAACCCACCGGGCGTATCCAGGCATTCTGATTTGGCGAGTGTGGCGGGGTAATTGCGACCGGCTGATCGCGTGCATCTCCGGGTGCGGATGAATGCGGCGATCACGTGACGCGTTTATTTAGTGCAGCCTACCGGTATTTCTCCGTTTTTCGGACCGTGAACACGAGGGGCGCACGCATGACTTCCACGCGAAGTTGCAGCCCCACTGGAAACTCTGAAAGTACTGGTCAAATGGTGCGTCAGGCTGGAAGTTCGCAACAGGATTGATGTGAATCAAAGTGCAGCTGTCGACAACGCGGCGCAGGCAGCAACATCCCTTACGCCACCGGAACTGCCGTTCGATTCCGCCGCAGAATAAGGTTGCGAGCAGCGCGACCCATCCGCTGCAGATCCATTGGATCGACAAACAACACATAGGCGGTCATCACGTCCCACTCGAACATTGGAATGTTCAGTGAGTATTCGATCGAAAGCTGGAACAGCAATCCAAGCACCAGCAGCGGATATCGAAAGGGTCGAAACCAAATCAGAACGCCGAGGCTGAACTCAAGAACGAGCGTATACCAGGTGACCAGCTTCAAAATCCAGAGTTGCTGCGTCCAGGCGGGAACAGGAAAACGCTGAATCGCATGGATGTGAAACACATAAAATAGCGCTGTTCCATTGAGCCACGGCGCGCCCTTCATCTTCCATAAGAAGGAAGAGAAATACAACAACGCCAATTCAAACTGAATCATTCTCTGTGCCCACGGAGCTCGCGGCTCAATTGCGTCGCCTTCGAGCCCCCTGCGTACCCGTATGAACCGGTCTAGCGATAGCGCTGCTCCAGCGGGAGCAAACATCAGGAAAAATCCTGTCACGCGCAGAAACACATCCCCGCCGTGCAGGATGTAGAGATTCCTTTGTTGCATGGAGGCGAGGCAAACGAACACGGCGATACTGCTCAGGCGAGTCCACAATCCAATCGTGAGCAAGGTTGCGAAGCACAAAAAGATCCAGAAGAATGCGCTAATCCAGATATTGCTCTGCGGCATCACGGTGAAGAGATTCAGCCGGACTCCGGGCTCGACCTGTGACATTGTCGACAACGTCACCCAACTATGGACGCCAAACCAATCCAGCCATTCCGAATGGAGCAGGATCAACGTCAGCGTGACGCAGGTTCCATACAAAATGCGGAAAACTGCAATCGGTATAGGAGACTGGGGAGTGAAGAAAAAGCCCTCCCATGCTTCGCGCAACCTCGCCAGAGTCATCGCAGGTCCTCGCCGCTGACATAGTATTCGTAGAAGAATTGCGGCTTGGGAGTTGCCTCAGGAATGCGAGTCACTCCATATTGGATCGGCGACTCAAATTTCATCAGAACCACCGTCTGCGGAGGATCCGTTGAACTGTCCAGCAGCCTGGCAACATGTCTCGCAACATCCGGCCAGAGTGCTGCATACTGCGAGTCGCACAAAACCTCTGCAAATTTTCTATATCGCTCCTCGCGATAGCGCTGGCTGTAGCTGAGCTGTTCCATACGCGGAAAATTGAACACCAGCGTGTGATGGTCCCGGGTGCCTGCAACCGCCTCGATATAGGAATTGACCGGCCGGGGATTCGGCGCGAAGAAATCCCAGGACTGAAACAGCCCCGTCCACAGCAAATATGGCCGAACAATCTCTTTGATCTGCGGGAGTGGCGCAACCTGCAACGGGATTGCCCAGCTGAGAATGGCGACCATGTTGAATAGGATAAAGATGCTGATGACGCCACGACGAAAACCGGAGTTGTCCGCATTCGCTGGATACGACGATCCTCCAGATTTCGACTTCCGGGGTTTGGAGAGTTCAACAGTCTCGTCGCTGTGCGAAGAAATTTTGCTCATCACCTGTTTTCCTCTTCCCGTATTACCTACTGTCGTCAGTGCCAAAGGTGCGATTCCATCGCTGCAGCGTTATTCCTAAGCGAACTTCACCCTAACAACAACACTTCAGAGAATGGTCTCTCTGAAGTGTTGTTGTCGTTGAAGGTGAAACGTTTTCCTTAGTTAAGGGTTACTGTTAAGGCCGCACCGTATGTTTCCTTGTTGCTGCCTTGACTCGTTTGTAATGCCCCAATGGCTATTTGGTTCCAGTAGTTCGCGCATGGCGCAGTTATGGGTACTGTTATTTTGCAGGTGCCCTTAGCCGGAATGGACCCTCCGGTTAAAGTTACCGACGAACTGCCCTTGACGGCAGTTACAGTTCCGCCACAGGTGTTGCTGCCGGTTCCGGAAACCACCATGCCCTTGGGCATTTGGTCCTTGAACGGCGCTGTAAGTTTGGCGGCAGTGGCGGTAGCATTGTTTAGCGTGATGGTGAGAGTCGAGTTCTGTCCTTTTTTGATTGAGTTTGGTGAGAACGACTTACTTAGCGTGGGTCCAGTATTCGCTGTTGTAGTGACGGTGAGAGTTCCCGAAGCCGGACTTAGGTTATTTCCCTTGTCGGTCTTCAGCACTCCAATTCCGAGTTTATTAACGTATGTACCAACCTTCTTCTCGACCAGGACGCGCACGCTCACAGTGCACGAACCGTTCGCCGGAATAGTGCCGCCAGTCAGTGTCACAGATGTACTTCCCACGTTGGCAGTTACCGTCCCTCCGCAGGTGTTTGTGGTGCCGCCGTAAACCGTTAGTCCGGCTGGCAAATCGTCAACCAAAGGTGCAGTCATTTTGGCAGCGGTCGCATTCGGATTTTTCAGGACGATGGTCACTCTTGAAGTTCCACCCGGAATGATGTCCGTTGGCCAGAAGGACTTTTCAAGCGTGGGCGGTCCGCCAGCCGGCGAGGGTGCAGACACAGTCAATGTTGCTACTGTTGGCTGTGTGTTATTCCCTTCGCTGGTCTGCAATACCCCAGCTTTTAGGACGTTGTAGTAGCTCCCGACACAGACGCAGTTGGGGGTTACGGGCACCTTGATCGTGCACGAACCCTTGGCTGGAATTGAGCCTCCGGTCAAGGTAACAAAAGTGTCGCCCTTGATGGCTGTCACGACTCCGCCGCAGGTTGTAGTTGCAGCACCTTGAATCACCAAACCGCTTGGCAGGTTGTCCGTTAGAGGCACTGTGATCCTAGCCGCAGTGCTGTTCGAGTTACTTAAGGTGAGAGTAATTCCAGAAACTCCCTTCGCCGTGATGGAAGACGGACTGAAGGCTTTGCCGATGGTGGGAGCGACGGTGCCACCACCCGTTCCAGTGCTGCCTGTGGTCCCGGTACTGCCAGTCGTGCCTGTACTGCCTGTCGTCCCGGTGCTTCCTGTCGTGCCGGTGCTTCCTGTCGTGCCGGTGCTTCCGGTCGTCCCCGTGCTGCCGGTCGTGCCGGTGCTGCCAGTGCTGCCTGTGGTCCCGGTACTGCCAGTCGTGCCTGTACTGCCTGTCGTCCCGGTGCTTCCTGTCGTGCCGGTGCTTCCTGTCGTCCCGGTGCTGCCGGTCGTGCCGGTGCTGCCCGTGCTGCCTGTACTTCCGGTGCTTCCGGTCGTGCCGGTACTACCCGTGCTGCCTGTACTTCCGGTGGTCCCGGTGCTGCCCGTCGTTCCCGTGCTGCCGGTCGTTCCTGTGCTGCCACCTGTAACTGTGAGCGTAGCGACGGTCGGGCCGGCGTTGCTTCCACTTTCGGTCAGCAGGACACCTGCACTTATGGAGTTGATGAAGTTGCCGGCAGTTACCGCAGTCACTTCAATCGTGACCGTGCATGAGCCATTGGCAGGAATTGAACCACTGTTTAAAGTCACACTCGTGCCCCCTATATTGGCATCGACTGCTCCTCCGCAAGTGGTAGTGCCAGTGCCGGAAACAACCAAGCCCATTGGAAACGTATCAACGAGGGGGGCCGTCAGGCTGTCGGCAGTGCTTTCGGTATTGGTCAGAGTAAGAGTAAGAGTAGAACTCGCTCCGGCAGCAATAGTAGCCGGCGAAAAGCTCTTGCTGATAGTGGGTGGCGTAAGAACGGGCCCAGCGCAAGTGGGAACCGAAACTGTATTCGAATCCAAAGTTACTGCGCCATTTTCTGCCAGCGCTCTCCCCGACAGAGTTGCATTGGTCTGGAGCGAGATACTCGTCAAGGCGAGTATATTGCCAACGAATGTGGTACCCGTACCAAGGGTCGCCGAACTCCCAACCTGCCAGAATACATTACATTGGCCCGCACCATTGGTAAGAAGAACAGTCGAATTACTTCCCGTTATCAGCGTGCTTCCAATCTTGAAGATAAAAACTGCAGCTGGGTCGGCTTGTGCATCAAGGGTAAGTGTGCCAGTAAGTCCTACCGAGGAAGAAAAGCAATAAACTCCCGGGACCAGAGTCAGCCCGCTCAGGTCTGTTGGAAGGTCATAGGTCATGGTGCAGGCTTCGTTGCCGAGATCTGTGAAGGCCGTATTGGTGGCAGCCTGAGCTTGCCCCGCGAGGGCGTCGGCTGCATGGATTGAACCTCCCAAAACAAGCCCAGGTGGGAAGCCGGTGACGGCTGTACCCGGACTAACTCCCAGGTCTCCAGTAATGACGCTGGGCCCGGTATTGGTCACAGTAGACGCACCCAGAACCGCAAAACTTTGGGCCGCCCCTAGCGATGGCGCCGTCTGCGCCGATGCGGAGTGGTAGGTGGTTGCGCTAAGTAGCGCTGCAAGTAGTGCTATGGATCCGACCCTGATCGATCCAGCTGCCAAATTTCGAATGCTATGAATGAAAGCCGTCATATTCGCGTTCCTTTAAAGCCGAAAAATGTGAATAGTTCGCCCTTATCCCGACCAAAACACGACTTCCTTCCAACCCATTGTTAGCCTTGGGCGCAAGGTTGTCCTGGTATATTCGTTTGCCTTTGATTGATAGGTCGCGGCAGGGAGAGCCGTGACCTTTACTCCGGAGGTGGCCTGCACACAAAGGGGGGTGTGCTATGTTCCAGGACCAGGTGTCGTCAAACCTGTATCGCTACTAGCTCTTTATATAGATAGCGAGGTTCGAATTGGTCGCCCGATTGCGGGTGTGAGTTAATGACCTCCATCCCAACATACATTATGATGCTCACTATTGACCATAAAGAATTAAATATAACTTCGTTTCCAATCTAGAGCATGCACCCAGTTTCGTATTATTCTACTCGTCATTTGCATAACTTCTGAAATAGGTCGCAAAGTAACTCAATAGCACAAACGACAGTTGGCGAACCACGCCCGGAACCTGTTCAACCACACTCGTGAGAGACAGGTGGAGAGGACATCGCTTCTGAATCGGTTGTCTCGTTGCGCGTGGGACGAGGAACTAAGAATAATCCCCGATTCGAGGGGCGAGGCCCTTGCACCCCAAAATTAACGAGATCCCGCCATTCGCAATAGTGACTGTTTTCGTATTGCTGCAGTGACGCTTCATCCCGACTTTGGGCGATAGTTGCGAAGCAGATTCTACAAATCGAGTCGAAGGATCCGTCACAATTATGACGGTGAGGATAGCAAGCGTTTCGAGAGTCGAGCATGTTGGACCCCATTTTCCGGGGGAGAGGAAATCAGCCTAGCGCCGTGCGATTGTTAGAGTCTGTTCAATTTTGCACACTTTTTCGTTTTTCTCTACAAAGCTGGTCGCAAGATTTTGCCAGGCCACAACTGATACTTCGTGAAACGCTGTAACTGGTGACAGAAAAAGAAGATCGAACACGCGGGCGTCAACTTACAATTGAAGTATCGTGAAAACGGACGTTGACCTATGGCCGCAAGCCCGGCATTTAGTGGCCTGCAGTCTAGATGACCTCTGGTAAATTGTCCGCTCAACCCGGCTGCGAGTAACGAAAGGAGTAACAAGATGAGCGCGGTGACTCGAGCGGCGAGCGACCAAACTCATAGAATGCGCAGCTAGAATGCAAGATTGACCAAAGAAGCCTTAGACCGTTGTCCACAGACTCACTTTTCGAGCGGAAGGCGCGCCAGACCAGGAATCAAAGGCTTCGTCTTCGGCTCCGGACGAGTCAAGGTCACATCCATTTGTTAATTGCTGACAAGGGTCACTGTTGCACGAAGTCCACATAACCGTGCTGCTGCAGGAATTTGAAATAGCCGACCCAGTCAAAATTATTTTGCGGGCCCAGTTCCATTTCCGTGTTTTGAATGACCTCGGCTAGATTGCGCTTCCCATCGCACCAGTAAAGCGCTGCAGTGGTTGGCGACCAGAAGCCGCTGGAAGGAAATCCTTCCCGCTGACTGCGCGGAATCTCATCCAGCGGGAGGGCGCCCATTCGCTTGCGGCGAACGATGATCTTTTCGGCTTCTGGACCGAAGTTTGGGGCAATCGGGTCGATCGTTCCCAAATGCAGTTCCGTTGCACGCTCCTGGACGGCGCTTCGGATTCGCGCTTTCTGCGCAGCGGCGAAGGAGGTCAGCGCCTCCAATTCATGCGGAAGATCCGCGGCCTGTTTCACCGCCTTGGTTTCGCGGGCCAGGTCGTAATCCACGCGTGCCGGCTGCCAGTAGAGCAAATGGCCCAGGGTGGCGGCGTTCTGCGCCGCAGCGATCAGGTCCAGGCTGTTTCGCGTCGCCGTGTTGATCTGATCGTATCCGCGCTGCACAGCCAACTCGGCCAGCCAGTGCATTTGTTCCGGTCCTGCGGAGGCGAGAAAGTAGGTGTAAGCCGCATTCATAACGGAGAGGTCGCGCAGAGATTTGGGATCGACCTGGGCGGGAGTATCGAAACTGGTGTGGTGAGCCGGGATTCCGTGCCCGCTATGCGGCGACACCGTGGGAATGCCGACCATCGACTCTCCGAGGTCATCGTCCGTTCCTCCGTCGAATGCGCCCATGTTGTACTCGCTCCATGAATGGGGGCGGCGCACCATGGGGTAATATTCCGCGGCAAGGCGCACAATAAATGCATCCACAAAAGAACTAGCCGATTGCGGATTCACGGACCAGTCGAACTGCGTTCCTGCCAGGTACTGCCATCCTGCGGGCGTGTCGATGCACATGGCGGCAATGGTTCGCTTGGTTCTGTCGCGGGTGGCATCAAGATACGCTAGCGTGCCGTAGCGCTCTCCCATGGCCAGGACGCGGATGGTCCGCTTTGGCCTGGGTAACTTGCCCTCCTTGATGAGCCGGTTGAGGGTGGCAGTGGCTTCAAGAATGGATGCGACGCCGCTGGAGTTATCGTTCGCGCCCTCTTCATACAAATGGCCGAGCGTCAGCACCTCCTCCCCTCCTGGACCGTCGGTGCCGGGAATGACTCCAGTTACCCAGGGATAATGGCCGCTGTAGTAGCGAGTATCCACGTTGGCGCGGACCTTCACCGGGCCCTTCTTCAGCAATTCCTCAAGGTATTGCTGCGATCGCGGCGTGATTGAGAAACATACCAGCGGTGTGTCGTTTTTGTTGAAGGCCCAGCCGTTATCTCCGAAATCGTTTTCCCAGTCGCGCTCGTTCACCAGCGTCCGGTTCACCTCGCTCTCACGAATCAAACCCAGAGCGCCGGCCTGCTTCAAATCCGTCTTGGACATGCGGCGGCCAAGCACCAGCTTGCCTTTCAGGTCCGCATCGCGAATGTCCTTGGGCCGCAGCACGATCTCCGCCTCTACGCCTCCGGCAGCGGTGGGACCGCTCCACTGGCATAGCGAGGTAGGAACTTTCTGGTAGTCGGCGAGTATGCGCATATCATCTGGGACTCGTGGCGAGACGATTTCCAGCGTGGCAGAATGGGCGTCCCACGCAATGGGCTGCGTCCAAAAGCCGTCCTGCGTTACACCGTCGGCGGGCCCCTGGCCTATCTGGACGTCCTCCAGTCCTGCCTGCCGCATGATCTCTGCGGCATTCTTTGCGGTCTGCTGAAATCTGGCGAAGTCAAAGTAGCGGTCGGTCGCCCACAGTGTCTTCAGGTACGTCATTGCTTGGGTCGAGTTGACGTTGGCCAGCAGCAGCTTTAACAGGCTAGTGACAGGACTTGGAGTCGCGGGGCCGGGGTCGTGCCCGTCGATCTCGTGTTCGGCAGTGGTGAGGGCGGCTAGCGTTGGCGCGGGAGAAATAGCAGAAGGCGCAGAGGAATCCGCGGCACGCCCGCTGGTGCCGGTCTGTCCCCAAACCAGGCCAACACTTATGAACGCGAACAGAGTGAGCCGCTTTCCAGGCCGAATTTTCATAAGCCGCATTATCCGAATTATCTCCGTTCAGTGCAACATTCTTCCATTGCCGGTTATGCGGACAGAATGTGTCAATGAACGCATTGGCGATTTACCACCAAGCGACATGGACTCGACAAATCATAACTCTCCGAAGTTCACCGAATGTGTCTCGCGGGAGCTTGCCTCTTCCCAGAGAGGTCAACCATGGGATTTTCGACTGGTGTCACTTGGCCGAGGTTTTCCGAACGGGTGCATTGACCCGAACGAGGAAACGATCACCCCATTTCTGCATCGCTTGAATCAGTTCACGAAGCGATTCCCCGGCAGGTGACAGCGAGTACTCCACCTTCGGTGGAACGACTGGATAGACCTCACGGACTATTACCTCATCTCGCTCCAGTTCTCGAAGCTGGGCGGTGAGGATGCGGGGGCTCAGGTTCGGCTTCAGCTTCTGAAGCTGATTGAAGCGCAGCGTCCCATGTTGCATAAGGTGGTGGAGAATGAGCCCCTTCCACTTTCCCCCGACCACTTCTAAACAGGCCTCGACGCCGCAGCCGGTTTCCAGTTCGTATTCTTTGAAACGACGCTTCGTCACGGCTGCTCCTCACTACACTATCTTTTTTGATAGTACATCACATATTTGTAAGTACCATTATTTCTGCATCTTAGAAGCTTCAGTCTTCATCTCTTTAGGGAGTCAGGATGTACCACCCAGAGGAAGCCAAATGCAGAAGAGTGTTTTGCTGATCCATGCTCACCCAGAGCCTACGTCCCTAACACACACGCTCGTGGAAGCCGCCAAGACAAGCTTGCTTGCGTCTGGACATCGCGTTCTCGAAAGCGATCTATACGCGATGAACTGGAAAGCGGTCTTCGATGCGGCTGACTTTCCTCAGCGAGTGAACGAGGACCGACTGTGCTTCGTCAGCGAATCCGGGAACGCATATGCGAAGCGCGCGCAAACTCAGGACGTGGAGGACGAACAGGCCAAGCTGCGCCAGGCAGACGCTATCGTCTTTCAATTTCCGATATGGTGGTTCAGCTTTCCGGCGATCCTGAAAGGCTGGGTTGACCGCGTCTTTGCGTACGGGTTGGCCTACGGATACAAGGATGCTGGGAATCAACACCGCTATGGAGAAGGCGGCTTTGCGGGCAAACGGGCACTGCTCTCCGTCACAGTTGGTGGTCCTTTTGAGGATTATGGTGCGCGCGGTATCAACGGTTCGCTAGAGCAGATCCTCTTTCCCATCACTCACGGAACCTTGTTCTTCTCCGGCATGGAAGTGCTGCCCACATTTGCCGTCTATGGCACCGGTCGTCTTAGCGAAGCAGAGACCGGGCTCGCTATAGAGGGACTGAACAATCGGCTCGATGGATTGTTCACCGATGCACCGATACCGTTTCGTGCCCAAAACAGCGGGGATTACCAGGATAAACATCAGCTTGCGGCGGAGATAGCTCCCGGACGAACCGGTATTGTTGCCCATCACGCAGAACCTGATCTCTTTGTTTGAGGTTCACACTGCATCTGAATCGGTCATCTTGTTTACTTGAGGCGCAGAGCAGAGCTAACGGGATCACGTGTCGGTTCCACCTCGATAGGTAAGTGAGGCCTTATTGTTTTTACGAAGCACGGGCGATGGTGGAAACTCAAATGGCGAGAGCAGGCCAATGCACTCGTTGCCGTGTTGCCGCCGTGTTGTAGGCTAATCAGGACTTGTGGCCATGCGCGCAAGGTCAGCAGAAGTCAGCGCATCTGCTGGACGGTGATGTATCGGAAACCCACGTCCCATGTCGGGCATGTTGTCTGGATTTTCGAAAACTTTGGATCCATGCGACATTCGATTTCCAGCGATCCGCTCATTCATCTGCTGTCTGATCGCTTGTGAGGCGGTTCAAATCTGTGCGTCCCGGGCATTCTTAGTTTCCGGAGGACACTCGGGATTTCCCGATCAGAGAATGGCTCTGTTTAGCAGCAGATTTCGGTGGACGGAGAATCCTCTCCTGTGTCCTTTAGGAGCAAAACACGCCCATGTTGCGGGGATATTGAAGGAGTGCCAGCTATTATTTGCAGATTCAAGAAGACGTAAGACTGTTTGGTGGTGGACGGAGACATCAGCGAACCAGTCTCTAGGCACAATTCGCTGCTAACAGGGAACTTTACAGGGAATTTTGCAAATTTGGCCCACTAAATTCGGGCGAGGCTCGCTCTATTACCCTCAATTCAGAGCAGTTCCAGCTGCGGAAACCGATACAGCATGCAAACTTAGCAGGGAATTATAAATTCTGTATCAGGGAATGACTACTCGATATCAGGGAATCACATTTTCTTTTACCGCGTGTTTGGCAAAGAAGCGGAATACGCGCGAACCGACTCCAGCCGCTCCCTCGCACGCTGCATCTTCGTGGGCCTTGCCCGCTCGCTCAGACCGCGCAGCTCCGCTTCCGTCGGCCGGCTCCCGACCCGCACGGAACTGGAGATTCAGGAACAACGACTGCACGCCAGCAGCTCGGTCAGCGCAATCTCGCTCCGGCTCCGCGCCTGGCTCTGCCGGCGCGGCCAGGAAGGCCTGCCGCGTGCGCTTGGCCAGCCGCATCCCGGTCCCACGCGCAGCCGAAGAAGATCTTCGATGAGAGGCAACATGCTCGCCGGCAGTATGATCGGCCACCCAGCATAGCGTCCATACGTCTTGTACGTGCAGTGAAGCCACTGCTTCGACCGGCGTCCCCGCATCTTGAACTAGTCCACCGATCCTAGCTTCTCTCCGGATGCGAGGATCTGTTGGCAATTTCTCCCGAAGTCGCCACGATCCGGATTGTGTGCTTCGTCAACGATTACGCACGTCAGATTTATTCTGCCGCCGAATGTGGTTTCGAGCAGAGCTTGACCCGGATGGACGGGCGTCAGTGAACCAGTCCGTTCATCCAAGCGAACAGGAGATGTTCGATCCAACGTTGTTATTCTAAAACGGGCGAATGAAGGATCGATCAAAAGCGTTGTGCCCAGCTTTCCATATTTCGCGTATATATCCAGCGCAGTCGGGGTTCTAAACGCATCAAGGCCCACAAAAATTGTGGTGGCGTTTCGCTGTAACGCGCCAAGTGATCCAATGAGCAACTTGTCGGGACGCTCGTGGCTTGGCTCAACATCAACCAGGATCTTCTTAAGAACCGCACCTCCGTCGGGAAAGAGTCCGTCCAGCGTCAGCTGAAGTTTTCCGAGGCGCATAGGCACGATGTTGATGTATGGACTTCCGTCCGGGTGATGGAGAACTTGCACCGACTGCTTGCTTCCGTGGACAGAATCGGGCATTTCCGGGTTTCCGCCACGAAATTGGGTTTGTATCGTGCCGAGCGTGGTCAAACCCGCGCCATGGATACGCAGTGAAAGCTCGTTCTCTTCTGCCAATTTGAGCGGACTTTCCGGGGAGAGGATTTCCAGGCGGTCATAGGCTGGAAACGCCCTTCTTGGCGCCGTTCCAGTCGCTGGGTGTTTATTACCTGGCGAACTGGTCTCGCTCGGCAAACAGTTCGAAGAACTCTCAGAGTTTGGCTCGCGATTGGAATTATTCGATGAACCCCCTGAGGATCTCATAATAGTAACTCGTGGTGAGACTCTGCATGGCGATTGCTGTTCCAACGTCGAAGACTGCGCCTCAGCTACGATGGCTGAATTACCGGGGCATGAAGAGGTTCCTCCGGAAACCAGGAAACATAACACCATTTGGTCCACCTCTGTAGAGTTCATGACGTTCGCGTCCGAAAGGCCGATGAAATTCAACGTCGATTCCAAAGAAGATGACAAAGAAAATGTGCTTGCGTGTTCCAAATTTTGAAATGCATTTTGAAGTGGCGCGCCGCTTTTTCATCAACCATGGGAGATTCTTCTCTCGTGTGCAAATGTAGTGGAAGTTTTGACATCCGCGGTGCGAGTACAGCGCTTAAGAGCTGCAACTCGCCATCCGCAATTCAGATAAAAAGTTAGATCTGTGCGAGGCCGCCGTCAACGAAAAGCTCGATGCCGGTTACATAGCTGCTGTCATCGGACGCGAGATAGAGCACCGCCTTCGCGATCTCATCCGTCGTACCCGCCCGTCCTAGCGGAATGTTCGGGATCGAGCTCTCCACAAACTGATCGATCTGCTCCGCACTCATGCCCAGCGAAAGGCTGTAAGCAGGCGTCGGCACAACGCCAGGGCTAACCACGTTGACGCGGATCTTCTGCGTCTTCAAGTCGACCGACCACGTGCGTGCGAATGAGCGAACGGCAGCCTTCGTCGCGCTGTAAACTGTGAACGCGGGAAAGCCCTTCGTGGCCACGATTGAAGCGTTCAGAATCACCGATCCGCCCTCTGACAGCAGCGGCAGAGCCTTCTGCACCGTGAACAGAAGCCCCTTCACATTCACATTGAAGTGCTTATCAAAGTGCTCCTCGGTGACCTGGCCAATGGGAGCGAACTCACCGATGCCGGCATTGGCGAAGACGATGTCGACCTTGCCTTTCTGCTCCTTCACCGCGGCATAGATCTTGTCGATGTCCGCGAGCTTGGCAACGTCGCCTTGAATGCCGGTCACGTTCTTGCCAATCTCTTTGACTGCGGCGTCCAGCTCGCTCTGGCGGCGGCCAGTGACGAAGACATACGCGCCCTCGTTGACGAACTGCTTGGCGGTTGCAAGCCCAATGCCGCTGCTGCCGCCCGTGATGACTGCAATCTTTCCTGCTAATTTCTGTGACATTGTCTCTCTCCTCAGGGGCCGACTCGCGGCCATACAACAGTAGACTCCGTGATTCATGGCCAAAGCAAGAGACACGCTCAAGCCGCAAGTCGGGAAAGAAGCTTCTCCACGGAGATGTCTGGCAAGAGTCTTAGTAGTGTCGTCACTCCTCAATTGGCGACTACAGGCCGAGTCGCTGATTGACGCGTTGCTGCCGCACTGTAGGCTAATCGGGAATTTGTGGCCATGCGCCCAAAGTCAGCAGATGTCAGCGTATCCTCTGTACCTTAATGGATCAGAAACCGACTTCCCATCTCGAGCCACGTTGTCCGAATTGTCGAAAAACTTTGGATCCATTCGACCTTCGATTTCCAGCGAGCCGCTCATTCATGTGCATGGTCTGATCGCTTGCGAGGCGTTTCAGATCCGAGTGTCCCGGGCATTCCTACTTTCCGAAGGACACTCGGCATTTCCCGATCAGAGAATGGCTCTGTTTAGTAGCAGATTTCAGTGCGACGGAGAATCCTCTCCTGTGTCGTCCAGGAGCAAAAGAGGCCTATTTTGCGGGGATATTGGAGGACTGATGGCAATTATTTGCAGATTCAAAAAGACGTAAGACTGTTTGGTGGACCTGGTCGGGATCGAACCGACGACCTCTTCCATGCCATGGAAGCGCGCTCCCAGCTGCGCCACAGGCCCACAGAAAAACTTCCTCTAGTTTACACGAGCAGGATCGATTGCAGGGAGACTGTCTGAAGGCTACAAAGCTCGGCGACAGGCTATTCTGATGGCAGGCCTTCCCCCGGATGTCACGGCCATCTCATAGGCAGTACGAAACTGCGATTCGCAAAGAGCGATCGGAGGAGGAGGAAGCCCATGCCGAGAATCCAGTCGAAAGCAGTGCTCGAGGCAACAGGACGAGGGCGACGGGCATCCCTGCAGGATATGTCCGAAGACCCCGCGACCCATCGTGTGCCGCATTGCGATCGTGCGTCCGTTCATTTTCAGCTTCGATGGCTGTTGCGAGGCTCGATCGTCGCGCTACTTCCGCTGCTGCTGCACGGTGTTCTTTTGACGCCGAGGGCTTGCGCGGCCGGCTTGCAATCAACTGTGGCGGCGCCGGCAAACCCATCCGTCAGCGAGTCGCTGAGTCCCGCCCTGGACCAGGTCGGCCACAGTGTTGGGCAAATCCAGATTGACCACTGGAAGGTTTCAAAAAGCTGGAAAGAGCAGTTGCAGAGCGATGCCAACTCGATCAGCAGCGATCTTTCCCATCAACTGCCCGGATTGCTGCAGCAGGCTCAATCCACGCCGACTGACCTGGGCGCGCAGCTGCGCCTGATGCAAAACGTGAACGCGCTCTACGATGTCCTGGTGCGTCTGACCCTGGCGGCTGACCTTACCGAAAAGAAGTCGGATTCGGCGCTACTTAACAGCGCGCTCGAACGGCTGGAGGCTGCCAAAAAAACAGCAACGACAAGTATGATCGCGACAGCTGCCCAGCAGCATCAGCAACTGACCGATTTGTCAGCGCGCATGGAAGCGATCCAAGCCAGCGGAAGTGTCTCCGCTCCGCACGGGAAGACCATCGTCGTGGACAACGACGTGCGGCGGGAACCGGTGCATCACGCGCACCATAAAAAAACGTCCCCTTCCACCCATTCCAAATCTCAGGCTCCTCCTGCTCCAGCCACTGGCGACAAGCCCAAGGCCCAGTAACTTCCCTGGTAATTTTGTAGAGATCGGCTCTACCCCCTGGGTTGAGAGGATCTGAAATGGCCGGCCTACCCAAAAAATTCTTCCTGGCGTCGTAAAATAAAAGTCAGGTCGCAACCGGCGATTCAGCAGGTGTTCTTGAAACGAGTTTCCTTCATTTTTTTCCTCGCAGCCATGATTACCGCCGTCCCTGTTCTCCGTGCGCAGAGTTCCGCCCACACTCCCGTCCATGATGCGGCTCCATTGAAGCCACCTCCGGGAGCAAAAGTCGCCATTGTCGAGTTCGACGACATGGAGTGCCCCATGTGCGGTCAGGACAATCCGTTGTTGATGGGTGCAGCCGCGAAATATCACATACCGTGGATCCGCTACGACTTCCCGCTGCCGTTTCACGCCTGGAGTTTTCAGGCTGCGGTGGACGCCCGCTGGTTCGATACGAAGTCAAGAAAGTTGGGCGATGATTTTCGCAACGCGGTGTTTGCGAATCAGCGAAGCATTGAAACGCCGGCGGATTTGCAAGCTTTTGCTGAGAAATTCGCGCAGCAGCACGGCATAGGGTTTCCCTTTGTCGTCGATCCCCAAGGGAAGTTGGCCGCGGACGTGAGAGCGGATTATGCCCTGGGCCAGCGCGTCGGCATCGAACATACTCCGACCATCTGGGTGGTGACGAATCAGACCTCCGGAGTACCGTATGTTGAGGTGGTCGATCCCAGCCAGTTGTATGCCATCATCGATCAAGCTATCGCCGAAACAGCGAACGAAGCTCCAGCACACCCGTCGCACACGCATCACCACCCAGCCGCTCGATAGCCGGGTGGTGCTTTACGCGACGTGCCGCTGATCCATATTGCGGGACTCTAGTGGTTGACGTGTTGCATGGCGGATTCGGGATATCTCGGGCCTGCCGCCACTCCCTGGGGCGCAGCTTCTGAAATCTCTTTCAGTTCTGCAGGCGTCAGCTGAATGGAAGCTGCCCCGATATTTTCCTCCAGGTAGCCCATCTTTTTCGTTCCTGGAATTGGGACGATGTCTTCTCCCTGCGCCAACACCCAGGCCAGCGCAAGCTGCGATGCGGTGCAACCCTTCTCCCGCGCAAGTTCCTCTACCCGCTGTACCATGTCGAGGTTGAGTGCGAAATTTTCTCCCTGGAAACGTGGAGAAGTGCGGCGATAATCGTCGGCAGGCAAGTCTTCCAGCTTGCGGAAACGGCCGGTAAGAAACCCGCGTCCCAGCGGGCTGTAGGCGACAAATCCAACTCCCAGTTCCCGGCAGGTGGCCAGAACCTCGTCCTCAGGGTCGCGCGTCCACAGGGAATACTCCGTCTGCAGCGCCGCGATGGGGTGGACCGCAACCGCCCGCCGCAACGTCGCAGGAGCTGCCTCCGACAGTCCAAGGTGCCGCACCTTCCCCTCACGCACCAAGTCTGCCATCGCGCCAACAGTTTCTTCGATAGGCACTTTAGGATCGACGCGGTGTTGGTAATACAGGTCGATGGTCTCGATTCCCAATCGCTGCAGGCTGCCTTCACAGGCGCTCTTTACGTAATCAGGATGTCCATTCACGCCCCCATGGGCACCCGTCTTTGGATCGCGCACGATGCCGAATTTTGTGGCCAGGACCACTTTGTCCCGCCGATCGCGAATGGCTTTCCCCACCAGCACTTCGTTTTTATGCGGCCCATACATGTCCGCTGTATCCAGAAAATTGATTCCCAGCTCCAGGGCTCGATGAATCACCGCAATCGATTCCTGGTCATTCTCTCGACCGCTGTAGAAGTCGGACATACCCATACAGCCCAGGCCTAATTCAGAAACCTTCAGACTATTTCCCAGTGTTCGTTGCTTCATTTACTGCTTCCTCCATCGGCGTCGCCTGTTTATATGGATGCGGAATGGCCGCTTCAGAGTTCAGTATCCAGAGGCAAGCGCCCGATCATAACGAATCCTATACCCCTGCCCACCGAACGCAAATTGAATCGATTTGCCGTGCAGAATTTCTTTCGCCTCGCAGTACACTGAACTTTTATTCCGCTCTCATGAAAAAACTGCGCGTAGGCATTCTCTTTGGCGGTCGCAGCGGCGAACATGAAGTGTCGCTGCTGTCGGCCGCGTCCGTTCTTCAGGCTATCGACCCGCACAAGTACGACGTCCATCTGATTGGCATCACCAAAGATGGCCGTTGGCTCACAGCCGATGATGCGGCCAATCTGCTGCCGTCTTCGACTGGCGAGCCGCAACACTTGCGCGCTGGCAATCCCGAAGCCACTCCCGGCGCTGCGCTGCTGGAACATGGCAAAGAAGTTGTGGTGCAGCCGGTGCCCTCATCCGCGGAGCATTCCGGCAGCGCGCTCGCCACCCTGCGTTCCAGCGCGGAAAAATCGCTCAACGTGGATGTGATTTTCCCGGTGCTGCACGGCACATTTGGGGAAGATGGCACGGTCCAGGGTCTGCTGGAGCTTGCGGACATCGCCTATGTCGGTTCTGGCGTTCTCGGTTCGTCCGCGGGAATGGATAAAGATGTAATGAAGCGATTGTTCGCTGCCGCTAAATTGCCGATTCCGAAGCACGTGACCTTGCTGCGCGGCGAGTGGCAACAGAATCCGCGTCGGGCCATCCAGCGCGTCGAGGCCGCTCTTCGCTATCCCATGTTCGTGAAGCCCGCAAATCTCGGCTCGTCCGTGGGAATCAGCAAGGCCCATCATCGGAAGGAACTGGAGGTCGCCATCGACCTGGCTGCCAGCTACGATCGAAAAATTGTGATCGAGGTCAGCATCGGCGGCAAGCGTGGCAAAGCTCGCGAGCTGGAAGTCGCCGTCCTGGGCAATGACTCGCCACAAGCGTCCGTCGTCGGCGAAGTGATTCCGTGTAAGGAGTTTTACGATTACGAAGCCAAATATCTCAGCGAAGGATCGCAACTGATCATTCCTGCGAAATTGACCAAGGCTGAGACAAAACGTGTGCAGCAGATGGCCATCGATGCATTCCGAGCCTGCGATCTGTCGGGAATGGCGCGAGTAGATTTTCTGATGGAGCCCGGAATCTCCACCGGAAAACGTCCGCGAAAAATTTATCTCAACGAAGTCAACACGCTGCCGGGATTTACCGCCATCAGCATGTATCCCAAGCTGTGGCAGGCTAGCGGACTTGCGTACGGCCAACTCATCGATCGATTGATCCAACTCGCGCTGGAACGGCATGAAGAAAAGAAAAGCAATCGCTATGACCTCTAGCTGTATTCGAATTCCAGGGCCACCGACGCTGTTCTCTGCCGTCCATGCATGATTCCATCCAGGAGATTTCTCTGCCGCAGCTGGTGAGAAAGCTGGCGCAGTTCTTGGTGCTGGTGCTGGTGTTTGAAGCACTGCTGATTGCCGTTTCCCCTCGATTCCACTCCGGCAGCGTCCTTCGGATCGCTAAGGACTCGCTGTTACTGCGGGTGGGCAAAGACTCCTCCTACTACATGGCGCAGGGAGAGTTGGCCTGGCGACAACATCCCGACGCTCTCTACGAAACGGTATTTTTTCAGCGCGGCATTCGCTTTATCTATCCCCCAACTTCTCTCTTGCTGTATCGAGCATGGCAGGCCGCCGCCTGGGTCCACATTCCTCCCCAGATTGCCATGAACGCAATGCTGCTGCTGGCGCTGCTGGGCTCCATGGCTGTTGCCGGCGAATTCCTCTTGCGCTCGCTTCCAGAAAAAACACGCAACGACTCCACCCTTGCGGATCGCAGGAAGCTTCGCGTGCTGGTGGCGCTGCTGGTGTTGCTATTTTTGCCCATCATTGATGCCTACAATCTTGGTCAGGTGCAGACGCTGCTGAATTTCATGCTGATGGCGGCCGCGCTTCTTTGGCTGCGTGGTTCTCGCGTGCCTCCAGCTATCCTGATCGGGCTCACCTGCTGGCTGAAACCACAAATGATCTTGTTCGTGCTCTGGGGACTGCTTCGCAAGCAGTGGCGGTTTACGGCTAGCCTGGTACTCACCTTTCTTGCCGGGGTCATGCTCTCAGTTGGCATGTTTGGCTGGCACAACTCTGTTGAATACCTCCAGGTGCTGCGATACCTGGGACAGCGCGGCGATTCCATGTTCTGGAATCAATCACTCAACGGATTGCTCCATCGCTTGATGCATGTCGGTTCGCCGGTCACCTCGTTTTACGGATATCCGCCGTTCAATCGAACCATCTACGTCGCCACCCTGGTGTCTTCGATCATTCTGATATTTTTGGCGCTGGCCGTTCCCATGCTGCGACGGGAGACCGCGACCACAGCCGATTTTCTGATCTACGCCATGGCCTGCACCATGGCTTCCCCAATCGTATGGCAGCATCACTATGGCGTGTTTCTCATGGTGTTTCTGCTGTGGATTCCGACAGCCCTGCAATCCCCCCGGTCGCTGGCCTTTCTTGTGGCAAGCTACCTCCTGATGACGGATACTTGGGCGCCGCTCACCCCGCTGCTGTTCACTCGCTGGTCCCTCCTCATTTCCCACGTTTATTTTGGCGGACTGGCGCTGTTTCTCTATACACTGTTCCGAGAACAACCCAAAAAATCATTTTTCTCGCGTTGATTTCATCCACTGTCGCGGGACGAGGTTTGCGCGATAGGGCATGATGTGAAAGCCTGTCTTTCAATCTTCCTGGAGCGCTAAGCTTGAGTATGACTGTCAGCTTGCCGGTAGCAGAGAGAGCCAAATTTCTGGCTCTCAAAGGCGTGGTTCTTCCCCGGTGGGAGTTGCTACCGGCGTATGCAGCCCGCCTCTGCGCCGTAGTTTTTTGCGCTGACTTTTTGACCATGTTCCTCATGAACGTGGCACGCCTCAGGACTGCATGGCTTCCGCTCATATTTTTTGGCTTCTTTGCAATCGCCGCGTTTCTGTTATTCCGCAACCGCCTGGTGCCGTCACTCCAGCCGACCTACATTTCGATTGAGCAGCGGCGCAGACTTACGCTCCTGGCATTGCTGGTCGTGGTTCTGTTGGCAGCGACTCGACTGCCGTATCTGCTGGAAGGCCATCTGCACCACTTGGTGGGCTCAGTCGTGTACGACGACACCTGGCATTTCCAGGAAATCAATTCTCTGGCGCACTCAGCCCAGTATCCCGCCCACTGCAGCCTGATTCCCAACCGATATTTTTCGCTCTATTACGCGCCGTGGATGATGATTGTTGCAATTTACCTTGCGATCCCGGTTCATGGATTCACCATCAAGGCGGCCTTTGCGATTGGCTGCGCCATCTATCAGCTCCTTCTTTGCATGTCGCTTCTCTATATCGGGATTGCGCGCGGTAGAAGCCGGAAACAGCTCTATTGGGCCATCTATTTGATCGCCTGCTGGGCAGGCACAGAATCCTTCTTTGCCGCGATGTACTATCTGCGCAGAAATCCTGGCTGGTTGCTGGCCGGGGATACGCCCATCCATTTTCCTTCGCTTCTGACCGGCATTTTGTGGGCTCCGCATCACGCAACGTCAGCCATTGCAATGTTGCTCTGCTGGCAACTTTGGGATAAGGCAGAAGAAAAAAGATGGAATCTATACGCGGTCTGTAGCGTGTTGCTGGCGTATGCGTTTTACAGCAGTGTTTTTGCGTTCATCGGGGCGCTGCCTTTTGCTGCGTACTACCTTTTGCGGACGGCTCGCACAAACTTCAAGGGCCTGTTGATAATTACCGCGACGTCATCGGCTCTGATTTGGCCGCTGCTCTGGCTCTATCTGGGAAAGAGCCAGGATGTTCGCTTCAAATTTCCTTTCATCAAGACCGTTCAGGACCTGTTTCCGTTTTCCTCCATTGGCCAATTCATCGCCCTGCACCCGATGCTCTCCTCCGCATGCGCCATTGGGCACGGATTGCCGGTTTTCTCGTGTTTCTTTTATTCATCGTTGCGACATTTCTTCTGCACGCAATCGCAATGGCGATTTACGGAAAAAGATTAACCTTGGACAACTTTGCGTTGGCTGCAATTGCGGTTTGCTTCATCATCTCGACCTATTTCGTTGGGTTTCCGGAAGGCGACAACTACGCCAGCAGGGGTTATTTGATCCCGATCCTCGTGCTTGGTCAATTTGCGCAAGATTTTGCCGGGAATTCGGCCAAAAGCCTGGATCGTATGTGCCTTGTTCTAGTTTCATTCGGACTGGTACATGAAGGCTGTTCGACGTTCAACATGCAATCTATATTGCCCGCACGGCTTTCAGGACCGGTATGGCTCGTCAATCATGGCCATGAATCAGACCTCAACACAAGCACCGTCTCCTCAAGTGTGTTTTCTAATGCCTTCAAGGACAATCCGGATCTGATCTATTCCGTGGAAAAGTTTGTCGATGGTGGAAAGAGTCACCTGGTGGTCGCCGATCGCCAGTTGGAATGCCTGGGGCCGCACGGGCCCTGGCAATGGCAGCAGTCTCAGCCAGATATTGGGAAGTGACTGGGGCAAAACCCTGTCTCATAGTCCGGCAAGCTGGATCGGCCTCAGAATTACAGAGTTCAAGCCCTCTAGCCATTGGAGTTTCCTTCCCGTGGCCGCGCGCCTTACAATGTGGCCATGACGTTGCTCGACGCACCCAAGTACAACCCGCGCAAAGCACTCATCCGCCGCAACATCATCATCGGCATTTTGATCGCCATCCCATTTGTTGCGTTCTTCACTTGGTACTGGTGGAACTGGCCGGAGGAGCACCGCGTCAATCAGTTCTTCCATGCGATCGAAGCCAAGGACTATTCACACGCCTACGCCTTGTGGAACAGCGACCCGGATTGGCAGCAGCATCTCGACCGCTACAAGCTCTATACCTTTGACCAGTTCAACCAGGACTGGGGCCCGTCCGGAGATTATGGCGTCATCACCAAAAACCGAAAATTGTAGTCACCAAGGAATATGGAAGTGGCGTGGTGATTGGCGTCAAAGTGAACGACAGTCCCAAGATTCTGTTCCTATGGGTCGAGAAAAAAGCCAAAACCATCGGCTATTCCCCCGTGGAACTGCGATTCTGAATTTCATCCCCTCCACGGTCGACGTGTGTTTCTTTCACGCGTTCGAAACGCATAGGGTAGTTCTGTGACCATCGCCGGCTGCTGCAAC
>CAVTRK010000006.1:0-319154 GCA_963737095.1 uncultured Acidobacteriota bacterium
GCTCGGCAACCTGCCCGCCGGCGTCACACCGCCAGCCACGGCTTCGGTGCCATCACATCCAGCTTCGCTCCTCTCAACCAGCAACTTGCCGTAGGCTGGCAGGACTCGAACACTCTGTCCCAGGTTGGGCCGACACCTCCTCTTGCTCGTGGAGCGTCCGTGCGTCTTCCACGTGCAGTAAAGAGCCAGCAATTCCGGCAGCAAGCCAGCTCCGGAACCCTGCTCGCTTCGACAGCGATAAGCGGACAGGCGGCTTCGAAACGCAGCTTCCAGCGACGACCAACACCGTCATCCTGCTACTCGATGTGCTGGACGCGAACGCAGGAAACTGGCGACCTTGCCATAGCGGTCGAAGGAGGCACGCTGAGCACGCCGCCGTCGCGCGTCATGATCGGCAGTCGCCGAATGCTGTTCTACAACGTCGCGAACATCGACCAGGGTGCAACTTCAATTTTCATTTCGATTGCCAGCCAAAATGCATCGAGCGTTGCCGGTGTCATCGGTGTACATGGCCAGGCAGATGAATGGGCGGCGCGACTGAGCAGCGGCATTGCTCCGCAGTTTGTGCCCGATGGGCCGCTGACGCCGGATGGATCGACGACCGTGACCTACATTCCTGCGACAACAACTTCGGCGACGGCTGTTAGTGCAGCGACTCCCGCCACGACCAAAGGAGCGAACGTGAGCAACCCTCCGCCTAAGGGCCAGATGTATCTCTTCAACTCCGTGACGCCGCCACTCGACGATGGCTCCTACCGGCTTAGCTATTCGACGACTCTCTGGCCCGATAGCTCCGCCTGCGTTCACGGATCAGAAATTCTTTGACATTGTGGGACCGCGCTTCAACGTACCGCAATCGATGGTCGCTGGAACTTTTCCGCCGACCAACGGGCATGGATCTTTTCAGGACAGCCTCCCCCATATTGTGCTCAGCCGCCGCACGTACCCTGGGAACGCGAACTGGACCTGAAGGCAAAATCCCCGCGCCCGAACACAACAGTAGTGATGCCCCGGTACCTACGGATCCTGTGCCCTGGGTGGCGCTGCTGCTGTTTGAAGAGGGTGAGTACACCTGGTATCCCAATCTGCCACTTGAGAAGGTTGTGCCTGCCAATGTATTTGCGCGACTGGGCTCACCGGCGAACATCACATGCGACGCTGTTGAGGCCGAGCTCTCCTTGATTGAATCCATTTGATCGATCGAAGAGCTGCAACTGCTGACGCACGTTCGCTGGGTCAATGTCGATGATCGCGAGCTGAACAAAGCCGGCGGCGATGGCTATTCTCTGTGGTCGTCTCAATCGATTACCTAGCGCAGGAGCCCAATGTCGCGCAGTGCTGGTCTCGCTGGAAGAACGCTCCGACCTGGTCAAGCCGAATCCTCCGCCAGTTGCCATTCAGATTACGCGGCAGCCAATCGGCGTTGTCGAAGGACACACTGAGATCGTGCCGCCCAAGCCTGTCGCCGCGACGAATCAGGCTAATCCGGGGATATTGAACAATGCTGGCACTGCGAGTCGAACGACACTGAACGCGGTGGATCAGTCCACACTCAACGCAACGAATATCGATTCCGTCAGCACAGTCTTCACGCTCTCGCAGCCGCCGACGCATGCCTTTCCTGCAAAGGCTCCAATCATCTATGGCTTCCCAACGCTGCAACTGAAGCGATTGGTCGCGCTCTACAGCTGGAAATTTACTGCGAAGGTCCTGGCACATTCCGCGACTTGATGCAGGGTCTGCTCAATGGCGACGCGATGTTTGGCAACGTAGCGAATCCTGGCCACCTTCCGCTAAGCGATACAGGGCACTTGCAGATTGCACTCGACGATCGACTGGGAGCGGTCGAACAGGTCTGGTACCGCGGACCGCTGGTTCCCTATCAGTTGACGCGCGATCCGCTGGGTCCGTACCACTCCGCCGACCAAGCGCGACGAGTGACACCTGAAACGGGTGCCGAAGATATTTCTTATGCAGCAGCGTTCGAGGTGGGCCGCTTGCCGCTGCCGCCGACCCGCGACTGGCGCAAGCGCTGATGCGCTGGCGTCGCGAAAGCTACAAGCAGGCGGCTCGCGCTGACACCATAACAGCGGTGAGCGCTCGCATCTCGCTCGATCTGCCCGCGACCCTGGCGCAACAGCTGCACACGCCGATTCCTCCGCTTGTTTCCGTCTCGGCAACGCAGGCCATTGTTAACAGCGGCCCGCTCATCGCAGACACTCATGGACTGGGAAAAGTCGCCGCGGCTGCGGGACTGAATCCGGCTCCGCTAGCCGCGGCCTGGCAGCTGAATCCAACCGATGCCGCGAATTTGCTGGGCGGGAATCCAGGTTCACTCGGCGCGGAAGTCACAGCTCCGCCGGAAACTGTGCGCACAGATACGACGTTGAGTAATGTGGCCGCCGATACTGCCGGACTGACCAGGCTGTCTGCCGCGCGCACGCAAACTGTTCAAAACGCCGTCGTGAAATTGGAGACCTCCTGATGCGTACCGTTTTCATTACCGGGCCCGCGGCACTCCGCGAGCGCAAATCGCCAAGGCGCAGATTAACCAGAGCGTTCCGGAAGCCTCTATGTCGCCTTACAGGGAGTCATTCCTGGCTCACCTGCGCCTCCTGATTGGTGTCCCCTTTGACTACCTGGTTCCCGACGCGCGACTGCTGCCCGATGAATCGATTCGCTTCTTTTATCTCGACCGTTCCTGGACGGATCGAATGGTGGACGGCGCTATTGCAGTGGGTAAGATTGGAACTCGCGAGCAGGCGCATCATCAGTACCATGCACCGAATATGCAGAGTCAACTCGACCTGACAGAACGCACCATACGTAACACTCAGACCGGCAAGAGTCAGCCTACCAACTCTGGCTCGGCCGGGATCATCACTGGATTTTTGCTGCGATCTGCCGCCGTTACCGGCTGGCCATCAATGGATGTGCGCGCCTTCAGCCAGATAGTTCCGCCCTCGCAGGGCAACGTAAATGATCCCGGGTTCGCCACCTGGGCAGCCAATGCAGATGCGGCGCAACTTCCAACATTGCGACTAGAGCTGCTTTCGCCCTCGGTTCTGCTGGCGTTATTCGATGGTATCCCGCAGCTGGTTTGGTGCGAAGAGCCACATCATGGCGTCAGTTTGGAGTTTCCGATCCGAACGAGGCCGGCATCTTCTATCTCGATAGACACGAGACGAGTGGCGCAATCGAGCTTGGTTCGGCCCGGGTGAAAGTGCCGGTACGCGCATCCAATCCTCGCGTCATCGCAGTACAGAAATTGCGCAATGATTTGAACTCGCTGGGCGACCCCAAACTAGTTCCGCAGACAGGAAGCGCGGCATTCGCGATTGAGATGTTGCAGCTTCCCTGGCGTCAGCGATTCGAGGGGACGACATCGCAGATCCAACAGAGTTCGGGCGGCTTCATCTCGAAATATTCCGTAGCCAAGGTCATCGAAAATCCTGCGCTTCGAAAGACCGTTGAGGAGTTACTCTAATGGCCACTGTCACAACCACACGCGTGACCGGTACGGTCGCACCCGCAAGAGCGGCAACGCGACCGACTTTCAGCGACACTACAGTTTCGCTCGCAGCCGCGTACGGCATCACACCGCGCACAGTTGCCACGTGGCATCCGGAGCTGGTGCGAACTCCACGACTGATGGTTCCGATAGAGCTTGACGCATTGATGGTTCGCAGTCAAAACCTGACATCGGCGCAGTGTGGCATGGATGACCCCAGCACCTCCGCGACGCAGCCTGTCGCCGCATCGAGCCTGCTTCCGAAACCGTTCGCGACGCTTCCTGCCCCCCGCGTGCGCGGCGCTTATCTGCAGTGGTACTTGCCCAACGCTTTTACCAGCGCCACCGCAGATGAGACCGGAACTACATTTCCGCCAATCCCAGACCGATGGCTGATGTTACGGCTTTACACTCGTCAAACAACCAATACTGGCCGATTGGCCGTCAACCAGATCCCTCGACGGTCGGTGCGCGGGTGGGTGTTAGAAGCGGGGGGACAGCCAGCAACCTCCTTCGACCTGAGTACCTGGACCGAACCCGGTACATCTCCCGCGAACATCCAGAACCCGCTGACGGCCATGGGACATGGCGATATTTCCTGGGCGGGCTACTTCGACAATGTCCTAAACCGGCTCAGTTTTGCGGACACCTATCTCGACTCTGATGAAGCGGGTGGTCCGATTTCTTACCTGGTATGCGGTTGGTTTTCGGATCCGACGCTCGATCCGCTTGGTTCCCAGAACCTGACAACTGCGGCTGCATTCAATGCTCGAATGAAGCAACTGGGTTGGTCGCTGCCCGACATCGATACTGTGCAGCCACTGCAGCAGGCACAAGATTACGTGTCGGCAGCGTCATCGGCCGGCCTCAAACTGACGCTCGATTCTCGCATCGCCGCAACTCAAGTCGCATTCAATCCGCAGATGGTCGCACAATCGCGTCCATGGTGGCCGCAGGCCTGCGTGCTTCATGGCGCCGTCGTCGGAATCACCTGGCCCGGCAACACGGATACGGTCGAAGTCGGTGGGCCACCGAATTCATCCGCCGTTACCGTTGCCTTCGGCAACACTATGGCTGAAACCATGGGCGCTATAGTTGCACAGGCAAACTCCACGCCCGACGAGGCGCTGATCGTCGAAGCGCTACAGCTCGGCGTGCTGAAGCAAATCGACCAGCCAGACGGTCGTGCGCAGGTGGATGTGGATGTTCACGCCAACTCTTTCACCAGCTTCCCGGCCTGCCCGCGACCAGCGAACCATTTACTGTTGCTCCCAGCGGAGTGATGCAAGCGCCGCCCGCCAGCCCCATTCCTCCTGCACCCGGCATTTTCGGTTCGCAGACGCAGACGGGAGGCTTCCACGGAATTGGAGTCGTCGCCCCTTTCAAAAATAAGAGCTCACTAAACTCAAAGTCAGCAGCGGTCAAATCCACTATGCCGCGGCGGAAGAATCTCTGGTCTCCGGACGATTGCGCGACGTGATCTCGTACGCGAACATCACGCTGCAGCCTCCGCTCACCTCACCGGGCGGCGACACCACTGTGCAACGCGCCAAGCCGCGCTTTTACACTCCGAAAGATCCCATCGTGCTGATCCAGGGAGGCAAACGCGCATTCACTCACGACAGTGGCGTCCAGACCGACGATGGCATGATCGTCTGCCGCATGATGACTGCGACAGAACTGAGCTGGCAAATGCCCCAGGCCGACAATCGTTACACTGTGCGCGGTCCCGACATTCTGGAAAGCGGCGTGGAAAACGGAGCGTTCCCCTGGAGTGCGAAGTTTTGTTGCAGGAAACCGCGCTGCTCGATCCCGGAGGAGCCGACGCAATTTATTCGACAGCCGCCGCGGTGAACGCGTCTTCACCCGGCGTGACCTTCGATCGGACCACTGCGATGCAGAACATTGCAGTCGAGCAGACCGCATGGTACTCGCTGCGGCAGCCCGGCATCGATCACGGGCCGCTACTCGCCTATAGCGGAATTACGGGGACACTGCCTGCAGCCTTTTCGGTATCACCCGCAGCGCAGCCATGGTCTCCGATGCATCTGGATTGGGAGGTGGAGTATGTGCAGTCGCCCAATGGGATTCAGGACTGGACTTTGGGTGAGATTGATTACACGCTCAACTCCAATGCCGTGATTCCTCAAGAAGGGAGCGGCATCGTTTGCCAGGGCAGGGCGCAGGTCACGGGAGGTGCCAGCAACGCACTCGCCACGGCTGTTGCCAACGCGATCAAGCAAGCATCGAGTGTCGCCGGAACCGCACCCGTTCCAATTGATGGCAACGAAGCACATTTTTCAATCATTGCGCAAAACCTGACTGCGCAATATCAAGCAATGAAGCTGGCAAAATTTAGCGCGCCGACCCTCGGCAATTCGCAACCCGGCGCATCAGGCCCTCAGCAGCCAGCCGGACCAAGCAATCAGCAGCCGAGTGAATCCGCATTGCTCACCGACATTTCGACCGCACTGTCGCAGATGGATGTACTCTCGACTGGCCTGAGCGGATTGTTGACGCAACTGCGTGGCATGATTCCGGGCGACGGCGTGACCCAACCAGACCCAACCGGCAGCGTGCCGACGCCGTTCTTTGCCATGCGCGGCGGCTTCCTTCGCATCAAGCGTCTGCGACTCGTCGATGGGTTTGGACAGTTCGTCGATCTTTGTGGATCGTCGGCTTCGCAGGACGCGCAAGGCTTCCTGGTGTCTCCGCCACTGACTGTACCAACACAGGCCGGCATCCTCGGCTTGCCACCGCGCTTCACCGCACCGGTCTGCGCGTGGTTTCGCTACATGGATGCCGATCCCACACAACCCACCGCCGAGGCCGACTACCAGACCAGCCCCGTTTGCGGCTTCCTGATGCCGAATCATCTGGAAGGTTCGATTGAGTGCTTCAATGCTGACGGAAGTGGCGCCGGCAGCATCATTCCGCAGGATGACGACAGCGTCGGCTGGCAGGTCGCTCCTGGGATTTCAACTGCAGCCGGACAAGACCCGCTCTCTTCGCTGACAAATAGCTATGCGGCAAACTTCGCGCGCGGCTTGATCAACTGGGGAATCGCCGACGTCGGCCAGAATAGAGAAGCCGCACTTTCCGCGCTGCTGCGCTGTATCGACTCCACGCTTTGGTCCGTCGACCCCTTCGGACATCAAGGAGACGAACACCTCTCTTTCCTGCTGGGTCATCCCGTCTGCATCATGCGTGGTCTGCTTGAACTGCAGCTGCAAGATCCTGTCACTGTTCCCGACAACACTGTGCTCGCGGTGCCGATCCGCCTGGGAAACCTGACGCAATGGGTCGACGGTTTGCTAGGCTACTTCGTGAACGACGATTACTCCAAGCTTTACGTTGCTGATCCCGCTGTTGCCAACATGGCGCGGCCGCTGGGACCAGGCCAGGGCTTTCTCAGCCAGATCAACCTGGTGCCAGATATTTACGCCGCCTTCGCCGACGATTTACCAGCGGGCGCTACAACGGGGCAGACACCGGTCACCCATCCTTATGTTGAAACAACCACCGGCGAGTTTCTAATCCGTCCCAACCAGGTGGTGAAGCTTACTCTCCTGGTTGAGCCACTAACCACAGTTCACGCCACCATGGGACTGGCGCCGCGAAAGGAAATCGGCATGCGCCGCCAGTGGGTCACGGCAGGACTGGCCGCGATTGCACCCACCTTTAGATTCGGTCCCGTGCTGGTCGATCCCAACCACATCCGCATGCCCGTCCCGACCGATCTTGGCGGCACGTGGGTCTGGGACTATCGCTCCGCGGCAACACAATGGGCAGAAAATCCGGCGACGAATGCGACCTATGATGCGCTGCTGCCGCAGAATCCTCCCAGTGCGATGGAAGGCTGGCTCAAACTCGAACCCGCGCCTCCAAAACCGCCGCAGTCAGGGAGCACATCATGAACGTCGTCGCTGCGATCCTTCAGATTCTTGGCCTGGTCAAACCTACGGCCGTCTTGTTGCCTCCAAAGCTGCCCGTCGCCTGGATGGGAATCGACCGCTCCTCTATGGATCGCTTCAAAGGCGCTGCGACAGACCTTAACTGGTACGGGTTGCTGATCGACAACAGCAATCTTCGGTTCGCTGGAGCATTTCTTGAGGGAACCACTTTCCCAACCGGCGCGACAGCCAATCAGTTTACAAATTCCACCAAAGCTGTGTCCCGCGACTGGATTCCCAACGTCGCGGCGCTGCGAGGCATGGGATGGGGCACAGTGTTCGCTTACGTCGGATACAGCTTTGGCGGAAACGAGCCACTCCCCTCAGCCGCCCAGCTTCCGCCCAGCGACTTCGCGGCGCGTGGACTACTGCACGCCCAGCACGCCAAGATGATCGTATCCACTATCTCGCCAGCGATGGACGGCGCAGTTGTCTACTTTGACAATGAAGACATGGAATCGACTCCGGCCGGGAGCATCAGCTCTCTCATCCCTTACTACGACGCGTTCTTCGATGAGTTGCAGAAGCCGGGCCCTGGCAATGCTCCTGCTTTGCGACCCGGCATTTATGCGCACGAACTCATCGGGGCGCAGTTCATCAATACCTACCCCTACGTTTTCTTGTGGGAGGTCACGTATGAGACAGCGACAACAACAGTCCCTGATGCCCCATTTCTCAAAACCGATAACCCGATCCTGGTTGATCCCAACTCAACCAAACCCGATCGAGGTCTGAGGCCATTCAAATTGACCAACGGAGCCCAGACGAGTGTCGGCTGGAGTGTGCTTCGCCAGCTTCGGTCCTATACGGGAAACATGCCTATTAAAGGATCTACGATCACCACCGCAGTACCGGGGCTGATCACGTACAACGGGTGGGATTACAATTCTTCGGTGGTGCGCGATCCGGCCTATCCATCCGCTGATCCACGCGTGGCTATCGGCGTAGCTCCCAGCACATCATCGACGACCCCCGATCCGGTGATCGCCGTTGGAATGTTCACACCACGCACCAGCACCGACCCACCGCAAATGTCCGTTCGCGTTATCCCGCCCACAGGACATCTAGGTCTCTCCATGTCAGGATCACAAACACTCGAGCCGGACGCACCGATTGCACAGGTCACCTTTCCCGGCGCATCGCAAAGCATCTTCGCCAGCGTTTTCTCAACCGGTGACATTGCTACGTTCGACACAACCGTTCTGAGCTGGAACAGCACGGCCTCTGCGGCAACGATGCAGATGCGTCGGCTACGCGCAATCGCCATTGCAGCCTACACAGCCAGTGACTTGCAGATATTTTATGTAGGGCAGGATGGATCCCTGTGGGCCATTCACAACACTGGCGGCACTTGGCAAACGCCAGTGCAGATGGGCGGAACGTTGAAACTGCATCCCTCCGCCATGCTCGCTGCGACCTCCCGTGCCGCCACCAGTGTCGATGTCTTCACCTTCAACGATGCCGGCCTTCTCACTACATCCTGGTGGGCCGGCACATCTACGACGTGGCCTGATTCGAACTCGCAGATTCTCGATCCGGCGCCGGGACTGTTGTTGCCCATGTCTGCGCTCGCTGTCGTCAGTGCGGCCGCCAACAAATTACACGTCTTCGCCATCGGCAGGGAT
This sequence comes from uncultured Acidobacteriota bacterium, assembly GCA_963737095.1. Classification (GTDB taxonomy): domain Bacteria; phylum Acidobacteriota; class Terriglobia; order Terriglobales; family Acidobacteriaceae; genus JAKAAZ01. Next base: position 9,090 of record CAVTRK010000006.1, read on the forward strand.
CTACACCTGCACTATATGGAATTCACCGACACAACCTGGGGAAGCGTGCAGACGTTAGGCGATGCAACGAAGTTTGTCTTTGCCCATTCACGGCTCGCCGCGGTTGTGGTTTCCGCCACGCAAGTGCAGGTCGCGGTGATGGCCGACAACGGTAATGTTCGAGTGCATACTTTGGACGGCTTTGGAGGCACATGGACGGAGACTTTACCTGTGCAGGAGTTTAATCCACCGCTTATTGCAGCTCCAGCGGGATACAACCCGCCGGCATCTACAGTTGCCGTGGAAACAGCGTATGGCTGGCGAATCAATCCATACAGCGATCTTTCAATCTCGATTGTGAACGGGAATCCGACGGTGTTTGCGGCAGGTTTACAGGGCGGACAAACCGCCGCAATGCGACGTTCGACAGCCGCGGGCAGCGAGTGGGAACGCTATCGTTGAACCAATGCTGGCAGGGCGTATCGAAATCTTCGTATACGCCGTGCTCTATATAAGCGAGTGGTCGATCGGCTGAGGGTTAAATTCGCAACGATCGATGTACTAGTCCGTTTATTGAGTAGGCCCTATCCCAGGTGATACTTAGCTCCGGACTTTGGGGCAATTTGGTGCGACCTAGTGCAAAGATCATCCCTAGAGTAAATAGAATAAATGCAGTCAATTAGCGCCTTTGTGCTTCATGGTGCGACATGATGCAAAAGTGCCAATTTCTGACTCAAAATCCGCCGACCTTCGGGTCATGGGGGTTCGACCCCCCTCCCGGCATTCTCAACAAGAAGCGATCGTCATCAATGGTTTCGCGCGTCGAGTAGTCATTCGAATAGCAATCGCCAGTATCATCGCCCGGGCTGGAGTTCTGGCGAGGCGATGTCCTGTGGCCCTGGTTTTGCATTTGCATGGCCGTGCCAGACTCCTCCGCCAAATGTCGTGATGTAGATTTTGCCTGGAGCTGTCGGATCCGGAATCACGCGATGCATCCATTTGAAGTTCGGCCCCGCGATACGTGTCCAGTGCTCCCCGCGGTCGGAAGATTTCCAGGCAGATGACTCAAAGCCTGCAGCATACAGCACATCGGGATTGCGAGGATCAATCGTCACGTCGTAGATATGCTGGTCGCGGCGCAACACGGGCTGCCAATTCTTGCCGCCGTCGTTTGAAAGATAAATACCGCCACCAATCCCATGTTCTCCAACGGCGCGTGCCCAGGCGGCAAGATAGAGCCGCTGCGGATTTTGCGGATCAATCGCAAGTCCATTGGGCCCGTTCACTTCTGGCGGCAATTTCACCGGCGTCCATGTCTCCGCTCCATCGGTCGACTTGTACAGGGCGCCATCGCCATCGTTGCCGATGCTGCCATTTTCCGATCGCCGCGCCACTACGACATAAAGGTCTCCGTTGGAGGCTCGGGCCAGTCGCCAGGCAAAGGGGTCGTGCTGCCTGATGCCATTGTTCTTCAGGGTCCAGGTCGCGCCGCCATCGCTACTCTTGTACACGCCGCGACCGAAGCCGGTCACGTACAGCACTCTTGCATTGGGTGGGCTGTTGGGGTCGAGCAAGATGTCGGTGGCTGCAGTTTCCTGCATCCCTGCATTCGATTTTTTCCAGGTTCGGCCGCCATCGTCGCTGCGGCTGACACCACCTTTGAACGTATCGACAGAAGTGCGACGCCACATCTTGGGTCGCGGCAGATCGTGGGTGCCACTGTTGACACTCCACATGCGTCCGCGAATTTTCGGATCGAATACCACCCAGTAGGTAGTGTTCGACCACTCCGCAGGAATACCTTGGGCACTGCGCACCCAGGATTTGCCGGCGTCTTCACTGCGGAACAGGCCGATATCCGTATAGGTGATGAATTGTCGTTTGTTATCGAATGGATCGAAATGAATGCCGTAATCCGTGGTGACGTCGAGCCCGGTCGTGGTCCAGTTGGCGTCGGAAACCGGGCGCGAATATTTCGCGTACCAGTCCATTCCACCATCCATGCTCACCAAGGTTCGTCCGAAATCGGTGGCGTAGACCAGATTTGGGTCCTGGTCCGCGACCCCCAGCATTAGAGGATTTTCACCCCAGTCCGTCCCCAGGGTGGGCGTAATCCACGCGTCGTGCACATTGGGCGCGGCGGCCACAGCTTCTTTCCATACCAGCTTCCACGTGCGTCCGCCATCAACGGTTTTCGCAACTCCGTGCCAGGTATCTCCATTGAGATTCAGATGACTGTAGGAAATGTAGGCCGTTTGCGGATGATGCAGACTGGTCGCCACAGCGCGTACCCTGGCGCCAGCGCCCGGTAAAACGATCGCATGCCACGAGACTCCGCTGTCCCTTGAAATGAAGCTGCCTATTTCCGCCGTAATGTAGAGAACGGATTTGCGAGGACCAATGAAGCCTTCCGTTGAATCAGTCACGGTGGCGCCGGTTGGTACATCGGCTTTCCGAAGGCCGGCCGCACTCTTTGTGACGACAAAGTGCGGTCCGACGAGGAACAGCGTTCGAGATGTGCGCAGAGAATAGGGATCAACCCAGAGATGCTGCGGGACTTCCGGCAGCGTCGCTTCTTTCTGCCAGCTGTCACCGTAGTCACGGGAGATGAATAGAGCGGGTGCATCTTCCTTTCCCGCGGCCGCGTAGAGAATTCGCGAATCCTCTGGGTCGATAGCCAATGCCGCGATCGTACCGAGCGGATCGGGTCGGGCGAGAATCGTTTCTTCTGCGTGATCTGAAGACATTTCGATGCCCTGGACTGCGGAGGGTTTGGGGTCGACCAGCTTCCAACTCTGTCCGTCATCGGTGCTGCGCCATAGCCCAATGCCTTCTGCGTACATAGTGTGGGAGACAATCGGATCGAAGACAAAGAAGCGCGTTACACCGCGAAGGCTAAACATTCTCCACGAACGCCCGCCATCGTGGGTAATGTAGGAACCGGTCATGTCGCAGGAGATTAAAACCGTGTTGAGATCATGCGGACTAATAGTGGGATTGAACATTGCACCGCCGCCACCCGGGCCGATGACACGAAAACCTCCGGGCCGCTGCGCCGCTCTTGCAAGCCCACAAAAAAGCGCTAACGTCACGATTGTGCGAACTGCCGCGCGATACATTTTCTATTCCTTGGCTAACTATTTTTCGGAGGTGTTATGTGGGCACAAGAAATCCGGACAGGTGGGAGTACCCCATCCGGATTACGAAGACGAGCAATCTTCTTAGAAGGAAATTTGGCCTTTCAGTCGAATGACTCGATTGCCGCTGATGCCTTCCTCTTCAAACGTCTGATAGTTCTGGCCGAAATTCCCAAACCGACTTCCCTGGTTAGGAGTCCAGTCGGTGTTGAGCGGCAGCAATGCCGGCTGTTTTCCCGGAGGGGGCGGAGTCTGGTCGACATCCTGGTTGAAGGATCCCAACGCGGCATATGAAGGACCATTCTCTGAGCCTGAGTACGCGTAATTCTCATCGGGTGAGCGCATTGGATGGTTGAAAACGTTATCAATGTCGGCGCCGATTTCAACCGTATAGCGACTGACATTGAAATTCTTATGCACACCCAGGTTCACTCCCCACGAACCCGGACCCCACAGGGAATTACGCTTGGACAGCTGCGGCTGTGTGAACCATCCGGCTCCGATGTCGGTCGGTAACGCAAACGCGTTCGGGTTCCACTGGTAGCCACTTGGTACGTTCTTCCTGGGATCGCTTACGATCAGCGGACGGATGCTGGTACTGTTGAAGTTCCCGATTGCATCCATCGAGCCTGTACCGACGTTGCCTGGAACCACCGGGTCGCAGTCAGTGCAATCCAGATAAGGCGTAAATGGCACGCCCGATTTTGCAAACATGTTCGAAGTGATCTGCCACCCGCCGATGAACGCGTTCTCCAACTTATTCACATTACTGGCGAAGCGTTGTCCCCGGCCCACTGGCAGATTGTAGATACCGAAGGCGACCACGCGATTCCGAGATACCCAGCTCGCTGGCCCGTAATCGCTGTTCGGATTAATTCCGTCGTAGGCCTCTCCGGCGAGACTGCTATTTCCCATGTCGATGCCCGACGAGTCCTCGTGGTCATAGGTATAGGCGATGCTGAAAGTGAACTGCGGCGCCTGATGCTGAAACTGGGATTGAAACGCGTTCGTATTGGAGTGGCCGACGTTCCCGTAGCCGAGAATGTAGTCGCCCAATATGGGAAATGGCATCCGAGCCAGGTCTGCATTGGAGTACAAGCACTGCAGGCCGTCCGCCTGTTCTCCGCTAGGATCGCATGGAGTTTGGCCGTCGCCGATCCCGACAACCCCGGTTGGGTCCCCCGAAGTGCCGAACGGTGCGTCGCTAGGGGTAAGCATTCCGAGGTCAATGCCCATAATCAGGCCTGACATGTGGGCTCCCAGGTAGGACACGCGAATCGATGACTGTCGCGGAAGCTGAAGCTCGTAGCTGGCGTTCCACTGCTGCATCCGTGGGTTTCTCAGATTGACTGGAATGTAGTTGGCACTGGGTTCGTTATTCTGCCCAATCTCAACTCCGCCGACGTTTGGACTGACACCGGAAGTTTCGCTGCCTGTAGGCCACGGTGAGAGCGGACTTTGGGCCGTCGATGTATGGGTGATTCCCTGGTTGAAGGAGTTGGTTCCGATGGCATCTCGATCCGCCTGGGCAGCGGAGGTCGGATAGAACATTCCCCATCCACCACGCACCACGCTTTGGTTATTGAGGTTGTAAGCGAAGCCCACGCGGGGACCCCAATCATTCTTGTCCAGCCGAACCAGGCCACGGCCAGTTCCCAATCCAGCCTGGCTGGCAGTTACGACCCCATACGACTTGAGTCCGGGGGATAGGTATGGCAGAGCTTTGTTGGAAGGAATGACGAAACGGCCATGATTCCCGGTGGCTGAGTCGGTGTAGTTTGGATCGAAGTTCACGAGTAGATCGTTCTCCTCGACAAATGGGGTGACCAGGTCGTAGCGCAGGCCTAAGTCCAGAGTGAGTTTCGCAGACACCTTGAAATCATCCTGAACGAAAAAACCGTTTTCCCAGTTGTAAACATTCAGCGGAGGGCGCGGGTTATAGACTGACGTGGCGCTGAATGGCGCCTCGCCTAGTTCGAAATTTGCGATGCCTTGAGCACCGCTACCTTTGTAGGTGAGTGTCCCCAGAGGATTGCTGCGGGTGGAAGCGAAGCCATCCACTGCCTGGTTGCGAATGAAGTCACCGCCCATCGTCAGGGTATGCCGGCCAACATTCCATGTCAGCGTGTCTCCGAACGTGACTAGATTTTGGTTCAAGGGTCGATTCGAGCTGCGTCCTCCGTTGCCGAATCTCGTATATTTATTGCCGAAGTTGATTAACGTATTGCCAAAGATGGGAAGCTGATCAGTCCCGACAACACTGGCATAGGCGTCAATATCAGCTGCCGAGAATCCGATCGTCTGCAGGAAACTCTGCAGCGTGGTGTTGGCATGCGTGTACAGATGCTGAAGGTTGAAGCCCCCGCGCGCTTCATTCACCATATTGGGAGAGAAGACGTGGGTATAGGAGAGCGAAACCATGTTGTTGAGACGCGTGGTCTGGAGCAAGCCAAGACCGGTGAACGGAGCAGCGACAGGACTTGTACTCTCATTTTGGGACGACGCGTGATACACGCCGTAAAATCGGTTCGAATCGTTGATCACATGATCGATCCGCAGGTCTCCCATCCTCTGGCCACTTCTCGACGGAACCGTCGTCTGGTAACCATCCACCGTGCCGAGAGTGGAGTTGATGGGTGCGCTGGTTCCGATTTTAGGAAAATACGCATCGAAAAGCTTAGTGGCGATGGGGTTGATGAGTCGTTGCGGGATTGTGATGAACTGCTGCCCAAGCCCGCCTACGGTGTCGGTCGCGATCTCTGCCGGAGTGAGAATAATGTTCGATGGAACTTGCGGCTTTGTCGCATCATTCATCAGCGAGAAGTCACCGGCCAGCAGGGTGGGATGGGCTATGTTGCCGGACTCTGTCGTAGGAGACGTGTTCCACTGCTCTTCGTAGGCCATAAACATCCAGGTCTTCTTTACCTTTGGCATGGGGCCACCAAAGGAAAAGGCCATGTCCGTATTGTTGGTCTGTGGCCGCCGATATACCGGCGCAAATGCTGTGGGCGAGAAGGTCTCCTGGTCGAGCTTATCGGACAGGGCCCAGGCAGACAGGGCCGAGTTCACATTGTCGTAGTATGCAGAGCCGTGATATTTGTCTGTGCCGCTTTGCGTAGTGACGCGGATGTTGGCGACGCCGGCATACTGGGCGCTATATCCGCTGGAAAGAACTTGCAGCGATCCCACTGACAGAAGGGAGGGCTGGCTCTGAGTTTGAGAGCCGAAAATACCACCGTTGGTGCGCTGGCCATCGACGGAAAAGCTGGCGCCATAGCTTTGGGCTCCTATGAACTTAAAGTCGCCGGGCTCGTCGCTCGCCTGAATATTTGGGTTGATATATAAAAACTGATAAATGTCGCGGCTATCGCGCGGAATTTGGTTGACATCCATATTGGTCAGGGTCTCGCTGATCGTCGAATTTTGGGTATTGATCAAATTCGCCGCAGATGTCACTTGAACAGTCGTGCTCGCTGTGGAAACCCGCAATACCGGATGCAAGTTCATCGTCGTCGTGCCCTGCAGGATGATCTTTTCGACTACAGCGGCCGCGAAACCTGCGGCCGTAACCGTCACCTTATAGTGACCGGACTGGATGTCGGCGGCACTGAAGGTTCCCTGGCTGCCCGTGGTGAATGGCAACGTCAGATTTGTGTCCGTGTTCAGAACCTCAACCTTGGCGTTGCTGATTACGGCCCCGCTTGCATCTGTCACGATGCCTTGGATTGTGCCCAGATCGGTGCCTTGAGCAAAGATTGTGGATACTGCGGTTCCGAAACAGATGAAAATCATCGCCGCAAACAGGAGGATATTTTCTAGACGTGTCGAATTCTTTCCGATATTCATGCAAGTGGCCCCTTCCCCCTGATGTATCAGATTACGAAACCTTGCGCAAGGAAAATTTTCGATACTAAAAGAAACATTTCCCAAGTGCTAGAGCGCTGATTCTATAAGGTATCTTTCATTTCTCCACTGGAACCGCAACCCACCAGTCACCGGTAAAAGAATGCGTTGCCCCCCCGATTTAGAGCTACTACCGCAAGGCCGACGGCAGTACTCATAACTTGCCACACAGCCTACTTTCGAATAGTTTTCTCTCAAGCAATGAAATTTTTCATAAATCACAATGATCCATAACCCTGAGCTTAAGTACGGCTCCAAATTCCTCCCCTATCTGGCTGCATTCTGCGTTGGACAAGACACCGCTCGCAACATGGGTTCACCGGTTCATTCTGCGTTGCCCCGACGTTGGGTTTAAGAGGGAACGATGAAAATAAGACGTCGAGATTTCGTGACAGGGCTTCTGGCTACCTCGATCGCCGCGCCAGCGTGGATTCGTGCGCAGTCGCCAAGCCGAAAACCCAGGCTACTGATTGCAGAAGAAGATCCGTTTACCGGTCTCGCGCTGCTCCGAACTCGGTACGCGGCAGGATTAAGGCCATCCAACGACATGCTGGGATGGGCGCTGAGTTGGCAGCTTACGGGGAAGGATAGTTTTGCGGATCGCGCCTTGACGGAGATGCGCGCCACACAGTTGCCGACGGTTGGCAGAGCCTCGCGAAACTGGCTGGATTACACGCGCTGGTCGCTGGCGTTTGATTGGCTCTTTGGTCATCCGCATTTTGATTCAGCCTTGAAAAACCGCATCGCGAACCAGTTGGTCGAAGGAGCCGTGAAAATTCTGGCTCGGCCGGAGCTTTCCAGACCGGGGCAAATCTCCTATGCGAATTATCCGGTGCGCTATCTGGCGCTGGCCGCTTTTCCGCTTGCGGCCGTCAATGGATATGCGGACTTCGACCGGCGTTGCGAGCCGTTACGCGACCAGGTGCAGCAAGGCCTACTAAACATTTTTGAGCAGACCGAATTTGTCACTCCCAAGGGCAGTTATCACGAGTCGATGGATTACATGCGGATCACGTGGGCTTCGCTGTTGCTGATGGTCGAGTTGCAGCGAACGACCACAGGGGTGGATCCGGCCCGCACGTATTCCCTGTTCCGCAACATCGGGGACACCTATCTATATAAGTTGATGCCAAACGGAACGCCTTCGCGCGAAGGAGACAACGAATATCCGGTGCTGGATACGCGAGACACCGCGGTCATTGGGTACGCCGTGAACCGCTTCAAAGATCCTTACAGCGCTTGGCTATTAAGAGACAGCGGCTTTTTCGTTAAAGATTGGGCACTCCCGGTATTGCAATTTCTATGGGATGATCCGGAGGTCACTGCGCAAAACCCCGCACTTTCAAGCGCAAACGATTTGCCGCGACAACGCTATTTTCCGGGAGTGGGTCACCTGGTCATGCGCGACGGCTGGAAACCTGACTCCACCTGGATCGAGTTCGACTGCGGCCCCTATTTCGCCAAGCATCAGCATATGGATCAAAATCAGCTCACGATCTATCACAACGGATATCTTGCGATCGACAGCGGAGCCGATTACACCGAATCGGAGAGCCCGCACTACCTGAACTATTACCGTCGCACAGTCGCGCACAATTCGATGCTGGTCTACGATCCCGCGGAGAAATTCTTCTGGTCCTCCGACGTTCTGGAGGCGGCAAACGACGGCGGACAACGCATGAACTCGTCGCGCTATTGGAATACCATCCGCAGCATCGAGGATTGGAACAACACGCGTGACATCTGGGAACTGGGCGGCATGCGCCTGATCGATCACGTGCCGGGCGAATACCACTACGCGCTGGGTGACGCGACCAAGGCATACATCGATCAAAAGCTTAGCCGCTTTACTCGCGAAGTCGTCTACATTCCCGAAGGCAACTTGTTGTTTGTATTTGACCGGGTCAAGAGTACGAATCCGAATCTCTATAAAGCGTGGCTGTTACATGGTGTGGATCGGCCCAGCGTTGACGGCGATGATGGAAGCGACGCGCAGGGCGTCAGCAACTTTAGAAACGCAAAAACATTTGTATTTCACGAGGGGTCAGGAGAGCTGCGCGTGCATTCCCTTCTGCCCAGCCAGCGAAACATCACGCGGCGCGGCGGCCCTGGACAATGAGTTCTACACGCCGGGCAACGACGATGGTGGCGCCTGGGGGAGTGGACAAAACTGGCCGCTCGACCCAGCCAACGGAGGTCCACTGCCGACGGACCCGAAGCTGCTGCATATGTGGAAGACATTCTGGGGTGAGGATTATGCTGCCATTGAGCGCTCGAACCGGGTGAACGTCGTCCCAGGGGCATGGCGCGTGGAAGTGTCACCCACCGTGCCGGCGAATGAAGACCTTTTTCTCCATGTTTTCGAGATTGGAAATCGCGGCGCCACTGGCGGCAAACGTGTGGAGCTGGTGAACGGAGAGAATTTCGCGGGGGCTGCGTTTGAGCAGGGTCCGATCGTTCTTTTCAGCTCTGTGGGTTCCAGGCTGAATGAGGGCGAGGTGTCGCTGCCCGACCTGGGTTGCAATTTTCTGTTGATTACAAGCCTTCAAGAAAATGCGGTGTATGAATTGAATTTTACTGGCCTGAATGTCTCGACCTCCGCGTCGGCGGTGCCTCCGGGCGCGCCTGCACAATTACTTCGATTGCGCGCGAATGACCGCGGGATTCTTCGCGTGGACGTGCGACAACTCGGCAACTTGAGCCTGCACGTGAAACGGGTCTAAGGGAACTGCGCACCGTGAAATGGCGTGCGTGAAGCTACACCGTGGATGACAGGAGAACATGACGATCGATCAAGCAGACCGGAGCGTGAGCGAATGACGACGCGGCGAGATTTTCTGGCAGCGAACCTGATCGGTGCAGCAGGATTGGCGGCCAATCCCACTCGGATCTTTTCCGAGTCTGCCGATGTTCCCTCCGTTGCTGCAACGCAAGATCCGGCCCGCTCCGATCGCAACTTCTGGGTTGATTGGCCAGCTTACCTTACCGCGGAAATGAATCAGGCAAGAAGCAGGCGGCTCGCGGAGTTGGCATCGATTCATTCGAAGGCGCAATTGCAGGAACGCATCACCCTGGTCCGCTCGAAATTGTGGGAACTGATTGGAGGGATGCCGGAGAAAACGCCGCTCAATCCGCGAGTGACCGGCACCATCGACTGCGGTGCCTATCGCATCGAGAACATTGTCTTCGAAAGTTTTCGTGGCGTTCATGTGACGGCGAATCTTTATCTTCCCACTCTCGGGAAACCACCGTATCCAGCCATTCTGGCGCCGGTCGGCCATTCTGATAATGGCAAGGCGTACCACTTCTATCAGCACCTGTATCAGAACCTGGCGCGTCAGGGCTACGTGGTATTGAGCTACGATCCTTTCGGTCAGGGAGAGCGGCTGCAATACATTGATCGGAAGACGGGCCGGTCACTCTACGGCCCAACTGGGGAGCACTCGCAGGCAGGCCGACCGATGGTGCTGATGGGTGAAAGCTTTTCACTGTACTGCGCGTGGGATGGCATTCGCGGCCTTGACTATCTCATCAGTCGACCGGAAGTAGATGCAACGCGGCTTGGATGCACGGGCCAGTCCGGCGGCGGCACGATGACGATGTATCTGGCTGCCTTGGAGCCACGACTGCGAGCGGCTGCCGTGAGCGATGGAAATACGGAAAATGTTGCGGGACCGTTTTTCGATCCTCCGGGAGCGACGGACGATGCGGAGCAAAATATTGTGGGTTCGCTTCCTGTGGGAATCGATCGCGGGGATTTGTTGCTGGCCTTTGCTCCCAAGCCGTTGTTGATTTGTTACACCACGCATGACGAAGGCGTGACCTATTCCCCGGTGTACGAAGAAGCGACACAGGAAATTTATCGCGAATTACAGCGCGTGTATGGACTGCTGGGAGCGAAGGATCGCGTTGGACTTTTCGCTTCGCATCTTCCTCACGGTCTCAACTACTTCAACCGGGTCCCCATCTACGCGTGGTTCAATCGTTGGTTCAAGAACACGCCCGCGGAAACCGCTGAAGCGGAACTGGACCAGATTCCTGAAGAGCGGCTCCACGCTACCAGCACCGGCCAAGTGTCGACATCGATTGGCGGACGCTCCGTGGTGCAGCTGAATACCGATCGCGCTCGCATCGCGATGGAGAAAAGCCCGTTGCAAAACGCTTCTATAAGTTCGGCGAGCAGTCGCGCTCAGGTCAAGAAAGAATTGGCCGGATTGCTCGCGTTGCCGCCGCAGAAAACGCCACTGCAATCTAGAGTTCGTTCGACCAATCCGCGCAAGAACGTGGTGATTGAGGAAATCCAATTTGATTCAGAGCCGGGAATGCGCGTTCCCGGATGGTTTGTGCGGCCCTCTTCGAAGAGCGGGCGCGGCTCCACGATTCTTTATCTGACGGACGACGGGGGTGATGATGTTGTTGCCGAACCGGGTTCAATGGATCGTTTGCTGGACGCCGGACATGCTGTGTGTGCGATCACTCTGCGGGGGACTGGCTTAACTACTCCGCGCTTCCCCCATGGAGGGCCGGAGTATTACGACGCAAGCGTTCATCTGGACGAGAGATTCGCGTGGACCTGCCTTGTGATGGGTAGGCCCGTTATCGGGCAGAGGGTTTGGGATACGCTTCGAGCGGTCGATTATCTGGTCAGCCGGCCAGACGTCGATGCATCCCAGATCAGAGTCGTAGGCGTTGGAAGTTCTGGCTTGGCAGCGATGATGGCAGCGTCGCTGGACGACCGTGTGCGTTCCGTTCTTGTCGATCGAACGCTGGCGAACTATATGTCGATCGTTGAATCCGAAAGTTATTCAACCCATCTTGCATATTTCGTGCCCGGCATTTTGCGCAGTTTCGATCTTCCGCAGATTGCTGCTGCGATGAGCCCTCGGTCATGCTGGATTCTGAACGGTGTCGATGCAAACGGGCAAATACTTTCGGAAACCTCCATGCGCGATCAATATGCTCGCCAAACAAGTGGTCACTCCATAGCGAACAAGGATGAGCACATTTTGGTGAAGCCCGAGGGTGATCCCCAGGAAAGCTACCTGGAGTGGCTGAAGAGCGATGGATAGATGAGCGACCGCGCGAGCGGCGACCAAAGCAAGCACTGCGGCAGCCATGGCGCTGATGCACCGCGAAGAATTTTGAAATACCGCTGGTTGCTAAGACAGCCAGCCAGCTTCCCTAACCTGATCGGAGTTTCCATTGAGGCAAATCAGTCTGGTTCTTGTTTTCCTGCTTGCTGCACTCGTTCCCGCATTGGGACAGGCTCCGCGCTTTGACACCTGGAAAATTGTCGGACCGGGCGGAGGCGGCACCATGATCGCCCCCGCGATAAGTCCGCACGATCCCAGCCTTGTGCTCGAGCACTGCGACATGACCGGCGGCTACATCACGCATGACAACGGCGAATCCTGGCGCATGTTCAATCTGCTGACGGGCCTTGACGGCTTTGCTTACGATCCAAACGACAAGAACGTGATCTATGCGGCCAACGCGGCACTGTGGCGCAGCGAAAATCAAGGCAAGTCCTGGAGCATGATTTTTCCAAACCCACGCAAGAATACAGTCGAACACCAGGTTGGCGATCACGCCGACGTTTTTCTTACCACGGACGATGCCAGCTATCCGGGTGCGGGCGGAATCTCTGCGATTGCGATTGACCCGAATGACTCGAAGCGGATCTACATCGCTTTCACGAAGGAGCATGCGACGTCGACCGCTCATGTCGCTCGTTCGCTGTTCAGTGTGCCCGCAACTGCCGCCACCAAAGAAAATTCGAATTCAATGATTCTGGTTTCATACGATCACGGAAGCTCCTGGAAGCAACTGGCGCCGATTCCGGAAAGCGCTCTTTTGTTGACGTTTGATCATGATGATCTCGTCGTGGTGGCCGGAAGCGGAGCTTACAGCGTGAGCCGCGACGCTGTGGTGTCGAAACTGGGTCAACTGCAGAGCAGCATTTTTGCCGCCAGTGTGGCGCATGCGAAAAACGCAACCTGGCTGTATGCGACAACACAGGCAGGTAAGTTATATGTTTCAGAAAACAGCGGTCGCGACTGGCATGACACTACGCCCTCGCTCGGTCAAAGCTCTGGAAGGTTTGAAGCTGTTTCTGCAAGTGAAGACCACCCCATGATCGCTTACGTCGGCTTTCGAGATTTACAACTCGGCGCGGGTACAGCGAATTTGTTCAATGGAATCGCGAAGACGGAAGATGCCGGTCAAAGCTGGCAGATCGTGTTCAAGGAATCGGCCAAGCCGGCGAAGAACCTGGAGGGAACCTGGATCGAGCAGCGCTCCACGCAGAACGGCGAGTCGATCTTCTTCGATTCCCCTCGAACTTTAGGGGTGGCGCCGACGGATCCAAATATCTGTTATGCGACTGACTTATTTCGAACCTATCGAACCCTCGACGGCGGCGAAACCTGGAAAGACGTGAGTTCGAGGCGCGTCGATGGAGACCAATGGACGACGCGAGGACTGGATGTGACGACGAACTATGGAATCCAATTCGATCCATTCAATCCAAGGCATGTCTACATGGACAACACCGATATTGGATTGTTCCAGAGCGGCAATGGCGGCGCTTCATGGCAGAGCACCAGCAGCAGCGTTCCTGAAATGTGGCGTAACACGACCTACTGGCTGGCGTTCGATCCTAAAGTGAAGGGACTGATCTGGGGCGCCTTTAGCGGCGTCCATGATTTGCCGCGGACAAAAGATTGGAGACATCGCAATCCGTCGACCTTTACGGGAGGTATAGCGGTCTCGACAGACGGCGGCTGGCATTGGACGCCGAGCAATCAGGGCATGCCGTCGACATCCGTCACAGATATTCTGATGGATCCGAACAGCCCTGTTGGCGAGCGCACTCTGTACGCCACTGGTTTCGGTCACGGTGTCTATAAGTCAGTCGATAACGGAAAAACATGGACACTCAAGAACGATGGCATCACCGGAGCGCAACCATTTGTATGGCGCCTCACTTTAACGAAGGCTGGGGTTCTTTACCTGGTTGTCGCGCGCAGATCAGAGGGACGAAATCCGGCAGTTCCCGGGCCGGGAGCTCTCTATCGCTCCACAGATAAAGCGGAACACTGGGTCAAAATGAACCTTCCCACGGGTACCAATGGACCCACCGGACTGACGGTCGATCCGCGGGATCCGCATCGTCTCTATCTCACGGCGTGGGGTCGCGAAGGCGTTGAAGCGGATTATGGTGGTGGCGTCTTTCTTTCGACTAACGCCGGGCAAACGTGGGCGCCAATCTTTCAGGACTCGCAGCACGTTTACGATCTGACGCTGGACCCGAAAAATCCGGATGTCCTCTATATTTGCGGCTTCGATTCTGCAGCCTATCGTTCGACGGACGCTGGGAAGCATTGGAGTCGGCTGGATGGCTATAACTTCAAGTGGGGACATCGCGTGATCCTCGACGAGAACGATCCGTCCAAAATTTACATCGACACCTATGGCGGCGGAGTGTGGCATGGGCCGGCTGCAGGCGATCCAAATGCGCAACCCGATGTGATGACACCTATCCCAATTGCACATTGATCTAGCTCGGTAGCTTCGCGTGAATTCGTGATCTAGAAAACCATGGAAAGTTAGTCTTACGGTCGGTCTGGCGGTACCATTTCAACATGAGCAAAAAGATTCGTTGGGGAGTTCTCAGCACCGCTGCCATCGGCGTAAAAAAAGTTATTCCGGCCATGCAGCGGGGACACTATAGTCAGGTTACAGCGATCGCATCTCGTGATCTCGCCACAGCTCAAAATGCTGCACCGGGCCTGGGGATTGCCAAGGCTTACGGCTCATACCAGGAGCTTCTCGACGATCCCGACATCGACGCGATCTACAATCCTCTTCCCAACCAGCTCCATGTGCCCTGGACGATCAAAGCCGCCGAAGCCGGGAAACACGTGCTCTGCGAGAAGCCGCTCAGCCTGACGGTCGCGGAGGCGAAAACGCTTCTCGCCGTGCGTGCCCGAACCGGCGTCAAGATCGGCGAGGCGTTCATGATCCGCAGCCACCCGCAATGGTTGCGGGTTCGCGAACTTCTGGACGAAGGGCGCATCGGTCCGCTCCGCTCAGTGGTGGGCTACTTCAGCTACTTCAATGTTGACCCATCGAATATCCGCAATCAGGTTGACACAGGCGGAGGGTCCCTGTTTGACATTGGCTGTTATCTGATCCACGGATCACGTTATGGATTTGCGCAGGAGCCCAGCCGAGTGGTTGCCACCATTGATCGCGACCCACAAATGCACACGGATCGCCTGGTGTCGGCAATTCTCGACTTCCCGGACGGCCAGTCCATCTTTACATGCAGTACGCAGATGGTTCCCTACCAGCGGATACAGTACTTCGGAACTCGTGGACGCATTGAAATTGAAATCCCATTCAATGCGCCTCCAGACAGGCCCACACGTATTTTCATCGATGACGGCGGTGATCTTTTCGGCGGCGACATCACAACTGAGACATTCCCGATATGCGATCAGTACACGCTGCAGGGCGATGCATTTTCCAAAGCCATTTTGGACGACACTGAATTGCCCGTGCCGCTGGAAGATGCAATCAAGAATATGGCGGTGATTGAAGCTCTGTTTAGGTCTGCCGAATCAGGCAACTGGCAGTCCCCGGAATTGTGAATGCGTAACCTCGCCGAACGAAGTTCGAAGTAACAATTCTACTTCCGCTTAGACGCGCAACATACTATGGACTCTCACGGTCAATTGATATTGCTGCGCGAAACAGAAATCGCACGACTCCGCTCCCGACTGTTCGACGCGATTCTGCTTATGTTTTTTTTGGCTGTTCCCACCTTGAGCCGTGGTATAGGTCAGACTGCGAACGTATCCTCTGCGCTGCGGTCGTCTCTTTCTGGCACCTCCGCGGTTGCCGTGGTACTCAGCGGCAGCGATGGACATCTTCTCGCAGCGCGCCATCCGGAAGAGATCAACACGGTGTCGAGTACTCCTGGGTCTGCCTTGAAACCGTTGTTTCTCATGGCTGCATTGAAGCAGGGTTTGGTTCGCGAGAATGAGACTGTATTCTGCAGCCGCTCACTTCACATCTCCGGACATAATCTTGACTGTTCGCATCCTCCTGATCCAGATGTATTCAAGGGCGAGACCGCACTCGCATACTCCTGCAACACCTATTTCGCCACGCTGGCCACCCGTTTCACGCCGGCGCAAGCGGTCGCAGTTCTGGGAGGAGATGGCTTCGGTACGCGATCCATAGAGGTCTCAGAAGGATCACCCGGTACACTTGTGAATCCTGCGAATACACAAGATCTTCAATTATTTGTTTTAGGATTGAAGGGCATCACCGTAACGCCATTACAACTGGCTCGCGCCTATTGGCACCTATCGCAAAAGTTGAAATCGGAGCCGGTCGTGCAGCGCGGCCTGCAAGGGTCCGTGATTTACGGAGCCGCGAACAATGCCGCTACCCGGGGTGTCGAGATAGCCGGCAAAACTGGGACGGCGGATAACCCTGGCCAGCCTTGGAGTCACGGGTGGTTTGCAGCGATCGCCTCCTGTGGCAAGACTTCGATCATCCTCGTCATCTATGTGCCGCATGGCAGTGGCGGTTATGCTGCCCTGCTCGCCCACCGATTCTTCACGCAATGGCAAGGATCGACGCCATGAAGAAATCCTTCGCCTCACTCCTGCTCACAATTTGGCTTTGCATCTCCGGTCAGGCACAGCGATCGCAGTCGATGGCAAGACAACTGGTCATTGGAGTGTTCTCTGCGCGAAAAGTTTCGACCCTCACAATTACGCCGCTAGGTCACGGCGAATGGATCCGCACCTGTCCCACCTGTCCTCGACTGCCAATCACGTCACCAATCGCCGCAACCATTCACTCCGGCGAAATCATATTTTCTGGCGGGGTACGGTCCAAACATGCAGAGCTGAGCGGCGCTTTTCGAATGCGTCCCTCGGATTCGCTGGACGAGATTTCAGCTGCCGGACCGTGGAATCTCAATGCCCTTCATAACGAACTTCAACTCCTGTTGACCCTGGACAGCGAGCGGTATGTTGCCTTCGCTCTGACTGGGGAGGCAAATGCAAACGAGCCGGCGGAATCTCTGCAGGCAATGGCGGTCGTCATCCGCACCTATGCGCTAGAGAATGCGAATCGACATTCAAGAGAAGGTTTCGATCTTTGCGACAGCACCCATTGCCAGGCTCTCCGGCTCGGGAGATTGCCTTCACCCGTCAAAACTGCAGTGCTTGCCACTGCGGGAGAAACGCTGTGGTATCGCCAACAAAGGGCTACCGTGTTCTATACGCAAAATTGCGGTGGAGAGACCGAGGATGCCCACGCGGTATGGCCCAAGATTCACGCACCGTATCTCGCTGCGCATCACGATCCGTACTGTATGCGTCATCCTCATGGCCAATGGCATACAGAAATTTCACTCGCGCAGATGGCTACAATTCTTAACCAACAAGGCTGGAAATTGCCACCGCATATCGACTCCATTCGAATTGCCAGGCGCACTCCTTCGGGCCGCACAAGCGAACTTGATATTTCCGGAGACGGCTACCATCAGACCGTCAGCGCCAGCAGTTTTCGTTTCGCGCTCGATCGCAGTTTGGGATGGAATCAGCTGCGTAGCGACTGGTATACCATCGCGCTGAAAAATGCGACGGTGCAGTTTGATGGTCGTGGTTTCGGCCATGGAGTTGGGCTCTGCCAGGCGGGTGCCTTCCAGATGGCCACCGAGGGACACTCTTATCGCCAAATCCTGGATTTTTATTTTCCAGGAACCTCAGTTGGATTTACGCAGCACGACCAGGGATGGCAGCAGGCGAACGAAAATGGCTGGACTTCCTGGACATCCGCCGCCTCTCCGACCTTATCGCAGTTTGGAAATCGTGCCTGGGGCGAAGCGCTGACGCTCTACCCACCGAAATCACCGGGGCACCCGGTTGTACGTCAATTTCCAACGACGGAGCTTTTTCGCCAGTCTACAGGCGAGCCCGGATGGATACTCGCGTCGACGCAGAATACTCAAATATTTCTTCAACCAAACTCAGTGTTGCAGCCGCGCAACATCCCTCAAACTCTGCTTCACGAATTTCTTCACGTATTGATAGAGCAGGAGGCATCACCCAAAGCGCCATTATGGCTGCGCGAAGGCCTGGTCGAAGCACTGGCTTCGCGAGACGTGCCGTCGTTATCGGATCCAGGCAAGATCGATTTTTCAGCCCTTGATGCCTCCCTGGCGCATCCTGCAAATCAAAGCGAATCGCAAACAGCACACGCCACAGCCGCGCTTTTAACTCGCCAAGTGCTCTCAACGTATGGGCTGGAACAAGCTCGAGAATGGCTGCGATCTGGAAAAGTACCCGATGCGTTTATTCAACCGCGGTCGCAGGCTCAGAACCGTACTCCCGACATTTTTCCATCCACCCAGCGGTGAGGGAAAGCAGCGCACACCACAGCAGAATGTCGATTGTGTAGGCAAAGCCCAGCCTGACCACTACGCTGAGGATTTCTCCCTGTACCCCACTACCAGGCAGCCAGGCGGCCAACCTACTTGTAATGAGCCAACCCAAGAACCAAGCACCGCAAACTGCGATCCAATAAAGCAGCTTTCTGTATGGCTGGACAATTTCGAGCTTGGTTGACCGGCTACCCAGCGTGCTGACTGCGATCAGTACGGGCAACACCAACCCGGTGAGTAGCAACTCTGCCAGGGTGATCAGACAATTCAAGCTGCTCACAATGCGCGCTGGAGTAAACATGACTCGCATTCCCGGCGACAGTTTCGAGTTCCAGTAAGCAGGGTACAGACTCAGTGAATCTGCCCAGGAGCCGATCCATCGAACCAGAAAAAACCAAAGCAGTACGACCAGGGCAAACCCGACCATCCTCTGCCACAGCGGGCCATACGCGCCCCGCATGGTGACTCGTTCCATCGTATTCACCTGCAGCCAACAGAACGCAGCGACCAGCAGAATTGCGAATGCCACCGATAAAACAAATTGCCACACATGAGAGTCGGGAATCTGCAGCCATGCGGAAGCAAGCAGAACCGCCGCCAGGTTTCCAAGCCATTGCATCACAACGACGGAGGGTCTCGGCGCCGTGAGCCATCCATTTCCAATTGCTGTCATGGCTTCACTCCCCCATCCGCCTGGTTCACGACCAGGTGGAGTTCATCGCTGGTTGACTGAACGCCGGGTTGGTACATTGGCTCGACCAAGGCCGGGCTGATCGAGAAGCTTCCCGGATTGATGACTTTCAACAGATAGTAGGTATCCTGATGTCCGCCAAACTCGCTGGCAAAAATCACAGCGCGGTCATCATGGAACTCGCGCCGCGTATACCAGAAACTCCAATACGCCGGAACACCAGCGAGGTTGTAACCGTCTTCGTGTTCCACAAACTCCGTGCCCGCCGGAATCGGATCCTCCAGGAATAGATATTTTGCCGGCGAGCCATTCACCGCGACATGTACCGCCAGCGTATCGCCTGGCTGCACCGCACCCTTTAACGGATCCAGATGGTAGGTGATCTTGCCATTGTCCTGCACTGGAACGAGCCGGAAATACTCGCGAGCCAGGTTTAGTGACAGCGTTCCCTGCTGAAACAGCTTCTTCTCCGTCGAATAATAAGTACCCTGTGCTGTCCAGTAAATACGCCCGCTTCCATTGCGAATGATTTCCACAGTGTTGTTTGCCTGCAGCTTCTCGGCGGCCAGATCGAGCTCCAGCGATGACCCGGCGACTGCATCCGCAGGGCTGAAGTGGTGCTTGCCAACGCTGCTGCCATTGACTCGAACCTCGACGTCAAAATCCGCATTGAGTTCCTGCGAATTCGCCAGGTAGTCGACCAAGCCAAAGATCACTGTCGCCGTTTGCTCCGTCGAATCCCACGCGTCCCCATTGTCACGAGCCAACATCAGCCACTGCGCCGCCTTGGGTAACAATGGGCTTTGTGCATCCGCATCGGAAAGAAATCGCATCACGAAAGCGGTACTTTCCACGCCATTGTCATAGGTCAAGTCGAGTAGCGGGCTGTAGTTAGAAGGCCAGCTCGCCAGGTCGCCCTGCAAGTGAACTTTACCTTCCACCAACTTCGCCATCTCCCCAGCCCGCGTATCCGACACTTGCTTCATCGCCAGCCCGGTCAAAGCGACGCCTTCCGCGGACAGATCGTCCCGTCGCTCCCGTAGCGTGTTCAACTGGCTACTCAGCTTTCGCTCGCCGGCTTCTGCCAGCGCATACACCACGTAGGCGCGCAGATCTGGAATCATGCGCGGGTGTTGCGTTAACTGAGTCTCAAGATAGTGCTTACCCTGATCTAGCATGCGCTGTCTGGGCCAACTCAACGGATATGACTTCGAGGCCTCCCCGATCCCGCTCACCACGTAAGCCGTCATGTACACGCGGCTGTCATCTTCTTTCCACCATCCCCATCCGCCATCTTCATGCTGATAGTCGGCGAGACGGTCGAACCCTGCATCGACCTTCGCTCGCAAGTCATCCGGATCTATGTGCGAACTCACATTTAATTTCTTGAGTGTCTCGGCGACGATCACATTTGGTAGAAAGCTCGACATAGTCTGTTCCGTGCAACCGTAGGGATAACTGGTCAAATAGTTCAGTGCAGAGAAAATGCTGCCCGCGATGGATGGACTTAATTCAATATGCATTCGATAGGCCGCAGCATCTGTGTTCGCTGGGAAGTTTATGGAAGTTTTCACCGTCGAAGCATTTGACGAGACAACACCTCCCCGATAAACATTTTGGCGAACACCTGCCGGTTCGATTGGGAAACTGATCTCCAGCCCATCCGACTCTTCATTCGTCAGCGCTTTCGCAATTAAAGTAGCTTTGCCGATGGTCGAAGCCTGCACTCGCCACAGCACGGTCCCATCGGCTTTGCTGGCAACTGAAATCTCCTGCGCAGATCCAGCGAGAACATTCAGGCCATGCACCTCCAGCGATATCTTTATCTGCTTGGCCTCTGCCAGATAGTTATGGGCAATCACTGGGATCGTGATCTCATCGCCCTTCCTAAGAAAGCGCGGTGTTCCCATGCGCACAATCACATTTTTGCGAACAATCACACGATCGATGGCAGAACCCGCCTTGGAGTCATCCGTGACCGCGCGAACTGTTGCGCGCCACGTCGTCAGAGAATCCGGGAAGCCGAACTGTACATGCGCGTGCCCTGTCGCATCTGTGTGGATCGATGGCGCCCAGTAGGCAGTGTCTGGGAAAGCCTTGCGAATTTTTGGCTGCACCGAATCGTTGCCCGGTTTAACCTGCGCCAACTGTTGACCATATCGACTGGACCGCTCGGCCAACATCGGCGACTTCACTCCAGCCGTGCCGGTGAAGTAGTACTGCAGCGACGAATCGACAGCAGCATAGTTGTATCGGTTGGGATACAACGCCTTCACTATGTCGCCGCTGCTATCCGGGTAAATGGAGTAGATGGCTTCGTCGACCACTCCAAAGCTGAAGTCCGCGCTCACTGGCTTGCCCTGGTAGTCGCGCGTGTACACATCGTAGTCAGCCGGCTGTCCGGGCTGGAAGACGTCTTTGTTGCGCTTGATCTCAACCTGCAATTGCTGCTGCAGTGGCGGCACCCTGATCTGCTTGGTGGCTTGGTAAAGTTGCCCGTTCTTCACAAACAGCACAGACACTTCCAGGTTCGGCTGCGAGTCCGTGGTGATCGGTAAATCAAAATTTACTGTTCTGCCGTCGGACGCAATTACCTTCTGAAACTCTGTTGAATATCCCGTGGCCACCACCAGAGCGTGAAACTGATCGACCTCCGACACAAGACTCAAATGCGCCGTGTCACCAGGCGCATAGGTCTTCTTGTCCGCAATGATCTGCAGCGAACGCGAGCCGTCTGAAGACCAGTCTGCCTGATTTCCGCCGAACACCCATACCCACGAAGTGTCTTCCACGATTCGATTTTCAGGGGTTGTCGAACTTGCATTCACCTCCACATTGCCTGCCTGGCGTACCGGCAACGTAGCATGCGCCTCCCCATGGGCATCCGTCTCCACATCGGTCGAAGCTAGTTGCTGAGTGGTCGTAGTACCGCGCGACCAGCGCGAAAAACTCAGGCCCACGTGAACTCGAGCCTGCACCGGCTTGCCGTCGTAATCGACCGCCGTAATTGTCAACTTTGCATCCTGGCCTGAGCTCACCGAGTAGCTGTCTGGTTCCACATGGATGCGATAACTTCCGACAGTCGCGAGAAAATGGCCGCGACCCGTAATCTCTCGATTGGCTTCGTCCGTCACCCCAGCTTCTACAACATAATCCTGATCGAAGTGGCGTCGCGATTTGGGGTCGAAGCGTGTCGGCACCGAAATGGTAAGTTTGCCATTTGCGTCCAGCTTGGCCGTTTGTTCCGACTGCTGATCAGCACCCTCCACATCCGTGTCGGACGATGAACCCTCCTCTCCCGCCCCCGCCTCGGCACTATTGTCGCCTCCGTCTCCTCCTTCATCCCACCAATAATGAGGCGAGTGGTACACGCGATATTTCACCGTGCCGAATGCTACCGGCTCGCCGAAGAAATATCGGGAATCGATCAGCACTTGCATGCTCTCGCCCTGCAACAGGCGGCCGCTTTGTGGCGACACGCGCACCTGGTATTCAGGCTTGCGATATTCCTCGACGTGAAAACTGCCGGAAATATTATCGTCTGCAGGGCCGAGTCGAATGGTGTAGTAGCCCAGCGGCGCACGCGCCGATAATGTCAGGTCGCCAGTGACTGTGCCGTCCTTCGAAACCGGCAATGGCTGATCGTAAACAGAATGGTCTTGTCCATCCGCGATCCGTACCTCTATCGAGGTGAGTTTCGGCAACGTGAGATGGTCGCCCTCTCGAGCCCGAAGAATGGCTTTCCAGTGCACAACATGAGTCGGCCGATATACCGGGCGATCCGTGTAGACATACGACGCCCATTTGTCACTCGTCGAGTGACTGAATGCCCAAGAGCCCGGCGTGACCGCGGCGAAGTCATGGTCGGTCGTCGCCGTCACCCAAAGACTGTCCTGCTCCTGCTGGCTCACTGCTCCGTGGATCTGCGCCACACCATCTGCGCCGGTCGCAACGCTCGCCTGCTGACTTCGCCCGTAGCCGTACTTCACTTGGACATTTGCAACAGGCGTCCCACTCTGCCGGTCGACCGCATACGCAAGGATTGTCCCGCTCGTCGTCCGCGTGACCAGCACCATTTGGCTCACCATCAAAAGCGTGTAAGCCTTATAATGGCCGTCCGTCGCTTCCACCAGGTACATTCCTGCTGACAGAGGATCGATTGGCAGATCCTGAGAATCGGAAATGTAGGTTGGCGGCATTTCCTGGCGCCAGCGAGCGACCAGTTGCTTGTCATTCAACAGAGGAATCTGCGCGAACTGGGCGACGCCAACAATACGGCTGCGCCGCGCCAGGCCAGCTTGCTTCGCACGAAAATAATTTCGACTCTCCAAAGAGAACTGTTCGCGAAAGAAGCGACGCACCAGATACCAGATGTGGCGTTTCCAATCATGAAACCGCTCCAGCCACGTCTTCTCATCGATCTGCTCTTTGCCTCCACCGGGAAAGTTATTTCCAAAGCTGTGCAGGTCTGGCAGCGCCGTCAGGAACTTTTCCGGGTCATTGACCCGGTAGACACGAAATTCCAACTCATCCACGTCGTGCGCGTAGAGATGGATGGTTGGCTTTTCGTTAGGCGAGAAAGTGCGATTGGTACTTAGATTGAAAGAGACGGCGCGAAACGCAAATGCGCTGTTACAGCAGCCCATCGCCAGCAGAAAAAAGATCAATCTGAATGCGGTGGAACAACTCAGCCGCCTTCGCGCAGTACATTCCACCGATAGACCCCTAGGAAATTCGTATTCTCTGGAAGCGGTCGCCAACGTATGTCTGGATGATGCAGCAGATCCTGCATAGAAACTCGCCGGATTTCACCCTTTTGCCTGCCTATCGGTCCGGTGTGATAGATAACCCAGTCCGAATTTGGCCCGGTCACAATCATCGAATGATACGCCGAGTTCTGTTCCAGCTGACGAAAAAACAGTAAATCCCCTGGTAGTGCGGCGTGAATGTCTCGACTTACCCAATAGGTGTTTAGCTCCATCAAGGTATGCGCGTCCGCGAACTGAGCAAACGAGCCATTGGCGACATCTCCGGCTTTGAAACTGCCTGGCTTCACCCGAAACAGCTCCACTCCAAGCGGGGTTGCAGGATAGTGATACTGCGCAACTGAGACCAGAGAAACATACCGCTTGGGCTCCGGTTGCGCGGCGAACCAGCGCACATCGTGCTGCACCATCGCCTCTCGATACGCATACCGCAGCAGCGCGGCGCAGTCGTCAATTTCCGCTGGAACCTTCCCAGGCGGCAGCGCTACAGCCTGCTCGGCTATCGCAACAAACCAGGAGCGAAAGTCCTGCCTGTCCTGCTCTGAATGCAGATGCATTGCATCTGGGAAACCGTCCCCAAAACTATTCGTAGGCGCTTGAACAAATCGGACCGCTATGGGGTAACGCTGTCCCTTCCAGATAAGAATTGGATTCACATCGCCTTCCAAAACTGGAGCGCGCACCAGGACTTCGACACGATCGGGACCGTTCGCTTGAAACTGTAAAATTGCAGGAACGCTTTGCAGCGAATCTATTTGGATTGCGCCGCCACTGCGCCGACTTACATTCGCAATCTGATGGACTCGTCCGTCTGCTGGTATCAGCACAGCCCTTCGCGCCAGCACAAGAGAATCCTGTCCGCATCCTGCAGTTAGCAGCAGAAGGATCAGGAGGAAGCTTCCACAGCCATTGGCGATCGAATTCATCATGTTCCGATCCATCGAATTGCACCCGAAAAGCCTTACTGAGAAGGCACTTGAGTCAATCGGAAAGATACCAGCGGTCCTCCATCAGAGCAATTGGAAACTTCAGCACTCGGTTTGTAGAATCGAAGCGCTTGCGGACGCTATTGGGCAAACGCGATATCGCTCAAATCCTGGAATCTAGCACGATTGAGAAGTGACCCGGGTGAGTTCCGCGTAATAACCATCAGGGAGCGAATGTCGTTGGGGCGTTTCCTCGAGCAGAAGTTTGACGACTACGATTTGGGATTATCGAACAATTGCAACTATTCGAGCACAAATGTTAGGGGTGGGATTACCATCGGAACCAAGGATTGAAGTCGGGAAAGGATGGGGCGAAATGAGAAAAGACCTCAACCGCAGAGAACTGATTCAAGGCCTGAGCGCAGCAGCAGCGGGATTGTACCTCGCGCCGGGCCGGGTTTTTGCCGCCACAACCGCTCCCACGGCGCCTGTCGCTATCGCCCGATGTTCCAGCTACGGCCCGGAAGTAGTCACTACCCTGGCGACAATGTTCGACCAATTGGGCGGCCTGCGAACCCTGGTCGGCGGCAAAACCGTGGCCATCAAAATCAATGTGACTGGTAGTTCCACGCAGCGCTTCAACGGCATGCCACAGGGGCAAACCTACTGGGTAAACCCACAGGTTTTGACCGCCACAATTCACCTGCTTGGCAACGCCGGAGCACGCCGCATACGACTGCTCGAAAGTCCAACCGCATCCAAAGCTCATACGCTGGAGGAGTTCCTGTCCAAGGCCGGCTGGCAGGTCTCGGATTTCACCAGTGCCGCCTCCGGTGTCGAGTTGGAAAACACAAACTTCACGGGTCCGTCGAAAAAGTATTCGCGTTTTTGGGTTCCCAACGGAGGTCTGTTGTTTCAAGCCTACGATCTGAATCGCGCCTACCAGGATTGCGATGTCTTTGTGTCCCTTGCCAAGCTGAAGGAGCACAGCACGGCCGGCCTGACAGGAGCGATGAAAAACCTGTTTGGCATAACCCCTACGACAATCTACGGCGAAACCGCCGGTGTGGATGAGCCGAGTCGGGAGCCAGGTGGAGCACGGGCCATGCTGCATAACGGCAACCGCCAGCCTTCGAAGTCCGCCCTGCCGGAACTCAACCCGCATTCGCCCCGCGACCCCGGCTACCGCGTCCCGCGCGTCACCGTCGATCTGGTCGCCGCCCGGCCGATTCACCTGAGTATCATCGACGGCATTCAAACCGTGACGGGTGGAGAAGGCCCATGGGTAGGAAGAATGCGCGCGGTTCCTCCCGGCTTACTGATTGCCGGGACCAATTGCGTGACCACCGACGCTGTCTGCGCCGCGTTGATGGGCTTCGATCCCATGGCCGACCGAGGCACGCCTCCCTTTGAACACTGCGACAACACCCTCAAGCTGGCCGAGGAACAGGGCATTGGAACGCGCAACCTGAATCGCATTGAAGTGATGGGGCTTCCCATCGCGAAAGGCAGAATCCAGTTCCGTAAAGTGTAGAGGTGCGCGTGGTTCACCTCCGGCTCGAGTCGATTACTTCACGCACGATTCGTCGTGCGAGATGGCGCAACTAGCTGAACAGAGCGTCATCCCACGACTGCGGCGCGTCCCACATCGGCGTGGGTTCGAAGTATCCCGTTCCCGGCTTCAAATGGCGCTTCACTTCGTCATCGTTCAGCGCCACGCCTAGACCAGGGTTCTCCGGAACTTTGATGAAACCCTGGTTGACGATCGGCTTGTCAATTCCCGTCACCAGGTCCTGCCAAAACGGCACATCCAGCGAGTGGTTCTCAAGCGCGAGGAAGTTGCGTGTCGCAGCGGCGCAGTGGACCGACGCCATGCATGACACAGGAGTACCCGCGAAATGCATTGCCATGGGTACGCCGTAGCGGAAGGCCATATCGCCGATGTGGTGAGTTTGCAGAATGCCGCCGGAGGTCGCCAGATCGGGATGGATCTTGTCGACCGCGTGTTCTTTGCAGAGGATCTCGAAGTCTGAAAATTTGTAGATATCTTCTCCGGTCAAAATGGGAGTGGGACTGGCTTGCTGAATCTCCTTCAACAGATCCGTGTAGTACCAGGGAATGACGTCCTCCATCCATTCCAGATTGAACTTCTCATACGCCTTGCCGAGACGAATGACAGACTTTACGCCGATATGGCCAAGGTGATCCATCGACAGGGGCATGTCATAGCCGATGTTGTCTCGCACTGCCGCAACATACTCGCAAAGCCGATCGATCCCTTTGTCGGTGACTTCGGTGGCGAGAAAAGGATGAGGCTGCTCGTGCAGTTCCCACTTTTCCTGGCCGGCCGGCCGCATCACCATGCCGGGCATTCCATCCAGAACGTTGATGCCCAGATCCATCTTCATCCAGGTCAGTCCCATCGCCTTGCGCTCTTTGGCGCGCAGCCCGTATTCTTTCGGGTCCATCGACTCCGTCGTGTCCGCGTAGATGCGGATCGAGTCGCGCCACTTGCCGCCAAGCATCTGGTAGACAGGAATGTTGTAGACCTTGCCTGCAATATCCCAGAGTGCCATCTCCACCGCGCACACACCACCGGCCTGGCGTGCGTTGCCGCCAAACTGCGCAATCTTCTGAAAGAGAAAGTCGATGTTCAAAGGATTCTCGCCGACAATCCGGCTCTTCAACACCATGGCATACTGCGGGCCGGCGACATCGCGCACCTCGCCCAGGCCGTAGACGCCCTGGTTGGTGTCGATGCGGATAAGAACGCAGGGGCTTGGACCCGGCTTGACAACCACCGCATAGCGCATGTCGGTGATCTTCAAAGCCGACGGGCTCGAAGCTGGATTCACGTTTTTGATCGCCGGCTCTGCAGCCTCCGCAGTCCGCCCCAGAGCGCTGCCGGCCAGCACTGCCAACGAGGATTTGAGAACGCTGCGACGGTTGAAGCCGGGCTTGCCCTTGCCAGAATTGTCCATGAATTCTCTCTCCGAACTTTCCAATCCATCCTACACGTCGCCTTGCAACCAGCCTGCGTGGACGCGGAGACGAGTCTATGGAAGAATTCAAGGCGCAAACCAAATACAGTTCATGGAGCCGCCAATGACGAAGCCCGAGCTCTCGCGAAGAAATCTGATCAAGGGCCTGGCAGCGACAGCGCTGGCGCCATCGTTGCTAAGATTCGCGGCCTCTGCGCAGTCGCAGCAGAAGCCATGGTGGCTAGGCGATGGCATGCCGCAGGAGAGCGCCGATACGCCGAAGATTGCCTGCGGCATCCATCTTTCCGGCGGTGTTACAGACGCTGCCATTCGCGGTGTTGTGCAGCTGGGTGTGTCTCACGTGCTGAGTGGTGGTCCGGCGCTTCCTTGGAGGGCGAGCAATCTGCAGCCGCTGATCGACAAGCTCAAGGCGAACGGTCTGACGCTGGGCAATCTGATGATCGATGGCTTTCCCAACACTGTCTATGGCCGGCCCGGGCGGGACGAAGAGATTGAAAAAGTCAGGCAATCGATTCAGGCAGCGGGAAAGGTAGGCATTCCGGTCGTCGAGTATAACTTCTACGCTCATCGAGCCATGGAAGGCTACTACGAGCAAGTGGGCCGGGGCGGAGCTGGATTGACAGGCGCGGATTACGACCGCATGAAGAACCTTCCGCCGCTCCTCGCTGAAGGCGCGCACACGCTGAACGAAATGTGGGCCAACATTACATATTTCCTCAAGGCTGTGATCCCGGTTGCAGAGAAAGCGAACGTGCGGCTGGCCCTCCATCCCAACGATCCCCCCTTCCCGCTCAGCCGAGGTTCACAGCAAATCATGGCCACGCTGGACGGATGGAAGCACCTGATTACGATTGTCGACAGCCCGGCAAACGGAATCACGTTCGATTGCGGTGTCACGAAGGAAATGGGCGAGGATCCGGTCACTGTCTGCCGCTACTTCGGCTCCCGGGACCGCATCAACCACGTGCACTATCGCAACCCTCACGTCGCCAAGGCCTACGTGAAATACGACGAGGGCTTCATCGACGAAGGCGACGTGAACATGTTCGCAGTGATGCGAGAGCTGGTGAAGCTGAAGTATTCGCGCGAGCTCTATCCGGAACATCCGCGCGCCCTGGACTATGACCGCGCCCGCGGACCAATTCACGGCTATCCCGGCGGCGGCGGTTATACCGGGGATGTGTACGACATTGCCTATGCGAAAGCAATGCTTCAGGCCGCCCTGGAGGTCGAAAAGTCCGGCTGAGCACGGGCTCTTTCGCCGATTTGATCTCGCGGCCCGCTACCGGCATTCGTCGCCGCGTTATTGCTTGATCACTGTACCGTCCGGAAGCCGAATTTCTCCCCAGCCGCCATTCAACCGGCTGTCCGTAAACGGCGACTTGGCCGCTTCCTTTTCGTCAACCTCGATTCCCCATCCAGGCTTTTCGCTGACCCATAAATAGCCGTCTTTCATCTCCGGGCATCCTTGAAAAATCGCCTGCGTTCGTTCATTGAACGGGGAGTATTCCTGAATTCCAAAGTTGTAGCTCACCAGGTCCAACGTGACGTTGGCCATATGCCCAACTGGCGAAACATCGCCGGGACCGTGCCATGCGGTTTTCACGCCATACTCTTCGGAGAGGATTGCAATTTTGCGCCCGGGACTGAATCCGCCTACCTGCGACAGATGCACGCGAATGTAATCGATCAGGCGGCCTTCAATCAGCGGCTGCCATTCATGCGGATTATTGAACAATTCACCCATCGCGATCGGTGTGGCGCAATTCTGCCGAATCTGCTTGAAATACCCAAGATCTTCCGGCGAAAGCGGATCTTCAAGGAAGAACATGCGATACTGCTCGGCTTCCTTGCAAAACTGCACCGCCTCATTGGGTGTCAGCCGCTCATGCATGTCATGCAGCAACTCGACCTCGTCGCCCAGTTCCCGGCGGCAGACTTCAAGCAGCTTCAGATTGCGCCGCATTGCATCGGCAGGCACGAACACCGGCTGATCGTGCAGAGCCTGCGGCCGTTTGTTACTCGACTGTGCCGCGCCATAGCCAGCCATTCCTGGAAGCTCTACCTGAACGCGCACATGACGGAAGCCTTGTCCCATATACCTCTTCGCGCTCTCCACCACATCCTGAAAATCGGCGCCGCTGGCGTGGGCATAACAATCGGCAGCCTCACGGCATTTCCCGCCAGCCAGTTGATACACGGGCATTCCAGCCTGCCGTCCCTTGATATCCCACAACGCCTGATCGATGCCACTGAGAGCATTGTTCAACACCGGGCCGTTCTTCCAGTACGAGCTGTCGTAGCAGGACTGCCAGATATCTTCGATTCGATCGGTCGTCTTATTCAGCAGAAAGGGCTTGAGATACTTCTCGACCGCGGGCTTCACTAAATCGGCCCGCTGCGTAAATGTGGCGCAACCGTAACCGTACAGTCCGGGCTGATCCGTGGTGATCTTCACCACCGTCAAGCGGGCGCCGTCGGGCTCGCATTCAATCACGCTAATGTCTTTGATCCGAGGCTGCGGAGTTCCCCGCGTGGCGCGCGCCACCTGTTCCTCAGCTTCCACACAGCGGGGAGTAAGGGCGAGCATCCCCGTTCCTGCGATGATCTTCAAAAAATCACGGCGATGTGGGTACATTTCTCGGCCCCCCGCAATTCACGCTGCGAGCTCATCAGGGATAAGCCAGCTACACCAAGCCATGCAGCGTTTCTCTGTAGCGTCCCATGCGACGTGCCAGTGTACCATCGTGCATCTCGGCTGACTCCGCGTCCTGCATCCGTTCCTGTCCCGATGTCGATCAATCGGGCTAGTCCGCTCGGTTGGACCTTGGACAGCGAGTCGACACTTCCGCATAGTATGACCTGTTCGGTAGTGGCCTGGACTTCCATGGTGAGAGATGCGAGGAACTACAGGATTATGCCCTCCATAGCCTAAAGTCCACGGGTGGTGACCTCGATGTTTTGAATTCGTCCGAGCTATGAGATCACCGCAACGGGAATATCAGCGATTGATGCATGACCCGCCATCGACGCCGACACTCCAAAATATTGGCTAATATCCGACATCTCGGAGTAGGTTTTCTCACGGTCCCACTTCCGTCACTCGCGGAAAACCCCTGTCGGATGAGCGGTTTTCTCTGCCCCTGCAGACAATCTCTACTTTGGCTTACCAAATGCAACACCGTATGCGACACCTCCGTCTGCCAGCCAAAGTTGTTCCTCAGCGTGACCGGAAGCGCCGACTCTGACAAGCAAGTGGACAAGGAGAAGATCTGATGAGCACAATCAATGGCATTCCACGCACCGTACTTCCAATCCCCGACAAACCGCGACAGGGTGTCGTGTACTACGACGCCAAAGACCCTGAAAATTCCTATCCGCCGATCGTGCAGCTGCGGCCACCCGCGGGTGCGCCCAATGTCATGGTCATCCTGATTGACGACGCCGGCTTTGGTTCCTCCAGCGCCTTCGGCGGCCCGTGCGCCACGCCGAACCTGGAAAAACTCGCTGCCGGCGGCTTGAAGTACAACCGCTTCCACACTACAGCTCTTTGCTCGCCATCGCGGCAGGCATTGATGACGGGTCGCAACCATCACACGGTCCACATGGGCGGCATTACCGAGATCGCCAGCGGATCGCCCGGTTATGACTCGCTTCTGCCAAACACGTGCTCGCCCATCGCCAAGACGCTCAAGTTGAACGGCTATGCAACAGCTCAGTTCGGCAAGTGCCATGAGGTTCCAGTATGGGAGACCAGTCCTGCCGGTCCGTTCGACCGGTGGCCGACCGGAGGAGGAGGATTCGAGTACTTCTACGGGTTCATCGGCGGCGAAGCCAATCAGTGGTACCCGTCACTCTATGAGGGAACGACGCCGATCGAGCCGACCAAGACCCCGGAAGAGGGATATCACCTGGTCGAAGACATGTCCGACAAGGCCATCAACTGGATCGGGCAGCAAAAAGTGTTGATTCCGGACAAGCCGTTCTTCGTCTACTTCGCCCCCGGGGCCACGCACGCGCCTCATCATGTTCCCGCGGAGTGGGCAGATAAGTACAAGGGAAAATTCCACCAGGGGTGGGACAAACTCCGCGAGGAGACCTACGCACGCCAACTGGCGCTCGGTGTGATCCCGCCTGACTGCAAGCTGACGCCGCGGCACAAGGAAATCCCGGCCTGGGACGAGATGGATCCAGCTCTCAAGCCCGTACTCATCCGTCAGATGGAAATTTACGCAGGATTTATGGAGTACACCGACCACCATATCGGCCGCTTGGTGGACTCGATTGAGAAGCTCGGTATCCTGGATGACACACTGGTCTTCTGCATCATTGGCGACAACGGAGCTTCGGCCGAAGGTACCATAAATGGTACCTTCAACGAGATGATCAACTTCAACGGGGCATCGGCGCTGGAGACGCCGCAGTTCCTGATGGATCGCATCGACAAGCTGGGCGGACCGGAGTCGTACAACCATTTCGCCGTCGGCTGGGCGCATGCCATGGACACGCCGTATCAGTGGACGAAACAGGTAGCGTCGCACTGGGGTGGCACGCGTAACGGAACCATTGTTCATTGGCCAAAGGGAATAAGCGCCAAGGGTGAACAGCGCACGCAGTTCAGCCATTTGATCGACGTCGCGCCCACGATCCTGGAGGCCGCGGGCCTGCCGCAGCCGCAATTCGTGGACGGTGTGATGCAGCATCCTATCGAAGGCGTCAGCATGGCATATTCCTTCAACGACGCCAAGGCTGCCGAGCAGCACGAGACGCAATACTTCGAGATGTTCGGGAACCGGGCCATCTTCCACAAGGGCTGGACCGCAGTGACGCGCCACAAGACTCCGTGGCTGCTGGTCGGCGAGCAGACGCCTGCGTTCGATGATGATGTCTGGGAACTCTACCAGACCGATACGGACTGGAGCCAGGCCAACGACCTGTCGAAGCAGATGCCAGAGAAGCTGCATGAACTGCAACGTCTGTGGCTGATTGAAGCGACGCGGTACAACGTGCTACCGCTGGACGACAATTTGGGCGCACGGTTGAACGCCGATACGGCGGGGCGGCCGGTGCTGATCAGGGGCAAGTCGCAGGTACTGTTCGGCAGTATGGGACGGCTCTCTGAAAACTCGGTGATCAACATCAAGAACAAGTCGCACTCTGTGACGGCAGAGATCGTAGTGCCAGCCACTGGGGTGGAAGGCGTCATCGTTGCGCAAGGCGGCAACATCGGTGGCTGGGCACTGTACGCCAAGGATGGCAAGCTGAGGTATTGCTATAACTTCCTCGGCATTCATTACTTCTATGTCGGAGCAGATCAACCGCTGTCTGCAGGCGAGCACCAGGTCCGCATGGAGTTCGCATACGCGGGCGGCGGCCTTGGCAAGGGAGGAATGGCCACCTTGTTCGTAGACGGAAAACAGGTCGCTCAGGGGCCAGTTGCAGTCACGGCGGCCATGGTCTTCTCTGCCGACGATGGTTGCGACGTCGGTGTGGATACTGCCGCGCCCGTCTCGCAGGAGTATCTGCCAGGGAAGAACCGCTTCACAGGTACAGTGAAGGGCGTGCAACTTGCCATTGCCGAAGACGCGGAGAGTCTCGATCACCTGGTGAAGCCCGAGCACGCCATCGCCATGGCGCTGGCGCGGCAGTAGCTGGCATCAACCCAATGCATTAACTTGGCCGGCAGTCTCAAAACTGCCGGCCAGGTTTATTGCTATCCAATTCCTTCCGAGAAGTTGCCCTTGCGACTACGGCGCACCTT
This sequence comes from uncultured Acidobacteriota bacterium, assembly GCA_963737095.1. Taxonomy (GTDB): domain Bacteria; phylum Acidobacteriota; class Terriglobia; order Terriglobales; family Acidobacteriaceae; genus JAKAAZ01. The sequence continues at coordinate 42,722 of CAVTRK010000006.1, forward strand.
TTCTTCACACAGGTTTAGCCGCTAATGCAATGGTCTGATCTGCTTCTGGTTCGCTATTAGCCCCGTCCTGGGGCGCCGCTGTCGAGGAAGGGCCGTTGGAGAGGACGACCATCTGCGACGGAAGTGCAATCTCAAGTCCCGCCGCCTCGACACACTCCATCATGCGCAGAAGCAACGCCTCCTGGATCTCCAGAAAATGATTCCAGTCGCGAGTAAGTACGTAAGCGAAAACATCTACATGCAGGGAATAAGGACCGACACTGGTGAACCGCACTCGGAAAGTATCCCTCTCTATGGCGGGATTCTCGCTCAGTAGCTGGCGAATACTGTCCAGAACAACACGCATCTGCTGCGAACTGGTGCCGTAACGCAACGTCAATGTCGGATGTAGCCAGCACTTGTCGCGAAGGGAAAGATTTTCCAGGTTCACATTGGCGATTAATCCATTCGGCACCCGAACCACACTCCGGTCAAGAGTGCGAATGCAGGTCGAACGAAAGCCGATATCGTCGACGGTTCCGAGGACGTCGCCAACCCTCAGCACATCTCCGACCTTCATCGCCCGATCGGCGATCACGGAGATGCCGCCGATCACGTTTTCCAAGGTCTTCTGCGCCGCAAGCGCAACAGCAATTCCACCGACACCCAGCCCGGCGAGAGTAGCGGTAAGATTCACGCCGAAGTGATAGAGCGTTAACAGCAAAGCTCCCAGGATGATCAGCACGTCGACCGTCCGGCGCGCAAACCGCAGCACCAGGGTCCTGGCCCCCTCATTGCGTGCGGAAAAGCGGGTGCAAAGGTGTCGTTCGATCCAGCCATTCAACACAAGTGATGCCCACACGCAACCCGCGATCAGACAGACCGTAGAGAAGCTCAGCCAGAATTGGCGCGCGAGTAGAGGAAGGTCGAGTTTGCCAAGAAATGAGCGAATCAAGACTACTAGAAGCAACAGCTGGACCGGTGGAGGCAAAATCTGAGGATTGTTCAGAGCATCTATCCTGAACCTTCGTTTGAGAATCGGTCCGAGGGCGGGGCTAGCGATGCGGTTAGCTAGACCGGCAAGCAGGAAGAATAGCGGTATGCCCACAAACACCGCGAGCCATTCAAACAGGACAATCCCGGCGAAGCGAGTATTCACCAGGAATCCAGGCAAGATCTCATCCACCGGTTCCAGATCGATCTCAGCATAAATGTCGGGAATAGAGTCGAGGGTATCTTTGGAAAACAGCCAAAGAGGCGGTAGCTTGCCCCGTCTCACGCGCTCCAGGGTGATCTCGACGGTGCCCTGGTCGGTGCTGATCATCCCTAACGATTCCAGGTCTGGCCTCAAGGGATCCGAGAGCGAACCCTCGGGGGCGTCGCTGAGGGCTGTCCGGCGCGCCGGCAGACGTCGATCCAGTACAACGTAGAGTTGGTGAGCGAGATCAGCAGCTGCCTTACCTTGAAGTCGAGTATCCAGGTATTTCGCTGCGAGTAGGTCGTCGCCCCGACGAGCCGCTAGCAAAAAGCCCATAGCGGTGCCCCGCGGAGTCGTGCGACCCAGTGCGTCCGGAGGAGCCGCCGGCTGAGATGGAGTAGCCTGTGTCGATGTTGGAGCAAGAAATTGCCCGTAGGCCGCCGGCGAAATCCAAGTCGCCAACGTCACAAGACAGACACCTGCAACATAGCTCCACTTCAGTAAAGAACCGAACCGTCGCGCGAACTGTGAATACGAATCCTTCATCGTCCGATCCTTTTGGGTGCGCGTTTTCCCTGCTTGAATACCCACTGGTAAAGCAATCGGCGTACCACTTCCAGCTCATTGGGAACCACAAGGATCTATGTGCTTTAGCGCAGCGCCCTGTAGCCTGGGTTGCGGAGGCGCCGAATATATTGGAGTCAAGTCCAGAAAGGCGCCGTGGCGCTCCCATTAACTCCAACCCACAAACCTCGCTTACGGTCAGAAACTCCACCGTGGGAGCAGTCTTCGAAAGATGGTTTAGCTGCAGTAATTTCTTATATAGATCAGCTTTTAGATGGCCCGTCAGTCCTCACGACTCTCCCATCGGGAATCTGTCTGCAAGGGAATGATTTTCTTCGCGTTAAACGGTGCCGACTGAATCGCGTGAATATCGAATCACCTCGACTGGAGAGGTCGCCATTAAACCTTCATGAACCATGGCATCCAGATGAGGAATCAACATGCGGATTTGCTCCTCCGTATCGATGATGCTCACCATGATTGGAGCATCCTTGGAGAGCGTCCAGCGGCTGGCATAGTGAATTCTGGTGCTGGTGCCATAGCCCTCGATGCCGCGATAGATCGTAACTCCTGCCATCCCAAGCTCCTGACATTTCGCGAAGATCGCCTCGTGCAGTGGCTTGCCTTGCCAGGTATCGGCTTCACCGAAATGAATGCGCAGCATCCGCGCTTGAAATTCTTCTTTCATTGGCTTGCTCTCCACTGCTGATGGCCCGCTTCCCTGCCCGTCTCATGAGGCGCGCGCCTTAAGTCGCGGCTGTTGCACGATAGGAATACTTGATGACATCGACGTCCGAGAGTACGACCAGGCCCTCTTGAACCATCTGCTCCACCCGCGGAAGAAAGGCTTGAAGCTTTTCGTCTGTGTCGACAACCGACAGCATAATGGAGCTGTCATGGGACAGGTGCAGCGGCTTATCCTTATGGATTCTGCGATGCGCTCCGTACCCCAGAATGCCACGATAAACCGTGACGCCCGCGATGTCGTTGGCTCGCATCGCCTCTACCAGAGCTTTGTACAGGGGAAGATCCTTCCAGCGGTCCGACTCGCCAATATAGATTCGCATCAACCGGGCTCGTCCCTCCATCTTCAACGGCGACGCCGGGGCTTTCTTCCCTTTCGAACTCTCGGCTGCTTTGGCGACGGTAGTCTCCTGCACTTCAATCATGCCGCTGCCAACCATTTCCTCCAGCTTGCCCAGCAGCTCGTCTACTTTTTCTCTTGACTCGATGAATTCAATCTTCATCGGCAAGTGATCGGAGATTTCTACCAAGTTGGAGGAATGGATGTGATGATCCGCGCCAAATCCGGCCACGCCCTTCAGCACCGTTGCTCCAGAGACTCCTCGATAGAAAAGGAAATCGATGATGGCAGAATAAGTCGCCCCACCATGGTACGTGGCACCTTCGCTCAAATAGATGGTAACTTTGACCGCCTTGCCTGCCTGCAACATGGTTCCTCCTCCATCTCTTTGCCGGTCGCTGCAATTCTATCGCTTGCACGAAAGCGGCTGGTGATTTATGTGCGCATGGCTCAATACTCGGCCGACCATCTTTCACCACTTCTCATGAAATGACATCGGCCAGAAAGACGCCACACCAAACGGCCGCAAAGCCTAGAAAGAGGCTGAGGAAGGCGTACAAGGCCGCCATCGAAAAGTCCCCTCCGCGCACAGTGGCAAATATCTCCCACTCATAAGAAGAAAAGGTACTGTAAGCCCCGAGGAAACCGATGGGCACCAGAAATCGCCATGCAGGATTCCAACCAGTCCGGCGCGTGAGAAACGTGAGCGAGAAGCCAAGCAGCAAACAAGCGGAAACATTGATGATCAAAGTTCCATATGGAAACCTGGCTCCAAGCCGATTAGCGACCGCGGAATCAACCCAGAACCGCGCAATCGCGCCAAGCGCGCCGCCAATCGCGACATAAAAATATTTCAACAAGTTCATCCTCCCCATCGGTGCGTTACATTCTCTGCGTAGCTGTCTACCGAATCCAAATTTCCTGGTTGGTTAGGCTTCCTCAAATTTCGTCGCGCGAATCAACGTTGATTCTGAATTCGTGGCGCATGTATCGCTGCATGCCTTCCACCAATGTGCGAAGTTCGTCGATAGCTCCGTTGAGTTCCTTCACAGCGTCATCCGGCACGGCGCCGTATCCAAGCATGTAGCTCGGTCTCATCTCCTCAATTGCGATTTCAATGAAGGAAAGATCAGTGTGAATCGCTCGCGTAGCGGGAATTTCCGGCGGCTGCGGTTCCATCTGCTGCCAGGCCAGTGTTCGAATCAACTGCGAGCGCATGCGGAGGATGTGGTCCTGGATCACGCCCGACTGCATGGGTGATATGTCCGAAACATACCGGGGAAATGGAGACTTCGACGCCGCGGCATACAGGACGCTCTCGATATCACCCAGCAGCCTGTCGACATACTGACAAGTCACTCTCAGGTGCCGCTGCTGCGGCTTATTTAATTGTCCAGGTTTTCTGCTGACCGCTGGGTAGCGAGAGAAATCCCACGCGTGTTCCATGGATCCATGAACTCCAATTCACTTGTAAATTCAGGGATCACGCCGGGACACAACTCCGCAACAGGCTTCCCTGTCAGGAGTTATCATCTGTCCGGCCTATTGGATTGGACAGCGGTTAAAGGTGAACTCCTTCACCTAACCAACACTCTTTTTGTAGTTCATTCACTTGCCACTGTCAACGATGAGGAATCCGCTGCGGCAACTTTTCGCACCCTGGCATCGCGCGGGATGCACGTATGGGCTGCTATACACTCAACCATGATGCAGCCTGTTTTAGAGTCCATTCGCGTCGTCGAAGCCACCGAGGCACTGGCTGGCCCGTATTGCGCCATGATGCTCGGTGACTTTGGCGCAGATGTCATCAAGGTAGAGCGCAAGAAAGTGGGCGACCAATCTCGAAGCTGGGGACCTCCTTTCTGCGGCCCGCAGTCTGCCTACTTTCTCGCCGCCAATCGCAACAAGCGGTCACTCACTCTCGATCTCGACCACCCCTTTGGTCGCGATGTGATGCAGCGTCTGCTGCAAACGGCAGATGTATTTTTAACCAACCAGCCAAAACTCGATTCGCTGAAGCGACTGTCGCTCGATCCCGAAACTCTAGACGCAAAATTCCCGCAACTTATCTACTGCGCGATTTCAGGATATGGTCTCGTCGGACCCAAGGCCGGCCTCGCGGGCTACGACATCATTGCCCAGGCAGAAAGCGGAATCATGAGTTTTACCGGCGAGCCCGAAGGTGAGCCGATTCGCTACCCCGTCGCTCTGGCCGACCTGGTATGCGGACTGTATTCCGCGCTTGGAATCCTTGCTGCGCTGTTCGCACGAGAAAAATCAGGACGCGGTCAGTTTCTAGACATGGCCCTCTTCGATTCGCAGCTGACCCTGCTCGCCAACATCGGCAGCAATTTCCTGAATGCCGGCACACTGCCGCAGCGCTGGGGCAATGCTCACCCCAGCATCGTTCCCTATCAGTTATTCCGCGGTGCAGATCATCGCCACTTCGTCGTAGGCATCGGTACGGAGACTCTCTGGCTAAAGTTCACCAAAATTCTTGGCGTTGAGGAAAGTGTAGGTCGCGATCCAGACTATGCTTCCAACCAGCTCCGCATTGAACACCGCACGAAACTCATCCACTTGCTGCAGGAGATTTTGTATGCGCGGCCCGCGCAAGAATGGGTCGATCGCCTGTCGGAAGCTGGAATTCCAGCAGCCATGGTCAAGAATGTCGATGAGGCTTTCTGCGATCGGCAGGTTCTGGAGAGAAAGTTGATTGTCGAGTTTGAACACCCAGAGTTGCGAGCCGCAAAAAGCATCGCCAATCCTGTGCGGCTTTCAGCGACTCCGGTTTCCTATCGTCTTCCACCACCATTGCTGGGCGAACATTCGGACGAGTTACTGATGAGCCTGGGGTATTCTCGCCAGCAGATTGACGACGCCTCCGCCGCGGGTGCAATTTAATCAGCCTCTCTACCGGCGTCTCAACGCGCGTCCCGATAGAGCACTCTATTCTTACTCCAGCGATTGAACTGCGATCTTTCTCAACTGCGGTAAAACCCTTCCAAGCGGAACAGCGGCTGCATCCCGCTGGCCGAGCGCAAAATAAACATCCCGATACAGCGGGTAAAGTTTTTCATAGATGGCAACGGTCTTCGCCTCCGGCTGATAGGTCTTGTGCGGCAAGCAAAGTGCGCCTTGCGCTGCTTCCAGCGACGGAAAAGCGCCAGCCGCAAGGAAAGCCATGATGCCCGAGCCCAAACTGGTCGGCACGCCATCCGGCACCAAAACCGGTTTGCCCAGAACGTTCGCGTACACCTGATTCAAGACAGCATTGTTTTGCGGAACACCGCCCGCATTGATCACGCGGTCGATGCGCACGCCGTTCTCTGCCATACGATCCAGAATGATACGCGTATGGAACGCGGTGCCTTCGATAGCGGCGAACAATTCGTCCTGCGCGGTGTGCAACAAATTCCAGCCAAGCGTGACACCGCCCAGCTCCGCATTCACAAGTACTGTTCTGTCACCGTTGTCCCAGCTCAATCGCAGCAGCCCCGTCTGTCCGCCACGATATTTTTCCAGGCCCTGCGATAGCTCCTTGACGCTCATGCCCGCGCGCCGCGCAATCGCATCGAAGATATCTCCAACCGCAGAAAGGCCAGCCTCCAATCCGGTGAAAGCAGGATGAACACTGCCGGGAACGATGCCGCACACCCCAGGAACTAATTTTGTCTCCTGAGAAATTGCGATGATGCAGGTGGAGGTGCCAATCACATTGACGACATCGCCTTCGCGGATACCCGCACCCACCGCATCCCAATGCGCGTCGAACGCACCTACAGGAATGGGAATGCCGGCCTTCAGGCCCAACAACTCCGCCCAGTGCTGACTAAGATGGCCTGCTAGATGATCTGAAGTTTTTACAGGACTCTGCAACTTCTCGCGAATTCCGTCGAGCAATGGATCCACCGAGGAGAGAAATTCCTGCGAGGGGAAACCACCCCAGCGCTGGTTCCACATCCACTTGTGCCCCAGCGCGCAAACGCTGCGCACCACCTTCGAAGGATCTGTCACTTCGGCCAGCGTGGCTGCCACCATATCGCAATGCTCGAAGGCGCTGGCAAACTGCGCCCGCTTTTCTGGATTATGCCGCAGCCAATGCAGCACCTTGGCAAATCCCCACTCGTGCGAATACACTCCGCCGCACCACTCGATTGCTTCGAGGTGTTGCTGATGCGCGAGTGCTGTGATCTCCTGCGCTTCCGACTTGGCGCGATGATCGCACCACAGGTAATACTCGCCCAGCGGTTGCATCCGTGCATCCACGGGGACCACGCTGGATCCGGTTGTATCGAGCGCGATGGCCGCAATCGAATCGCCGGAGATGCCCGCCGCAGCGATTGCCTTGTGGCAAGCCTCGATCAAGGACTGCATCTGATCTGAGTGGGATTGAGTCGCGTATTCCGGATCTTCGCGTTTGCGATGCAGCGGATACTCCACCGAGGCAGTCGCCAGACGCGCCGGCTGCCCTTCATTCCGCTCGCTAACGAAAATCGACACGCGTACACTCAACGTACCAAAATCTACACCTGCAACAATCGGCATTCTTATTCTTCTTTCAGTTAGTGAAAATTCATTCAGTGGGCAGAGACGCTCGCGGCTAACGTTGCGGTCTTGGGAAAAACTTCACGCAGTAAAACACTCCTACGATTAGAATGATCCCTCCCCACCACACCGCCGCATGCAGATTCGCCAGCACCACCACGCTTCTTTCGCGAGTCACCCACGCATACACCCCATGACCGCCGATCAGCGCGCCATAAACAGTCAGCAACACACCCACAAAAAACCAGATCGGGATATTTGCCGGCACTCCAAGACTCCGCATTCCAACTCCTCCATCGCGCCTACCAGAACAGGATATTCAACCCGGCAAACAAAACCACAACGACGACTGCCCAGAACCATTGGTTGCGATAAAACGGCACCGGCTCCTGAAACGGAAGTTTTGTAACTCCGTAGACCAGTCCATCCAACTCCGCCACTGGCCTGGGCTGCGTAAACAGGCTCACTACGACCGTGACCGCAATCGAAATCAAAAAGCTCCACAGCGCACGATACAAATTTTCCGCCATGCTTTTCGCGTCGGGTGAAATGGCCACCATCGATAGCGCCGATGGATCCATCCGCACCCAAACAAACAGGCTGACGGAGCTTCCGATGCCCAGCAGCAATCCCCAGAATCCACCCGCGGCCGTAGCCCTCTTCCAGAACATGCCCATCAAAATGGCGCCGAGCAGCGGCGCGATGAAAAAGCTAAACAGCGCCTGGACGTAATCCATGATGCCGGCCGCATGCATCACCAGGTAGGCGGCGCCTATCGATACCACCACACCCAGCACAGTTGCCCAACGGCCAACGGCGACATAGTGGCTGTCCGGCGCGCGCTTGCGGATCAGCGGCTGGTAGATGTCATACGTCCACACCGTCGCGAAGGCGCTTACATTGCCGGCCATGCCGCTCATAAATCCCGCCATCAATGCCGTGATGCCCAAACCCAGCAGCCCCGGTCCCAGGTATCGCACCATCATCAGCGGCAACACTTCATTAAAGCTGTGCGGGTGCAGTGCGCTTACATGATTCTCCCCGACAAGATGCAACAGGGTGCCATCAGGATTTTGCAATACCACCAGCCCCAGTAGTCCCGGAAGGATGACGATGAACGGTACTGCCATCTTAAAGAACGATCCAATGATCGGAGCCATCTGCGCAGCGCGTAAATTTCGAGCGGCCAACACGCGCTGCACCACTAGAAAGTCCGTCGTCCAGTAGCCAAACGAAATCACAAATCCCAATCCAAACACGATGCCTGTCCAATGCACCCCCATCGGGTTCGCATTAAAATGTCCGGTGTCGCGCCACAGGTGAACATAGTCCTGACCTCGATAATTGCTGGCGATCTTAGCCACCATCTTGTGCCAGCCACCTGCCTCGATCAGGCCCAGAATGGGTACCAGCAGCGCTCCTGCCCAGATCAACACAAACTGCAGCACCTCGTTATAGATGGCCGAACGCAGGCCTCCCAATCCCACGTACACGGCCACCGCCAGCGACGACATTAGAATGCTGAAGGTGATATTCCAGCCCAGCACCACCTTCATCACCACCGCCATGGAGAACATGTTGACCCCGCTCATCAGGATCATCTCTATCGCAAAGGAAAAGGCGGCGAGGATGCGACTCGATTCGCCAAAGCGCAACTTCAGATAGCCAGGCACGGAGTGCGTCTTGCAGACGTAATAAAACGGCATCATCACCAGGCCGAGAAACAGCATGGCCGGGATGGCGCCGATCCAATACCAATGCGTGGCCAGGATGCCGTACTGATAGGCCGATCCGGCCCATCCCATCAATTCCAGCGAGCCCATATTCGCGCTCACGAAACTCAAACCGGCAATCCAGGCGGTCATCTCTCGCCCGGCGAGAAAAAATTGCTCGCTGGTATTGCTCGCCTGACGAAGGTAAAAGCCAATAAACAACACCATCGCAAAATAAATCGCGATGATCGCCACGTCGAGCGGAGTGAGGTGGGCCAGCTGCCCATGGAGCATCGGAGCCGCGGCCGAACGCAGCCAGGGACGGTTTTGACGAGCATGCCTGCGTGGAGCGCCAATATCATCTCGCGTTACACCTCGTGCCCGCGTGACATCTCTGGGATCGGCTTGTCCGTAGGTGGCATTGGTTCCGTGCTTTCGGGTGTGATGCCTGTCCATCAGGTGCCGAGGAATTCCGTCGCAAGGACCCGCCAGCAATTCCGTATGCAGCGCCAGACGCGCCACATACTCCAGCGCAACCGCATGGTGAACAGCGTCTTCAATCGTCTTTCCCCAGCAGAATGGTGCATGCCCAGCCACCAGCACACCCGGAATGGACATTGGATCGAGACCTTCGAAACATCGCACAATTACTGCGCCGGTGTTGTGAACATAGTCTTCTCCCACCTCATCCGCACGCAACATTTCAGTTACCGGGATGGGCCCATGAAAATAATCTGCGTGGGTGGTTCCGTAACAAGGAATGGGCTTCCTCGCCTGCGCCCAGGCTGTTGCATACTCGGAATGCGTGTGTACCACGCCACCAATCTGATGAAATTTTCGATAGAGCAAAAGATGAGTCGCCAGATCGGAAGACGGCTTCAATTTGCCATCGACGATGTTTCCTTCCAGGTCGGTGACTACCATGGCTTCAGGGGTCAACGCGTCATAGGCGACACCGCTCGGCTTGATGACGACCAGGCCCTGCTCGCGTGCAATGCCGCTGACGTTTCCAAATGTGGACACCACTAATTCTTGTCGCACGATTTCCTGATTCGCGCGAAGGACCTCGGCTCTGAGCTGCGCAACTAACATTCGATACCCCAATACGTATACGATCCAAAGATACAGGTTTCCCGCCGAAAAGGAGGATTTTTGGCCACCATTCTGCCAGTTCTCATTGCGTTCTTGTTCGCTGCATTTTCACTTGCAGGGCAAGACGCTGGCATGCGCACCACCGTTTCCCTCGACGGAACCTGGAAGATTGCCGACAGCGTTGCAGCGGAGGCGCAGCCCACCAGTTTACGGCCATTCTGTTCCGGTCCCGGGCCTGGCCCATTCCGCCACTCCGGCATTCAACAATGTCGACCAATTCCAAAGTCGCCAGCTGTTATCGAACCTGGTCGATCAAGGAATGTATTCAAAGGCGGACTTCGCCAAGCTGGGCGACAATAAGGGAGTCTCCCACCAAGAGCGCAATTACTTCTGGTATCGCAGAACGTTTATTGCCCCGTCGCAGCGTGCTGTGGCGCTGCTTACAGTGAATAAGGCGCAGTTCGGCATCGTCGTTTTTCTGAACGGAGTCAAACTCGGCGAACACGATCCCTGCTTCACTTCCGCAACCTTCGATGCAACCCATGCCATCCGCTGGGACAAAGAAAATACATTTGGTGATTCGGGTCGGAGCCCATCCCGGAGTTCTACCTGCCAACGTCTCGGAAGGCACGGACTTCGAGAAGAATCGCTGGACCCCCGGAATATACGACGACGTTTCGCTGATGGCGATGAATAATCCTGTCATTACCAGCATCCAAGTCGCACCGAATATCCATACCTCTCAAGCACTCATTCAGACCGAAATTCACAACTATAGCGATCATTCAATCCACACAGTTGTGGGGCAGTCCCTCACAACCTTGAAGGGGTCTACCGTCCTCGCGACCGCGAATCCATTGGCCGTGTCCCTTGCCGCCGGCGAAACCCGGATGATTCAGCAGACAGTTTCGGTGCCACATGAGCATCTGTGGTCGCCAGATGATCCCTTTCTCTACAAAGTAGAATCGCGCACGAATGGCGATTCCCTTTCAACCCGATTCGGCATGCGCGAGTTTCGCTTCGACACCGTCACCCAGAGAGCCTATCTGAACGGAAAGCCCTTCTTCATGCGCGGCTCAAATATCTGCCTGCACCGATTCTTTGAAGATCCTGATTCGGGAACTTTGCCGTGGAATGAAGCTTGGCTTCACAAGTTGCTGGTCACAATCCCGAAACAGATGCATTGGAATTCATTCCGCTTCTGCATCGGGCCAGTTCCAGACAAGTGGCTCCAGATCGCCGATGAATCCGGCCTGCTGATTGAGAACGAATACATGGTCTGGGTCGACGGCCATGGCTTGAAGAATGAAAACTATGATGTGAAAGAACTAACTGGCGAGTATCGCGACTGGATGCGCGATAACTGGAATCATCCCAGCGTCGTCATCTGGGATGCCAACAATGAATCCACGGCTCCGGAGTTCGACTCGCAGATTATTCCCGCCGTGCGCGGTCTGGACCTTTCGCATCGTCCCTGGGAGAACAGTTATAACCCGCCCCAAGATCCCAACGATCCCGTCGAAGATCATTCCTACCCGTTCTTCTCGACGGCAACTTCAGGGACTTGGAAATTTCACATGACGGATCTGGAAAGCCTGCCGGGAATGGTTTCCAATCCATACAATTTGAAAACCGCTCACGCGCAGATTCTTAACGAATATGGATGGCTGTGGCTCAATCGCGACGGGTCTCCGACGCTGCTGACCAACAAACTGTACCCAATGCTGCTAGGTCCGAACAGCACTTCAGATCAGAGATTTGCCATGCAGGCGTATCTGCTCGCCGGAGAAACCGAGTTCTGGCGCGCCTACCGAAAATATGCGGGCGTTCTTCACTTCGTATATCTGACCGCCAGCGATCCTCGCGGATTCACCTCGGACAATTTTCAGAATGTAAAGACCCTTACACTCGAGCCGCATTTCGCGGACTATATGCGCCAGGCCTTTCAACCGCTCGGAGTCTACATTGCATTCTGGCATCCGGAGATAGATGCCGCAGAGACTCGCGAGATCACCGTGATGATGGTGAACGACATGTCCGCGGAAAAACACGGCACACTCGAGCTCAAGTTCGTCGGTCCGGATGGAGCAACAGAGAATGTCACGCAGATTCCATTTCACCTGAACCCGCTAGGCGCAGAAAGCTATGTCATGACAATTCACGCGCCCGACAAGGCCGGGAAATATACGCTGGAAGCTGTTGCGAAAGCTTCCGATAATGCCGGCGATCCTACATTCAGTCGGCGATGGATTACGATCGAGCTCGGTCCCACATCCAAGCCCTAGTGCGAGGGCCCAAGATCCACGACAACCTGCACAGCGTGGTAGTCGTGCGACGACTGCGATGTCTCGGAGACTGCACCGTCAAATCATAAGTATCCGTCGCCACTGATTTCGACGTTGCGCCATGAACGGCAATCATCTTTCGATCGGTTCTCAACTGGAAGCTGGAACTTTGCGATGGATCCACCTGCGCGTCGATGGTGTATGTCGATCCGTTCAACTTCACTCGGATTAACTTCATCGCGCGGCTGGGATCACCGAGCAGCGGCTGCACCTGCGGGAGCACCAGCGATACTCCACCCGAATATTCCAGCGTCAACCTGGACTTCCCGTGCGGCAACTCAACTTCGACAGTCGCGTGCGAATCCTGATCATGCTCCTCCATGCGCGCATGAATCGGCTTTCCATTCCACCGCGCGCCCTGAAGCTTTGACCCTAATGGAATTTCTGGACTGTAGAGCAAATGAACCGGATCACCGTTGTTCGTGGCATCCAGCGTCGAGCCCGCTCCCTCGTGCGCTTCCAGACAAAATCAATCTTGGCCTTCGGCAACTGGATATTTCGCACGGCAACATTATCCCAATCGGCAGGAATATGAGGAGCAAACACAATCTGGCGCTTCACGCCGTCAACCTGCAGTCCTAGCAGTCCGCGCACGGCTGTATGAAAAAACGATGCGGACGACCACGTCTGTTCCGGCACTGATTCTGTTTGCTCATGATAGTAGTCGCCGGCCAGCACCTCATCCATGTGGCCCAGGGAATCGAGCGAGCACCACGGAATCAACCCACTCCAGATTGCATAGGCTGCGGCAGGCCGATGGCCGTCCCAGAATGCCGTCGCGGAAGCCGCCGTGCCCACCGCCCATACGCTGCCTTTTGCATACGAATCCGGATCGAATGCCTTGGACGCCGTCGACGTACTGCGCGTGCCCCAGTCTGTCTGGAAATTCGGCGAAGCCAAATCATCCAGCAATGACTCTTCCTGCGTCTCGCTGAAAAGATGCTGATCGATCACGACATCCCCGCTTGCGCTGCGATTCAGAATCTCCCCGCCTGACGCTGAAAATCCGTCAATCCAGAATTTTTGCTTCGCATCCCAATAGCGCTTTGCAGCAGACTGGCGCGCTGCTTCGCTGGCTTTCCTCGCCTCTCCCGCCGCGCTCGCGTCGCCCATCCAAGTAGCCATTTCAGAAAACGAATTCGCCGCATCAACCCAGCTGGACGAAAGCGTTAACTCATCGCTCATGCGGTCCTGCTCATCGCCACCCTCCTTTCCTGCGGGGATACGCGGGAGCCCATCCTGCGGATCGATCAACGATTCGCAATATCGATACGCGGCCTGTACAGACTTCCAGTGATCCTGCAGAAAGCCTTTGTCTCCACTCGCGGCAACATATTCCGCCACCGTATTCAGGTATTGAAAGCTGATATCCACGTGGACAAACATGTAGGGATATTTCCCTACCCAGTCGATCAGGCCGGCACTTTGCGACATCTCGTGCCAGATCATCCCCGTTTTTGTGTCCTGATATTTCGCGATGAAATCCAGCGCCGCACGCGCGCGATCATACTCACCCGCACTCAATAATGCCTGAACCGCAACCATGGCATCCCCCGCGAAGAACCACGCATACTGCGGCCGACGCGCTCCTCGTGATGGGCCGTACCCTGCCACGAGTCCGCAGCCAAGATTAGGATTGCAGACCCACGCCTGATCGAGCGCGACCTCCGACCACGCCAGGTCTCGATTGAGATTCGCATCCGGCGTTTCAATCTGTAGCGCGTTCGATCGCAAGTCGGCATAATGCTGGTCGGCTTCTTTTTGCATTCTCGCCTGGCTGTTCGTCAGCATTGCCACCAAAGGCCTCAGGCTCGTCGCGCTGCCATCTCCCGCGGCAACTACAACCGAAGCTGTACGAATTCTGCCGCTACCAGCCGGTCGAACTGTGAAGGCAAGTTCCGCAGGATTTGCCGACGAGCTAGGTCGATTGAAAATCTCATCATGCGCGACAATCGCCGTCGAGCCGACCACAGCCGAAAATCGGTGCGTCTGCTCCGTCAGCAAATATCCTGAGGCCGCCGCATTCCAACCAACGTCTTGTCCTCCAATTCCGGCCGGCCACATCAGGTTCAAGACCGGCACAAAACGCACAACAACGTCGACCGGATTTTGGCTTTGAACCGTGTAAGTGACAATTGCGCCCGCGGTATTCAATGGAACAAAGAGTTTCTCTCTGACGATGAAATTCGGGCCAATATAGATGCGCGTGATTTCATCCGGCCGATATACGATCCGCCGAAGAATTGTCGCGCCGGGGATTTCGGAGGTCGCTCCCTGCGGACGAAATCCAATTTCATAGTCCTTCATCAGCTGCACCGGATAGGCCCACACCTCCAGTCCGCTGCTGGCATACCCATCCAGTAATGCACGCCGACCATGGACGGCAACGAATCGACGCGGCCCAACGGCATCGGTCGTTAGCGCTAAAGACTCAGGGCTGCTGGTGGTCGCAGTCGCTGCAACGCTCGCCAATGCAGGTGTCGACATCAACCCCGCCAGCACGAACGTCAACATCGTGCATGCTCTCACTGTCGAGCGCGACACCGATGCCATTCGCGTTTGGCTGAAGCCTGGACGCATAGATTAGAAACTGCAACTCCAAGCTATTGAGTCGTACTGTTGTCATTCGGGGATACAGTCACGTCCTGCATCTGCGCCATCCCGGTAGCAACATCGCTTTGGTACGTCGACAGGTGGGCGACAATCGAGTGCTGCCAATTTGTTCCTAGAATCTTCGCAATCTTCTCTTGATCTGCCGGTGTGATTGCGGTCTTCATCCTGGTGACGTCTGCAATCGCCTTTGGCAGTTCTGCGTGAAAATGCTTCAACTCGTCCGAAATGGTTTCGGGGTGATAGCTCAAGCGATCTCCAGTCTGCATCACGTCGGTCAAAGAATCCGGCGACCACGCCAATGGGAAGGTTTTGTTCAATGTGTCATAGGCCTGGCGCAGCCGCGTCATGTTGCCGGCAAATCCATCCAGCTCTGGGCGTCGCTGGATCAAATCCATCGGGCGCTTCACTTGAATGACCGTCGCCTGGCTTGTGGGACCGCTGGGCACTGTGATGACGGTAGTGAGCGTGTTCCCTTCGAAATGCCATCCCGGGGCCCCATTCTTTATCGTGTACTCCAAAGCGGAACCATTCGCCGTTACTGAACTTGGAGGCCAGTCACCTGGTAATCGCAACTCGTATCCGCGCTCATGCAGCATCTCAGGATAGCTGCCGCGCACCGGGTCAACCGTCACCGTCAAGTCCCCCCCTTCCTGCTTCGCGTGGATGGTTGTCCAGGTCGCCTGATTTTCCTGGTAGGCGCGGCTGTTCGATGCATCCGCATACAGCGTGTACTGCGAGGAGCTTCCCGGATCTTGCGGGAACACTGTCAAAATCAAAGGATCAACGGGTTTTTGCCCGGTGTAACTCATCGGGGGCGCCATAGGGATGATCGCGCCCTCCGGCACATATACGGGGATTTGCGAGATGGAGAATTTGCGCTCGACACGTATTGGCCCGGTAAAGTGCCGGCCCGTTTCCCACTCAATCCATTTTCCTTTTGGCAGCCAGACCGACTCGCTTGCCAATTGCGATACAGCGTCGACCGGCTTCACGACCGGTGCAACCAACATTTCCTTGCCAAACTGGTATTCATTTTTTGAGTCGTAGGCCTGGTCCGCCTCTGGCCAGTTGTAATAGAGAGGCCGCAGAAAGGCGACGCCGGTATCGTAGGTGCGGCGACCTTCCGTATAGATGTAAGGCACTAAAGCATAGCGCAGATCGAAATCGCTTCGCATGATTCCGGAGTACGGCTCAGGATAGGCCCAGATTCTTCGTTCAGCCTCAGGATTTTTGGTGGTATGCGTCCGCAGCACAGGAGCGAAAACGCCGAACTGCACCCAGCGCGTATACAACTCCGGATCAACGGCGCCCGGCATGTGTCCGCCGATGTCATGACTCCAGTAGGCATAGCCGACGTTGGCCGCGGTGGCCGTAAACCAGGGTTGAAATGCCAGCGAGGACCACACGGAGATTGTGTCGCCCGAAAATCCTATCTGGTAGCGATGCTCTCCCAGTCCGCCCCAGCGATTCAGCATCAGCGGCCGCTTGCCCTCGCGCGCCTGGTCTGTGAAGAAAACATAGCCCAGCCAGAAGGTGGGATTTGCACCCGGGATTTTTGTGAAGTTCTGCTGCTGCCAATCCAGCCACCAGAAATTGACTCCCTGCTTCTCCAGCGGATGCAACACGAGATCAAAATAATTGTCGGTGAATTTCCTGCTGGTAATGTCGAACGGCACATATTTCTTGGTTGCCGGATCAATCCCCATCGCCCTTGCCATCGCGGGATAGCTTGTTTCCCATGGCTCGACCCCTCCGGCTGGGTGCAGATTCAATGTCACTTTCAGTCCTTGCTGATGAATGTGACTCAAGAAGGCCGTCGGATCCGGAAACAAAATCTTGTTCCAGCTATAGCCTGTCCAACCCAGAGGCTGTCCAGACTGATCTTTTTCCTGACTCCACCAACTCTGCTGAAACGTCGGATGCCAGCCCATATCGATGACCAGCACATTCAGAGGAGTGTCATTTTTGTGGAATCCCTGGACCAGCTCGTCGAGTTCCTGATCTGTGTAATCCCAGTATCGCGACCACCAGGTACCGAACACGAAGCGCGGCGGCAAAGGAATTCTGCCCGCCAATTTTACAAAATCGCCGAGCGCTTCCTTGTAGTGATGTCCATAGCCGAAGAAATACCAATCCTGATGATCTCCTGTTGGCCTCGGCAACACCCAGGGCCAGGGACTATTTTCTCCCTGCTTGAATTGAAAATCCGTGGAATCAAACAGCGGACGCTTAGAGTCGTCCACCACCACCCATCCATCGCGGGAGATGAGTCCCTGACCCATCGGCTCCGCCGTCTTGTCTCCGCGTGCGCCATCCAGAGTGCGTGTTGTTCCTTGCAGATTCCCCGTCGACGGCATCCCCGGATGCCACGTCACATCTTTTCCATCCAACTGCAAAACTCACATTCAAGTTGTCGGCGGTGAATTTGCCATCGTCGCCTGGAGTCAGCGTGTAATGCAGCTTCAACGCATCCGTGCTCAACGTCAGCGTTTGGCCATGTGCGTCATGCTTTACCGTGTGGGTAAAGGATGGCACCGGCATGTCGCGATTCAGAAACACCCACGAAGCGTGATCTTCAAACTTTCCATCCGCGGACCACTCCATGCGAATCATTTGCGGGGTCAGAACTGTGAAGCGGGCGTGCCCGAGAATGACAACTGCTTTCGGATTCGCGACAGGGTTATACAGTCCGGGGGTGGAGTCTAATGTCGACGAGGAATTCTCTTGTCCTCGACCATGCGTCGGGAACATGCCAAGGGCCCCGAGCAGAATGGAAAGGAGCAGGGCTTTCGCGGGGAGAGTTGGAAAAATGTGACCAGCTTTCGATGTCATCAGTCTCATGGCGCAGGCATCCTTATGTGTTGGGAGCGTACGACATCGAACATGTGCCGAGTTTTCTCGAGCGGGCTCCGATTTCACAAACATGCGGCCCGCAATGACGATTCCCGAGGCTCCGAATACTGTTCAGCGTCGATCACTTACCCCGGCCGAATGGTTTGACGTAGACGCGATCGGCGCCGTTTGAATTTTTTACCACCTGCGGAATATCGATCCCAGGCAGGACCGACATTCCGCAGGTGGATTGGCTTGTCTAGAACTGCAGCTTGCCGGCGAATTGCAATATTCGCATCGAGCTTCCATTCTGCGAAGCCACAATGCCGTTGATCGTCCCAGAGCTCGAACCGCAATCGATACAGTTGCTCGGTCCGCCGAGGTTTGGATGGTTGAAAACGTTGAAGGCCTGTGCCGTAAGTTGGAAGATTGTGTTCTTCGGAAGGTTAAAATTCTTCGACACGGACGCATCCACGTTCATCAATCCAGGTCCCCAGAAGGAATCGCGTTGGATGTTGCCGAATGTTCCAGGCTGCGGGCGCTGGAAAGGTCCTGAGACCTGTCCCGGGGCTGCCAGCAACGGAACTGGCGTGAAATAGCGCACCGACTGCGTCTGAGGATTAAACGAACCGGCCTTCATCTGGAAGCTTTCTCCTCCACCCGCCCAGTTCGGCCGACAGAGGCTGCCTCCCTGTCCGTCGATGTCCTGATCGTTGCTGCAAAGCTGATACGATGGCGTGAATGGCAAACCGCTTTCCCATGTCCAGTCGCCGTTCAGCATAAATCCGCCGATAATCTGATTCACCCATCCCGGGACGTTCCCGGCAAACTGCTGCCCTCGTCCAAACGGCAGCGTCCAGTTGCCGGTCAGCACGAAAACATTTTTGCGGTTGTAGTAGCTGTTGCCGTAGTCCGCCTTTGGATCGTTGAAGTAATAGTCGGACTCGTGGGCCTGCGCTTTCGACCAGGTATAGTGCGCCATCATCTGCAACCCGTGCGAATAGCTCTTGTCGAATACGACTTGCAGCGCGTTGTAGCGAGTGGTGGCCTGATTCGCGTTATAGCGAAGGTCCTGCGTCCACCCGAACGGATGGCCGTAGCCCAGGTGTAGAGCTTGCTGCGCAGTCCCGTTATAGTAGGGTCGGCGATCATTCAGAGTGTACGGCAGCCCTGTCAGTGGGTTGATATCGACGGTCGGACAACCCGCAACAACGCCGTTGCAGGTGTTGAAGCCGCGAATGGTCGGCTGGTTCGGGCTCGCCTGGTTGGAGGAGTCGAACATGTTATGAATTCCATGGCTGCCGACATAGCTGATCTGCAACGATGTGGTTGGAGTCAACTGTTGTTGTATCGCCAGGTTCCATGCATCGATCGTCGGATTGCGCATGCTCAGCGGTCGCGTTGGAACACCAACCCCGTCGGGCAGCGGATAATTTCCGCTTGTAGGGATCGGAGCGAAGGTGTAGCCCGGAGGTCCATCGGCAAGGTTAAACAGCTGCGCATAGCTTGTTGCTGCATTCAGGTTTTGCGACACCTGCGTGGGATAGGAGAATGTCAGGACTTCTCCAAAAATATCTCCTGACCATCCCATTCCATAATCGCGCCCATATCCCGCGCGCAATACTGTATTGCGCCGTACCTGCCAGGCCAGGCCGATGCGGGGCGAAAACTCAGTCCAGTTCTTGCCCACGTTCAGGTTCGTGCCCCACGGACCATATCCCGCAATGCGAATATTGCCGGTATTCAGGTCAAGCAGGCCGCCTTGACCTTTACCGTTCACGGTCTCAGGGAAATACATATCCCAGCGAATACCGTAGTTCACTGTCAGAGTGCTGGTTGCGCGCCACTGGTCCTGTGCATAAAAGAATGCACGCTTCTGCCGTTCTTGAGCATTTGTGTTTTGTGTCTGGGTCCGCTGGAACGTAGTCACGTCGCCCAGAACGAAGGTTCCAAATCCCAGGCCCGCTGTCGCTATTCCGTTCGCATCGGTTCCGGCGGTGCGCGGTGCTGCAAAGTGGAAGTTGCCCGAGCGCACATTGTTGTTATCCAAACCGACCAGGTGATTCATGGCGTATCTAAGATCGGTGCCGAATCGGATGGTGTGGTTTCCCATCTGGTGGGTCCAGTTGTCATTCACCTGGTACTCATTGTCCGTCTGCAAAAACTGCGCGGCGGATGTGCCGAACTCAAGGTTGGCGCTGCCATTGCTGCCATTGCTCAGGATGTCAATGTTGAATTGTGGTAAGCCACCATTCAGCGATAAATCACCCACGTTGGAGTTTGGAATGCCAAGCTCATTGCCTAAAGGCTTGTTGTAATCCGGCCCCTGTTCATTGATGTGAATGCGGAACCAGCCGAAGCGGAAATCCGTTACCCAGGAAGGACTCACAACGTAATCCCCGCCTGCGGCAACACTTTGATCCACTACCGAATCGGTTCCGGCAAAACCACCCGCACCAAACCCTAATCCGCCCGCCGCTCCAAAATATGGCGCGCCTGATAGCGTCGAGTTGAACCGAGTGTACCGGCCAAATGAGTGAAATTTCTGACTCATCTGCATATCGCCGCGCACATCGAATTGATTGTTGTTAAAAATGCCGGAACCCGAAGCGACGTAATTGTTGACGATGGAGCCATTCCCCGTGTTGGGCAGCGGCATGTCTTTCATCAGGTTGATGGCGGGAGCCGACAGATCTCCTACTGGAATTACGTTCCCGGCAAACGGCGTACGTCCCGCGGGCGAATTCGGTATGCCCGTGTTTGGATCGTAGACCTGGTACTGCGGGCTTCCTCCCAGCGCTGGATTCAAATAATCGCTCAGATCGCAGTTGCCACCTGAGGTGCATGTGCTGTGCGCCAATGCCGTCGGTACGGTTGTTTTAACCGCGGAGCCTGTCTTCTGCCGAACTCCCTGGTAGTCGCCGAAGAAGAATATCTTGTCTTTCCGAACAGGGCCGCCAATCGAGCCGCCGAACATGTTCTGCTCGTTAGGAGAAATGTAGCGCCCTGTCAGAGGATCTCGCTGCGCTTCAGAAAATGGATCGCGGGCTTGCTGTGCATCGGTCCGGCGGAATTCGAATGCTGAACCATGAAACTGGTTTGTACCAGACTTGGTTTGCGCCGTCACCATTCCGGCGACAGAGCCGCCCATTTCTGCGTCGTAGTTCTGTGAAGTGACCTTCATCTCAGAAACAGCGTCCAGGTTTGGATTGATGACAGCCACGCCGATGATCGGATCCTGGTTGTCGGTTCCGTCCAGTTCGTACCCGGTTGCAAATGGCAACTGGCCATTCACTTCAATCTGCTGGCTCTGCTGCGGGTTCTGATCCTGCCCTACACTCCACCCGATGTAGCTGGTTCCCGGCGTCAGCAGTTCAAACGAGGTGAAGTTCCGGTTCAGGTTCGGCAAGTTCTCCAATGCGCGGGAGTTCAAAATCATGCTGACGTCGGCACGGGATGTATTCAGCAAAGGGGCCGCTGAGGTCACATGCACCACGTTCGTGGTTGCGCCAGCCGTCAACTGGACGTCAACTTTCGGCTGCGTATCGGCGTACACTTGCACGCTCTGCACCGTCCCCTGGTTGAAGCCTTGTGATGTCGCCTCGACGCGATAGGCATCTGGAATCAGGTTTTCCACCCGGTAGTCGCCACTCGCGTTGGTGTGGACGGTCACAGACACATTCTTGCTGATATCGGTCACTGTCACGGTAGCGTTCGGAATCACGGCGCCTGTCGGGTCGGTCACAGTCCCGAAGATCGTGCCGTACACGGCTTGAGAGAATGCGGTCGGCAGATTCAATCCTGCAACCATCAACACCATGCATGCAATCAATAGCCGAATTAGACCGGGAGAGGCTTTATGTGGGGAGGAAAAAACGGATGGGAATTGGGGGGTTCGACGCACCTGGTTCATGAAACATGCCTCCGAAAAATTACATCAATCGTGGACTTGCGTTGAGTTTTCTGGCAGATGCAATGAAGGTTGGCGTCTTGCCATTGCGAATGATATCTGCCGTGTTGCTGCGTACGATCCCGAAGGACATCGCGATTCACCCACTTTGTCGGGGCAAATTCGCAGGACCCACTTTCACTAGATGACAGTCCCAGAGATTTCGTTGCCGCGTATTGCTCAAGGTACTGCGCCTTCAACGTTTACGCGTATAATCAAAGCGTTGTCTACGTTGTTCACGGTGATTTGACCCGTGAATCGACGTTCTAGAACCCGCTTCTCCGATGTCAAAAACTACCACCAGACCAGAATTGCGCGCTTGGGAATCTACCGATCCGCGGTGGGAGCTGTTGCAGCGGATTGCCGCCAGCCAGCTGCTGCGATCGTCATCCAGGCTGAAAGATTTTTTGCTTTACGTCGGGGAGTGTGCCATTCGTGACGTGCCCGAGGAGGCTACCGAACAGCAGATTGGGATTCATGTTTTTGGACGCGCTCCGGGCTATAACTCAAGTGAGGACAGCATCGTCCGAACCCATGCCCGCCTCCTACGTCAAAAATTAACGGAGTATTTCAGCGCGGAGGGCGCGACCCAGCCAATCGTCGTTGAAATTCCCAAGGGCCATTACCTTCCAATCTTTCGCCCGGCCGAATCGAAAGCCCATCCTGCGAAACTCCCCGGGACAGTCCAGGTGCACGCCGCCGAGTTGGCTCCAGCGATTCCCTTGTCCACGCTTCCTGCTGCACCCCGCGCAAAGCTCTGGCGCGTCATCGCGTTAGGAATGATTGCCCTGGCCCTTCTTTCCCTTGTCGCGCTCGAACTTTGGCGCAAGCGGAACCTGCCCGTCAATCATTCCACTACTGCCATGGGCACGCTTTGGGCTCCATTCATGTCGGGCCCACCGCCGCTGGTGATCTACAGCAACGCGTTATTTGCCGGCAGTTCTAAAACTGGACTGCGCTATGCCCAACCAACTACCGATTCCACGCTGGCGAGTTCCTACATCGACACCTACACTGGCATCGGAGAAGTTGCCGCAGTCTACCGGTTGACCAGGATGTTTGACGCGGATCACGCCCAGTTCATCCTCAAACGCAGCCTGCTTGTCACCTGGGATGAGGCCAGCATCAAGAATTTGATCTTCATCGGCTCATCGGCCGAGAACCCGTCGCTTCGGGTGCTGCCCGACACCTCGGATTTCACAATCGTCTCCGACGATTCGTCTTCAGGCTTCGTGAACCACCATCCCAAGCCGGGCGAACCCCCGTTGTATTCTCGGCCAGAACATCCTTTGACTCGCGATTACGCTGTTTTAGCGTTGCTTCCCGGGATGCAGCCCGGCAAGAAGATATTGATCTGCAGCGGTCTAACCACCTTTGGTACCCAGGCTGCCGTCGATTTCGCGACCAATCCGGAAGACGTGGATCAGCTATTTCGGGCAGCAGGGTTCAGCCGCGGAACTGTCCGTCCCTTCGAAGCGCTGCTTGAAACTACGATTACTGGAGGAGTTCCAGTTGAAACCAAACTGGTGACCGTGCACACACATTGATGTGTGCTGCCGACATTGCAACAGCCAACAATCTACTGCGCTGGTTGCAGTGTCAATCGCTCGGATGCGTGAATCTTCGACACCAGGTCGATCTCACGCTTTGCATCTTGTTCATCCCCCATCTTTCGGTAAGCCTGGCTCAGCAGCGCATGGGTGATGTAGTTGTTCGGATCCATTTTCGCCGCGTGCCGTAGATACATAGTCGCCGTCTGCGCGTCTCCCCGGAGTAGCAGTACTTTCCCCATCAAAATAAAAGGTCCCGTACTGGAGGTGTCTAGCGACAGCGCCCGGGTCAAGGCTTCCTGCGCGTCCTGATATTTTCCCATGTGAATGTACACATCCCCCAGCCGATCGTAGGTGGCGGGATAGCCCGGATTGATGGCTCGCTCCTGCTCAAACTCCTGTAGCGCTCCGTTGACATCGGACTTGAACAGGTCGACTTCCCCGATCATGAAGTGGGCCAGCGGCAGCTGCGGCGTAACCTTCAGCGCCTGCATCGCCGCGTTTCTCGCCTGCTCCGGCAGATTCGCCTGCATCAACATGTTTCCGAGGAATAAATAGGCGGCACCTGAATCCGCCGGCACGCCATACTGTTCGGCAAAGGTCTTGCGAGCTTCGTCATACTGCTGCGCATTCAAATAACACAGCCCCAGCACGTGGTTCGCATCTGCGTCCGCATTTGGCATCCATTGCCGCACGCGCTTCAGATACGGGATTGCATCTGCCGGCCGTCCCAGCCGATAGAGTGTCAATCCCTGAAGTTGAATCGACTCCATGTCGTTCGGATCTTCTTTCTCCGCCTGGGTAAACGCCTGCAGCGCTTCTGTCAGTTTGCCGGTCCGATAGTAGGCCACGCCCAGTTCATGGGCCGCACCTCTTACCGGCGGAGTTGCGTTGACAAGTGGCTGCAGCAACGCGATCGCGGCCGCAGTCTGCCCATGCTGTAAGTCTTGCTGCGCTTCAGTCAATTGATCTTGTGGACTCTTCGGCGGGGCGGTCGTCTGCCCCAAAGCAACCAGACTCGACAGCAACAGCGGAAAAAGAAGACTCCGAATACGCATCACTCCTCAGCATACCGCGGGCACCACCGGTACGACTTCCTTGCAGTGATACGATGCTTGCATGCACCACCGGCGCAAACTCTTCTTCCTTGCGCTCTCGTTTTGTTCAACGATTGCGGTGGCGCAGACCTCATCCGCTAAACCGGCAATCACACCTCGCACACCTGCGACCCGCTCCTCGCCAGACCCTTACCCTGCCAATCATCAGCACCCGGGCCCCGCATGGTTTCAGGATGTCGCTCCTCAAGCCGGGTTACACATGCTGAACGTGAACGGAGGCGTGGATCACAAGAAATACATTATTGAGACCACAGGCAGCGGCGTCGCCATTCTCGATTATGACCGCGACGGATGGCCCGACATTTACCTGGCGAACGGCCAGATGCTCCACGCCAAGGGAACGCCTGCGCCTACCGATCATCCCACCGGCCATCTCTACCACAACAACCACGACGGTACGTTCACCGATGTGACCCAGGCTGCCGGGCTTATTGCGACGGGTTGGGGACAAGGCGCTTGCGTCGGGGATTACGATAACGACGGCTACGACGATCTATACGTCACCTACTACGGCAAAAATCGTCTCTACCATAACCAGGGCGACGGGACATTCAAAGAGGTCGCAGAACAAGCGGGCGTCGCCGGCAATGGGACCGATTGGAGCACCGGTTGCTCCTTCGTCGATTATGACCGCGACGGCAAACTGGATCTGATGGTCGCGACCTATGTGAAGTTCGACCTGGCAACCGCTCCCGTTCCCGGACAGGGACTCACCTGCATCTGGAAAGGCACACCCGTCGAGTGCGGCCCCCGCGGGCTTCCTTACACCAGCCAAATCCTCTACCACAATCTTGGAAACGGAAAGTTCGCCGACGTCAGCCGCGCCTCCGGCATTGATAAAACCGACGCGCACTACTGCTTTAGTATCTCGACGCTCGACTTCAACAACGATGGCTGGCCGGATATCTATATTGCCTGCGACAGTACCGCCAGCATCCTGTTTCGAAATAATAAGGACGGAACTTTCACCGATGTGGCGCCGGATGCCGGCGTCGCCTATAGCGCGGACGGCCGCGAGCAGGCAGGCATGGGTTCCACCGTCGGCGACTATAACGGCGACGGGCTGCAGGATATTTTCAAAACCAATTTCTCCGATGACACCTCCTCGCTCTATCGCAATAACGGTGATGGAACTTTCACGCCCTCAATCGACGACGCCGGCCTTGGTCTGAACACGCAATATCTCGGCTGGGGAACCATGTTCGTGGACGTCGACAACGACAGCTGGCCGGATATTCTAATCGTCAACGGCCACGTCTACCCCGAGGTCGACACCGGTCACCTTGGTTCCACCTACAAAGAGCCGAGACTTTTTTATTGGAACCAGGGAAATGGAAAATTCAAAGATCTGAGTCATGAGTGCGGCGCTGCCTGTACCGATCCAAAGTCCAGCCGCGGCATGGCCATTGCGGATTTTTGGAATGATGGCCGCGAGTCCGCAGTGATCAATAATATGAGCGATCGGCCGATGCTGCTGGTCAATGTTGCTGCCAACAACAATCATTGGCTGGGTGTCGTCACGGTGGGAACCAAGTCCAACCGCGACGGGATCGGCGCACAGGTGACCGTGTATTCGGGAGATCACAAGTGGATGCACGAGGTGCGCAGCGGTTCCAGCTACATCTCAAGCAGCGACCTTCGTCTGCACTTTGGATTGGGTTCTGCTTCCACGGTGGATCGGATCACTGTGCGCTGGCCCAGCGGACTGCGCGAGATCTTTCCATTTAAAGGTACGGATCGAAATGTCGATCGTTTTGTCACGCTGGTCGAAGGCAAAGGTCGGCCCGGATAGGTACCTGCGATGAACCTGAAGATGCCCCTTTCTGAACTCCTCGGTTTTGCGATTCTCCTTTGCGGAGCGATGGGCGTCGCGTTCGGCGCGCCCATCCGCGCCCATCTTCGCACGCAACAAACTTCCATTACCCTCGAAGCCTCGTCGAATGCACCAAGGCTGACAACTCTGCAAGGTGAGGGCGGAGACAAGTGGAACAACAGAGTGCAAGAGTCGCTGCTTCCCTTCGTCTGGTTGAACGGAAAGCGTGTCCTGCTGCAATGGAAGCTGGATGCATCCGCAAGCCACAGCGATACTGACACAGTCCGCTTCATTTACGACGCCACGCCGATTCCATTGCGACTGTCCTGGGAATGGCAAGTGCGCACCAATACAGGCCCGATTGAACACCGAATCCAAATCCAAAACCTCAGCCAACAGGAAATTTGGATTCCGATGCAGGATAGTTTTCGCTTTTCGTGGCAGGTCGCGTCCAACGAGAATTTACGTGAAATGTATATCGACAAGGGTGCCGGAGAGCCGACAAAAATTGGTACTCATGATGTTAATGTTCCCGTCGGCTATCAATGGCAACGAATGTCGAGCACCTACGCAATCGACGCGCCCCCGCGAGAAATCATTCCGTGGATGATGGTCGAGCAGCCGCAAACTGAAAGCGGTTGGTACGCCGGTATTGAGTTTAGTGGCCGCACCCGTATGACTCTGGACCGCAGCCCGGAAAATCTTGATGGGGAGATTGGACTGAATCCTGACCCCGGTCCTTTTCGCACACGACTGAAACCGCAGGAAAGCTTCGAGACTCCGACCATCTTCCTGGGTACATTCACCGGTGGCGCGGATGGCCTGGGCAATGTGCTGCGTCCCTGGGTGCGGACCGTCCTTATGAATCTACTTACCTGGAAAAATCCTGAATTTCCCATGCTGGTGAACAATAGCTGGGGCAGCGGCATGGCGGTCGATGAGGCCATCGCGAAGCGAATGATACGCGATTCGGCAGCACTGGGCCTGGAGATGTTTCATCTCGACGCTGGCTGGTTCCGCGGTGTCGGGGATTGGGTTCCTGATCCTAAGAAATTTCCCAATGGTCTGGCCGTTATCTCTGACTACGCCCACGCTCACGGCTTGAAGTTTGGCCTTTGGGTCAACTGGGCTGAGGCCGGTGTGGATTCAAATCCCGGCGCTCTGAATGTCTACAATCCCGCGACGCGCGATTGGCTGGTCGCGGATGTTCCCGCAAATTGGAAACCTGATCCATTCGTGGGGCGCACCGTCGATCTAGGCGTTCCCGCCGTCCACGACTACGCCGAACGTGAGGTGCAGCGGATTGTCCGCGACGATCGGCTCGACATGCTGGAGCATGATGGTTACGTGGTCGCTAAAAGCTGCGTCCGAACCGATCACCCACACGCCCCAGGGACCTCTACATCAACAGTGCTACAAGAAGTCAGCGGTGTCGATCTGCCCATTCAAGCTTCTTCCACCGACGTCAGCTATCATTCCACCCGATCGTATTACGACATATATTCGCAACTTCGTAAGACCCATCCCAATCTGCTGTTGGAGATTTGCGACAACGGTGGGCGCATGGTGGATTTTGGCAGCGCGGCCCACGGGGACTATTTCTCCATCACCGATAGCTACGATCCTTTATCGAATCGCCAGGCCTTCTATGACGCCAGCCACATCCTTCCAGCAGCGATGCTGGAGGATTACGAGATGAAGTGGCCGACGCCGCGCATTGAGAATTTTCTCTATATGTTGCGCAGCGGCATGA
Organism: uncultured Acidobacteriota bacterium; assembly: GCA_963737095.1. Taxonomy (GTDB): domain Bacteria; phylum Acidobacteriota; class Terriglobia; order Terriglobales; family Acidobacteriaceae; genus JAKAAZ01. Next base: position 70,872 of record CAVTRK010000006.1, read on the forward strand.
TGGGTTGGACGACGATCATGCAGGACACAACCGCCTGGACCCCGCAACAACACGCCGCAGCGAAGGAAGAGTTTGCAACATATAAAGACTATCTGCGGCCGCTGATTCGCGATGGCGATCTGTATCACATCTCGCCGCGACCCGACGGAGTTCACTGGGACGGTATCGAATACTTCAACCCTCGCGATGGCCGCGGAGTCGTTTATGCCTTCCGAGGCTCGACCAAATCGGAAAGTCGCCACATTTTCCATTTGCGCGGATTATCAAAAGACAAACGTTACCGGCTGCATTTTCACGATCACACGAGTCCCGACCGTGTCGTCGCCGGACGCGACCTGATGCAGGACGGCTTGTCCGTGAACCTGTCGCTTCCCCTCAGCTCTGAGTTAATTTTTCTTAGCGAACAAAAGGCCGATCACGCCGCAATACTACCTTAGATTCTCGAGCAGGTCTGCAAGCCGGCAGAAACCACCCAGGGACGGAACACACTTGTGCCGTCCCTGCGCCCATCCTGGAAAACTACTTGCGGTGGTTCGCGTACTCTGCGGCTTCTTTCAATTCCTGTGACGCTTGCATCAGTAATTGTTTGGCCTTCTCACCGTGGCCGCCAAGCCGATCTGCATTCGCCTGCTGTGCAGCGTCGATCTTCTCATACGCGTGTGCAATCGACCTCTGGGCCTCCGCCAGATTTGCGTGTTTATTTGGGTCGATATTCTGCGCAGGACCCTGCGCGAACATCATGGAAGTGCTTGCCATCACGGAACACATCACGAGCGTACGGATTACATTATTCTTCGTCATGCGAGATCTCCTTGGATTGTGTGAGACAATTCCTCGTTCCCGTTTCTCGTCCCTCCCGGAAATCACAGGAACAGCCTCGTGGAGAGAGGCTATTGTCCACTGCTCTAACTTGTCAAGGCGACGGCGACCTTCTCGATTTGGCGGCCTCAAACGGTCCTCGCTCATGCAGATCGGTTCCACTCATCTAGACTATTTCAAATAAGTTTGGCAATTTTTCTCCTGCTCGCCCAAGGAGGATGCGGGTGAATGCGCTCGCGTTCAGAGGCTTTTCTGGTCCCACATAATAGGTTTTTGCGGGTGCCGCGCGACGCGCCTTCGCCCAATGCACAAAGCTGGCCGCAGGGTGAACCGCCCCTGAAGTGCCCACCACCAACAGGATCGAGCAGCGATCAATCTGCTGCTGAATGCGCGTCATCTCCAGCGGAGTCTCCCCAAACCACACAATGTGCGGCCGCAAACGCGATCCACAGGCGCAATTCGGAATTTCTTGAATGGGATTGTAACTGTGACTGTCCTGAATGACTGCAGCGCCGCAACCCGATTCACATCGAGATTTGAAAAGCTCTCCATGCATATGAACCAGGTTTCTCGATCCGGCTCGTTCATGCAGGTCATCGACGTTCTGTGTGCATAGAAAAAAGCGATTGCCGATTTGCTTCTCCAACTCCGCCAGCGCATAGTGGGCCGGGTTCGGTTGGCTCGCCCGCGCCTCTCGTCTGCGCTGCGAATAGAACTGCCACACTAACTCCGGGTTCGCATCCCAGCCTTCCGGCGTGGCGACTGTCTCTACGCGATGTCCCGCCCACAATCCATTGCTGTCGCGAAACGTCCGCAATCCGCTTTCTGCGCTGATTCCCGCTCCAGTCAGCACGAAAACGCGATCACTTTCTGCAATCGTGATGGATTCCGGAGAGGATTCAATGCTCACGATTCGTCTCCTTGCTGAAACCGATTCGCTTCCATTGTGCTCTTGCAGCTTAGGATTTAGATTCGCTCTTCGACTTGGGCTGCCATTTTTTGCGCTCGGGCGCGACCGGATTTTCGGCCTTCCCGGACTGGATTGCGTCAACCGGCGGCGCGATGGGCTCGATGCGTCGCTCGGGTTCGGGCTCCGCCGGCACGGGAGGGGTGTCGAGCGGTTCGCCAGGTGCCGCCTCTGCTGCAGCGGCACTCGCGGTAGGCAGCTTTCCTGCGGGGCGCCACTTTTTTCGCTCAACTTTCCCTGTTGGCTCAGGCGCTGCTTCGGCCTGTGTTGGTTCGGACCGCGCCGCTTCAGAACCCTGCGCAATTTCTTGCGTGTGCGGGTGGATGGCCTCGAGCGCGCGTAAAGCCCTCTCCCCATCATTGCCTACGGCGTCCCCAATCGCGGATGTGACAGGTTGAACTGATTGCGCTTCGATCCGCAAATTCTCGACCGGCACACCCATCTTCTTCTGTACGCTTTCCAGCAGTAGTTCCGCGACATCTTTAATCGCAATTCCATCGGCGTCGCTTTTCCCCGGAGTGCTGCCGAGCATGCTCTTGCAGAATGGGCAGCCTACGGCCAGCGTCTTCGCGCCCGTCGCGGAACCCAGCCGCGCCTCCGCTTCATGGAAGCGATTCTCTGATATTCGCTCGCTGCCCGGCTCTTCTTCTTTCCAGAATTGCGCCCCACCAGCTCCGCAACAAAACGCATTTTCGCGGTTGCGGTCCATTTCCAGCAATTCATTTCCCAGCACACGCAGAACATTTCGTGGCGCGTCATAAACGCCGTTGTGCCTTCCCAGGTAACAAGGGTCGTGGTAGGTGATGCTGGCATCCAGCCGATCCACATCCAGCTTGCCGGAGGCGATCAGCGATTCAAGATACTGCGTATGATGCATCACTTGGTACGACCCGCCGATCTGCCCATATTCATTGCCGATTGTATTCATGCAGTGAGGGCAGGTGGCTATGATTAGTTTTGGATTTGCCGTATTCAGCGCCGCAACATTCTGATCTGCTAGTTCGCGATACAGCAATTCATTCCCGGCACGACGTGCGCTGTCACCGGTGCAGCATTCTTTCTTTCCCAGCACAGCGAAATTGACGCCTGCATAGTTCAACAACTGCACCAAAGCTCGCGCCGTCTTCTGAGCCTGCGGATCGTAACTCGCCGCGCAGCCCACCCAATACAAAACATCCGCTTCCGGATTTTCATCCGTCGTCTTCACCGCCAGACCTTGTGCCCAATCCATTCGCTTGTCGTGGTTGATGCCCCACGGATTTTTCGAGCGCTCCATGCCGCGAAATGCAGTTTGCAGCTGCACTGGAAATTCACCCTCCATCATCACCTGGTTGCGGCGGATATCGATGATGTCGAGCATCTGCTCGTCCTGAACTGGGCATACTTGCATACAGGCCCCGCAGGTCGTGCAAGCCCACGCTGCCTCCGGTGTCAACGCGAACTGCAACAACGGATGGGGACTGCTGTTCCCTGTCTCGAAGCCATTTTTACTCCCCGATAGATGGTTCAGTTCCATCCGCTTGTTGATCTCCAGCGCCGCGGGACTGAGAGATTTTCCTGTCACTGTCGCCGGGCAAACATCCTGGCAGCGATTGCACTGGATGCATGCGTAGGCATCCAGCAATCGCGGCCACACCAGGTCTTCCAGACGTTTCGCCCCCATCTGGGGAATCTCCCCTGTCTGGTTTTCACTGTCCAGATTGATATCGATTAACGGCAATACGCCGGAGCCAGAACGTCGCGCTAATAGATAATTCAGCGGCGCCATAAAAATATGCACATGCTTGGTGTAAGGGAAATACGCCAGAAATAAAAGCACGCTTCCCAGCGCACCCCAATAGCCGAAAACCCTCCAGGCATACGCATTTTGCGGAGTAAAGAAATGCGACAAGGCTGTTGCGAAAGGTTGAAATCTATCCGGTCCGGTTTGCTCCAACCGCGCGCCTGCCCCGATGGCGCGGCTCATCACGTGAAACAGGATGAAGCCCGAAACCAAAAGAGAATCCCATCTGATGTACCCTCGTCGCACATCTGGATGAAGCAGCGTGTTCGCATTAAATCGAAAATCTCGCCGCGCCGGAAGGAAGAATCTGCGAATCACCAGCGCCACGACTCCCACCAGCACGAGAAAGCTCAATACATCCGCGAACAGGTTGTAGATGGCGCCTGCGATATTCGTCGACGAAATCGAAAAGCTTGCATATCCCTCGACGGCATCCACAGCATTGACAAAGATGTAGAAGACGAATCCATAAAAGATGAATGCGTGGAAAATGCTGACGACGGTCCTCTTTTTGAAAGTTCGCGCCTGGGTCAGAGTGGTGCCAAGCGCTGTCGAGATTCGCTGCCAAATTCGATCGGTTCGAGCCTCGCTATCGGCACGCCCGCGGCGGATGCGTAAATACAGCCGAAAGAAGCCGTGCGCTCCCCACGCCATAGTGATAAGCGCGAACATCAGGAACGCGTACTTCTGAGAAAGTGGAAGCATCCAATACGTCCCCGAAGCTGGAATGACTGCGACCCGGGCAGGATTTATTTTCGAATCGCAGCAATCATGGCCGGTACCACCTGGTTCACATCGCCGACGATACCGTAATCCGCAACTTTAAATATCGGCGCGTCCGCATCCTTATTGATGGCCACAATGCATTTGCTTTTTCCCATACCGGAAAGATGTTGCACAGCACCAGAGATACCAATCGCAATGTAGGCTTTCGGCTGGACAGTCTTGCCTGTCTGGCCGACCTGTTCAGAGTAAGGCCTCCACCCCGCATCCACGATCGCCCGCGTCGCAGCAACAGCCGCGCCCAGTTGATCCGCCAATCCTTCAACCAGGGTATGGAAACTCTCGGCGCTGCCGACTCCGCGGCCACCTGCGACCACAATTTCAGCATCGGCCAGCGAAATGCGCGATGTTTTTTCCTGCGATTTTCCCGTGATCTCCACACGACGCTGCGGCAGTGACAGGTCTGCATCAAACTGTTCGGCCGGTTGCGTCCCGGGCGTGGCCGCAGCAAATGCAGCCTGCTTGGGAGTTATAACTATCACCGGAGCATTTGCCGAGATGGTCTCAGTCACGCGTGCCAGGTAAGTATAGCGTTGCGCAGACACGCCACCCTCTATTGAAGTAACGCTCACCACATCTTCCAGTAGCGGCGCATCCAGCTTGACCGCTACCCGCGGACTATATTCGCGCCCGCTTCGACTGCCGCTAATCAGCACCGTGTTTGCTTCGCCTTCCGTCGCAATTTGAGCGACCGCAGCCGACCAGACTTCAGCGTCATATTGTGCCAGCTCTGGAGTATCCGCCACCAACACCTGGTCCACCAGCAAGGAAACTTCATCTGCAACAGTGACAATTCCAGATCCCAGCACCAGTGCCGTCACCGGGCCTTCTCTGCCCAGTTCGCGAGCACAGGTCACCATCTCATAGGTGGCCTTGCTCGCTTTTCCATTCGCATGTTCCACAACGATCAGAATCATGCAATCACCCGCGCTTCTTCCCGCAGCAACCCTATCAACTCCGCTGCCGCAGCCGAAGCATCCTTGCCGTCCAGGATTTTGTGCAATCGGGTCTTTACCTGGATCTCCTCGCCGGTGACTTTTAACTTGGGTTCAACCTGGAAGCTCTCCAGCGGCTGCACGCGAAGCTCCTTCTTTTTCGCGCGCATAATATTTGGCACCGTGGGATATCGCGGCTCGTTGAGCCCTTGCTGGGTGGTCAACACCACCGGCAGTTGCACAGAAAACATTTCACTGCCATCCTCCGCATCATGTCTTCCCGTCAGGGACTGTCCTGCTACCTGCAGCGCGTTCACCCACGTCACCTGCGGCCATTGCAATCGTTCCGCCATCGCCGCTCCCAGCGCATGGCTATCCCAATCTGCCTGTTGGCCACCGCAGAAGATCAGGTCAACATTTTCCTGCTTTGCTATGTCCGCCGCCACTTTGCTCAGCGCAATTGGATCAAGGAACAGCTCCGTCTGCACGTGAATCGCGCGATCTGCACCCATCGCCAGCACCGTTCGCAGTGCCTCCTGGCTTCGCTCCGGACCTACCGCGAGCGCAATTACCTCGGCTTCCACTCCACTTTCGCGAATGCGCAGCGCCTGCTCGACTCCATATTCATCCATGGTGTCCACCACCAGCTTGCTTGCGCTCAGGTTCACTTCCCCCCCGCTTAGTCGAACCGTTTCTTCTGCGTCCAGCACCTGGCGAATAACTGCCAAAATCCGCATGTTTCCTCCGACCCCTTCACGTCTTACGATGTCGCACCTTATACTGCAGTGTGCAATCACTTCATATGGCGATCTCGCATTCGATTGCTTCTATTCGCCGCTGAAGAATTCACCGCGACAGCTTAATCTACCCTTGATAGTTTAGCTGCGCAACCCCTGGAAGAGGTTTCCTGCCCAATGGAAAACATCGCTGCTGTAGAGGGCGTCAGATTGCCGCTGACATCGTTGAGTTCCGAGGAGCAAATCCTTCGGGATTCGATTCGCAAGTTCGCCCAGAATAAAATTGCGCCCCTAGTCCGCGAAATGGACGAGGCGCAGAAGATGCATCCATCCCTGCTGCCACAAATGTTTGAGATGGGCATTCTCGGCATGGAAACTCCCGAAGAATACGGCGGGTTCGCCGGTTCATTCTTCGGTTCCATTTTGGCAGTCGAAGAAATTTCTGCCGTCGACCCAGCGATCGGCGTTATCGTCGACGTCCAGAACACCTTGACGGTGAACGCGCTGCTTCGCTATGGCAATGAGGACCAGAAGAAAAAGTATCTGCCGCGAACCAACACGGACACCATCTGCGCCTATGCGCTCAGCGAGGCTAGCTCTGGCTCAGACGCGTTTAGCCTCAAGTCGCAGGCAAGATTGGATGGCGACTCCTACATCCTGAACGGTCGCAAGCTTTGGATTTCAAATGCAGCCGAAGCGAACCTTTTTATTGTATTTGCAACCGTCGACCCGTCGGCAGGCTATAAGGGGATAACCGCTTTTATTATCGAGCGCGACATGCCCGGTTTTCAGGTCGGCCATAAAGAAGACAAGCTCGGAATTCGCGCATCATCAACCTGCGAACTGCTGCTCGACGACTGTCGCGTGCCTGCCGCCAATGTTCTGGGTCAACCCGGCAAAGGATACAAAATCGCCATCGAGACGTTGAATGAAGGACGCATTGGAATCGCTGCGCAAATGCTCGGCCTGGCGCAGGGGGCGTGGAATCACGCCGCCAAATATAGCCAGGAGCGCCAGCAGTTCGGCAAGTCCATCGCCTCTTTTCAGGCAGTTCAGTTCACCCTGGCAGAGATGGCAATCGAAATTGAGGCCGCGCGGCTGATGGTCTACAACGCGGCGCGAATGAAAGATGCAGGCATTCCCTTTTTGAAGGAAGCCGCGATGGCCAAGTATTTTGTCTCGCAGGTTGCGGAACGTGTCGCCAGCCAGGCGGTAGAAATATTCGGCGGCTATGGATTCGTCAAGGATTACCCCGTGGAAAAACTGTACCGCGATGCCAAGATCGGGAAAATCTACGAGGGCACATCAAACATGCAACTGGCCACCATTGCGAAGCTCATCCTCGCTGGCTAAAGTGTGTACCGCCCCGCCTCTGTGGTAGCAGCGGCGATTTCTCGGCCAAGGACAACTGTATTTTCCGGCTCGTGCTTCATGAATCGACGGAGGATTGTCATCCGTGTGCGCAGCATATCGCCCTCGGCAACGGCGCCAAGGATTCGCTCCGCCGCCGTCTCCAACACGCGAAACGAGCGCGCTGCATAATATTTCGTCATGTTGATTGCCAAGGCCGAACCACCCTGCATCTTCTCTGCTCGCAGAATTGTAGACTCCAGCACCAGCACCTCCGTGATCATGTCCGCCAGTGAACCCATGATCTCCTGCTGGTCCGCCAATGCTGCACCGAATTTCTCGGAGGAGGCACCTGCGCAAAAGAGCGTCATCTTCTTCGCATTTGCCAACAACAGATGCTGCGCCGCAAGCTCACCGGTTTGCTCCTCACGGGCTTTCGGCCCCGCCATCACTTCATCCATCACCCGCTGAATCGCGGGCAGCAGAGCGAGCCTTCCCTGCACGGCGCGCTTCAATATCCATCCGCTGATAATCAGCCGGTTGATCTCGTTTGTGCCCTCGAAGATTTTGTTGATCCGCGAATCGCGATATGCACGCTCTGCGGAATAATCTTCCACATAACCATATCCGCCGTGCAGCTGCACGACTTGATCGACCAGCCGCTCCAGCATCTCCGAGCACCACACTTTCACAATCGAACATTCCACAGCATATTCTTCGATGTGTTTTTGAATGTCCGCAGTTTTTGGAACCTCGCCCGTTTCCAATCTTGCCAGTGACGCGTCGATCGCTCCAATCACGCGATACACCAGCGATTCACCGGCATAAATCCCGCTCGCACTGTCGGCGATCATCTGCTGTACCAACCCGAATGACGCAATCGGCTTTGAAAATGCGATTCGGTCCTTTGCGTAGCGAATCCCGCTGCGAAAAGCGTACTTCGCTCCACCGATTGCCGCCGCGCCCAGTTTGTATCGGCCCACATTCAGGATGTTGAATGCAATGCGATGCCCTTGGCCGGCCTCGCCCAACAAATTTTCTACGGGCACCTTGCAGTCCGCCAGCACCAGCGGGCACGTGGAGGACCCCCGAATTCCCATCTTGTGCTCTTCCGGACCCACCGCCAGCCCAGTCGTTTCTGCCTCCACTAAAAACGCAGCAAACTTGTCGCCATCGATTTTTGCAAACACGGTGAACAGGTCTGCGATGCCAGCGTTAGACGTCCACATCTTCTCGCCGTTCAACACGTAGTGCTTCCCGTCGTCAGACAGGGTCGCACGGGTCCGAATATTCATTGCATCCGAACCCGACGAAGCCTCCGACAACGCATACGCCGCAATCCATTCACCGGAAGCCAGGCGAAGCAAATATTTTTCCTTCTGTTTCGCCGTACCGTACCAGACCAGCGGCAACGTACCAATGCCTGCGTGCGCGCTAAAGGAGACAGAGAAACTACCGCAAATCGCAATATTCTCTGCAATCAGGGCCGATGTGACCTTATCCATCTGCAGGCCGCCATACTCTTCCGGAACATCGACAGCCATCAGCCCAAGCTCACCGGCATCCCGCAGCAAGCGACGCGTGACATCCAGTTCCTTCGCCTCGATCGCGGCGATCTGGGGAAAGACCTGCTTCTCGGCAAATTCGGCCGTGGTACGCGCAATCTGGCGCTGCTCGTCAGAGAAGTCTTCCGGCGTAAAACTTTCACGCGGCCAGGTCTCCTCGATTAAGAAGCTGCCGCCACTGCCATGTTTTATCGCTTCCGGCTTATTCACGCGACTCTCCTCTTTCTTGCCGATACTATGTCAACTAGTTTTTCAATCTTGAAGATTCTCGAAAATTCCAGCCGCACCCATTCCGCCACCAACGCACATCGTGACCAATCCATATTTCTTCTTTCGCCGTTGCAGTTCTCGCAGGATGGTCGCCGTCAGTTTCGTACCGGTGCAGCCGAGCGGATGTCCCAGCGCAATGGCGCCTCCATTCACATTTACTATTTCCGGATCCATATCTAATAGCTTCATCACTGCCAGGGATTGCGCCGCGAAAGCCTCATTCAACTCGATCACATCCATCTGCTCCAATGTGAGTCCTGCGAGTCTCAGCGCCTTTGGAACCGCATAGACAGGCCCTACTCCCATCTCTTCGGGCAGACATCCAGCTGTCGCGAAGGCTACGAGCCTCGCCATCGGCTTCAACCCAAGAGCAATTGCGAGTTCCTCTGAAATGACCACTGCGGCCGCAGCCCCGTCCGAAGTCTGCGACGAATTTCCTGCCGTCACCGTGCCACGGGCATGAAATGCTGGCCGAAGCTTCTCCAGCGCCTCGTATGTGGTGTCTTTGCGGGGACCTTCATCCACTCGAAATTCGGCATTCCTCTGTTTCGAGTTTCCCTCCGCCAAAAAGGATCTATTTGTAACTGTGACCGGTACAATTTCACCTTCAAACTTGCCTTCGCCGATTGCAGCAAGCGCTTTCTGATGGCTGGCGAGTGCAAATCGGTCGGACTCCTCGCGTGAGATCCCATAATGCTTCGCAACTCGCTCTGCCGTCAGTCCCATCGACAGGTAGGAGTCGGGATAGTGATCGACCAGCCAGGGATTGGCCGAAATTTTGTTGCCGCCCATGGGAATCATGGACATTGATTCTGCCCCTCCTGCAACAATAGCCTCCGCCGAACCGCCGCGAATGCGCTCCACCGCAAGCGCGATTGATTGCAATCCAGAAGCGCAATATCGATTAATCGTCATCGCCGAGGCTTCGACCGGCAATTCCGCGCGCAGAGAAATAATTCTTGCCAGATTCAGACCCTGCTCCGCCTCAGGCATCGCACAACCGATAATCACGTCATCAATTCGCTCTATATCGAGCTGAGGAACCCGGTCCAGCGCTCCCCGCACCGCGACCGCCCCCAGATCATCTGGGCGCTCGGAACGAAGGGTTCCGTTCGGCGCTTTCCCCACTGCGGTACGCACTGCGCTCACAATCCATGCATCTCTCATGCTGTTCCTTTAGTTCCGCAGCGGCTTCCCGGTTTTCAACGTAGTAGTGATGCGCTCCACCGTCTTCGGCTCTCCGCAGAGTGACAAAAACGCTTCACGTTCCAGGTCAAGAAAATATTGTTCGCTGACGTTCGTCCCGGCTGTGACCGCTCCTCCGCACAAAACATGCGCAACCTGGCGCGCAACTTTCACGTCGTGGTCGCTGATAAATTCCGCTTCGCGCATCATATGGATGCCAAGTTTGAGATTGGCCAGCACGTCATTGCCGGGCGCCGGAATATCAACGCGCGGCAGCGGCGCAACATACCCGGCATCCGCCATCCTTGCGGCCTCTGACTTTGCGTCGCTCAGCAACCGATCGCGATTCATCGTAATCCCATCGGAATCCCGCATCAGATGCAGTGACTTCGCCTCCACGGCCGAGCTCGAAACCTTGGCCATGGCGATCGTCTCGAACACGGCTCGCAATGCATTGCCCCCTTCCACTGAATCAGGGCGTTGACTCTTCCGCACAGCATTTGCATTTTCAATCGCGCGCAACGTCATCTGCTTGCAGCCACCGCCCGCCGGTATCAACCCGACGCTGGTCTCGACCAACCCCATGTAGAGCTCGATGTGCGCCTGTCGGGCCGCAGCATGCAATGCAACCTCGGCTCCGCCGCCGAAGCACATTCCAAACGGAGCGGCGATTACGGGGCGTGTAGAGAATCGAATTGCCTGCGTCATCGCCTGAAATTCACGAACATACCGGTCCAGTTCGCCCCACTCTTCGTCCTGAATGGCAAGCAGCACCTGCATCAGATTTGCGCCTACGGAAAAATTCGCCGCATCGTTGCAGAGGACAAACGATTTGAAGCTTCCCATCGCATCGCTGCCCGGCTTTAGCACGCGCTGCACGAACCCTACGATGTCTTCTCCCAGTGTATTCATCTTGGAGTGAAATTCGATGCACCCAACTTCATCGCCCAGATCAATCAATGACGCCCCAGGATTTTTCTCAACCACCCCGTGCGCAAGTTTGGCCCTTGCCACGTTCCAGGTTCCGCGGGGTTCCACAACCGCCCGATATGTTCCCGAGGCGATGTCAAAGAATTCCCCACCGTGATTGCGATACCAGGAACTCACACCACCAGACATCATGCCTTCTACTACGTGGGGAATCGTCTGGCCGCGTCTTCGCATCTTCTCGACCGTATCAACAAAACCTGCGGCATCCCACATCTCAAATGGCCCCAGCTCCCAGTTGAATCCAGCCTTCATCGCACGATCGATCTCGACCACGCTATCCGCAACCTCTCCGATGCGGTTCGCGGCGTAGGCCCATAGTTCCGGAAGAATCTGCCAATAGAATTTTGCGGCCACATCACGGTCTGGATCGGCCGCCAACAAAGCTCGAATCCTGGCGGCCGCCGACTCATGGCTCTTCGCCATCTCCAGTGGGGTAATTTTCGGACGCTTTGTCGGCCGGTACTCCAGCGAATCTAAATCGAGAACCAGTCGCTGCTCCTTGCCGTCTGCACCGCGTTCTTTCTTATAAAAGCCTTGCCCAGTTTTATCTCCAAACCATTTACGATCGAAAATCTTCTCCAGCACTTCCGGCATTTGAACGTCTGCCCGTTCATCTTTGGAACTCGCCGCAAAATTTCGCGCAACATTCACCAGTACGTCGATGCCAACCATGTCCGCCAGCCGAAATGTCCCCGTCTTCGGCCACCCAATGGCCGAGCCGGTCAGCGCATCCGTTTCTTCGATGCTGAATCCCTGTTCAAGCATGGTGCGAAACGTATTCAGCATAACGAACGTGCCGATCCGATTGGCGATGAAGTTGGGTGTGTCGTGGGCGTGCACGACCAGCTTCCCCAAAAAGATCTGCACGAAGTTCTCGAGCGATTCAATCGCCCGTGGCTCAGTCTCCGGCGTCACAATAAATTCCACCAGTCGCATATAGCGCGGCGGATTAAAGAAGTGGGTTCCCAACCATCGCCGCCGAAAGGCTTCAGGCATGTGTTTTGCAATCAGCCCCACCGGCAAGCCGCTGGTGTTCGTAGTCACGATGGCGTTGTCATGGATATAGGGGGCAATTTTATCCAGCAGTGCGCGTTTGATTTCGAGATTCTCGGCGACTGCTTCGAGGATCCAATTGCAGCCCGTCAACTTCTTCAGGTCATCGTCAAAATTTCCGACGGTGATGTTACGCACGACCGTGGGATCGACAAACGCGGGCGGCTTGGCCTTCTTCAGATTTTCGACCGCTCGATTGGCCAGCACATTGCGGTCCGTCTCACCCTGCGGCACCAGATCCAGAAGCAGCACCGGAAATCCGGCGTTTGCGATGTGCGCGGCAAGGCGCGCGCCCATAGTCCCGGCGCCTAGAACAGCGACTCTCTGGATCGAATCATTTGTTTCAGCGGATGGCATAGCACCTTTGTACAGAAGACGATTTGCAGCGCAGCCAATTCAGCGCGCGAGAAGATTATTTTGGCCGCTCCATATCGAATCTCTCTCGGGTTCGCGCATATGTGGAGCCAGCCATGCGTCCGATGGCATGCAATTGATCCGGATCAATTCGGAAATTACCGAGCATAGACGCGCTGACGTGAAACCGCAACACTTGCCCCAACACCAGGCTTCCTCCCAGCGGCTCCGTGCTGACGTGAATCACTTGTTGCAGTCGGCACTCCATTTGTACGTGTGACTCTCCCACCCTTGGAGGACGAACCACCTCACTTGCAACCGGCGTCAGTCCAGATATCTCAAACTCATCCACCTCAGGCGGCAATTCCGCGGAGCACGCATTCATCTGCTCCGCGAATTCCTCTGAAACGACATTCACAACAAATTCGCGCGTTGCGATAATGTTGCGCAGCGTATCTTTCGTAGATTGCAACCCCTGATTTGCAGTTCCACGCATCATGGGACAGAAACATACAATCGGCGGATTCGCGCTGGCCACTGTAAAAAAGCTGAACGGCGCCAGGTTTCGCACTCCATCCGCATCCATTGAAGAAACAAAAGCAATCGGTCGCGGGACCACTGAGCCGACCAGCAATTTGTAAATATCCTGGGGCTTCTCCTTTGCCGGATCCAGAGTCGTCATCGTGCCGGATGCCGCAGCTTTTGTCATCCAACCGGCTCCAACTTTGCGTGATCTTTGGCACCCCAGCTGGCCCAGTAATCCGCCCACTCTACTTTCTCACCGGCAGGCAGCACATGAATAGGATTCAAGCCGTCCAGCATCACCGCCGATTCATCCGTAAAGGTTTTCGCTTTCTGATTGGCCAGCGCTTTGGGGTGCGGACCATGATGAATCCCGCGAGGATGCAGCGTCGCATATCCCGGCTTCACGTTGTCGCGGCTGAAGAAATCTCCGTCATGGTAAAAAATAAATTCGTCATAATCGGTATTGCGATGGAAAAATGGCACTCGCAGCGCATCCGGCTCCTGCTCCAGCGGACGAGGTAGAAAACTGCACACCACCGCTCCTTGCGTCACAAATGTCGTGTGCGCGCTCGGGGGCAGCGCAGCGCGATGGCTTGATACTGGCCGAATATCCCGCAGGTTAATTTTCCAGGCCGTCAGATCTCCCTTCCAACCAACCACATCGATGGGATTGAATGGATAAAATACCTTGGAAAATTCATTCTCGCTCTTGATGCGCACTTCCCACTCGCGCGTGTCGTCCAGATAAGGAGAGGGCTCAGGTGTCGTGATGACGGCTGGATCGTACAGCGCATGTTGCCCGAGCAATCCCTTTTCCGGCTGTTCAAATTCCGTCTTCGACTGAAAGATCAGGAAAAAATTATCTTCCGTGTCCGGCACCACGCGGTACGTCACCGCTCGCGGAAGGTTGATGTAATCGCCCTTCTCAAATCGAAGCGGACCAAAGTCGGTCTCGATGACGCCGCTGCCGCGATGAACGAAATGCATTTCGTCTCCATCGGCGTTACGAAAATAAAACGGCATCGGCTTCGACCGGCGCGACACTGCCACCGTGATCTCATTGTTTCCGAGGAATTCGATCGGTGCCCCCTGCGCGTCGCTTTTGTCGGTGGGCTCCAGCTTGTTCAGATCGAAAAGATGCGGCCGCAATTTGCCTTCGAACCGCGTCCAGCCCGTGGGCGCGTGCGCGTGATACAGGTGGCTGGCCTTGCCATAGAAACCCTTCCGACCGTGTTCTTCTTCGAATGTGCCATCGGGTAATCCAACGTGGGCTTGCGACGCGGTCTTTCCCTTATTCAACGGATACATTGGCGACTCTCCTTTACCAACCTTCCACTAGATGGGATGATCTGCGCGGACCACGCGATTGCGCAACACCCCGATGTTTTCGATTTCCAGCTCGATCACGTCACCGGGCTCGACCCAGCGATTCAATTCCAGTCCGCACCCGGTTCCCACCGTGCCGGAACCCAGAATATCGCCCGGATAGATGGTGTCATCCTGCGAAAGAAACTCAATCATCTGCTCAAACTTCCAATGCATGTCGCGTGAGTTTCCGCGTGACCACTCCTCGCCATTCACTCGCGCCACCATTTCCAGCGCGTAGGGATCGGGAATTTCGCCGGACGTCACCATCCACGGCCCGACCGCACTGGCCCAGTGTTTGCCTTTCGCCGGACCCAGCCGCACTTTCATCTCGCGGCGTTGAATGTCTCGAGCGCTAAAGTCGTTCAGGATCGTAAAGCCGGCGATATATTCTCGCGCCTTCGATGCCGGAACATTGCGTCCCTCGCGGCCGATGATTACCGCCAACTCCAACTCATAATCAAATCGCTCGGTGAACGACGGCCACAGCACATCCTGATCCGTTCCCAGTAAATTGTGGTGACCTGTCTGATAGTAGACCGGAAACTCGTACCACTCCTGTGGCATCGGCTCGCCGCGCTTTTCGAAACCCATCTTCACGTGATTTTCAAACGCAAAAAAATCGCGAACCGATCGTGCATTCGGCAGCGGCGTTCGCAAACGAATTTCGTTCCATCGATAGCGCAGCGTCTCATCGCGCCTGCCAACCCGTAATTCTGCCGGCGAACTCGCGATCGCCCTCCGCGCTTCTTCCATCGAAACTTCGCCACCGTCTAATAGTCCGAGCAGCGACGGTGGAACCAGCGCATCGGCCAATCGTACGTTCCCAGAGACATGCGCAGCGGCAAAATTTAAATCGACCACGCCCTCGCCTTCAACAGCGCCCAGTCGGCTCTGCCATCCGAGGTGCGTGTGGACTTCAAACGTGCACAGTCTCATGCCTGCCTTTATAAGTTGCCGCGAAGTCCCTGCTCGCGCTCGATGGCCTCAAACAGCGCTTTGAAATTTCCCTTACCAAAGCTTCGGCCGCCCTTGCGCTGAATGATTTCGAAGAACACCGTGGGACGATCCTCCACCGGGCGCGTGAAGATCTGCAACAAGTATCCTTCCTCGTCGCGATCCACCAGCAGGTTCAGCCGCTTTAATTCTTCCACCGGCTCGTCGATGTTGCCCACTCGCTTCTCGAGCTCGTGGTAGTAGGTGTCCGGCACCCGCAAAAATTCCACGCCCTGTTCGCGCAGCTTGCTCACTGTGGTCAAAATGTCATCCGTTGCCAGCGCCAGGTGTTGCGCGCCCGGCCCTTGATAGAAATCCAGATACTCCTCAATCTGCGATTTCTTTCGTCCCTCGGCAGGCTCGTTGATGGGGAACTTCACGCGCCCATTCCCATTCGACATCACCTTCGACATCAGCGCGGAATACTCGGTCGAAATATCTTTATCGTCGAAGCTCTGAAACATCTCAAAGCCCATCACGTCGCGATAGAAATCGACCATCGCATTCATTTCATTCCAGCCGACATTACCCACCACATGGTCAATGTATTTCAGCCCTACCGGTCGCACCACGGGATCGTGCGTCACATGATGAAAACCAGGCAGAAAAATTCCGTGATAATTCTTGCGCTCGACAAACGTGTGGATGGTATCGCCATAGGTTGCGATCGATGCCATCGTGACCGCGCCCTGCTTATCCTCCACCGTCCACGGCTCACGCACACTGCGGGCTCCTCGGCGAGTTGTCTCCAGCCACGCAGAAGTAGCATCATCCACCCACAGCGCAATGTCCTTGATGCCATCGCCATGCTTGGCAATATGGTCGGCAATGGCATTATCAGGCCGCAGCGGAGTGGTCAGCACAAAACGCACTTTGCCCTGCTCCACCACGTACGAAGCACGGTCGCGCTGTCCGGTCTCAGGGCCGGCATAGGCAACCAGCTTCATGCCGAAGGCGGCGCGATAAAAGTATGCGGATTGTCGCGCATTGCCGACATAAAACTCGACGTGATCGGTGCCGTTAAGCGGCAAAAAGTCATTTCCCGTGGCGTGGCCTGGTTGCAGCGATGGATGCTTAGCTGTAGCTGGCATATTGTCCCCTCCCGTAAGATGCGAGGTACCTTGACCGGGCTTAGGCGCTCGGCAACCTACCACAATATACCCGCAACCCCTGACTTGCCTACACGCAGCGCTCCCCACCGAGGCTCGGCCACCTTCACCCATTCTTCGTGCCATCAAATGAATTCGTTGACAGGTTCGCCTGCCCAGCGGCATCCTAAAAGGTTTAGCCCGGCTGCTTTTCGTCACGCCTAGCAGGCACGCAGCGGAGGGGACTTCCGCCATGTCTATCGATCACGAGCAGCTGACTTCCGCGCAACAAAAAAATGAACAGCTCGTCGCTGCGCGCCCATATTTGATTGAGCAGGATTGGGCTGCCTACACGCCGGATCAGCATGCGACCTGGTCGGAGCTGGTGCGTCGCTGCATGCCGCAGTTGCGCCAGTACGCCTGCCAGGAATACCTCGACGGATTCCAGCAGATCGGCTTGCGCGAAGACAGCATCCCCGACCTGGCCGCCGTCTCTGCGAAACTCGAACCGCGAACCGGTTGGAACTCGACTCCGGTTTCCGGCTATCTGCCCGCCAACGCCTTTTTTGAGATGCTTGCAGCGCGCCGCTTCCCTACCACCACCACCCTGCGCGATCGTAGTTCGCTGGAATACACTCCCGAGCCCGACATTTTTCATGATGTTTTCGGCCACGTTCCCATGCACGCCCATCCCGTTTTTGCGGATTTTCTATACGAGTATGGACGCATTTGCAGCACCTTGTCAGACCGTCCTGAAGATATGACCCGCATGGGCAGGCTGTTCTGGTTCACTGTCGAGTTTGGCGTGATCCGCCAGCAGGGTCGCACCAAGGTCTACGGCAGCGGCCTGATTTCCTCTCACGGGGAATGCTCCTACGTCGTCGAGCGAGGTCCGGAGATTCGCGATTTCAACCTCGACCAGGTGCTGGAACATGAGTTTTCCATCTCAGAAATGCAGCCGGTGCTGTACGCGGTTGAATCCTTTCAGCAGATTTACGAGGCCGCACAGGAAGCCGGCCGCCGCCTGGGCTGAAAACATTCACAGAATCTCAACCTATTTGTTAGACAATTAGGTGTAGCCTTGACAGGCCACGGAGGAACTGCGTGCCGCGAATTCACTATCAGCAACAGCTGGCGCAACTGAAAGATAAATTGCTCGCCATGGCCGCGCTGGCGCAGCAAACCATGGATTGCGCCATGGACGGCTATCTCAAGTCGGACCTGGTCCTGTTGCACCACGTTCAGGAAAACGAAGCCGCCATCAACGCCGCCGAACGTTCTGTCGATGAGATGGCCTACGACTTGATGGCGATGGAACAGCCCATGGCCATTGATCTACGCTTCCTGCTGGCCGTCATCAAGATCAATGGCGACCTGGAGCGAATCGGCGACCAGTCCGTAAATATCGCCGACCGCGCCACTGAGCTGCTGCAAATGCCGCGCGCCGATTTATCCGTCAATCTGCATCAAATGGGTGAACTAACGGAGCAGATGATTCGCATTGCACTCCAGTCGCTTCTCGACGGCGACGCCACCATGGCCAAGTCTGTTCTTGCCCTCGACAATGATCTGGATCAAATGAACCGCCAGGTTCACCAGGCCATGATTGCAGCGATTCAAGAGCATCCTGAATGGACGGAGCAGGCGCTGAACACCATCATCATTTCGCGCAACCTGGAGCGCATCGGCGACCACGCCACCAACATTGCAGAAGATGTTATCTTCTGGGTCCACGGCGCCGACGTCCGCCACCAACTCAGTCTCGCTGCCGATTAACGCAGTTCCCAAGTCTTCCCGCCCAGATCATCCCGCAATCGAATCCGTGCAAATTTATCTGTTATAACAAACATATCGCGTACACGGATTCCCCTATGTCTACCTCGAAGAAAACTCCCCCGCAACCCATGCCCGGCCAAAGCAAGTCATCAGCACCAAATCCCAAGCCGATTGGCTTGCTAGCGGAGCTGCGCCAGACAAAATCCTTTACCAGCCTGCAGGCCGAAGCGTTTCTAAACCTAGTCCGCACCTCTGCCCAGTTGCAGCATGCGCTGCACCTGAAACTGAAGCCTTACGGCATCACCGAGACGCAATACAATTCGCTGCGGATTTTGCGGGGCGCCGGCGCCGCCGGTTTGACGTGTGCCGAGATCGCCGATCGCCTGGTCAGCCAGGATCCGGACATTACTCGTCTGGTAGAACGTTTGCAGCGGCAAGGGCTGGTGCGCAGAGAGCGCGGAGAAAAAGATCGCCGAGTCGTCCTGACAAAAATTACTGCCGCCGGACTCGATCGGCTGAAAGAAATCGATCCGGTAGTGAACAGCACTGTGAATGCGCTGCTTTCACATCTCTCGTCATCGCAACTGAAATCGATGATCGAACTCATGGAAAGGGCCCGGCTATTTGCCGAGCCCTCTAGTCAGAATTGATTGCGATTTTGAGCCTCAGGGACGAAGCCGGCCCATGTTGATTTCCTGCACTGTCGCTTTGCCTGTGCCGGTATTCACAGAGGGCTGCTTCAGCAACTGATGGTGCAGGCAATAGAGCGCCAGTTCAAGCCGGTCCGACACTCCCAGCTTGTCATAAATCTTGCGCAGGTAATTCTTCACAACCTGTTCCGTGGTGCCAATCTTGTAGGCAATTTCCTTGTTGCGCATACCCTGCGTTACGCAGCCGATAATCGACAACTCCTTCGGTGAGAGACGCGGCTGCAGCTTCGGATTGGTCAGATTGTTCGCTTCCGTGCGATAGGCCTCAATCACCCAGCTCACAGATTGATTGTCGATCCAGGTCTCCCCGTCCGCAATCTTGCGCACGCATCGAATCAGCAGGTCAGGAGAGATCGATCGCGAGATGACGCCGCGCACTCCGCGACGATACAGATCCACGATGAAGGTTTCACTGTTCTCGCTCACCTGAACAATCAACTTGGCGTTCGGGGCTCGCTTCAGCATATCCGGAATGGCTTCCGCCTGGCCGGAAATCATGCCTCCATCGAGCAATACGATGTCGGATGGATATCGTTCCAGCGCGGCCAGCAGACCGGGATAGTTCTCGGCTTGGGCGACCACGCGCATGTCGTCTTCAACCGCAAAAATCTTGCGGATTCCGACACGGTAAATGGCTTGAGAGTCCGCCAGCAATATGCGAATTCCGGCGGCTTCCTCGGCAGGTCCCGAAGTGGTCTTCTCCGGAACAGCAGTCAGCCCGGACTCAGTCGTCGAATCGGAGCTGGGGTTCGTGTTCATAAGTTTCTTCGTTGCATCGGCAGAAATGACAGGCATGTGGTGCCTCAGGAGAGCATTTCGTAGTTATCTATTACAGTGGCAACTTCTACTTGTTCCGGGCTTCTTCTGTAAGATCGGATCACGCGCCCGCAGCAATGAACCCTTACATCCTCAGAGGTCCCCAGCGTCGCTGAGGGCATGATCATCTCAACTTCAATGGCACTTCCCGCTTCCAGAATTCGGGAAAAAGACAGCAATAAACCGCTGGCGGAGACGTTAATTGTCTCGGCTTCCTCTTCGCCTCTTTCCGTCTGAATCGTGACCTTCATCCTCACCGGAAAGCGGACAGAATTTCTCAATTCCAAAACTGAGCCAGAGTGAGTGTGAGCGTTCTTCTGGACTGGTTCATGCACGGGAGATCACTCCAACTCGAATTTGATCAGAGCCAAACGGGCTCTCTCTGCAATGTGTTCTGAGACATCAGAATACATGGATCAGTCACATTTGCACAGTTACTACTAAGAGTCACGACGGTAACTTACCAATTATTACTGATAATAGGCAACAATTCAGAATTCGGTAATCGGAAAACTTTTTGATACGATCAAAAATTACCAGTCTAAGTCTACTATTTGCAATGATTTACAGGTGGATTCTGTTTCCAGGAAAGCGCGGCCATGTCGCCGCCCGCCCGTAACATGACAATCCCTAGTATGCACGATCGAACCAGCCAATGCGGTGAGAAAAGTGTCAATAGATGTGGAAGCCGAACGCCAATGATTCAATCTCACCGGTGCAATGGGGCTTCCCGATCCAGGTGAGTTTTGATGTTTGCAATGACGCTCTCGGTGACGTCCCTGCCACCACAAAGGGTTTCGTAAATCCTCTGCGGTGTGCGGATCAGGCCCCAGGGAAAATTCCACCAGCCAAACAGAAATGAAAGTAGCGCGTAGGGCAGTCCCCGCTTCAAGGCGCTCTGCCCCGGCCTCAGAAAATACACCGGAGAACGGCGCAGGTACGCCACGACCATCACCGAGACAACGTAGTCGAATACGACGAAGCGGGCGCCGCGTCCCACCTCAAAGAGCACTTCACCTGCACTCATTCCCCCGGTCACCTCGCGCAAACTGGACGGTTTCAGCTTTTGACGAAAAGGTATGGATTGCGGCATTGGCATGGAAGGAATGTATACCATCTCACGATTGAGCATCGTGAATCGTTTTGCTTCTCGTCCTCCCTACCAAAAATGACCTAAAGGACCTTTCCCCTTCCCGATTGAATATGCGTGCTGCAGGGCACCCGTGACGTAGCTCTTGGCATATTCTGTAGCCTCAGCCGGTCCATCCCCGATTGCAATTCGCGCCGCCACGGCCGCGGAGAAAGTACACCCTGTGCCATGTGTCGAGTTCGTTTCAACCCATTCCCCCGGAAACCACTGGCACTTTCCATCCAGCAGCAATAGGTCGTTCGGCATGGAAGCATGGCCGCCGGTCACAACAATCCTCAACGAAGGGTTGCCTGCCTGGTGCGAGATTTGCTGAAGTTTCCGCGCCAGATTCTCCGTTTCTTCGCTATTTGAGGGAAACGGCCGCCGCCGTCAAGATTGCCAATTCGGCCAGATTTGGAGTGATCCAGTTGGCTCGCGCCAACCCCGCTCGCCGCAAAATCTCATATCCCTCTGGATCCAGTAAGTCCTTGCCAGAGCTGGACTTCAACACCGGATCCAAAACCACGGGGACATTTGTCTGCCCATCCAGCCAATGAAATACGGCCTCCGCGACCGTCCCATTTCCCAACATTCCCACCTTAATCGCGTCGAACCGTACATCCTCCGCCAGACACTCCAGCGTCTCAGTCACGGTGCCTGCATCCAGGCCTATCACGCGCCGCACTCCCTGGGTCGACTGGATAGTGAGTGCCGTGATGGCCGCCACGCCGTAGACTCCCAGCGCGGCGAAGGTTTTCAGGTCAGCCAACACGCCCGCTCCGGCCGATGGATCATAGCCGGCGATCGACAAAACGATGGGCGGTGAGCTTGGAATCGTAGTTGGGTCGGAACTGGAGGTCGAGGTAAATGATCCCGCTTCCGCATCGGAGCACTTGGCATCGGGAGGCTGATGATTCCGTCGCAACAAGACTTTACCTGCGATTATGGACAGCCATAAAGAAGCTGAATAGAAGCGCCCCTAATGGGTACCACAACCGTAATGAATTTGCAAGCTAATTTTGAAATAAGTCTATTTTTTTCATTGACTTAGCCGGTTCTTTCCGGATAGACTTGGAGGAGTTTCGGCAATGGCAATCTTCAATCCAAATACGGTATCGAATAGCGCGGATGGACCTCTGTCCCTGCGTCGCGCTGTCTCTATTGCTGCAGGCCTTTTCTGCGGCGTTACCCTGACCTTACATTGCGTGCAGCCCAGCCACGGACCGGCTTCAGTGCTCGCAGAGTCGACCTCGGCCACGCGCCCGGCGAAGGCAATGCCGGCTTCCACTCCGACCAGAAAAATTCAGGATTGGCATCAGATCGGTCTCGCCTCCTGGTATGGACGCGAGTTTCAAGGAAAAGAAACCGCCGACGGCGAAACCTTCAACATGTACGACCTGACCTGCGCCCATCGATCCCTGCCCCTTGGCACGTGGGTCAAGGTCACAAACCTGCATACCCGCAAATGGATTGTGGTGCGTGTGAATGATCGTGGCCCCGTTCCCGACACCAGGATCGCTGACCTGTCCTCCGAAGCCGCCTACATGCTCGGCATGCGCGCCCGCGGTGTCACTCGCGTCAGGTTAGACGTGATCGATCCCAAGGCTGCCGTCGAGATTGTCCGCCTTGACAGAATTCGCATGGCCAGAGAGGCTGCCGAACAATCCTCCATCGAAACCGGCAACTAACAAGAACGCAGATCACGCCGAAGCAATGAAGCTCGTCATCCGGAGCCCTGTGCGGCTTGCCGCAAGAGAGCTCGTCATCCCGAGCGAAGGCTCGTCCGCCGTGGTGGACGACCGCAGTCGAGGGACATGCTTTTCTGCCCCTCCCCTTCATTTTGCGATTTGCCACTAGAATCCCGCCATGGTCTACCATTCGATCTACCGTGCAGAGCCGACAATCAATGGCCAGCGACTGCCGATCGAGGGGAGAAAATCCATGGACTACAAGTTTCTGACGAATCTGCACGACGAACTTGCATTACCCGAAAAAGGAATTCTGAGCCATGTCCTGCAAAAGGACGACTACGTCAACGTGACCTTGTTCGGCTTCTCTGCCGGGGAAGAACTTTCTTCGCATTCGGCACCCACGCCCGCAATCCTCTATTTCCTTGAAGGGGAGGCGAACGTCCAGTTGGGTGGGGATACGGTGGCCGCCCAGGCGGGCTCGTTCATCTACATGCCTCCCACGCTGCCCCACGGCATCCTCGCGAAATCTCCCGTGCGCCTGCTTCTCATCCAAATGAAGTGCCAACCGATATAGGCTCGCGGCAAACCATCAGGATTCTGCTCCTGTCTCTCTGCAGCACAAAAATATCGGACGGTCCATGGACCGTCCGATAGCTCTACCCACGACATATCGAAACTATACATTATTGTGGCTTATATCCCAGGGCTGCCAGGTCGCTGTATGGCAGCACCAGGTTGTACTTCACGATTGCGCTTGGCTGGTTGGTCACCGCCGTCGGTATCCCGATGAAGAGGTTCCGTTCGACAATCGCCGGCGTTGGCATTGCGGACTTCAAGATTGTCAATCGTAATGTCATGGCCGTTCAGCACCAGGATTCCCTTTTGAACATAGGTCCCGTCGGCGACAGAGTTTGTGTCGGCATCGAGAATGGGGCGTCCCTTGATGCCCCGAATCGTCAGGAAATTCTGGTTGACCGTGCAGTCGATCCTCCCGTCGGTATGCTTCGGATCGGCTGGCATGATGTACGGAATTCCATGATTGGCGCCCACCAGAATGGTGTCACCATTCTGCGCGGCTCACACCGCCGTACATGCAGTTTGATATTGCCCCGTGGGTCCGACCGTGAGCGTTGCGGCAGATGCGGCCTTAAAGATCTGAATTGTGAGGGGTATATAGAGAAACCATGTGGCTGACGTAGCCCGTCGCAACAGCGACCGGCCACTCCGGAGGAATCCAACCACAGCGCACCCGGGCTATTTCTCTCCCGGAGTTCCGTGCAGCGTCGCGTCTGGAAGAAAAAATCTCGCCCCCGCAGTCGCCGGCCCTCACCCCCGACTGAAGACCTGTCGCCTTTCGCCGATGAATCCATCGTATAGCCGTGTTTCTCTTGGGGCTTTCCGAACACACTTTGCACCATTCGAAGGAGTTTTGCCAATGCGATCACCCTCTGTCCCTAGCCGCCAACCACTCTGCGACGAGCCCACTCAATCTTCTCGCCGTGAGTTCCTGGAATATTGTCTGACATTGCCCTTGCTCGCGACTCCCTGGCTGACCGCCTGTGGCGGCCTCAGCGTGGTTCCCCCTACCCCGCGCCTCGCCTCGGTCGACAACTTCCGCGACGTTGCGGGGGCCGATAGTGCCACCGCCTACTGCACAGCCAGCGGACAGAAATTGCGCCGCGGCGTGATCTACCGCTCCAACGCTCTTTCCGCCCCCTCCCCTGCCGCCATGGCCACTCTCGATACCTTGGATATCCGCACCATCTTCGACCTACGCACCCCCGATGAGATCAAGGCCGCCAAGGACATCCCTCCCACCGGCGCTACCGACACCAATATCAATCTCAACGGAACTTCTAACGTCGTGTACCCAACCCTCACCTCCGCGGATGAGAGCATCGCCTACATGGAGAGTAGCTACGTTACCTTCGTCTCGAAAGTAGACGTCCGCGGCCGCGTCGCTCAGGTTCTCTATAGCATTGCCACCACTCCGGGCTGTCATCTCTACCATTGCAGCGGCGGCAAGGATCGCACCGGATGGATCACCAACACTCTGCTGTCCATCCTCGGAGTCCCGCAGAGCGTCATCGTTCAGGACTATATGCTCACGAACGTATACTCCCAGTCCACGATCCTGACCACTTACCAGCAGACGCTTGACGCCTCCGGACAGGCCGCTGCCGATATCACCTATCCCCTGCTGGTGGCGGATCAGAGATACCTCTACGCCGCTCTGAACCAGGTCACCACCGACTACGGAACCATGGCCAACTACGTCGCCACGGGACTCGGTCTCAGCGCCGCCACGCAAGCCGCGCTGCGCGACCTGTTTCTGACTTAACCAAGCCCGACAGGCGCCTCCCATCCGCGCATCTCGCCGTGGAGTCGCACCCAAGCCTTCCCTTGGCTAGTCTGGAGTTTTGAGGTTTTGGGTTGGAACCAAGGTGGGTTGGGTGGAGGCAAGGCAGAACTCTGCTCACGCCAAACACGCGCATCGAAGCGCAGAAAATAATACCCCACCTCTGGCGAGATGGGGTCATGCGGTGCAGCGTCTATTCGATACCGCGCCGCGCTAGAGCTTTTCGTGGAACTCGCAAGCGGAGCAGGAAATGTACACCCCGCCCGGCACGCCACGTTCCCGATCCTTGACGCGCTTCACAATGCGTGTCGGCTTGGAGCACTTGGGACAATCTGTGCTCTTGGTGGTATCCATTTCCTTTTTACGGTCGCCCGTTTTCGCAATCTTTGCCATCGATCTTTCCAATCTCCTTCATCTAGGCGATCCGCCTCGCCTTATCCGTTCGCCCACTTCACCTCGCACCATTCGCTTCGGCAGGTCTCGGCAAGACCAGCCCGCTGCATTAGGAGATGAATGGGAAATTCGGCCCGGATGCCAGTCCTGATACGATCCAGGGCAGTCGCGGATCACGTCCAAACCTAGTTTACACGAAGCTGCGGGTTCCTATCGTCTCGCCCACCGCACCCGACAGCTCGGGATTTCGCAGTGGTCGATCGACAGGTTTTGCATCACGCTGTCGGACCACTTCGCGCCCTACGGCAACTCCACAGGAGGCGCCTCGCCTGGAGGTTTCCTGCGTCGCGGGAGCTGACGCATTCATCGGTGCAATTTGCACCAGCCCGGCTTTTGGAGCCTCGCTCGGCGGAGCGGATGCGGCCGGTGGCGGAGCCGGATGCATTGGATGGCTCAGATCCACAGGAATTCCCGCTGGCTTAATCTCCGGCTGGCTGTATTTCCACGCAAGATCCCGCGTCGCCCGCACCAGGCAATACAGACCCACCCACAAAACGATCAACGCCACCAGGCTGCCTTCCGGCCCAAACTCAGCACCCGGTCAGCCAGCTCGGCCCATCGACGTAGGTGTGGATGACATTCGAAACCTGACGACTGCCCGCCAGCGGTTGGCCGAACAGGATTCCAATGCTCGCGGTCCACGCAAAATGTAATCCCCATCCCAGCCACAACGCACGGGTTCTCAAGTAGGCGGCGGATAACAAGATTGCCGCCACCCCGCTGATCCACACCGCAGTCGGAGTCGAACCCGGCGTTGTCACTCGCAAGGCTCCGAAAATAATGGCTGCCAGTATCGTCGCGGCAAATGGTCCCACAGTCTCAACTGCTTTTTGAAAGGGATATCCGCGAAACGCAATTTCACCCGCAAGCGCGCCTGCAAGAAGTGTCAGAATCTGTACGACCAGCAGTCCCCAGGCCCGCGGAGCCGTCCAAAGCTGCACGTAAAAATGTCCCGCCAGCGCCACAATCAACAGGACGACCGTAGCCATTCCCCAACCCAGCGCAGCGCCCAGTCCAAACTCCCGCACTCCCTCAGGCCGAGTCGGCAGCCCCATGGCTCGGATCGGCTCGCGGGTCCCGTCCCACGCCAGTTCCATATATCCGAAGCCAACGATCAACATGAAAATCTGGAAGAGATTGCGAAGCAGAGGAAATGTTGCGCCATGGCTGAAGCCATGCGCGGCGCGATTGGCCAGATAATAGGTGACCAGCAGCCAGCCGACACCGCCCAGAAACCGGAAGAAAGCGCGTCCGCGACCCGGACCTCGCAGCAGACTCATACGCCTACTCCACCCAATCGAATCAGCTGGCAATGCCAAACAGAGTCGCTCCCGCTGGAAAGCAGAGAGAGCGCACTTGCCAATGGCTGGCTATCAGGTTCGCCCATGGAGATCGAGCACTGGCTACCTGGCTGCACCATTCATCCTTCAGTAAAAAACTGCGCCATGTTGCGAAACTTTAAAATTCGGCCCCGCACCAGCTCATCCGTGGCGAGTTTCTTCAGGTCGCTCAGGTTCTGCTGCAACGCTTCATCGAGCAGCTTGGTCGCCAATTCAGGATCGTTCTGCGCGCCACCCTGCGGCTCCGGCACGATCGCATCGACGCAACCCAGCCGGAAAACGCTTTCGGAATTTGTCTGCAGCGCCGCCGCCGCCAGCGCTCGCTTGCTGGCATCGCGCCACATGATGGAGGCGCAGGCTTCCGGGGAAATCACCGAATACACCGCGTTTTCCAGCATCAGCACTCGATCCGCAACCGCCAGCGCCAACGCCCCGCCCGAGCCGCCCTCACCGGTAATGGTTGAAATGATCGGCACTCGCAGCCGCGCCATCTCCCGCAGATTGCGCGCAATGGCTTCCGCCTGTCCGCGCTCCTCTGCACCCAAACCCGGGTTGGCGCCAATCAAGTCAATAAATGTCAGCACAGGCCGGCCAAATTTTTCGGCGAATTTCATCGCCCGCAGCGCCTTGCGATATCCCTCCGGATTTGGCATTCCGAAGTTGCGCGCCACCTTTTCCTTGGTGGTTCTCCCCTTCACGTTCGCAATCACCATCACTTGCTCATCGTGAAAGCGAGCCATGCCGCACGACATCGCCAGATCGTCCCCAAAGGAGCGATCACCGTGAATTTCGCTGAAATCTGTAAATAACGACTGGATAAATTCCATCGGATACGGGCGCTTCGCATGCCGCGCCAACTCCGTCTTCTGCCAGGCCACACTATGTGATTCGGCTGGCGTTTCTGTCCGGTTGTCGACTGAGTTCTCTGCCATCATGGTAGAACTTCGATTCTAGTGGCCTCTGGCGCCCATGCACAACTGATGCTTTAAAAGCTGACGGTCAACCCCGGCAGAAAGAAGCTTGCTCGCGAATCGCATTTTTTCTCTCCTGTAGGCTCAGATGCGCATGTTTCATTGCCTCCCGTCACAAACGCGATTAGATTTTCAACCCATCCGTCCCCTGAAGGGTACCTCAAACTACCTGGGTACTAGAAAGGAACCTCTCACCCTATGAAACAGAAAAGCGAGAATAAACAGCCTCTTAGACATGTTCTGAATCTCAATAGCTTGCAGCCTGCCATCCAGAGTTAGCTTTCAGGAAAGAGTTGTTCCATGTCGCATGCGTTTCGCCCCTTCCTTATTTTCCTGTTTCACCTCGGCTATTTCGGTCCATTCGTTCTTGGAATCCTTGACTCTTCTTTTCTCGTATTGCCGTTTGGAAACGACTTGCTCGTTGTCGGCCTGATCGCAAGCCACCATGCCGGATTTCCCTTCTACGTGGTCTCCGCAGCTTGCGGATCGACGGTTGGCGTCCTCCTGCTGGCAAGCGTGGCTCGCAAATTTGGGGAAGAAGGCATTCGCAAGGTCGCCGGACAAAAGCAATTCGACAAGCTCAAGAAGAGAATCGGCGAGCGCTCCGGAGTGGCCGTCGCCGTCGCCTGCCTCGCCCCTCCCCCCTTCCCCTTTACCATGGTCATCGCCGCCGCCAGCGCTCTCGGCTATTCCCGGTGGCGCGTGTCTGCCATCAATTTCGTTTGCCGTGGCGTCCGATTCACCGTGCTCGGTCTGCTGGCACTCAAATTCGGCACAGCCATTTTGCGCATCGCCAAATCTCCCGCCTTTGTCTGGAGCATGGTGGTCTTCATCGCACTCTGCCTGATCGCCAGCGCATTTTCCATCTGGCACTGGGTTCATTCCACGCGCTCGGGCAAGAACACTCAATCCATGAGCAGTCAGAAAATGAAATCTGCCGAAAATTGAAGTGAACGTGCTGGCAACTGGTTGGTGATTCCCGTCAAAGGCTGCCCAAATCCATGCCCGGGAGCGGCTCCGTTGCCATAAGTCCCGCTATATCCGACAAAGTTCGCGTGATTCAGAACGTTGAACGCTTCCACGCGCAACTTCGTCTGAAATCGACCGTCTCCCATTGCGAAAATTCGTTCCAGAAATGGATCGACTTCGTAGATTGCGCCGCCACGGCCCGTGTTCCGGCCCACCACCGTTCCGTGAACCACCGGCCGATCGGTGGTTGCGCCCAGGTCGCCGCTATTGGTCGATCCGGTCACGTAGTTGTAGGGCAAGCCTGACGCCAGCGTCATCACTCCACCCGCATTGATCTTGAAATAGGTCGCATAACTTCCACTCAACACAAATCTGTGCCGCTGATCGAAGATCGCATTCCCCTTTTCCGCCGCACCGGTAAAGTTTGGATCGTTCGGATTCTGGCTGGGAATATCCGGATCGACATTATCGATGGCGTGCGACCAGGTATAACTCGCCAACATCGCCAGTCCATTTTTGAAGCGATGATTCAGATTCACATCCAGCGCGTCATAGTACGCGTAGCCATCGTTCACGTCACTCTGAATCACGCTGTATGGTGGTTGCGGGTTGCTCGCGGCATTTGGATTGCAGGTCATCCCCTCCTGCTGGTACCACTCGACCCAATACGGACGTGTGCAATTCGCTGCCTGCGCCGTTCGACTCTGCCCCTGCGCCGTTCGAATCAATGAAGTTGGCGGATCGACATCCAGCGGCCGAACGTTCCTCAAGGTATGCGAACCCACGTAATCCGCACTCAGGATCCAACCCATCCCCAGTTCCTGCTGCAGTCCAACAATCCATTGCTGGTTATAAGGATTCAGCAGCTTTTTGGGATAGCCGACCAGCGTCGAGGTGGGAAAGAACTGATCCAGATACGCGCTCCTTCCCGGCCGGATATACAAACTCCGCAATGGCACCTGCGCCCCCGGCGGAAATGCCGGTAACGGTGCCGCCGCCACACTGGCCGGAAATCCAATCTGACCCGGGCCCGCTGTGTAGTTGAACACTCCCGTCGGCCCAGTCAGCGCATAATTCGCCTCCGAGTTGTCGACCACTTGCGCATAGTAAATACCGTATCCACCGTGAATCACCGTTCTCCCTTGGCGGGTCGGGTCGTATGAAAGACCGATGCGCGGCGCAATGTCCGCGCGGGCATCCGTAAATGTCTGCTGCTCGTATCGCAATCCAAGATTCAGCGTCAGGTTTTGCGTTGCGCGAAAATTATCCTGAATAAATAATCCCCACAGCACATCGTTCACCAAGTAGTTAGCATTGCCATAACTCTGGGTGTATTTCTGGACGTTGCTCAAATCATCCAGGTACGCCGCGCTCTCGCAGACATCCAGCGCCTGCGTGCATGGGTTGTAAACAAATTGTCCATCGTAGATGGGGCCGCCATATTCTTTGCTGTCACCCCCGCTGTGCGACCGAAGCACTTCCACCCCGTATGTCAGTTGATGTCGCCCCATCGACGACGCCAGCGTGTCATTCACTTCATACTGATGATTCAGCAACAGCGCGGACTGAGAGGTTCCCGTCGTAAATGTTCCACCCGTCGAGATAGGAACAACGAACTGCGTCCCATATATCACCGGATCGAATTCCGTAATCGGCGATGCCAGTTGAAACTGCAGGCGCAGATTATTCACCAATGACGGTCGCAGCACCGCCGTCTCCCCCACCTGCTGCGCGTAGGTTCGCTTGCGGAAAATGCGATCCACTGATGGAAGATTGTTTCCACCGACCGCTCCATTCGGATTGGTGTCGTAAAAACTATCAACATCGCTGCGCAGGAATAAGCTGTTCGCGTCATTGATGCGATGATCCAGACGAAAGAAGATCAGCCACGAGCGATAGTGCCCGATGAAATTTCCCGGTGCAATCGGCGAGGTCACCGGAGAAGCTCGATCCTGCGCACTATATTGTCCCGACAGAAAAAATTGCGTCTGACTCTCCCTTCCCAATGGCCCCGACAACGAACCAGCGCCTTGCTTCAACGTGTCGTTCGTCACGTCGTTCCCGCTGCTGGCGTTTGTGGGTGTAAACCCGGACAACTTCGCCTCTGGCGCGGATGGCCGCCACAGTAGCAGAGCGTCCCCGTGGTATTCGTTCCCGCCGCTTTTTGTCACAATATTCACGACGCCGCCCATTCCGAATCCGTACTCAGCCGAAAAGGCATTTTCCAATACCGTCATTTCCTGCACGGAGTTCAACGGAATATTCGTGAAGATCGTCTGGCGTCCCCACGTATCGATGCCGTTGCCGCCATCAATTTCAAACCAGGTTTGCCTGCGCCCCGACCCATTCGTGGTGAACAGGTTCTGATTCATAAATTCATCGCCCTGGTTAATCGCCGGCCGATTTGCAGAATTCAACAGCGGCAGATACGTGATCCTGCGATTCAGCAGCGGCGTCTCCTGCATCTGCTCCACGCTCAGCGTGTCCCCCAACTGCGCCGAATCCGTCCGAATGGCATCCAGGTCGCCGGTCACCACGATGTTGGTTCGGCCGCCCGCGACGTTCAGTTGCAGATGTAAAGTAGCCGTCACGCCACCAACCAGCGATACCCCAGAAAGATGCGCGTCAGCGAATCCGGACTTCTCCGCCACAACATCGTATGTTCCGGCGACCGCAAGTCCCGGCGCAGTGAACTCGCCCGAGAGGTTCGTTTGCACGGTTCGATGAAAGCCGCTCAGCTTGTTTGTGAAGGAGATAGCCGCGTCCGCGATGGGCGTGTGATTGGCATCGTCGACCTGCCCGTGAACTGTCGCGGTGTCCGGTGTCTGCCCGATCGCTGCGATCGAAGTGACACAGAATAGAATGCTGAGAAACGCGACGCCTCGAGTCATAAGTTTGAAATTTATTGGTTCACCGCGCTGGCTAAAAAGCCGCCATCAACAACTAGAATCTCCCCGGTAACGAAGGAGGCTGCATCCGACGCCAGGTAAATTGCCGCGCCCACTAATTCCTCTACCTTGCCAAACCTTCCCATGGGAGTTCGCAGCAGCAATTCTTTTCCCCGGCCCGTGTTGTCCAGCAGTTCCTGATTCAGCGCCGTTCGAAACACTCCCGGCGCGATGGCATTCACCGTGACACCGTACCGCGCCCACTCGATTGCCAGCGATTTTGTCAGCGACGCAACGCCGCCCTTACTGGCGCCGTACGCGGCCACTTCGTAAAACGCGACAAAGCTCGTCAGTGACGCAATATTAATGATGCGGCCACGTCCACGTTCCACCATATGCCGTCCAAATACCTGGCACGCCCGTAGTGTTCCTGTCAGGTTGGTATCGAGAATTTGCTGCCATGTGGCATCGTCCAGATCCAGCGTCGGCGTTCGCTTCGTCGTCCCCGCGCAGTTGACCAGGATGTCCACACCGCCGAACGCTTCAACACTCTCGTCCAGGACATGCTGCAGCGAAGCGCGATCGCCAACATCGGATGTCAGCTTCAGCGTTCGCCGGCCGAGCCTCGCAATTTGCTCCGCCGTTTCCTTCACCTGTTCGGCACGTCGAGAGGTCGCCACCACATCCGCACCCGCCCCGGCCAACCCGAAGGCCAGCGCACGGCCAATGCCGGAGGTCCCGCCGACCACCACGGCCACTTTGCCAACAACATCGATTCCCTGGATTTCGTTGCTCGCCATACGATCCTCTGTCTCAACAGAGTATCGCCTGCAAGGAAATTATTTCCAAGCTTCAACGGCGAAATCCCGGACCTTCGTCTTCTCCACCCTTCACCTGTCCGTATTCCAGCAGGGTCACGATCAAGACGCCTCCAGTGATGTTGCCCAGAACCGCCGGCACCAGCCACCGAAAATATTCCGAGACACTCACTGTATGTTCCAGAACCGCCGCAAGAATTTCTCCACTGCTGGCAATGCAGTGCGCAAAGTGACCCAGCCCCACAAGAAATGTCAGCAGCCAGATCAGCATGACGGAGCCCGTAATCGAATGGCTGCCGCTGACCAGCCACGCTACCAAAGCGATAATCCATCCGCCAATCACCGCACTCCAGAACACATGACTGGCGCTCACGCTGGTGGCTTCTTGGCCAAATCGCACCATCGCAGCCACGTACTGCGGCCGCAGCGCTCCCGTTCGTACGGCCAATACCGAAAATAAAAAAGCACCCATCAGGTTGCAGGGCAGCACGATGCTCCACAACCGCAGCGTCGTACGATAGTGGCGCCGCTCGGCGAACATCAATGCCACCGGGTACAGCGTATTTTCTGTGAAGAGTTGTGCCCGTCCAACAATCACTGCGATAAATCCGATGGGATAGCCCAGCAGCGCAATAAAGTTCGATGTTGCACTAGGAGGCAACGATGCTGAGATTATGGAAACACTCAGCGCCGTCAGCCCCATCGTGATTCCGCCGGCTAAGCCGGAGATGGCCAGCGCAATCGCAGGTCGATCCAGTTCATGCCGAGCGTTCTTTGAGACCTGCTCATAGATCTCGTCTGCAGTCGGTCGCTCCAGGTTGCGCTGCGTCCCCTCCGCAGGCGGCTCCGCGGCGGGTTCTGGATGCGGCTTCTTACTTGCTTTGCGAAAGGGCACGTTAGCTCCCACCACTTCGGACGAACAGTTCTTATAGCGCGATCTTCTTATGCTCGCCAGGCTGCGACTTTCCCTGCGTCGCAATTGCCTTCAACAGATGATACCCGCGAACCAGCGCATTCCCCGGCGCTTCCCAATATTCCGATTCTTCAATGGTCACCTTGATCGCAATAATGTCGGGATCGTCCTTCCCTTGCGGAAACCACGCCGCATCAATCGGCTTCCATAGCTGGTGGATTCTTTCCCTGCTCTTGCTTAGTTCTGCCGTTCCAGAAAGCGCCACATACGCGTGCCGATCGTTGTTTACGTAGGTCAGGCTCACCCGCGACCCATGCTCAATCTCATCCACCTTGCCCGATTGCTGACGGCTCAAAAACCATAAGTCTCCATCGAAATCGGTCTCCTGCCCTGCCATCGGGCGGCTCCGCAATTCACCCCCCGGTCCGCTCGTGGTCAACATGGCCACTCTCACGCCACGAATCAGGTCCCAAACTTTCGCCATCGCTTCAGACTGGCTCATTTCGTTGTCCATCGTTTCACCTCGCAAGAGTTAGATGCGCGCTCTGCGCTCCCGTCCAGTTTGTCTCGCTAAATCAAAATGCCCTCCGAATCTGGTCATTGGATGAAAGCCTTACTATGGATAAGAGGAATCTTCCAGCCATGTTGCACCCTCAAAGATTGTTCCCTGCGGATCCGGCTACGCGAGCCATCGCCGGCTGGCTCTATTCCAGTGTCAAAGACCTGCCAATTCTCAGCCCTCACGGCCACACGGAAGCAAAATGGTTTGCCGAAAATGAGGCTTTCCCCGATCCCGCGACGCTGCTGATCCAACCCGACCACTACATCTTCCGCATGCTCTACAGCCAGGGAATTCCACTCGAACATCTCGGCATTGGCGAACATCCCATCGCCAATCCTCGCGGCGTGTGGCACCTTTTCGCCAAGCACTACTATCTATTTCGCGGCACGCCTACAAGGCTTTGGCTGGACTACTGCTTTCGCGAGCTGTTCGGTTTGAATGTCCCGCTCTCAGCGGAGACGGCGGATGAATATTACGACGCCATGCAGGAAAAACTGGCGCAGCCCGAATTTCGACCGCGCGCTTTATTTGAGCAGTTCCGCATCGAAGTATTAGCCACCACGAACTCGCCACTCGACCCCTTGACGCACCACCAGGCGCTGCGAGATTCCGGCTGGCCAGGCAAGGTAATTCCTACCTTCCGCCCCGATCCTGTTGTCGATCCTGACTTTGACGGCTTCCAGGAAAACATCCAGCAACTTGGAGAATTGACGAGAGAAAACACGTCGCACTGGCTCGGCTATCTCGAAGCACTCCGCGCCACACGGCAGCGTTTTCGCACCCTCGGCTGCACTGCAACCGACCACGGCCACCCAACGCCAGCGACTGCCGACCTGGATGAAACCAGCGCCACTCGCCTCTTCCAGCGCATCCTCTCCGGCGACTCAGCCGATACCGACCGAGAACTTTTCCGCGCCCAAATGCTCACGGAAATGGCATTGATGAGCCTCAACGATGGACTGGTCATGCAGATTCATCCAGGAAGTTTTCGCAATCATAATCAGACGATCTACAAGCGTTTCGGGCGCGACATGGGCGCCGATATTCCCACGCAAACAGACTATGTGCATCACCTGCGTCCGCTGCTGCAACGCGTCGGCAATGAATCCAACCTCACCATCATTTTATTTACGCTGGATGAGTCGACTTACAGCCGCGAGCTCGCCCCGCTCGCCGGTCACTATCCCTGCCTGAAGCTCGGCCCACCGTGGTGGTTCTATGACAGCCCCGAAGGCATGCGGCGTTTTCGCGAGCTGACCACAGAAACGGCCGGCTTCTACAACACTGTGGGATTCAATGACGACACCCGCGCTTTCCTCTCCATCCCTGCACGCCATGACGTGGCCCGTCGCGTGGATTGCGCCTATCTAGCAACCTTGGTCGCCGATCACCGCCTGCACGAGGACGAAGCGCACGAGGTCGCGCTCGATCTTGCCTATCGTCTGGCCAAGGCCGCCTACAACCTATAGAACTTTTCAGAGTTTTTTCGCGAAGAAGGTCGACGCTAAAAACAGATTGTCATCCTGAGCGCAGCGAAGGATCTCTGTATCTCCATCAACCAGCCAGCTTCCGCAAACGCGACCTCAATCGGTAGGTTTCGTCTTTGTGGCAGGCGAGACATAACGTGCGAAGATTTTCCAGATCGCACTCGCCGCCGCCTTCGCACACGGGAAGAATATGATCGACATCCCACAGGCTTCGCCGATTCACCGACTTTAATCCCCAGTACGTCAGCATCGTTTTTCGACTGGCCCCGCGTGCCCGCTTCAATCGCTGAAAGGCTTCCACGGAATCGATGTGACAAATTGCGCAGCGGCCACGATCTCTTGCAAACACGCACTCGCGCAGATAACCGGGATCTGTTCGCAACCTCCACTCATGCACGCACCAATCGCTGCAGAAGGTATGTCGCCGGCCTTGAACTTCCAGCCCGCACCAGCGACACAACGTTCGCCCGCTCGGCCCTTTCGGAAGCTCGGCTCGCACGGCATGACCACCTTGCATTGTTCGCTGATTACTCATCACAATCTAGTTTGCGTGCGCGGCGCGATAAGGTGTGCGGATTTGCGCGGCGTCGTACCCGATTCGTCACCGGCGCCCGTGCAGGAGCTTTCGAACCTAGCGACATCTGGCTGCCCCGTTCTTGCCCAGCAAGGGGTGGGATAGAGCGAGACGCGCATAGCGAGAATCTGAAAACTCCGCTTCGTCAGAATCTTCAGCGATGATCCGCCAGCACCATGCGCCCAAAATGCTCCGGCACGTGGAAGGTCGCCTTCATCGTCGGCTGCCACGTCAACGATTTTTGATCGCCCGGGGGCCCTTGCATCCGGAACAAATTTACCCGAAACATCGTTCCCGCACGCGCAGGTTGTGGATCAATTGCAGCCATCGGAATCTTCATGGCGCCGTACCAGATCTTATGTTCCCGGTCGATGCGTGCCTTCACCTGGATACCGGAATTCCATTTCCACCCGTCTTCATGATGCGGGCTGTCCAGATTGATATCCAGATCTACCCACTCCCCCTGCGGCGACATTTCAAACTCCTTATAGTGCCGAATATTCTGGAAATCCGATCCAATAAATATCTCGGCCACATCCCAGTTCCATAACTCGTTCGTCTCCGTCGTCGTGCTAGGGTTCGGCTTCAGGTGTAACTTCTCGTACGGACACACATACAGCAGATACAAATTGTCCTTGGTCCAGCGCGAGAACACTTCTGTCCGGTAGCCGGGCACAGGTTTGCCCCAGTTATCGTTCACGATAAAGATCGGATCGCTCCCTTGCCAGAATGCAGAATTAGGATTTGTTTCCAGCACAACATCTTTCGACGCTCGCACGCTGGTAAAGGTTCCCGCATCTGCGGCGACGGCAGGCAGTGAGCTAACCAATAAGATCAAACAAATGTACACCAGCTTTTTCATCGTCACCCTCTATTGCCATATACCTTCTGCGAAATTCGCAAACACCGTCGTCATACCTGCCGGAAATGAATACCCAACAAGTCTGCCAACTTTCTAAGTCGCCCCGCCACATGTCCCACGCCCACCGCGCAGTGGTGCGCCGGCCCTTCCGCATTCCAGCGCTCCAGAAATTCCCGCGCACCCATCGGAAAACGATAACGGCTGTTGGTATTTCCGATCTCGAGAATTTCTCCGGCGACACATTCGCCTTCCGCCGCGAGTAACTTGAATCCCGTCTCGTCGTCTTCCACCACCGACAGCAAAGTGATCGGTCCATGCCGCACAGACATCTCGATCGACACTCCGCGGCCAACCTTACCGTGATACACCTGCAACGGACGCACCTTCGTCTTCCCTTCGGAAATCGCAACATGGCCTGGGCCATCGTGACCCATCAGCACCAGGTCCTCGTCATAGTCCACCGCATAAAACTCGGTGAATGAGCCGCCCGCTCCTAAACTATCCATGATCTTCATGGCAATCGCGTTCTTGACTTCATATTCCCCAGCCACGGGAATATGCCGCGCGGTCAACATCGACGTACCCAGAATAATCGAGCTCATCGTGTCCAGGTTGGCGGCATTGCCGGCGCCTTCGTAGTAATAGGCCATGGAAGTCAGCGCATGCCTGGCGGCAAATTCGTCCAGCGCCAAAGAAGTCCGCGCGGCTCGCTCTAGCTCCTCCCCGTCACAGTCCGCCTGCACGTCAAACTGCTCCTGGAACTGCCTCACTCTTGCCGCGATGGCTGTGTCATTGAATTCCGCGCGCAAGCCACTCAGTTCATCCACTTCTACAATCTCGAGATGAGTACCGAAGGTGATCGCAATTTGCGTCACATCCGTCATCACATCCAGCATGCCATTGTAATAATGTCCCATCAGTCCAAGGCGATTCGAAGCCAGCGCACCCTTAGCAGAAGCCGCCGAAAGCCATTCGTCAATTTCATTCCAAACGCCGTCGTCCTTCAGCGTTCCGGCCACTTCGCGAAACGGAATCTTCGCCCGCTGCATCAGGTTGGCTATCTCAGGGGCAGGACAGGCCGAGCAATACTCCAGCCAGCTTCCCGTCATCGCCGTCCGATCCTTCAGTAGATTGAACGCGGCATAGTCGATTGCAGCATTCGGCTGTAAGTTCAGCACAACCACCGGCGCACCCGCCCGCTGCACCAAAGGCAGCACGATGCTGCTGACGGCATATGTCGTGATGTAAATGAAAAGTAAGTCAAGATCGGCGGCGCGAAATGTATGTGCAGCGTCACGCGCAGCAATCGGTGTATCAACCAATCCCAGGTTCACGAGATGAAGGCCTGGCCTGCCAATCCTGGCAGCAACCTCATCGACATAGCCTTCCAGTTTCACCTTGAGCCCGGAGAACTGGCTCCAATAGGCTTCCAGACCGATCCCGCATAGACCTACGCGTAGATGTCCCGTCGGCTCCATAAGAATCCGTCCCTATGCTATATAGAAAACTTCGCGCATCATGGGAAACCGCTCGCCGGGCGCCAGTGGCTCCAGCGGTTCGAAATATTCGGACATTGTTTTCTGCCAGCGCGTGTTCACTGGATCGCGCTCGATCATGTCCCAGGTCACGTCGAAGTCTTCCACCCGCATCGACAGAACAAGCAGTTCTCCGCGGCGAAAGATCGAATATTCGGAAATCCCGGCCCGTTTCAGCAGTGCCAACATCTCCGGCCAAACTTCTCGATGAGATTTGTCGTAACCCTCTGCAGCGCCCGGTTTCAATCGCAAGCAAAACGCAACTCGTTGCATCGAACTACTCCTTCGCCCAGCGCACAACCATCACCGCAAACGGAGCTAACTCAATGTTCGGCCCAGTAACTCCCGCGGTTCGAGCCTCACCTTCGCCACTAGCTTCGTCGACCGTGGAACTCTCCGCATGCGCGCTGTTCACTGGAAGTGTAACTTCGACACTTCTGTTTCGCTGGTTCACCAGTAACAGCTTGCGTCCCGTCGGCGTATCGAACGCCTGCGCCGTTACTCCGGCGGACCCATCTCCTGTTGTGTCGAGAAGTTTGTCTCCTGCATGAAAGTTATCCTGGATCAGCTTCAGCACCCAATAGCGCGCATTTGGTTTTCCATTCACCCAGTCAATCATGCTGACGCTGGGATATTGCGACGGATAGCCAACTAACTGCGACTCACCGATGACATCCACACCCATCTTCGCCAGGTTTACATAGAGATAGGCATATAAAGCGCCGGCCGCATTCCAGTAAGCTTTCGGAATTGAAGCGACATATCCACTCGCATCCGCCACCTGGTTATTGTCGTTTGGCAGAATTACGCCTAGCTCGTCGGTATCTGTCTTCGTCTCGGGCGAGAGCCGGTCGCGGATCTGGTTGATGAATCTGACTGCCGTCAGGAAGCGATCCGCCTGGTTGAAAAAAGAGTACTGCCAATCGTTGATGGTTTCACCCGCCGCCGGCGATGCATAAAAGTGGTACGAAATGTAGTCGAGCGGAATTCCCGGCTGGTGATGAGCATGATTCAGGAAATACTCAAAGAATTGCGGCGCGTCGGCCGGAGCGGCCAGCGCAAGTCCCATAAATTTCGTGTCTGGACTCACCTCATGAATCGCTCGCACCACCGCATCGTAGCGCGATGTATATTGTTCCGGCGTCGTGTTATGTTCGAAATCGACTTCATTGAATACTTCCCATATCGGAAATTTGTAATGATGGGTCGAGGGGTGAAACTTACCGTTCTCGTCCGTAAATCCGCCCCGCGTATACCAGCTGACCAACCGCGCGTAGTAATTGCCAAGGTCTTTTCCACTCGGGTCGACTAACTCCGTTCCCTGCGTGTAATTCCAGAACACTTGATTCGGATCCTCGGGATAAGACACTGGCTCGGGGGTCTTAAATAGCCAAGCCGGAATGGTACTGAAATTCATCACAGTACTGT
Organism: uncultured Acidobacteriota bacterium; assembly: GCA_963737095.1. GTDB lineage: Bacteria > Acidobacteriota > Terriglobia > Terriglobales > Acidobacteriaceae > JAKAAZ01. The sequence continues at coordinate 110,918 of CAVTRK010000006.1, forward strand.
GACCCGCCTGCGCCGCCATAAAATCCTCCACCATCGGGTCGATCAGGCTGAAATTCCACGACGTTCCCGTCGAAGTCGGCGGCTCTAACTCTGCAACCGCCATGCGCGGATACGGCAGCCACGGAACGTAGCGAACATCCTCTGCACCCAGCTGGTGGATTGCGCGAAACGCTGCATCGTGGATGCGTGAGCCTCGTTCCAACATCGGGTTCACCACCACCTGAAAAGTTGGAGTCGACTTTGACACCAGGACAGTTTTATTCCAGTCCACAGCGACTTTGACCGCAGGAGCAGCCTGCGCCCAGCCGGCTACGCCTGTCGAGAGAACCAGAAGCAGCCCCAAAATATATGGGAGCGGCGATACAAATACACCACGATTCAATTCCCGTGGAGTTCGTTGCTTCGTTTCATGCATATCGTTCCGCCTTGCGTGCATTAGTTATGCATCTGGTTATCCGTCACTTCAACATCTCCCTGCAAAGGTAAGTCGCGTGAAGATGTCCCCACCAGGATTGTGTATTTCCCCCTAGGCATCTTCCACGCGTGACGATCAGGATCATAAATGGAAAACGAACGGGCGTTCAGCTCCAGTCGCACCATTCGACTCTGACCTGCTTTCAGGTCCACCTTCTTGAATGCTCGCAGTTGTCGCGGTGGTTCCCCATTCTTTTCTGGCTGCTGCACATAGATTTGGATGACCTCTGCCCCGTCGCGCGTCCCTGCATTATTAACTTGTAAGTCGACTTGAACGTTCACCTTCGAATTCGTTCCGCTTACCTTTGCGGGAGTAACTCGCAGATGACTCAACTTAAAATGCGTGTACGACAATCCGTAACCGAATGGAAATAATGGCTGCACCTGATGCGCGTCATACCATCGATAACCCACGTCGAGTTTCTCGCTGTAAGTGGAGTTTCCATTCACTCCAGGCCATTGCGCGGCCGTGCTTGTCGCTATCTCATCCGCGGCACGAGGAAATGTGAGCGGTAGCTTGCCGGATGGGTTGACATCTCCGTACAAGATGGCTGCAATCGCCGTCCCATCCCCCTGCCCTGGATACCAGGCCTCAATCAGACCTCGAATCTTCTCGACCCACGGCATCAATACTGGGCCTCCCGTGTTCAGCACAACGATCGTGTTCGGATTTGCAGCCGCTACCGCCTCGACTAACTCGTCCTGATGGTTCGGCAGTTCTAAATTTGGCCGGTCACGCCCCTCAGAGTCATCCGTGTTCACAAACACAATTGCCACCTTTGCCGACTTCGCAACACCTGCGGCTTTCACCGGATTGCGGCCATCGTCATCCGAGATCTGTGCATGACCCGCGATCCTCTTGCGGATTCCGTCCACTGGAGTGATTACGAAAGGAGCTATCATGCCCGAACTGCCGCCGCCGGAAGCCTTCGGTTTCGCTCCGCCAGCCGCGCCAATCACGGCGACCGACTCGCTGTCTCGCAGCGGCAACAGCCCGTCTGCATTCTTCAACAGCACCGTGCCCTGCTCCGCTGCCTGTAAAGAAAATGCGGTGTGCTCCGGAGTGCGAACATGCGAGTTCCAAGTCCCGGCTTGTGGCTTGTCGAAAAGTCCAAAGCGAAACATGGTCACAAGAATTCGCCTGACGCGCTCATCCAGCGTAGCTTCACTTACCTTCCCTTTATCAATCGCAGCCTTTAACGCAGCGCCGTAGTATTTCGCGTCAGGCATCTCCTGATCCAACCCCGCGTTTGCGGATGCTACTGTTGAGTGCGTCGCTCCCCAGTCACTCATCACCCAGCCCTGAAATCCAATCTGTTTTCTAAGTAGCGTCGTCAGCAGATAGGGATTTTCGCAGGAGTAACTCCCGTTCGTCTTGACATACGCGCACATGACGGTTCCGACGTGACCGTCTGCGATCGCCGCTTCAAATGGCGGCAGATAAATCTCATGTAACGTCCGGCGGTCGACGATCGAATCTTCCTTGAACCGATTGTCTTCCTGGTTCATGGTCAAATACATATTCGCGTCGCCAATAGGACCCTGGCTTTGAATCCCCTGAATTTCAGCGATCGCCATCCGGCCATTGAAGTACGGATCCTCGCCGTAACTCTCGAACGTCCTTCCCCACTCCGGAACCCGCACCACGTCAATCGAGGGCGCCAGCGCGACGTTCGTGCCTTTGCCCCACTCCTCATTGCCCAGCACCTCTCCAAACTTGCGGAGGAGATTTGTATCCCAGCTTGCCGCAGCCGCAATGGGCGCTGGGAGCAGAGTTACATCCTTGGCGCCGTTCCCAACTCCCGCTCGACCATCGGCCAGCCGCAGCGCTGGAATCCCCAGCCTGGCGTTCCCTGGAACATACCCCACATATCCCGGAATGGGCCGCGGATCGAGGCCGTGCACCATCGTGATCTTTTCATCCAGCGTCATCGCTTGCAGCAATCGATCCGCGCGCTGTTCAGGGTTCAAGGACTGACGCATCCAGGGGCGCATAGCCGAAATGTTCTGCGAAAGCGCGCCAACGGGATGCATGGCGAAGGTTGGAGCCAGGAGCAGGATGGCCGCGGCAAAAGTATTAATGTGGAGTGGATACGAAAATAGACTCAGCTTTTTATACTGCCGCACGAGACTCCTTTGTCAAATCGCTTAACCAGCGCACAACATCTATCCCTGGACGGTTCGTAGCCATTGTCGGGACGCGTGCTTGAATTGTCAATTTCCGTTTCCACGCGTGCCTTCGGCCTCCCAAAATCGCAGCTGTCGCCATCACTCTAGGGATTTCATTCCGCAATCCGCGCCGCTTGGCCGCGAACTCAACCGCGGCTTCTTTGAAACTTGTGGCTCGCTTTTTTTCTTGACGTTACGCGGTTTTGTTTCCATACTTTTCAAAACTCCCTCGGAGTCGGAGACCGGTGCAGTTGCCGTGCCGGCCAACCGTGTCGATCGCTTTTCCGCTTCAAACACTGCACGCGACCTGTTTCGTTCGAATTCAATCTGCTGGTTTTACTCGGTATCTGGCTCTCTCGACCATTGTTCTTGTTTTCATGGCTGAGTCTTTTGCAAGCAATTTGGGAGGTAGGGATGAAAAAGCAAATATTCGCGGCCATCTTGGCCGTAGTGGCGATGGTATTTTTGCTTCTTCCGTTCGCATCGCTCGCGCAGCAAGCTACAACCTCGCTTACCGGCGTAGTTACTGACCCAAGCGGCGGAGTTTTGCCAGGAGCCTCAGTTACCATCACACGTCCCGCCACCGGCCAAACGTTGACCACCACCACCAATGCTCGCGGACAATATGTGTTCTCCCAACTCGCGCCCGGCACCTGGAATGTCACCATCAGCGCCAAAGGGTTTGCCGACCAGACCAAGGTCGCGACCCTTCTTGTCAGCAAGCCTGCCACGATTCCATTCAAAATGTCGGTTCAGGCTCTATCGCAAACAGTGAACGTGTCGGCGGAAACTGAGACCCTCAACACCACCGACGCTTCCCTCGGCAATGCCATTAGCAACCGCACCATTCAGTCGTTACCGATGGAAGATCGCAACGTCCCCGATCTCCTCAGCTTGCAACCCGGCGTTTTGTATCTCGGCCATGCCGTTGATGCCCAAACCGACAGCCGTACTGGCAGCGTCAATGGCGTTCGCTCCGACCAGGACAACATCACCATCGACGGACTCGACGATAACGATCAGCGGCAAGGTCTCGCCTTCAGCGGCGTGCTTCGCGAAACGCTGGACTCGATTGACGAGTTTCGCGTCACCACCGGGATGGCAAATGCTGATCAAGGTCGCGCCGCCGGCGCACAGGCCAACCTGGTAACCAAGAGCGGTACCGACCAATTCCATGGTGCTGCCTATGAGTACAACCGCAACACTGATACCGCCGCGAACGACTGGTTCAACAAGAACGCCCAGCTATCCAGCGGTCTGCCAAACATACCCGGCAAATATATCCGCAATACGTACGGTGCCGACCTCGGTGGTCCGATTAAGAAGCAAAAGCTCTTCTTCTTCGGCAATTACGAAGCCTCTCACATCCGCGAAAATACCCAGATACAGCGCGAAGTTCCCACCGCCTCCCTGGAAACAGGCAACATCATTTATCAAAGCAATGGCGTCAATATCACCCAGACACCTGCAGACATCGCGGCCACAGACCCAAACTGCTTTGGCAACGGAACATGCCCCTGGGGTCCCGGTGTAGATCCAAATATCATCACCATGTTGAAGTTGTATCCACTCGCCAACGGAGCAGCGCTGGGAGATGGCCTGAACCTGGGCTCCTATAGTTTCTCCTCGCCGAGTCCACAAAATCTTAATACCTCGATCGTTCGCATCGATTGGGATCCGGTGCCCCATCATCAGTTATTCTTTCGCGGCGATCTACAGGACGACACCACAGAAGACCCCGTCCAGTTTCCCGGTCAGCCGCCCAGTTATGTCATTCGCGACAACAGCAAAGGCCTTGGCGCTGGCGACACTTGGGAAATCACCAACAACCTGGTTAACGATTTTCGCTATGGGTATATCCGCCAGGGATATAGTCAAGTCGGCACAGGCTGCGGCGCCTACGTTCAGTTTTTCCGTACCCTGTCTACACCAACAGCCGAAACCTGCACAACCATCGTCCATGTACCCGTTCAGAATTTTGTCGACAACGTTAGCTGGACGCACGGAAATCATTCGATCTCGTTTGGCGGAGATCTGCGTCTCATCACTAACTATTCAGATTCAGACGCTACATCCTATAGCTACGGCGACAGCAATATCCAATGGCTGAACACCGGCGGCTCGATCGCGGGAAATGGAGGCAGTCTGGATCCCGGGGCATTTGGCCAGCCTCCGGTCGATTCCGGCGATACTACTACCTACAGCGAGGAAGTGGCCATGATGGCCGGAGTGATCGCTTTCGCGCAAGGACAATATAACTTCAACGTCCAACCTGGCGGAAAGACTGGAAATGAATATGCGGCTGGAACACCGATCGCCTTGAATTACTACTCCAAGGAATTCGAGTGGTACGTTCAGGATCAGTGGAAAATCTATCCGAATGCGACCCTGACCTTTGGCGTCCGCCAGGTGCTTTTGCAACCACCCTACGAAACGCATGGGCAGCAGGTTCAGCCGACTGTGGATACCCATCAATGGTTTGCCAATCGGGCTGCCCAGGCAGCCAAGGGCATAACGGATCAGCCCGACCTCAGCTTTGCCCCTTCCGGCAAGGCAAACGGCAAGCCATCCTATTGGCCCATGGAGAAGACGAACTTCGCGCCTCGCCTGGCCTTGGTCGTTGCGCCAGATAACAAAACCTCCATCCGCGTCGGCGCCGGTATGTATTTTGATCACTTCGGACAGGGCATCGTCGATACCTTCTCACAGCTAGGTTCCTTCGGATTGACCACCTCGATCACCAACCCCGCCGGCCAATATTCGGTGGACAATGCACCGCGCTTTACCAGCCTAAACAACGTTCCTCCAGCGGTCGGATGCGGTTTGCCAACCACCATAACGTATCCATATACTCCACCCACGAATCTGAATTGCGGCCTTGCAATTACTTGGGGGGTCGACAGCAAGATTAAAACACCCTACACGATTGCCTACGACTTCTCTATCCAGCGGGAAGTCCCGCATGGTTTTTCCTTTGAAGCGGACTACGTCGGCACCTTCGGGCGTCACCTGCTGCAACAACTCGACTTGGCCGAGCCACTCGACCTGGTCGATCCCAAATCTGGCATGGATTACTTTGAAGCGGGCAAACTACTATCCCAAGCGACCAATGCCGGCGCAACCACTGTGCAGCCAATTCCATATTGGGAAGACTTGTTTCCTTATCTGGCAACCAATGGCCAGAGTGCAACCCAGAACATCTACACCAACGTTTACCAGCCCCAGGCCGTCGTCGGGAACCAGTCGTTCGCGCTGGCCGTTTTGGATGCCTATTGCGATCCGAACAACGGTGGCCTCGGATGCGGCCCCTACGAGGATGCCAACGGGAATGTCACCACCCGCTTTTACCAACGCCAATTTTCCTCCTTGTATGCCTGGTCCTCCATCGGCACCAGCAGTTACAACGCACTGCAGTTGACGGCGCGCAAAGTCACCAACTCCGGCCTGTCGTTCAACTTCAGCTACACTCTCTCTCAATCGATCGATCTAGGCTCGGACACAGAGCGCAACAACGAACTCAGTGGGACAGGTTTCAGCGCCATCATCAACTCCTTCAATCCCAAGGCGAATCGCGGTGTCTCCGATTTCGACACGCGCCACCTGGTGACCGGCAATTTTATTTATCAACTTCCCTTCGGCCGCGGCATGCGCTACGGTGCCGAGTCCAATCGCGCTGTCGATGCCGTTATTGGCGGATGGACACTCTCCGGCATCACCCGCTGGTCCAGCGGTTTGCCCTTCAGCATCTTCCCTCCACTCGCCTATTCAACCAACTACCAGTTCGCCGGAGATGCCGTGAAGACCGGTCCAGTTAAGATACGCAAGCATCTGGTCGGCGGCGTTCCCCAGGTCTTTGACAACCCGAATGCCTTGAATAATGAGATCGGGACAGGCTTCCCCTTGCGTTACCCGTATCCCGGAGAAGCAGGAAGCCGGAATGTTTTCCGCGGCGACGGATATTTTGAACAGGATGCCAGCCTCTCCAAAGTCTGGAAAACATTCCATGACCAAACACTTCGCTTCGCCTGGGAAGTCTTCAACGTATCGAATTCCTCGCGCTTCGATACCAGTCCAGTCAGCAGCCTGGGCGGACTAAACACGATCATTACCGGCGGCGCTAGCTTCGGAGTCTATAGCTCATCCCTGGTTCAGACCCGCAAACAGCAATTCTCCCTTCGGTACGATTTCTAAGTTCACCCTTCCTACCGCCGGGAATCCTCACGGGCTCCCGGCTTTTTCTTTGCTTGTCCGCCACTCGGGCTGCAGCCTGGAGAATCCGCTTTTCGCTTCCCTTCGCCGAGCCGAATTTCGAGTATTCTGAACCTTCTGGGCTTTTGTGCAACTTCGCCATCAGGTAGACCATGAAAGCTATTTCCCTTGATCTGGGCGGTTCCCACGTCACCATCGCCATCGTGGAGGATGACAAAATCCTCATGTCGCAGGAAATTTCTGTCGACGACGGCGGAGAAATTCTGCCGCTTCTGCCTCGCTTCAAGGCCATCGTCTACGACATGCTCGAGAAGCTGCACATCCCCGTCGAGGATTGCATCGGCGTCGCCATGGGTTGCGCCGCCATGGTCGATCGATTCAAGGGACGCGTACTTTCTACCAACGGAAAATTTGAAGATTCCCCCGGTATCGACCTTCCTGCATGGACGCAACGAGATTTTGGATTGCCCTTCGCCCTCGAAAATGACGCCCGCATGGCGCTGTTAGGCGAGTGGTATGCCGGCGCGGCCAAAGGGACCGACGATGTCGTGATGATCACGCTAGGCACTGGAATCGGCGGCGCGGCCATGGCCGGCGGCAAAGTCTACCGCACCAAGCAGGTGCAAGGCGGATGCCTCGGCGGACACATCCCGGCGCTCTTCACCGGCAGAAAATGTACCTGCGGTGGCTTTGGCTGTATGGAAGCCGAAGCGTCCGGATGGGCCTTGCCATTGATCGCCCGCGAGTGGCCTGGGTTTGAACAAAGCCGTCTCGCCTCCGCCGATCGCATTAACTTTCGCGCTCTGTTTGAGCTTGCACAGGAAGGCGATCCTGTCGCCATTGGAATTCGCGATCGCTGCCTGCACGTCTGGGCTGTCGGAACCGTCGGCCTGATCCACGCCTATGGTCCGGAGTTGGTGGTCTTTGGCGGCGGCGTCATGCGCAGCGGCGACATCATTCTTCCCTACATCCGCGACTACGCCAGCAAGTATTCCTGGACCCCCTCCGGACCCGTCAGAATTCTTCCCGCCGCGCTTGGCAATCACGCCGGCCTGCTGGGAGCGATTCCGCTGCTTACAGATGATGCGGCGACCGCCGTCCCTACCGCTCGCTCGCAGAAGTCGGCCGCACATACGCCTTGATCGTCGCCAACGGGGAGCTGGCTTCGCCGATTGGCGAAATGCGATATTTCCCCACCGCCGCTGGAACAATAAACGTCTCCGCGTAATGCACCACGAACGGCTCAAACTCATCCGTCGGACTCTCCACCACAACCTGCTCGCCTTCCACCAGGTTCAGGACGTTGAGATTTCCCTGCGTGTCGTGCTCGACGGGTACTGTAAACCAATGCCGCCGCGTTTCGATGAACTCCGACTTATACAACCCCGTCGATTCCTCGCGCCATCCCCGCCCGTTCGCAATCGGCCGCACCGGATTCACCAGGTTCTTGCCCACCCACTCCGTCGTCCGGTCCCACTGAATATTCGCGATGCCATAGTCGAGATGAATCGGCCGCGGCTTTCCATCCAGGTCCAGACGGCCCCAGTCCCATAGTTTGAACGTAAAAATATATGGGGTCGCGCTGATCTCCAGCACCATCCCATTCTTGCCGGAACAATGAATCGTTCCCGCAGGAATCGAAACATGCGAGTGCTTTTCCACCGGCCACCTATTCACATATGTTTCCGCCGGAAAAGATGTCTCCCCCGTCTGCGCCGCCCGTAAATCCCGCTCCATTGCCGCACGATCGATTCCCTCTTGCAATCCCAGGTAGACCACCGCGCCATGTTCCGCATCCAGCAGGTAGTAGCTCTCATCCTGCGTATACGTAAGCCCAAATTTTTCGCGGATGAATGCTGTCAGCGGATGGACTTGCAGCGACAAATTGCCGCCGCCCACGGTGTCTAGAAAATCAAATCGAATCGGAAACTCCGCACCAAAACGCTGGTAAATTTCCGAGCCCAACAGTTCTCCTGGATGTTGATGGACCAGCGTCAGCGCCGGCAATTCCACTGCCCGTGAACCAAAACCCAGCCGAAGGCTGTTCTCTTCCGGTACACAGTCAAAACACCACGCAAAATTCGGCGGATCCTGCGGCAGATCGAAATGTCGCCGCATCCACTCCCCGCCCCACGGTCCCGGATCAAAAAATGGCACCACGCGAAATGGACGCGTGCACGTCTGCTTCAGCCCCGCCCGATACAGTTCCCCGGAAATCATTCGCGGATCATCTGGAATATTTGTGTCGAGAAAAAAATCGATCTTCTCGAACATTTCCTGCCGAACTCGATCCGCCGCCCGCCAATCAATAAAGAACGCGCGCTTGTAAAGTTCCCGCGCCGAGGCATCGGCATTGTTCGCACCCACGTTGCCAATCTCATGCGCTCGCTGCCGTCGCTGAATTTTCCATCGCGCCAGGTCCGCATACACCAGCACATCCCACGTCTGCGCAATCTGCGCCGCGCCCATTCCCAGAACAACCATCAAGCCTTTGGCGTGATTGCGCACCTGCGCCCGCAGTTTCTCAACCCGCTCCGCAGAAAGAAAATCAGCAATCGTCCACGGCTGCATCTTCGCGAACACAGGATCATCGCCCAGCGTCGCCGCAAATTGCGCGTCCAGCTCGGCCGCACCTTTCAGCGCATTCGCCGCTCGCACAACAGCATCCGGCTGCAACCTCGACACCAGCTCGCCTTCGATTTCGCTAACATCCACGCCGGGATAACACTCGATCACCAGCACACATCGCTCGCGACCGCTTCACCGCAAGCTTCACCGCAACAGCAATCGCATGCCAACCAGCGGCACAATCTTCATCTCGCTGCGTTACCTGCACCACGGGAGCTTTATCGTAGTTTGACTTCATCGTCGATTGGTTTACGCTGGCGATTCTTCTCTATTGGGATTTTGTCGCTTTCAGAACCGTGACTGCCCCGGCCTTCATGTTGACGATCGCCAGCGTGCGGCCATTCTCCTCCGTCACAGGCAACGTCTCTCTCGTCATTGTATCGACAACTTTGTAGTCGCCAAGAAAACTGACCACTGCCTTTTGCGCGTCACCCCAGTTACTCAGCACTGCGGCCAGTCCATCCGGCTGTACCATGCCGCGGAATATAATCTCTCGCGGGCCCTGCGGCATCGAAACTTGCTGATGACTCGCTTCCGCCAGCCCAGGCGCCACAATCCATCGCTGCACTACCGGATTGAATCGCATGTCGTACGCCAGCGATACCGCCGACTCAAAATAGAACACCTGACCTTTGCCGTATGCATGTTTCACTTCGAACGGATTTCCGTCTAGCGTGTTCAACACAACCTCGGCGCCCTTCAACTCCAGCGGCAACTTCCACAATTCTCCGCCCTCTTCGTTCTCCGATGTTACGGAGTAGGGATGGTCCGGCTGAATTGGATACACATCCTTCGCCTCCACACCAAACAAATCCGTCAGCCCCCCAGGAATGGTCGGGCGAATCGTTCCCGTCGCGTCTTTCCATCCCGTCAGCCCATCCGCCCACAGCGTTCCACCCTGCCGCACGTAGGTTTTCAGCGCCGCGATCGCCGCGTCGTCCATCGCGTAGGAATACGGAACGTACAACACGTCATACTTCTGCAGCTCGCCATTCTTCAGTTGATCCAGATCCACAAAGTCTGTGGGAACATGCGCCCGATGCAGCGCCAGGTAACAGCCCCGCAACGAATGCTCTACTTCGTCCTCGCGATGTTGATGCCTTCCATCCAGGCTCATCAGCACCTGCGCCTCGCGGTTGTACAGGATGGCGACCTTCGCTGCCTGTGGATGAGCTCCATTCAGCCATGGATTTTTTTTGAGCGTCTCCGCAATCGCCTTCACCGCCGCAACTCGCACCGATGGAGTTCCATCGAGACTCACCAGCGACCACTCGCCAGCCTCCGTTCCTGTTACCCGTGGATTCCATAACCAAAAGATCACTCCGCGACTTCCCGCGCCGTATGCGTCCCACACCCAGCGCGTCAAATCACCCGGCGTCTCAGTCAGCGCAAATCCGCCCGTGTACACAACCGGGCCACCTTGCAGCTCCGTCACCCACAGCGGTTTCTGCGGCTGTGCCACACTGGCCGCTCCCATCACGTCCAGCCGATAGGCATAGAGTTCGCCGTAATCCGTTTCCGGCGTCGTGGCTTTCATTGTCCAGTGCATCGACATACCTACAATGTCCTGGATCTTCTTCTCCATCCACGCATCCTGTCCGTCCGCATCGCCCAGCGGATGCGTCACGTTAAAGTGCACTGGATGATTTGGATCGATCGCCAGCACTTGTTGCCTCACCCAACTCAGCACCCAGATCAGGTTGTCTACGTTGAATTCTCTCCAGTCGATCACGGCGGTGTAGTCGGTCCAGTAATTCTCCAACTGCGCGTCCGTAATCGTCACATCTGAAAACTGCTTCAGCGGCCGGAACCATACGCGATTCAGATTCCCCACAGTTCCGTATTTCGCCTGTAGCCAATCTCCGAAAGCATGGAAGGTCGCCGGCTCGGTGTCGTACTTCGCCGGCTCGTTCATCAATAACCATGCGCCTTGCGCCGGATTATTCTTGTACCGCCCCACTACCTTTCGTAAGTAAACTTCTGCTGTAGCTCGATTCGCCGGATCGTTCAGATTCACCCGATTGTGGTAGAACGTCGTCTGTCCCGCCCATCCCGGCGGATCTTCTGGACACAACGTCGCCGCAATCTGGATTCCGTTCTTCGCCGCGGCATCGTAGATCCAGTCGTAATGGCTAAAGTCCCACACGCCTGGCACTCGTTCCACATCGTCCCAGATCACGAAAATCCGCACCAGGGTCAGGCCGGTCGCGTGCATCAATTCAAATTGTTTGTCGACATACGCCTGGGTATCGGTGCGATTCAAGAAATACTCCGAGCCAATGCGCAACTGTCCCGTCAGCTCCGCTATCTTCGCTTTGCGCGCCGCGCTCATCGGTGCAGGAGTCGCCGCGAAACTCGCGCCACAAAAAAATAAAATCAGGCTCAGCACACAGCGCCCCATCATGCCCGATCCGGATTTCCGATTGCGAATCCAGTCGCTCATCATCTCTCCCTCAATCCTTGCGTCTATCTTTGCAATCACAATTCACGGTTCAACTCCGTGCAAACGCATCAACGTGTCGCTGCGCTTTCTGTATGAACATCTCATGAAAAAATCGATCGAGCTGCCTTGCCAGTTCTTTTTATCGCAGCTGTGGAATTCTCGTTCGCAATTGAAGTAACTCTATAAGACCAAGAGATTTCTTCCCCCGAACACCTCCACTTAGCTGACCCGCAACGCATCTCCAGTTTTCCACTTTCTCTAAAAAAAACACGCTTCGCTCGTCAGGTTGACGACATAAAATCCTTGCTTTCATGTCGATACGACACTGCCAACAGAAATACTTGACAATGATGTATGAATCGGGGTATTTTGGTGACGGGCACATTCGCCCTAGGAGAAGCCACCCATGATACGTAAAATAGTTGCGTCTACATTCGTGCTGTCCCCGATACTCCTTCTCGCGCAGGCCAGTCCGCCTGCCCAAACCAGCCCGCCTACTGAAGTGTCCAGCCTCGCCCACCCATCCAACTCCGCCCCGTCTCGCAACGATCCATCCTCCATCCCATCCACCACAGCGCCGGTTCGCGTTTCCGACGGAATCGTCGCTCCCAGGTTGATTCACACCACCACCATTAAATGGGCCGGCGATGGCGAATCCACCGACAAAATCGTCGTGGTTCACTTCACGGTCGATCCCACCGGCAAACCCGTTGACATTTCTGTCGTGAGTTCAAACAGCCCCACGATGAATGCCAGCGTTCTTGAAGGCGTCAAGCAATACCGCTTCCAGCCAGGCACGCTCGACAACATGCCCTACTCCGTACCGATGAACCTTCAGGTCGTCTTGCGCAACCCCAACGACTGATACCACAGTCTGGCGGGATGCCGATCTACTTCTAAACATCAGCAGCATTCGAACGTACAGGAACCATACCCAAGTTTCTTCATTTTGATCATGGCGGCCATGGGAGCCAGGAGTTCTGGTATTTCGTGGAGACAGCGCAGTCGTGTCTCTACTCGATCCACTTCCTACTCCCAGTCGCCACATCGCAGGGATATATAGTTTCGCCGACACCGTCTTCTACTGGAGATAGAAACGGAGCCGTGCGCGTTCTACACTAGGGCTTCATGCCTGCCTCTGCCCATCTCGATCGTCTTTGCGTCATTCTGGTATCGACGCGAAACCCTCTGAACATCGGGGCGGCCGCGCGTGCCATGTGTAATTTTGGCTTCCATCATTTGCGCCTGGTGCATCCCTTCGATCCTGCATTTCGCGAAGCGCGATCCGCCATCGGAGCCTCCTCCGTGCTCGCCGATGCGAAAGTTTTTCCCACCGTCGCCGAAGCCGTTGCGGACTGCACCCTGGTCGTCGGCACCACCGCCATAGGCCATCGGCAAACGCAACATCCCATGCATATTTTGGAGGACGGCGCGTCTTCCATGCTGCAACAACTCGCTGCGCCTTCAAACCATCCCTCGCGCGTCGCAATTTTATTTGGCTCGGAAAAGGTTGGCCTATCGAATGAGGATCTCAGCCATTGTCACTGGCTCATGCACATTCCCACTGGCGACCAGCAGCCCTCCATGAACCTCGGCCAGGCAGTCGCCGTCTGCCTGTATGAGCTCACCCGTGACGCCGCCTCCGCCGTCCCCATCGCAGATCCGCCGCTTGCCTCCGCCGAGGAAGTTGAGCGCCTCACATCCGTCTTGCTGGAAACTCTGTCTGCCAGCGAGTATCTCGACACCCAGTCCCGTGAGTCGAAGGAAGAAAATATTCGCCGCATGCTGCGAAGGATGCATCTCTGCAGTGAAGACGCCTTTACCTGGCTCGGTATGCTGCGCCAAATCCTCTGGAAGCTGCGCGCAAAAAATTAGAACCGCCCTCGGCCCCAGGCGATGAGCTTCAGTCTTGTATCAGGGCACGGCTTTAGCCGTACCACAAATGGCCGTAAAATTTGACGGGCTTAGCCCCTGGGATTGCAGCGTGTCGGCCGCCTCGGAGTCTCACTTACGATGGCGCGTTCGCTCGATTGCGCCAACGCATCGCCGCATAGATCGGAACTCCCGCTGCCACAATCGCCAACCCGGGCCAGGTCGTAGCTGGACGAAACACAAACAGCACTACCACCACCACGCTGCCGCCCGCAATATACAGCAGTGGCAGCCAAGGGTATCCCCAGACGCGATACGGTCGGATCGCATCCGGCCTCTTGATGCGCAGCCGAATCACGCCAGCAATCGTCAAGATATAAAACAGCAGCGCCGCAGAAATTACATAGTCCAGCAAATTACTGTAGAGATTTCCATATTGATGTGTGACTGGATTCCAGGTGCGCGGCAACACCAGAAATGCAGTCCAAATCCCCTGGATCGCCAGTCCCCACCCAGGTACATTCGCCCAATTCAATGTGCCGGCTCGCCGAAAGAAAAGTCCATCGTGCGCCATCGCATAAAACACCCGCGCTCCCGCCAGTGTCATCGCATTCACGGTCCCAAAGGTGGAAATCATGATCGCGATCGCCATCAACACCGCTCCTGCATAGGGATAAATACTCTGTAGCGATGCGGTCGCCACGCGATCAAAGGGCGCATGCTGGATCGCGCTCAAGGGCAACGTGCAAAGATAGGCGAGGTTTGCCAGCAGGTACAGCACAATCACCGACGAGGTCCCAAGGCCAAGCGCCAGCGGCAGATTGCGCGATGGATTCTTCACTTCCGCCGCAACGAAAGTAATATCGTGCCACGCATCCGCCGCAAACAACGATCCCGACTGCGCAATGCAGATCGCCAAAAACATTCCCAGTCCTGTTGAAGCATCCATTCCCCTGGCAAAAGAAATAGGCTGCCGCACCGACCAGAAATGGTGGAAATTTTCCATCACCGCCGCGTGGTGTATGCCGATCGTACAGCCCAGAGCCACCAACGCCACCAGCGCGCCAATTTTCGCGACGGTAAAAACGTTCTGAAGAATGCGCCCGTAGTTCAAGCCCCAGGCTGTTCGCGAAGGTCAGCAACACAACAATAGAAATTGCCAGCAGCTGCGTGGTCGACAGCGAGATAAAGTAATTCCCAACTACGTGTACCGGCGCAATCAGATAATGGTTATCGGCGATCGACGGCATCAGCACGCCGGCGAATCGCGCGAAGGCAATCGCAACCGCCGCAATCGTCCCTGTCTGAATCACCGTCCATAGCGTCCAACCGTATAGAAATCCGATCAACGGAGAGAAGGCTTCGCGCAGGTACACATACATCCCGCCGGCCTCCGGCATCATGGCGGCCAGCTCCCCGTACGTCAGACCCGCCGTCACGGTCAGCACACCGGTCACCACCCAGGCCACCAGCAGCCATCCTGGACTGGCAATCAAGCGCGCCATTTCCGCCGGCACGATAAAAATGCCGGAGCCCACCATGATGCCGATGACGATCATCGACGAATCGAACAGGCCCAGGCCACGAGTGAAATGTCGCGGCCCAGATTTTTCTTCTTCTTCCCCAGGCGGGTTCAGGGTCATATGTACACAACATAGAGACGCGATGCGTTTGGCGCAATGCCCCCTTCTGTATCCCCATGTTTTTAGAAGTGGAACTGGTACCCGGTAGACACGTCCAGGCTAGCGCGGAAGTTGCAGTATTGCTTCGACAGGACACTCACCGGCGGTTGCAGCGGATCGGAGTATGGCGCGGGGTCATGCACCATGGTCGTGCCCAGGTTGAACTGCAATGCAGAATGCTTCGACGCGTAGTATTCAGCGGTTCCTCCGAAATTCTGCGCCAGTCGCGTTGCGCTCAGGTAGCTGCCGTGAACAAGCGGAGTATCGTAGTGCACCCATCCCGGCCTCACATTTCCAAATACACCCCAGGATTGGAAGGCCCGACCTATTTTCAGCCCTCCGAGGAACTCGTATACGTCGCCCCGCTGCTTGTATGTATCGCTGCTCGGGAAAAAGTTGGCCTCGCCGGTAATGTAGGCGTACTTTGCAAAACGGTAGTCGAATGTGAATCCAAACCCGGTGTGAATATCCTGGCACGAGGTACAATTCCTGCTGTCCACCGGCAACCCGACGCTGGTCATTTGGAAACCCATCTTCCAGCGCGGATCGGTTTTCCATTCTGGAATTTCACTCGGCTCCTCCCGGTAAACTCCGCCCGTCGCCATCAAGTAATCCTTCTCCGGATATCGATACCATGGCGACTTCCCCGCTAATAAGTTTGCGAAGGTGTGACTCGGCGTCAAGGAAGCGCGCAGAACTTTATATTCCATCGCAGAACTGCCCTTCGCCAACCGGTCGACAAATTCTCTCTCAATTGCATCTTCCATCACCAGCCAGCCTGTACCCATGACCGGTGTAACCACAAAGTCCACCCATCCGGTATTGTTCGTGGCTGGCTTGTAGTGCACACCATCCTTTTCCTGGCACGGATAAAAACCGCAGGTCGGCACGTAGGTATAACCGCCTTCATTCCCGATTGCCGCCTCGCTGAGGAAAGGACCGATTTCAAAATACGCCGAATAGGCCGCCGCCCACGCCATAGCTTGCAACCGGCTGTGCCAATAGTCCGACGAGAGCCCGAATCGGGCCGATCGTCCCCGCGGATCATTCTGCAGAAAAATGTCCCCGGAGACTGAACCCTGCAGCGGATGGCCGATGTAATTCACCAGGAAATCGTCCCCATCGCCCCACCGGTACATATCAAAATGGTTCGCAGAAGCAAGATAGTCGCGCCAGAATGGTTTATGGATCAGCAGGTACCGGGCATACGGGTCGCTAGCTATACGAAAGGTATGTTCGACCGCAAGAAACGCTACCGACTGCCAGATCGCCGGACCCCAATGCAGCGTTCCTTTCGACGTATCCGGCAAAAGGGGTGGCGCGTCAAACTTGAGTACGCCCACGGTTGAAGTTCCGGAGCCGGGCGAGATCATGCACCCTGTCGAAAGGTCGGTCTGCGCCAGGAAATTGCAGGCGGTTAGAAACCTGGGCTCCCACACAGTGTTTTCCGGAAGATGGAGATGCGAGGGCGGCACCGCTTCCAACATCGGAGTGGGCGCCGAGATAAAAACCGGCGACATGTCCATCGAGGGTTCTTCATTGAAGTTGCGATAGCCCCGACAATTCGCAGTCGCTGCAAGAAAAAGGCATAGCCACGGGACAATTCGGAACCATGAGGCTCCCCCGGGAATTTTTCCCCACCGTCGGAATTCAAAATCCCTAGGCCTGCTGCTGAATTCTGTCCGCAACACCCAGGCTATGCGCGCCATCACCTGCACTCCCCCCAACCGCGGCACCGGCAATTGGTCTTGTCTCCCTTTCCTGTCGGCCGCGAATTGCGCAACTTCGAGATGTCAATCAATTCCACTACTGGACATTTCATTTACTGCAAATCGATTGCCATAGGGGGTTCCCAATGCTCGCTTATCGGTCTTGTCAAAAAATGTTTCGTGAATATCTTTGCTTCCGTCGCTTGAGACGTCGGATACAGCAGATAGATCTATTTGCAAGGAAGTTTTCAGACGGACATGGCCTCTACCTAAGAATGCTTCAGTCTGAAAAGTCTCGTAGTTAACTCCAACATTTCGGAGATCATGGGAGAGGGTTGTCGTCGCTTTCGCGTGCGAAACTTCCCCGACTCGACGTAGATCTCGAATCGTCGGGTTGCAGTTGTTTCCGGCCCGAATTGTCGAGCCACAACAATTTGGCCTATGCTCAGGCAGCGATTGAAATTCATAGTTGTATAGTGTTCTGTCCATCCGTAACGTGACAGTTTTGTAATTCGTGTTGAGTGATTCGACACTTCAGCCAGGAGAATCTTGTGCTCTTTTTAGGAATTGATGTTGGTACCGGCGGTTCCCGCGCCGTTCTGATTGACGAGGCTGGAAAAGTTGTCGCCTCCCACGCCACGGAACACGTACCCTTCCAGTCCAAATTCCCCGGCTGGGCAGAACAGGATCCGGAAGACTGGTGGCGCGCCTCCCAGGAATCGATCCGCGCCGTATTGTCCGCCGCGGACTGTCTTCCAGCCGACATCGCTGCCGTCGGACTGACAGGCCAGATGCACGGCGCTGTCCTGCTTGATTCCGACGGTCAGGTCCTTCGCCCCTCGCTGATCTGGTGCGACACTCGCAGCGGTCCTGAGTGTGACTGGCTGCACGCGACTCTCGGCCGCGAACATGTCATCGAGCTCACCTGCAATCCCGCGCTGCCTAACTTCACGTTGACCAAAGTCCTCTGGGTCCGCGAACATGAGCCCGAAATTTTTGCCCGCATCGCCCACATCCTGTGCCCGAAAGATTATGTCCGCTTTCGCCTCAGTGGCGTCTACGCCATGGATGTGCAGGAAGCTTCCGGCACGCTGTTGCTCGACGTCACCAACCGCCGCTGGTCCGTCCCCATGGCCGAAGCGTCTGGGGTTCCTGTCAAGTGGCTGCCGCAATTGTTTGAGTCCGCCGAGGTCTGCGCCAAGGTCAGCAAATCTGCCGCGGCCGCCACCGGTCTCGTTGCGGGTACACCCATCGTCGCCGGTGCGGGCGATCAAGGTGCAGGCGCAGTTGGGATGGGAATTCTCAAGCCTGGCTCCGTCAGCGCCACCATCGGCACCTCCGGCGTAGTTTTCGCTGCGACCGATGCACCCATCCGCGATCCGCTCGGCCGCCTTCATACTTTCTGCCACGCCGTTCCCGGCCGCTGGCACGTTATGGGAGTGACCCAGGCTGCAGGCCTTTCGCTGCGCTGGTTTCGCGATGTCATCAGTGCGGGCGCGCAAGGACAGCCCGCTTCTTATGAACAGCTCATGACCCTCGCCGCCGAATCCCCCGCAGGCAGCGACGGAGTTTTCTGGGCGCCCTATCTTTTCGGTGAGCGTACTCCGCACCTCGATCCCGATGTTCGCGGCGCATTCGTCGGACTCACCGCATCCCATCGTCAGCCGCACCTCACGCGTGCCGTGCTCGAAGGTGTTGCCTACAGCCTCCGCGATACCTTCACCTTATTTGCCGAGCTGGGCATTCCCGTTCGCGGCATACGTCTCGGCGGCGGCGGCGCACGCGGTTCGCTCTGGCGACAAATTCAGGCCGACATCTACGGTCGCCCCGTCGAACTGCTCGTCGCCGAAGAAGGCGGCGCGTACGGTGCCGCATTGCTTGCCGGTGTCGGCGCAGGTGCATGGCCGGATGTTGACACTGCCTGCGAGTCTTCCATTCGCGTTGCGGAAACTATTCGTCCCGACCCCGCCGCCGTCGAAGTCTACAACCGCGGCTATCAAACCTATCGCAAGCTCTATCCCGCGCTCGCAAGTTTGCGCGCCTGACCGAAGATCATGGCCGTCATCCTCGGACTCGATCAGGGAACCAGCAGCTCGCGCGCCGTGTTGATGCGTGAAGACGGCACGCTCTCCCACATCGCTCAGCGGGAGCTGCCACAGATCTATCCGCACCCCGGTTGGGTGGAGCAAGATCCTGAAGCCATCTGGTCCTCGCAAGCCGCAGCCGTGCGCGCCGTTTTCAGCGACGCCGCCATCCACCCCTCCGCCATTCACTGCATCGGCATCACCAATCAACGCGAAACCACAATTGTCTGGGAGCGAGCCACAGGTCGCCCCATCGCCAACGCCATCGTCTGGCAGGATCGCCGCACCGCCGACGATTGCGCGCAACTCGCCGCCAGCGATCACGACGGCCGCAACATCGAATCGCTTGTCTCAGAAAAAACCGGTCTCGTCCTCGATGCCTACTTTTCCGCCAGCAAAATTCGCTGGATTCTGCATCATGTTCCCGGGGCGCGCGCTCAAGCACAAGCTGGCCAGCTCGCCTTCGGCACGGTCGACACTTGGCTCATCTGGAAACTCACCGGCGGCCGTCGCCACATTACCGATATCTCCAACGCCTCGCGCACCCTGCTGTTCAACATCCACACCCTCGCCTGGGATGACGAGCTTCTCGACATCTTCGATATCCCGCGCTCCATGTTGCCGGAGGTTATCGACTCGAGCGGCGATCTCGCCGTCACTACCGAACTGCTTCCGAATGGAAAAATCACCGGCATTGCCGGCGATCAGCAGGCCGCGCTCTTCGGTCAAATGTGTCTCCGTCCCGGCATGGCGAAAAATACCTACGGCACGGGCTGCTTTTTAATGCTGCAAACCGGCACCACCCCGATTCACTCGCCTCACCGGCTGCTCACCACCATCGGCTGGCGAATCGCCGGCCAAACCAATTACGCGCTCGAAGGCAGCATCTTCGTCGCCGGCGCTGCCATCCAGTGGCTGCGCGATGGACTCGGCATCCTCAACAGTGCGCCCGAAGTCGAAGCCCTCGCCGCCTCCGTTCCCGACAGCGATGGCATCATCTTTGTCCCAGCCCTCACCGGCCTCGGCGCGCCTCACTGGGACCCGCATGCGCGTGGCGCTATCTTCGGCCTGACCCGCGGCACAACTCGCGCCCACCTCGCCCGCGCCGCGCTCGAAGGCATCGCATTTCAAGTTGCCGACATCGTTCGAGCCATGGAATCCAACGCAACCAACTCTACCAGCGGCCTGCGTGTTCACGAGCTGCGCGTCGATGGCGGCGCTTCCACGAACGATCTTCTAATGCAGATGCAAGCCGACGTGCTCGGCATCCCCATCGTGCGTTCGCAAACTTCCGAAGCCACCGTGCTGGGCGCCTGTTATCTCGCAGGGCTGGGCGCAGGCGTCTGGTCAAGTGTAGAAGTGTTAGAGCAACAATGGTCAGAATCGCGCCGCTTCGATCCTCTATCCGACCCGGAAAAACGCAAGCGCGAGATCGCCGCATGGCATCAAGCCATCCACCGCGCCCGCGGCTGAGGGCTACTCCAAGGAAACGTTGACAGCATTTCGCGTCTGCAGGCCCTCCATCGCCGTGCACTACAATTTCGTACTATGAGCCACTGTTTCTCGAGGCTTGTGCCTCTCGCAGCTCTTTGGTTTGTCGCTTGCAGCGCCTTCGCTCGCGCAAAAGGCAACGCACGCCCTTCCCTCCGACAGTGCCATCGATGCAGAAGTAAAGCAGACGATGGCCCGCACCCACGCGAACGGGTTGGCAATCGCCGTGATTGACCAAGGCAAGGTGAGCTACGTGCAGGCGTACGGCATCCGCAATGCCAAGGGCCAGCCGCTCACCACCGATACAGTGATGTACGGCGCTTCACTCACCAAGATGGTCTTCGCCTACCAGGTGCTGCAACTGGTCGATCAGGGCAAGATCAACCTCGATACGCCGATCAAAGACGATCTCGAAAAGCCGTTGATCGACTACGGCTCGCATTCCGATGAAAAGTTCCTCGACAAGTACGGTCCCTATACCGATCTCGCCAGCGATCCGCGGTGGCAAAAGATCACGCCACGCATGTCGCTCACGCACTCCACCGGCTTCAATAACTTCTGGTTCATCGAGCCCGACCAGAAACTGCGCATCCACTTTGATCCAGGCACACGCTTCAGCTACTCCGGCGAAGGCTTTAGCCTGCTGCAGTTCGCTATCGAGCATGGCAAGCAGTCGCAGGGCCTCGGCCTCGATGTGGACGACTTGACAACTGCGAACTTCAACCGCCTCGGCATGACGCGCACGCGCTTAATGTGGAGACCCGACTTCGCTTCCAACCTTGCCGATGGATGGAATGACAAAGGCCAGCCGCTACCGCATGATCAGCGTAGCAACGTGCGCGTCGCCGGATCGATGGATACAACCATCAACGATCTTTCAAAATTCGTTGCGGCCCTGGTGCGCGGCGACGGCCTCAGCGCGGCCTCGCGCAGAGAGATGACGAAGCCACAGCTCAAAATCACCACCGCACATGAATTTCCACCACTGGCGCCAGAAGTTCCAGCGTCGGAGCAACGCAAAGATCTTTACGCGGGCCTTGGCGTGATCGTCTTTGACGGGCCGCAAGGCCACGGCTTCTTCAAAGGTGGGCACAACCAGCAGACTGCCAACACGGTCGTGTGCCTTGAAAAGAGTGAGCGGTGCGTCGTCATTCTTTCGAACGATGTTCGAGCGGAAGCAGGCTTCGCCGATCTGGTGAAGTTCATCCTCGGCGATACAGGCGTGCCCTTCGACTGGGAGTACGGAGACTACGCAGGAAGATCCTAGAATTGCTTCTTAGCTCGCAAAAAGATCGTTCGCCGGGTGCTCCATGTCTTCTTCTAAGACATGGAATTTCATCCGCCATACACAAAAAACGAGCCGCATACAATCTTCCTTTTCAGAAAGACCGCATGCGGCCAGATGTTTCATCACTGCATTCCTACAATTTGCGCTTCAACTTCGTTATCGCGTGTCGCCCGTCGAAGCCGTGCCGGTCTGCTTGGCGCGATCTTCTTCCACCGCCGCCTGGGCTGCCGCAAGGCGCGCCGTCAGCAAGCGGAATGGAGAACACGAAACATAATTCAGTCCAACCCGGTGGCAGAACTTCACCGACTCCGGTTCTCCGCCATGCTCGCCGCAGATTCCAACCTTCAACGTCGGCCGTGACTCGCGTCCCTTGATGGTCGCGGACTTCACCAACTGGCCCACGCCCTCCTGGTCCAGCACCGCGAACGGATCCTGCTTGAAGATTCCCTGGCTGATATACGCCGGCAGGAACTGGTTGATGTCGTCGCGAGAGATGCCGAACGTCGTCTGCGTCAGGTCGTTGGTCCCGAAGCTGAAGAATTCCGCTTCCTTCGCAATCTGGTCGGCCACCAGCGCAGCGCGCGGCAGCTCGATCATCGTTCCCACCAGGTACTCCACCGACTCGCCCTTTTCAGAGAAAACCTGACGGGCAATGCGGCGAATAATCGCAGCCTGGTTCTTCATTTCCTCAATCGTGCTGATCAGCGGAATCATCACTTCCACCTTCACATCCTTGCCCGACTTCTTGATGCCGACCGCCGCCTCAAAAATGGCGCGTGCCTGCATCTCGGTCACCTCAGGGAAAGCAATTCCCAAACGGCAACCGCGTAGTCCCAGCATCGGATTCGTCTCGTGCAGTTCTTCCACGCGACGCAGCAAGGTGTGCAGCGTTTTCAGTTTCGGCGAACGCGGCTTGGTGATTTCCAGGCGCGCAATCTCCACCAGCAGATCTTCCCGCTTCGGTAGAAACTCGTGCAGCGGCGGATCCAGCAGTCGAACTGTAACCGGCAGACCATTCATCGCTTTGAACAGACCGGTAAAGTCCGCCCGTTGCATCGGCAGCAATTTCTTTAACGCTGCCTGGCGATCTTTCAGATTGTCGGCCAGAATCATCGCCTGCATGTGCGGCAGCCGATCTTCTGCGAAGAACATATGCTCCGTGCGGCACAGTCCAATGCCTTCCGCACCAAACTGAATCGCCTGCTTGGCATCGCGAGGAATATCCGCATTGGCGCGAACCCGCAGCTTGCGTAGCGGATCTACCCAAGACATAAACCGCACCAGCGTAGGATCGTCCGGCGATGCAGGCAGAATGCCCAGCTTGCCGAAAATCACGCGGCCGGTGGTTCCATCCATCGAAATCCAGTCGCCCTTCTTCAGCACCTTTCCGGCGACACGCATTTCCTGGTTCTTCTCGCTTACATTAATGTCGCCCGCACCGGCCACGCAGCATTTGCCCATGCCGCGCGTCACTACCGCCGCGTGGCTGGTCATGCCGCCGCGCGCCGTCAAAATGCCGGCCGCAACTTCCATGCCCGCGATGTCTTCCGGCGTCGTTTCAGAGCGCACCAGGATCACCGACTTCATGCTGCCGTTTTGAAAATGCTTCACCGCATCCTCGGCGCTGAAAACAATCTGTCCCACCGCTGCACCCGGCGATGCCGGCAATCCAGTCGCCAGCACTTCAATCTTCTTGCCCTTCTCATCCAGACGAGGAACAAGAAAGTCATACAGCTGATTCGGCTCAACGCGGAAAATCGCTTCCTTTTCCGTGATCAGCTTCTCATCCACCATGTCGATGGCAATGTGCACCGCGGCCAGACCCGTGCGCTTGGCATTGCGCGTCTGCAGCATGTACAGCTTGCCGTCTTGAATGGTGAATTCGAAATCCTGCACGTCGCGATAATGCTTTTCCATCTTGCTGGTCAGCGTTTGCAGTTGGTGATACACATCCGGCATCTGCTTTTGCAGATCGCTGATCGGCTCCGGCGTACGAATACCGGAAACCACATCTTCGCCCTGCGCGTTCAGCAGGTACTCGCCGAAAAACTTGTTTTCGCCTGTCGCAGGATTGCGCGTGAAACCGACGCCAGTTCCGCTGGTATCTCCCAGATTGCCGAACACCATCGCCTGAACGTTCACGGCCGTGCCCAGCATGTCATCGATCTGGTTGATGCGGCGATAGGTCTTGGCGCGATTGTTGTTCCACGAACGGAACACGGCGTCGCGGGCCATCACCAGCTGCGTATGCGGGTCCTGCGGAAAATCCATCTTGGTGTGCTTGCGAATGACCTTCTTATATTCCGCGATCACCTGCTGCAACGCGGCTGCGTCCAGGTCCATGTCCAGCTTGACGCCCTTCTTCTTCTTAATGCCGTCGAACACTTCTTCGAATGCTGACTTTTCAATGTCCAGAACCACGCTGCCAAACATCTGGATCAAGCGGCGATAGGAGTCATACGCAAAGCGGGGATTTCCGGTGTTCTTGGCCAGCGCCTCAACCGACTTGTCATTCAGTCCCAGGTTCAGAATCGTGTCCATCATTCCCGGCATGGAGAACTTCGCGCCCGAACGCACGGAGACCAGCAACGGATTTGTGCCCTCTCCCAGCTTCTGACCCTGCAGCTTTTCCAGCCGTTGCAGCGCCGCATCCATCTGGGTGTCAATGTCTGGGCTCAGGCCGCCCCGCATATATTCGCGGCATGCTTCCGTCTGGATGGTGAAGCCCGGAGGCACAGGCAATCCAACGTTGGTCATCTCCGCCAGGCCGGCGCCTTTGCCGCCCAGCGTTTCCTTCATGCTGCCGTTGCCTTCTGCCGACCCGCCGCCAAAGAAATATACATATTGTGTCTTGGCTGACTTGGAAGTCGCCGAACCATTCTTGCCGTTCGCCTTGCCATTGGCCGCTGCACTTCTCGGAATATCTAAAGTACTTGTACTCATCGGAAATCCTCGCTCCTGTTTCGTCCGCGGACCGCACCAGGTGCGCTCCGGCAATCTTCACTCTGTTCAGGACCGGCAGATGCCCGCCCCAGTATTCCTAAACTCCAAAAACAAACGCCGGCTAAAAAGCCGACGCTCTAGAATTACGCCAGAAATGTGCGGGCAAAGCCGCCGGAACTGCTTCCGCATCGGACCATGGAAAGGTCTGTGGGTACGGTCATTCGTGGGTCTCTCTTATTCAATGTCAAAGGTTTCGCTTTCAATATGTTCTCATGCCGGGTGGGGGTTCGCTTGTGTTCGCTGTCACACGGAGGTGCTGCATCGCGCCGAAGAATCGCTCCAGGCACTGCAGCGGAGCCCAAAAACTGCATCGAACACCTTATTTTATGCCCTGCGAAGCGAACCCGAAAAGAGGCGAACCCTTTCGTCTCCCGTTTGCGATCGATTTCGGCTGGATTGGAGCCCTCTCCAGCCTGGAAACTGCCGCGCCGTAACCCGCGAAATCACACATTCGATAAATTTTGCGCCACGAATTGAAACATATTCGCGCATGCACCAAAGTAGGTGCAATCAATTTAGTTGCCTTAGCAACCAGTTGTGCACATATGGTTGCTAAGGCAACCATATCTCCCAGCCCCAGAGGCGCCCGAATACCCTGCTCCCGCCCGAAACTGCTCCATGGAATACCATGACCCTAGGGATTCCCCGGCAGTCCTGGAGCCGAAACAACAATGACGAAGGAAGTCATCACCATCTCTAAAGAAGATTATTTAAAAGCCATTCTGGAAGCCGAATCCGAAGGCCAGACGGTCATTTCTTCCACCCTGGCCCATTGGCTATCTGTCTCTCCGCCGGCAGTCACGATGGCCCTGAAGCGCTTGAAGCGCGATGGATATGTCGAAGTAAAAGCCGACGGCATCGTTCGCCTGACACCGAAAGGGAAAGAGACGGCCTATCACACCGCGCGTCGCCATCACTTGATCGAGCGCATGTTGTCGGAAATGTTTGGCATGGACTGGTATCGCGTCCACGATGAAGCAGAGCGACTGGAACACGCGGTTTCACCGGCGTTCGAGGCCAAGCTGATTGAAAAGCTTGGAGAAAAAGGAACTTGTCCGCACGGAAATTCTGTATTGCCGGAAAGCCCGGAGCAATTACGCAAGCGCGGGCTAGTTCCATTATTTGATGCGGCAGAAAGTGTGCCGTACACCGTTTCCTGCCTGCACGAGCGCGATCCTAAGCTGCTGATTTTTCTTCATCAATCCGGCATCGGGCCCAACGCGCGCGTGCAATTGCAGGCACGTAACTACGATGAAACCGTAACCATCCAAACCCCTTCTGGAACCATCACATTAGGAAGACCTGCCGCCGAAAGAGTCTGGGTGAAACGACGCAAGCGTTAGCGTAAATTAATACATACACTTAACTATCGTTAACTATTTGTGGCATACTGCGGTAAGAGGACCTTCC
Source organism: uncultured Acidobacteriota bacterium (assembly GCA_963737095.1). GTDB lineage: Bacteria > Acidobacteriota > Terriglobia > Terriglobales > Acidobacteriaceae > JAKAAZ01. Next base: position 137,380 of record CAVTRK010000006.1, read on the forward strand.
GCGGGAATGCCCAATCCCCAATTCCAAATTGAAGTAGAGCCCAAGCCTCGTCGGCCTTCCCTGCCTGACGTGTTCTCAACCGTGCGCGTGTCGACATCGCCGCAACTGTGGCGGCGAGCGCTCGGCTTCATCGGCCCGGGCTTCCTTATTTCTGTGGGATATATGGACCCCGGCAACTGGGCGACCGACCTGGCCGCGGGCTCACGCTTTGGCTACAAACTGCTCTTCGCCATCATGGTGTCGAACCTGCTGGCAATCCTGCTGCAAGGACTTTCCATCAAGCTCGGCGTGGCCACCGAACAGGACCTGGCGCAGGCTTGCCGCGAACATTACAGCAAACCCGTCACAATCGGGCTATGGATCTTTGCAGAAATCGCCATTGCTGCTTGCGACCTGGCAGAAGTGATCGGCTCCGCGATCGCGCTACAACTTCTTTTTGGCATTCCTCTGCTCGTCGGCGTTGTGATTACCAGCCTGGATGTGCTGATGATCCTACTGTTGCAGAATCGCGGATTTCGCTACCTTGAAGCGGTAGTAATCGTGCTGATCGCAACCATCGGAGTGATGTTTGGGATTGAGATTTTCTTCTCGCACCCGCAGTGGAGTTCGATCGCGTGGAATTTATTTGTTCCCTCGCACGAGATCCTTTCCAACAGCACCATGTTGTACATTGCCATTGGAATCCTTGGCGCAACAGTAATGCCGCATAATCTGTATCTGCATTCCTCGATTGTGCAAACGCGAGATTATCCGCGAACCTTGAAAGGTAAGCGCGAAGCCATCTTCCTCGCCAGTCTGGATTCCGCTGCCGCCTTGACCATGGCGTTGTTCGTCAACGCCGCAATCCTGATCGTCGCCGCCGCGGTTTTCCATCGAACCGGACATGATGAAGTGGCGGAGATTGGCGACGCATATAAATTGCTGACGCCGCTGCTTGGTGTCGCTGGCGCCAGCACTATGTTCGCAATCGCGCTGCTGGCCTCCGGACAAAACTCTACTCTGACCGGAACCCTCGCCGGCCAGGTCGTGATGGAGGGCTTCCTTCATCTGCGCCTGGCTCCCTGGAAGCGCCGATTGCTGACCCGCCTGCTTGCGATTGTTCCCACCTTGATTGTTACGGCTCTGTGGGGCATGTCGGGCACAGCGCGATTGCTGATCCTTAGCCAGGTGATTCTGAGTATGCAACTCAGCTTCGCCGTCTTTCCGCTGATGGCGTTCACCAGCGATCCCAAAAAGATGGGTGAGTTTGTCAATCGACCCTGGCTGAAACTTCTAGGATGGTCTTCCGCAATCTTTATTGCCGCGTTGAACGCATGGCTGCTGGTGCAGATCTTTCTGGGGCATCCTTAATCACGTCAATTCTCGTTTGGTAATCCCGAAGCCACCCGGGAGTTACAGCCGGCATCCACACCAAAGATGCGGGGTTGTAACGAGAGCTGTTGCCGCAGAATACGAGGGGCGTATGAACACCCAGGAAAAAGAAAAAGCTGAGAACCGCACAGAGGATCGCAAACATGCCGTCCAACCTTCGGGCTATGACGGAAAAAATCCTGCAACCGCCGGTCCGGGAGACACAGCCGTTCGCAGCCCAACGCCGGAAACGGAAAAGGGGGAGATTAACCCTTCCGCGCCGAACGACGTGAACCGGACGCCTGAGCGGAAGAAATAAGCGGCTCCAGCAATTTCGCGGGAATGGCTTGGCGCTTCTTCAGCATCGCTGTCCAAGGGTCATGACGCAGGCGCGACTTCCATTCGGAAAAATCTGCGACCAGAAAACGCGGTTGCTTGGAAGAGTCCAGTTCTTTCCAATCCATCGGCACTGCGACCGGCGCACCGTGTCGCGCGCGTGGAGAAAATGGCGCCACCGAGGTTGACCCTCGATCGTTGCGCAGATAGTCAATAAAGATTTTCCCCTTGCGGTCGGCCTTTGTCATCTTGGTCAGGTACAAACCTTTATTATCCTCAGCCATTTGATTGGCGATGGCGTGCGCAAACTCTTTTATGACCGGCCAATCCTGTTCCGGTTGAATGGGCGCGACGATGTGCAATCCCTTCCCGCCGGTCGTCTTCAAAAAACTCTCCAGCTTGCAATCTTTCAGCCGCGAGCGCACTTCCCTCGCACTCTCTGCCAGCACCCTCCATGGAATGGCCTCATCCGGGTCGAGATCGAAGACCAGCCGATCGGGTTTCTCAATGTCAGCATTGGTGGAGCCCCATGGATGAATCTCAAGCACTCCCATCTGCGCCAAACCCGCCAGGCCTAGACTGGTGGAGAGAGTGATGTAGGACTCGACCACACCACTTCTGCGCCCTCGGATATCAATGCCCTCGATTCCTTCGGGCAGATTGTCGGTGACATGTTTTTGAAAGAAGCATGGCTTGGTGCTTCCTTGCGGACAACGAACAATGCTCAACGGTCGATCGACAATGTGCGGCAGCATGTGGTCTCTAACCGCCCAGAAATAATCTGCCAGCTGCTGTTTGGTCAGCTTCGTTTCCGAGTCCACCTGCTTGTCAGGATGAGTGAGCTGAATTGGAAATGCGTCGTCCGCTTCTCTTGCTCGAGTTGGTTTTAGAAGCGATGGCGCTGACGGCAATTCGGCTGGAATGATGGCTCGCCGAAGGGCGACTGGCTGCGCTAGGTTTTTTGGAGACCGACTTCGAAGACTCGGCTTTCTTATTTTTCTGTTGCGGCCGCCGCTTCGCAGATGCCGTTGCGACCGGCACCTCCCGTGTGACTTGTTTTGCGGGTTTGTCCTCTCGCAAACCCTGGAACGAAGCCTGACGCACGAGGTTGTCGGCGGTCCAGGTGGCGAACTTCACTTCACACACATATTTTGGCTGCACCCATTGCGCGTCACGAGCGCCGTCGGGTGGCACACTGGAAAATGGCGGATGCGTCTGGCGAATCCCCTCCAGCCGCTTGCGCATCTGCTGGCGGCCTTTCTGCGTGAACCCGGTCCCAGTTCGGCCGGCATAGATCAGTTCTCCATCGCGATAATAGCCAAGCAATAGCGCGCCGATGCCCACACCGGTTTTCGAGGGAGGAGTAAATCCCCCGATCACAAACTCCTGCTGGCGAACACATTTGATTTTGAGCCAGCTACCACTGCGCCCAGAGCTATAGGGCGCGGACGCCTTCTTCGACACGATGCCTTCCGCGCCAAGCTGACACGCCTTGGCAAAGATTTCGCCGCCACGCGTGCCGAGATGCTCACTGTAGCGAAGAATGCCCTGATGGTCGCCATCAGCGACCCGAGCAAGAATTTTCGCCAGGATATTTTTCCGCCGCTCGAGTGGAACATTGCGTAAATTGTGGCCGTTCAAGTGAAGCAGATCGAAGATCACATAGGTGAGTGGTTTCTTTTTGCCTTCTTGAAACGCTGCCTGCAGATCGGCAAAACTGGTCTTGCCCTCGTAGTCGAAAACAACTACTTCGCCGTCCAGCAGTGCATCTTCCACCGGCAACTCCGCCAGGGCTGCCGCGATGTCCGGCATGCGATACGTCCAGTCCAGGCCGCTGCGAGTAATGAGCTTCGCTGAACGAGATTTCTTGTTGCTAGCGGTTTCGACGCGGCCTTGCATACGATAGCCATCGAGTTTCAACTCATGAATCCACTCCGGACCATCCGGGGCTTCGTTCACCTGCAGCGCCAGTTGCGGAGGCACAAATTTTGGCAGAGATTCCTTGTGCGCGCCTTTCAATTCGCCCTCGAACGATAAAACCTTGGACGGTGGGGCACTGCTATTTTTGTGTCTCTGACTCGAATTCGCAGTCCTACCTGATGATTTTTTCTCTGCTGTGGTTGGCGTCGATTTCTGAGGCGACTTCTGCTCTTCGCTGCCATGCGTGCCCCACACATGATCCTGATTTTCCGCGATGGACTCGAGATCGCGGCCGGTCACAACGCTATCCGGCTCTTCTTCCGTCACAGGAGTGTCGTCGGGCCCGCGCTCCTTGCCATCGTGCTCTTTGATCAGCAGCCAGTTGGCCTTCTTTTCGCCGGCGGCCTTGCCACCCATACGGATCAGAGCCCAATCGCCACGTAGCTTCTCGCCTTTGAGCGTAAATTTCAGACGACCTTTTTCCAGGCCCTCATCCACGTCACCATGAGGCTCCCATGTTCCGTGATCCCACAACATCACGGTGCCGCCGCCATACTGGCCCTTGGGAATAATGCCTTCAAAGCCGCCATATTCCATAGGGTGATCTTCAACCTGAACCGCAAGCCTCTTGTCGCCGGGATAGTAACTTGGGCCCTTAGTGACCGCCCAACTTTTCAGCACGCCATGCCAGCCGAGGCGAAAATCGTAATGCAGTCGAGTGGCCGCATGCTTCTGGATGACGAATGGTAGTTCCGCATTCTTACCGGCCGCACCTTTTTTCGCTTCCTTGCTGCCGCCGCGAGGCTCCGACGTCACGTCAAAGTTCCGCATCGAGCGGTAGCGGCTCAGTTGCTTCTCAATGGCAGCGGAACTGCGTGCGCGGGACGATTTCTTCTTGGTTTTGGCAGTCGCCATATCTTACGCAGTCTTCTTTCTGCGGGTATGAGGTTTCACCAGCTTCAGGCCGCCCGACTTCGGCTTGCTCTTCTTTTCCGGCGCGTTATGTTTCGCCGCGCCAGACCGCGTCGAGCGAGCCGACGAGGGCTGCTCGCCGACGCTCTTGCGGAGAGCATCCATCAAGTTGATGACCTTGGCGCGCTTGGGAGCTTTTTCTTCCTGCGGCAGCGGATGATGCTCGATCTTGGCGTCAATCAGCTCACGCAGCGCGACCTCGTAGTCGTCTTCAAATTTTGTCGGGACAAATTTAGATGTGCTGCGCTGAATCAGCTCCTTGGCCAATGCCAATTGATCCTTGTCGATGCTGTGCTCTTTAATTCCGGAAAAATATTCCGAGGAATCCCGCAATTCCGCCTGATAGCGCATGGTGTAGGCCATCAAGCCGCGCGACTTTGGATCGGAGGGCGGCATCAGCGCAATCAGGTGTTCGCGGCCGGAAAAAGCAGCCTCGCCAAGGCCGGCCTTACCGGTTTCGCGCAACGCTTTTTGGATGACGGCAAATGCCTGCGCCTGGGCATCATTATGCGGAACCACAAAATATGGCTTCTCGAAAAATGCCGGGTCGATCTCGTCAATCTTGATGAACTGCACAATCTCTAGGGTTTTCTTGCTGGGGATGCGAAGATGCGCAATTTCGTCCGGTTCGATCGTGACGTACTCACCTTTGCGAACTTCGTAGCCTTTCACAATGTCGGAGCGATCGACGGCTTCCTGGTCCTGCGCAACATTTTGATGGCGAATTCGCTCGCCGGTTCTTCGGTCAATTTGGTGGAAGGCAATCTGGCTGGCGGCCTCTGTCGCCGGGAATAGTGAGACGCCAAACGAAACCAGGGAAATCTGAATCTGACCAGACCAATATGGGCGTGCCATCGACGCTGCCTCTTTTCTGAAATTTCTACCAGACACTAGGATTCATGCGCGTGCCAAGAGGGTGCCACAGGCCACAATTTCGCAGGGGATTGCGGATCTATTTAGTTTCGGCGCCCAATGCAGAAGCCTGCAACGCCGGCCAGCGTCAGGGCCACCAGCGGCAGCACGATCCGCGACGGCACCCAGCCTGGAACACCGCCGGACATAGCACTCGCGCTTGGCAGGTCGGGTTCCTTGCCGAAGGCATCGGTCACGGCGGCAATGGTGGCCAACGTCCTACGGCTGTTGCGACCATTCATGCGCTGCAGGGATCTGAATAGGGACGGAGGTTCGCAGCCGGGCTCGGCTTTGCGGCATTGGTTCTCAGTGATGGCGTTGGCAACCGCATCCACCTTTTCCGGATCAAGATTCGCGAACACTCGCGAGAGCGCCAGGAAATTGCGTGTGGCCCGAACCCCTTCCGCAGTGCTGGCGAACTCCGAGGCTTTGCCGACGATGGCGTCCCCGGCTCCAATGGCGCCACGCAAGGTGTCGAGCACGCCGTGATCCTGCGCCTCCTGCAACAGTTCGTACGCCGCCAGCAGCGCCTTGCCGTGTTGCAGCGGAGCATTTTCTACTTTCGCGCGCAGCTCATCCTGCTCGTCGCGATGTGGGGTGTAGTTACGGATCGGCTGGGCCATGGCGTTCCCTCCTCTTACACGTTCAAATTTGCAATTTGTACAAGCTTGTCGTCCGCTGCGGTTCCCGGCACGCGGTAATCGCTGCGCCGCCATTTGCGTTCCACTTCAACACCGCTTTGCGGCGTGGGGTGGCCAAAGCGAAAATTGATGCGCGGCAGCGGGTTCGCACCTTGCTCGTCCAGCGGGATCATCTGTACCGTGGTCTCTTTATATGCCGGAGTGTGGGTCGCACGATCGAGGCCTGCGCCTGTCAATCGATTGACAGGCTGCTCACTGGAATTCAGCGGCAGATAGACTTGCTTTCCTTGAACGCGATCGGTGACCAGGACCTGCACTTTTACCTGGCCATATTTGGAGCGCAGGCGAACCCATCGCCCAGTCTCAATGCCGCGGTCGGCAGCCAGTTCAGGAGAAATCTCCACCCACGTGTTCGGAGTCTCCTCCATGATTCCTATCGAGCGGAAGGTCATGTTTCCCGCCTCGAAATGTTCCAGCAGTCGCCCGTTGTTCAGATGCAGATCAAATTCATCGGTGACCTGTTCGCAGGGCTCAATCCATTCCAATGGGTGGAATTTCGCCTTGCCGTCAGGGAACGGAAACTTCTCTGTAAAGAGCACCGGTTGATCTGAACCGTCCGCCGCCACGGGCCATTGCAGCGACTTATACCCCTCGAGGCGCTGATAATTGACGCCGGCAAACATGGGTGTCAGCGAGGCCACTTCATCCATCACTTCTGAGGGGTGGCCGTAGTTCCAATTGGCTCCCAAAGCGTTGGCAATGTCCTGAATGATGCGCCAGTCAGGCTTGCTTTCGCCCAATGGCTCGAACACTTGATAGAGCCGTTGAATGCGACGCTCGGTGTTGGTGAAGGTGCCGTCTTTTTCAAGGCTAGGACTTGCGGGCAACACCACATCGGCATAGCGCGCGGTCTCACTCATGATGACATCCTGAACCACCAAAAATTCAAGCTTCTCCAGAGCAGTGCGGACGTTATTTTCATTGGCATCAGAGGTGATGGTATCTTCACCCTTCAGATAGATCGCCTTCAGTTTTCCCTGATGGATGGCTTCGATCATCTCCTGATTGTCGAGACCCTTCGAGGTCGGCATTTTCACATTCCATCCCTGCTCGAAGCGGTCAATGACGTCGGGATCCTCTACTTTTTGATAGCCAGGCACGCTGTTCGGCATCGAACCAAAGTCGCTGGCGCCCTGCACGTTATTGTGGCCGCGGAGCGGGTAGGCACCGGTTCCTGGACGCATGTAGTTGCCAGTCAACAGCAGCAGATTTGAAATTGACGTGGATGTATCTGAGCCGCCACAGTGCTGCGTGACGCCCATGGCCCACAGAATGCAAACGGTGCCGGCCTGCGCAATTTCCCGCGCGACCTGCTGCAGTGTGGCGACGGGAATTCCGGTCAGTCGCTCGGCGTACTCCAATGTGAACGGAGCCAGGCTGTCTCTATACTCCGCGAAACCGTTGACCCAGCGATCGACAAATTCCATCTTCGCCAGCCCATTGTCGAGGATGTATTTTGCAACCGTGGAAAGCCAGACCAGATCGGTTCCCGGGTTGGGTCGAAGCAGAATATCTGCCCGCCGCGCCATCTCGTGTTCTCGCAGATCGGCAACGATGAGCCGCTGCCCACGCAGTTTGTGCGACTGCTTTACGCGCGTTGCCAATACCGGATGACTTTCGGTGGTGTTGCTGCCGATGATTACAACCAGCTCAGCCGCTTCAATATCGCGAATGGAACCGCTGTCGCCGCCGTAGCCAACAGTGCGAGAAAGTCCCTTCGTAGCTGGCGTCTGGCAATAACGAGAGCAGTTATCGATATTGTTGGTGCCGATCACGGCGCGGGCAAGTTTCTGCATCAGGTAGCTTTCCTCATTGGTGCACTTTGAGGAGGTGATCAATCCAATTGCGTCTGGACCGTGCTCGTTCTTGATCGTCGAGAGCTTTGTGGAGATCAATTCGAGCGCTTCCTTCCATGTGGCCTCTCGAAATGTTTCTCCTTCGCGGATCAGCGGCTTTGTGAGCCGGTCTTTTGCATTGACATAATCCCAGCCGAATTTACCCTTGACGCAGGTGGAAATGCCGTTGGCGGGCCCCTCGCCCGGTTCGATTTTCAAGATTTCGCGATCTTTGGTCCAGATGTCGAAGGAGCATCCCACGCCACAGTAGGTGCATACGGTTTTCGTCCTCTTGACCCGCTGCTCACGCATCTTCGCTTCTACCTGTGACACGGCGAGAATCGGACCATATCCGGTTTCGGGCTCGACTCCTTTCACGACGTCGATCATGTTGTCCAGAGCCTTCCGGGGCAGGCCGGTGAAGTATCCGGCGTGGCCGATCATCGATTTTTCCATGAGCGCATTGCAGGGGCACACCGTGATGCAGTGGCCGCAGGAAACGCAACTGGAACCTGCGATAGTCTCCCCACCGTCCCACAGCACCCGCGGATGCTGCGATTCCCAATTGATCGACAGCGTTTCGTTGACCTGCACATTCTGGCAGGCTTCCACGCACCGGCCGCACAAGATGCATTGGTCCGGATCGTATCGATAAAAGGGATTGCTGTTGTCTTCTGGATAAGGTTTGGGAGTGTAGGGGCGTTTCTGATGCTTCACATCCAGCAGCGCGGTGGTGTTATGCACGGTGCAATTTTCATTGTTGTTATCGCAGACTGTGCAATAGAGCATGTGATTTCCCAGGATGCGGTCGAAGGCTTCGCGCTGGGCCACGTCGACCAGCTCGGATTTTGTGACCACCACCATGCCTTCGGCTGCCGGAGTTCCGCAGGCGCGAGTCAGATTTCCGTTTACCTGGATCATGCAGGTGTCGCAGGTTTGGATTGGCCCCAACTGCGGGTGATAACAGACCTGCGGAATGACTCTCTCAATTCGATTGAGAACATCTACCAGGGGCTCGCCAACCGCAGCCGCGTGGGTGACGCCGTCGATTTCAACCATGCACAGGGCTGGGGAAGAAGGAGAACTAATCGAGCGATCCAAGGGCTGTTTGTTCATCATGGAATCCCTGAAGTGGGTTTGCGGTGCCAGCAGATTGCCATCCGCTTCTACAGACTCAGATGCGCGAGCGTCATTCTGGGACGCTTTCCCCGGCGAAGTCGATAGCACAATCCAGGCGCACACCCGCGGGCGCGCGGATGAGTGACGCCACCAGGTTCAACGCGAATCGATAACGCATGGAGCGAAGGAACTTACTCGGCAAACGCGGCGCAGGCCGTCGCCTCATCGGGGTGGAGGCGAGTGTACTTGTTCAAGCCGACCATGGTGAAAACCTTCTGAAAGTGGGGTGACAAGCCGTAACTTTGCACCGAACGATCGGATTTACTGGCGGCCATCAGAAGCTCGATAATCAGCGCGATTCCACTGGAATTCATATATTCCATCTTCGAGAAGTCGAAGACCAACTTGCGCGTGGCCGCCGGTACTTCTTGATAAGCGCCAAAAACCACATCGCGAGACGTGCTGGTGATGTCGCCAGTGAATCGCAGCACAGAAATCGGGCTTCCGTCGGCTGCTTTCACCTCATCCACGTGGGCGCGGGTGTTCAGTTGCGGTTGCATGGCCATATCGCTATCTCACTCCTCTTCCTTGTCTAGGCGAATCATCAAGCGTACGCAATTTCCACCGTGCGGTGTTTGTGTCCATTCAGCTTCGTCCACCAGCGCCTGCATCAGGAACATGCCCATGCCGCGGGCCTGCTCTTCGCCATGCATTTTCCGGTCGATATCCGGTGGATGAATTTTTTTGTGCAGACCTGAACCGGAGTCCAGGATTTTCACTTCCAGTTTGCCATCTTCCATTGAGAGAACGATTCCGATACTCAGCCGTTCATCGAAGCGGTTGCCATGTTCGATGGCATTGATGCAAGCTTCGGCGACAGCCGTCTTCAGGTCTTCAATCCGGTCGTCGGGAAACCCCATGAGCCGGGCCACGCCGGAAGCAGTCTGCATCGCAACCTTCTCAAATCCTAATTTGGAAGGAAGCCTCAACTCAACTGCGGATGTTATTTCCTGCACCATACTCAACCTCCGGAAGCAATCCTTCCTACTTGACTGCACGACTCGAAGCGTTCCATCCAACTCTTCTGTAGCTATTGCACTCGCAGCAATGCCAGGGCGGTGCGATCATCCGTCAGGTCAACTTCCCCATCGAAGGATTCTACTGCCGACCAGACGCTGTTGAGCAATTGTTCTGCCTGTGTACCACGCCAGCCACGGACTTCCTCAAGAAGCCGCTCGGGGCCAAATTCTTCGTCGCCGCGAAATACTTCCGTCAATCCATCCGTATACAAGAGAAATCGGCTGTTTTGCTCCAGATGATATCGCATCGAGGTATAGGTCATCCCGGGCAACATGCCTACCGGCGTTCCGCTGGCCCCAATTTCCTGAATATCCTTGCCATGCACTAGAAAGCCTGGATTGTGCCCTGCATTGACTACGTCGAGCGTATGTTCGGCGGGATTCAGCTGGGCAAAAATGGCGGTGACGTAGCGGCGGCGGGTTTCCGCACCATCCGACTCCTGAACATGATTGAGCTTGGCCGCAATCTCATCTAATGGGAGCCCGGAGGTAGCCATGGCGCGAAATGCCGAGCGGAAAGATGTACCAACCAGGGCGGAAGCCAATCCTTTGCCGGCAACATCGGCGACCACCATCATCCATCTGCCATCGGGTAGCGGAAGGATATCCAGATAATCTCCGCCAACCTCATAACAAGTCTGAGAGCGCGCGAAAATACTATATCCCGGGATCGCAGGCATGGACTGGGGTAACAGGCTGCGCTGGATTTCGCGCGCCGAGGCTAAGTCCTGCTGCACGCGTTCCAGGTCGAGGGTGCGCTCGTGGTAGCGGGCATTCTCTATCGCGACCGCGGCCTGCATCGATAGATTTTCCAGGAAGTCCTGCTCATATAAGGAGAGCGGCGCGCAATCCCGGGTGAGCACAATCATCTCGGTCAACAACGCTCCACTGCGATCGAGTAAGGGAAAGCGAAAACAACCGCGCTTGGGATCTGAGGTCGGCGGATGCAGCAAAAAGCGAGGCTGAATCTCTCCATAGGAAAAAGGAAACGCGGTGAAGAACGCACCCGCCATTTCAAGTTCGCGAACACTTAGCTCGAGCACGGCGCGCAGCACGCTGTCGAGTTCGATGGTGCTGTGGATTTTATGGCTTGCCTCCAACAACGCCTGCAGACGCGCGATTTGCTGCTGCAGGTGGAGGGTACTTTCGAGTTCCATCACAGCTCCTTCAATCGCTTCCTTCGCCACCCGCGCAAGCGCATAGCGCCGTGGGCGAATCCCATTTCCCGAGTTCCATCAATGTCCTATGAACAGCAAGATACATGAAGGATGAGGTTGCAGCTAAATGAATTCGTTGGCCATCCGGTCAGAACGATGCCCAGGATCGAGAGGGAGAAGACGAACCACCCGGCATTGAACTCTTCGGTCGACAAGGGGGCTTCGGGAGGCCCTGCGGCAGCCTGCGATTCTTCCGCAGAAGTGTGAGATTCGAGTGGTATTCTCGTGGCATGTTGCTCCAAGCGAAGATTGCGGCATGTGGTTTCCTACTGACCGTGTCGCTATTCGCGCAACAGAAGGTGGTGCCTGCGCCGCAGGCGACCCCCCAGGCTTCGGCTCCTGTGTTGGCGGTGGAGGGGTTGGGACCGGGCGCGATCCCGCTCGATGGCGCATGGCAGTTTCACACCGGCGACAATCCCCAATGGGCATCTCCATCCTTCGATGACTCCGGCTGGGAATCGATGCAAGTCAACGGCCCGTGGGGCAGCCAGGGCCATCCCGGATACACGGGCTACGCCTGGTACCGACGCCACGTGCAGATCCACACCGTCAGCGGCAGTCAGGCAAAGTATGCCCTGCTGATGCCGCAAGTCGACGACGCCTACGAAATCTTCTGGAATGGAAAGTCAATCGGACGATTCGGCAGATTCCCGCCGCGCCCGCGGTGGTACTACACCTCCTTCATTCGCAGCTTCGTTGTCCCTAGCGCCGAATCGGGAACGATTGCCATTCGAGTGTGGAAGTCGCCGCTGCTGTTCGTCGACCCGGCTACCCTGGGTGGCATCTATGGGCCCCCCCTGCTGGGAGACGCCGACACCATCGATGCCCAGTTGGCCGCATCGAACGCGCAGACCATGCGTCAGAACCTCTATGACTTTACCCTGGTGATCTTGTACGGGTTTGTGACTCTGCTGAGTTTGCTTCTGTGGAGCCGCAATCGGAAAGTGAAGCTCTTTCTATGGCTGGCGATCTTTACAGCCACGCCGGTCATGCTGTTTCTAATCCAGGGTGTGCTGCAGATTCCGATTGACTATGGACTCGGCCGAGGGTTGAATCAGCCGATTTACGCGCTGAACCACGTATCGTTGTGGTTTTTGCTGCTCTATTTGCTGCGGCTGGATGGCCGTCCAGCACTGGCTCGGTGGACACGTGTGCTCGCCATCGTCACCGTCGTTGCCGGAGTGCTGGATGGAGCGCTGGCCTTCATCTGGGGCAACGCTGGCGCAGGCATGCTGGCCCTGGATGCAATTTTGACGACACTGATCCTGGTGGTGGAAGTCTTTCCGTTTGTCATCATTGGAATCGGCATTCGTCAGCGGCTGGAACCGTCGCGCTGGTGGCTCGCAATCAGCGCTTTTGTCTCGCAAATGATCAATAGCATCGCGGATGCCAGCGCTGCGGGCCAAAGATTTACCCATTGGACCCTGTGGGACCGCGTAATGGCGCCGCTGTTTACCATTTTTGGCGTGCACTTTACCGCTGCCGACCTGGCAGGAATTGGATTGTTCCTCTCCATTCTGTACGCCGTCTACCGGTACAACGTGGAGCAGCAGGCTCGCCAGACTGCGCTGGAGCAGGAGATGCAGAGTGCGCGCGAGATTCAGCGTGTGCTGATTCCTGAAACGCTTCCTTCGCTGGAAGGATTCGCCATGTCGAGCGCCTACCAGCCGGCCCAGGAAGTGGGGGGAGACTTCTTTCAAATCATTCGCGAAGACCAGGGGTCAACCATCGTGGCGCTTGGGGATGTCAGCGGCAAAGGCCTCAAGGCTGCCATGAGCGTCTCCCTGATTGTGGGTGTGCTCCGCTCGTTGTCCGGCGAGAACTCCAGCCCAGTGCAAATGCTGCAGGGGTTGAATCGCTGCCTGTGCGGCCGGCTTCAGGGCGGGTTCGTGACCGCAATTGTGCTGCGCCTGTTTCCCAATGGCAAGGTCATCCTGGCGAATGCAGGGCACCTGCCGCCGTTCCTGAATTCAGCAGAGCTCGAGATTGAAGGTTCGTTGCCTCTGGGACTTCTCTCGTTTGCCGAATACAGCGAAGTTGAGATCCGTTTGCACCCCGGGGACCACCTGAGCTTATATACGGACGGGTTAGTTGAAGCGCGTAGCGCGACGGGAGAAATCTACGGATTCGAACGGTTGAACGCGTTGTTTGCAACCCAGCCTACAGCGCAACAGGCCACCCAGGCCGCGGTTGCCTTTGGCCAGGAGGACGACATTACTGTGCTGACGTTAACTCGTCTGGCGGCGGGCGAGGAATCCTCAACCTCTCTGACAGCGCCGTTTCTGGAGCCTGCCGCATCGGAAGCATAGTTCCCTTCCCTCATCCGGAACGGTCAATCGAGACGCAGGATAGAAAAGGCCCTCCCCTTTCGAGGAGGGCCCTTCTGCTTTCCAGGCCTTTACTTAACTGCAACTGTGATGGTTACAGATGTGGATCCGCTGGCGTAGTTCGTGCTTCCGCTGTACTTCGCGGTGATCGTTCGGCTTCCATTCCCAAGGGAAGATGCGGCCACCGATGTCGACGCAGTTCCGGATGAGGTGACAGGCACCGCAGCCAGCAAGGACTTGCCGTTATAGAACGATACCGTGCCCAGAGCATTCGGCGGACCGGCGCTCCAGGATTGGATTGCAACATTCAGAGTTACATTTCCGCCGGTGGCGTACCAGGTGGACGGCGTCAGCTGCAGTATGACCGGCGCTGGGTTCACGGTGAAGTGAACTGTGCTGGATTTCGCAGCCGCATAGTTGGTTTGCGCTGCATAACCCATGACCACCGTGTGTGTTCCTGTCTGAGGCGTAGGAATCACGAATGTCGCACTTCCGTTCGCCAATGGCAACGTGACGATCGACCCGCCATCGTACTGGTAGGTGACCACCCCTTGCGGAGCTCCCGCTGCAGAACTGGTGTAGATGCCGCAGTGATAATCCGCACCATACGGGAAGTTAGCATTCCAGCAGGAAGTACTCAACTGTACGGGAACCGGGTTAACCGTAAGAATCACAGGTGCGGACGAGCCGGCAGCATTGTGAGAATCGCCGGCGTACGAGGCCGTCAGTGAATGGCTGCCTACGCTCAACCCCTGGATATACAGATATGCGGCACCGTTGCCTCCCAGCGCGGAGCTTTTCAGCAACGTGGCACCGTCATAGAGCTTCACGGTTCCGGTGGCAGTATGACCACCGGTGGGGGAAACCTGGATCACGACGTTGGTTCCCCCGGGGTAAGTGACGGTTGACTGGCTCAGAGTGACATGGATCGACGAGTCATAGGACGTCACAACATAGCTGACCGATTGCGAGGACTGGTTGCCAGCTGCATCCACAGCCATCACGGTGAACATTTTGTTGCCCGGTGTGCTGGTATCGACAGGGCTGCTGAGCGGGCCGGTGCTCGTCGGGGCTGAGTCCGCGGAGAACGTTGAAGCGCCGCAAGTCACGATCCCGGAATTCACGCTCCCCGCAAGATCCGTGCAACTGTAGCTCGCCATCACCGACTGCCCTACCAGATAGCTGCCGCTCGACGGAGACAGTGTCGGGCCGGAACTGACGGTCGGCGGCTCCATGTCTACGTTGATCGGAACCGTATAGTAGGAGGTCGACCAACTGCCGGTGTTGTCCTTCACAAACTTGAGTTCCTCGGTTCCGGCACAATCCTGCGCGAAATAGTACAGCAGGTAATGGCCGTCGCCATTCAGGGTAACTTGCTGCGCGTCCGTTGTGAACGCCGCAGGTGTGCCCCCCGGAGTAATGCTGGAGGGACATGCCGTGGGATTCGTAATTGGCTTGCCTGCCGACCCGGGGACGCCTGGCGTGGGCACGCCGCCCACGGCCGCGGTTCCGTAGGTGATGGATTGAATTGGTGCGGCCGCAAAGGTAGACACGCCGGGCAATTGGGTGCCGGCGAGATTCGGCGGCTGACTGGAAAAGGTGACGTTCGGCGTCTGCGTGTTGACCCAGTTTCCTGGCTGCTCATTGGCCACGGTCACCGTGGTGAGTGGTTCCGGAACGCCGTACACCGGAATGAAGGTCGAATTGGGATGCGACGTATAGCTGGAAGAGTTATAGACACCCGGGCCGCTAAAATTGGCCAATAGGTTCTGCGGGCAAGGTAGATTCCCGAGTCCCGAGGCCGGATCGAAAGCGCACGGACCTCCGCTCCACGGTTCACTTGCCATCAGGAAACCGATGCCTTCGTGGAACGTCGGACCACTGGGAGTGGGAATGTCCTGCAGGCTGAAACTGGGGCCATCGAAGACGTCCTGGAACAGCTCATTAGGAGCCGATGAGATGGGACAGTTGGCGCCGCTCTCAGCGGGATCGGTTCCAATCGCACATTCCAGCGTAAACAGCTTGCAGGCTGGCTGTCCGTTGGATAGCTGTTCGCCGGTGTGGATCAGGCAGCTCGAGGTGGAGAACGGAGTACTTTGCCCGTAGGTCGATTGAAAGCTACTTGGATCGACAGCCGAATCTTCTACGCCAGGGATGGTGCCATTCTGAATTGCAAGGGTATCGGCCGCCTGCGAAGTGGACAAATCATAGGTGAACTGAACCTGTTGATTGTTCCCCGTATTAAAGGTAAAGTTCTGCGTCAGCTGTTGCGGCGTGGGATTCGATTGTGGAATGGGGTTGCCTGTGATGCTGCCCCCACCTGTCACGCCACCCTGGGTGCAATTCGTGGTCAGGTAAAGCGAGGAACCGGCTAGATCGCCGCCGCCGTCGACTTCGCTGATGGTGATCTGGTTCGCACCCAGAACGAGACTGCTGGAAATGTCGATGGGGGGAACGCCACCATTCGCGAGCGTGACGCCGGTCGAAGGAGCAAATGAATCGGGACTTTGGCCGGACAAATTACCCGCGCTAGCCGCGGATTGATATGTCGTCGTGAAACAGTCAGCATTCGACCCATCGGCAGTTCCGCCCGTGCAGACGTTAGTAGGTCCCGTCACAGATGGCGAGCTGGTGCTGACCTGAATATTGTTATCGACCAGCACATTGCCGCTATTGGCCGAAGACAAGACTGCTGTCGGATTGGCCGGACAGGTCAGATTCAGCGTGTTGCTGTTAAAGGTATTGGGGGCGTCATAGCTGGTACCGCTGACGGAGGCGCGCACGTTTACGGGACCGAAGAGCTGGATGGTGGTGTTTTGTGCGGACAGCACCGGAACAGTCAAGGCCAGGCATGCAACGGTCAGGCCGTGCTGGAGAAACCAAGAAGTCTTCATAGGTCGGACGCTCCTTATGCGATCCGGTCAATCGTGTGGGGGACGCGACTCGCCGTATCGACGAATCTCGAAGCTGCAATCGAGTGTGTTGGGACTTGTGCCTTGTCACCGGGACCAAGAGGGGAGCCTGGCCGTGTTTAAAATGAGCGCCAGTGACGGCGAGCTAATCGTAACGTTGCTGAATATGGCGTGTCAATAAAGATCGTAGCCCGGATGTGATGGCAGTCACGTCCCTTAGTGTGCTGCAACACGGCCATTGGTAACCCTTGAGCCTCTAATGGAACCGGCGGATGTGTGCCCTGGAACCGGACCGAAATTGCGGCGATCGACGCCCAGGCACGGAAACCGAAGCACTCTGCCAAGTCGAGGTGAACCATGGCGGTGCAGCCGCGCGGGAAAGTTACCATTGATGCCGAAGAATGCAAAGGGTGCGGTCTGTGTGTCGACTCCTGTCCACCAAAATGCCTGCAACTGGCGCCGGAATTAAACGCCAACGGAGTTCACCCGGCACGCTGCAACGGGCACCTCTGCACGGGGTGTGGCATCTGCTTCTATTGCTGTCCCGAGCCTGGGGCGATCACCGTCTACCGCATGAAAGCGAAGTCGCAGCTGGCGAAGGAGGGCGGATATGCGCCAACTTTGTAAGGGAAACGTGGCCCTCGTGAAGGGTGCGATCCTCGCCGGATGCCGCGGCTACTATGGGTACCCAATCACCCCGGCCAGCGAAATTGCTGAATCCGCCGCACTCTATTTTCCCCAGGTAGGCGGAACATTCCTGCAAGCGGAAAGTGAAACCGCCGCGATCAATATGGTCTACGGAGCAGCGGCCACCGGTATGCGCGTGATGTCCGGCTCCTCGGGACCGGGGATGAGCTTGATGCAGGAAGGAATTTCCTACCTGGCGGGCGCGGAGCTGCCCTGCGTAATTGTGGATGTGATGCGGGGCGGGCCCGGGCTGGGCAACATTGCTCCCGAGCAAAGCGACTACTTTGCCATGGTGAAAGGCGGCGGTCACGGTAACTATCGCAACCTGGTGCTGGCGCCCGCGTCGGTACAGGAGATGGCTGACCTGACGATCCTTGCCTTTGAGCTGGCCGACAAATACCGCAATCCAGCCGTGATTCTGGCGGACGGATTTATTGGACAGATGATGGAGCCGCTCGACCTGGAATATCGCGAGATTCCGCAGCCGAAAAAACCCTGGGCAGTGCAGGGAACGCATGAGACGCGCGGCAATTTGATCAGCTCCATTTTCCTGGAGACCGACGGTCTGGAAGAGCACCAGCGCAAGATGGAGGCGAAATATCTGCGCGCACAGGAAGCGGAGCCACGCTATGAAAGCTGCCACATTGAAGACGCAGAAATCCTGTTGATCGGATATGGGATTGTGGCTCGCATCCTTCATTCCACCGTCGAAGCGCTGCGCAAACAGGGTGTCAAAGCCGGCCTTTTTCGTCCCATCACGTTGTGGCCCTTCCCTTCCGTCGCGCTGGTAGAAGCGGCGGCGAATGTGGAGAAAGTGCTGGTGGTGGAACTCAGCAATGGGCAGATGGTGGAAGATGTTCGCCTGGCGCTCGATGGCACCGTACCGGTGGAGTTTTACGGGCGCGGAGGCGGCAATGTGCCCTCCGTGAGAGAACTGCAGGAACAAGTATTGCGCCGCGTTGGAGCCTTGGTTTGAAGCGTGGGCGAGGTTGAGGACGGGTACGAAGAGGGCAAGCCATGGAACATGAGAATGTGATCCAGATAGAGAATCCCGAAGCTCAAGCCGACAAAGTTCCACCGGAGGAGAGCGACGTCTACGAGGTCATCCACTCGAAGTCGAGCTTGTTTTATGGCGAG
Organism: uncultured Acidobacteriota bacterium; assembly: GCA_963737095.1. Lineage (GTDB taxonomy): Bacteria > Acidobacteriota > Terriglobia > Terriglobales > Acidobacteriaceae > JAKAAZ01. Next base: position 155,884 of record CAVTRK010000006.1, read on the forward strand.
TACAGCCGTAAAGCGGAGGGGAAAAAGCAGACCCATTACTGCCCTGGGTGCGGACACGGCCTGGTTCATAAACTGATCGCCGAAGCTTTGCAGGAACTGGATCTGCAGGACAACACTATCTTCGTCAGTCCTGTGGGTTGTTCCGTATTCGCCTACTACTACTTTGATGTAGGCAATGTGCAGGTAGCACATGGACGCGCGCCCGCATCAGCGACAGCAATCAAGCGATCTTGCCCGGGGAGAATCGTGATTTCCTACCAGGGAGATGGCGACCTGGCGGCGATTGGCACCGCAGAGATCGTCCACGCTGCCAACCGGGGCGAGAAGATCACGGTCTTCTTCGTAAACAACGGAATTTACGGCATGACTGGCGGACAGATGGCGCCGACCACCATGATCGGAGAAAAAAGCACGACTTCCCCGTGGGGTCGGCGCCCCTCCAATGAAGGCTATCCGCTGCACATGGCCGAACTGCTTGCCACGCTGGAGGCGCCCATCTATATCGAGCGGGTGGCCCTTTCTGATGGCAAGAACATCATGAAAGCACGACGCGCAATTCGCAAGGCCCTGGAAGTTCAGCGTGATGGCGCAGGATTTTCATTCGTTGAAATTCTGTCGCCCTGCCCCACGATCTGGGGCAAGGATCCAGTCGCGGCCCGGCAATGGATTGCCGACAAGATTATCCCAGCCTTCCCTTTGAACGTATTCCGCGACCATTCTCCTGCAGCGCTTGCCGTAAAGGAGACTGAACCGCCGCAGCGATCGGTCGCCGAGGTTCTTGGAATCGCACCCAGCAATGGCGCGCTCTCTACCTTGAGGCCAAAACTCGAACATCGTGTCGAGGACGTCAAGATCAAGATCGCCGGTTTAGGAGGTCAAGGCGTGCTGCTGCTGGGCCAGCTTTTGATTGAAATGGGTATGCGCGAAGGCCGGGAGGTCAGTTGGCTGCCATCTTACGGTCCCGAGATGCGATCCGGAAGTGCCCATTGCCACGTTTGCCTCTCTAGTGAACCGATCGGATCGCCACTGGTTTCGCATCCGGATGTACTGGTGGCGATGAATGAAGTCTCACTGCGCAAGTTTGCCCACGAGGTAGCAATCGGAGGAGTGATCCTGTACAACGGTGACTCTGTGCCTGACGATTTTGTGGCGCCTGACGCGCAGGTGGTTGCCGTTCCAGCTTCTGGGATTGCGGACAAACTTGGCTCCATCAAAGTTGCCAACATCGTGATGATGGGAGCGCTGCTGGAAGAGACAGAATGCCTGGCGGCCCGCACCGCGTGGAGCGTACTGCAGGACAAGGTGAAGAAGCTGGACTTGCTGGAACTGGATCGCAAAGCACTCAACGCTGGACGCCTTTACATCGATGAGCATGCCCACATTGGCGCACTTGATCAGTCGGACGGATTCGCCTAGACGCGGCCGCGATTTTGTTACTTGGCATCCGGCGAAACGACAGCGTCCTTGGACTTCAACTCGAAATGTGAGAAGTCTCCGGTCTCATCAAACGAGCCCAGACCCACCTGGCCGCAGGTAAAGGTGTGATCCGTTGTAGAAAACCTAGGCTGTTTCTCGTGATCCATGAACACCTGGATCGACCCCGTCTGAACATCGCGCACAATGCGCACATGGTGCCAGGCTTTATCCGGTAGCGCGGGCGAAGCCGTCAAACCAGCGATCCGATATCGCGGCTTGCCGTTTACCAGGAAGATGCCGTTGTGAACGGAAATCTGGGTGCCAGGATTTTCTGAGAGATGCACATAATAGAAGTGAAGGGTGTCGACGTAGTTGAAGACCACAATCATGGAGCCGCCCGAGCGGCGCACATCGACGTCCAGCGCAAAGCTGCCCACCTTGACGCCCTTAAGTCGCGCAAACTGCATGGGGCGTCGTGGCACCAGGGGTTCACGATTGCGCTTCATGTGCAGATAGTGAAGGTCACCTTGCTGCAAAATCTCCCAATCTTCAGGGAATGGCATATCCCACGCATGCAAATTGCCGGAGTTGAAATTATGTTGGATGGAGGTCGTCGCCGGCTTTGAACCGCCGCACTGCGAGTGACCCCATCGGCACGAGACGCCGCAGAAAAATAGACTGACTGCGGCGGCTGCCACAATCCCAAACCGCTTTGAAACATGCTTGATTTCTGGACTGGCTTGGTTCATTCATCCTCCTCAATTCGTTTTCGAATGCGGAACCTTCCGCGGCGTAAAAACAGCGCGTTTTTGGAAAGGTTGCTGGAACTATGCGGCAGCGACATATCCGGCCAAACCGTTCCTCCCATCCTAATATCAATACACACAAGCGAACCATTGCAGCGGGGGATGCAAGTCTCCAAGCTGCTATCTTGAAGTATCGAAATCAAACGGCGGAGGCAGAGGGAGTTGAACCAGTCAAATGTGGCGGTCAAACAGATGCCGCAACGCAACGTCGCCGTGGACGCCTATCGCGGCCTGGTGATGTTGCTGATGATGGCCGAGGTTCTCCGCTTCGCAAAGGTCGCGGCAGCTTTCCCCAATAGTCTATTCTGGCATGTGCTGGCATTGAACCAGACGCACGTTGAGTGGGTCGGCATGAGTCTGCACGATACTATCCAGCCTTCATTTACGTTTTTGGTGGGAGTGGCGCTCCCATATTCCCTGCGCAGCCGGCAGCGCAAGGGCGAAAGTTTTAAGTACATGCTGGCCCACACGATCTGGCGTAGCTTCCTGCTGATCGCTCTGGGTATTTTTCTGCGATCGATCCACAGCACATCCACGTATTTTACGTTTGAAGATACATTGACCCAGATTGGTCTTGGGTACACTTTTGCTTTTTTGCTGACGTTCGTTCGTCCTCGCTGGCAGTGGACTGCGCTGGGAGTCATTCTCTTCGGATATTGGCTGGCGTGGGCCCTCTATCCTGCTCCAGGTCCAAATTTTTCATATTCGTCCGTGGGAGTTCCATCTGACTGGTCGTCACATATTCTGCACGGCTTTCTGGCACATTGGAATAAGAACAGCAACTTTGGCCAGGCGTTCGACGTATGGTTTCTTAATGTACTCCCCCGCACCCAGCGCTTCGTCTTTAATAGTGGCGGATATCTCACACTGAGCTTTATCCCAACCTTGGGCACCATGTTGCTCGGGCTGGCCGCAGGACGCTGGCTGATTGCGAGCTCGCCGGAGATTCCGTTCCGCAAATTTCTGATAGCTGCGGCCGCCTTGATCGGCGGTGGGCTGCTGCTGCAGGTGGCGGGAATTTGTCCGATCGTCAAGCGTATTTGGACGCCGGCATGGACGCTGTTCAGCGGCGGAGTCTGCTTTCTGTTTCTGAGTGCCTTCTCCTGGGCTTTGGATCGAAGACGGCAAATGCGAATGGCCTTTCCTTTGGTGGTTATCGGTATGAATTCGATAGCGGCATATCTGATCGCACACCTGTTCGAAGATTTTGTGGAGAGCAGCTTCCGCATTCACCTCGGAGAACGTGTGTTGAATCTGTTCGGGACGGCCTATGAGCCACTATTTCTTGGCGCAATGACCTTGGCTGTGTACTGGCTGATTCTTTACTGGATGTATCGAAACAAGATATTCATTCGTATCTGAAGTTGCGCCAGGTCGACCATTCCTAAAAATGTAGAAATCTTATGACTGTTGCGATGGAATCGCTGCATTGACGCACCCGTTGGGGTCACGCTAGTCTGGGTTCGATGCGTAGACGAGACTTTGTCAAAGCAATTGTGGCTGTTCCAGTCACAGCCATGCCGATGTTCGGGCAGAATTCGGCTCCTACTAAGGCAGAGAAAACCTCCCAGCCGCAATCGACATCGTCAGCAACCGCTCCACCCACCCCGGTAGCGGGGTCGAAACGGATCGACGAACCGCAAAATTTTGGATTTCAGAGTCCGGCAATTCCGTCGACCATCCCCGATGAAATTGCGACAACGCAACAGCACTTTTTTCAAGCCGAGCAGATGGCGACGCTGCGCAAACTGGGCGACATCCTGTTACCTGCGATGAATGGATATCCAGGATCGACGCAGGCGTGCGCCCCGGAGTTTCTTGATTTTCTGATCAGCGTATCGCCGGCAGAGCGGCAGGCGATGTATCGGTCGGGCCTCGATCGCCTCAACGCCGAGGCGCACAAGCAATTCGGTATTCCCTTTGCTCAGGTCAACGCGCAACAAGCCGACACGCTGGTGCGGCCGTGGCTGCGAACCTGGATGACCGATCATCCGCCAACGGAGCCCTTTGCGCATTTCATCAACCTGGCACATGAAGACATTCGGACCGCGACCATGAACTCGCAGGTTTGGAGTATTGCGGCGACTTCCGCCGGCGAGCGAGCTCCCGGCATCGGCTGGTACTGGTCGCCCATCGATCCTGATATTCAAATGTATGTGTAAACCATAGGAGCTGCATTTCGCATGCCGGGGGAAAATGTTGATGTACTGATTGTCGGCTCAGGCCACTCCGGAGGTATGGTCGCCAGGATTCTGACGGAAAAAGGCATTTCCTGCGTGATGCTCAACGCGGGCCCGATTGTCGATTATCAAAAAGATCGGGAGTTGAAACCTGCGCATGAACTGCCCTACCGTGGTTTCAACATGCCGGGGCGGCTGCCGCACGTCTTTCAGGCGAACGAATTCAACGCCAACACCTGGGTCGATGAGAAAGAAGTTCCATACACCTTCGCACAGGATCAACCGTATAACTGGGTGCGCGTGCGGTTATTTGGAGGGCGATCCCTGTTCTGGGCGCGCCAGTCTTTTCGTCTCAGCGATTATGAGTTCAAGGCAAAAGATCACGACGGATTTGGAACCAACTGGCCCATCGATCTATCCGACCTGGCTCCGTATTACTCCCGCGTAGAAGAGATATTCCGAGTCAGCGGACATCCGGACGGACTGCCGCAATATCCGGATGGCAATTTTGTTGTGGATAACTCGCCGTGGTCCGGATCCATGCAGCGGTTTATTGCGGCAGGAAAAAAGCTGAACGTTCCAGTCTGCAAAGCGCGCAGCGCCATGGGGCGCGACGGGCTCGCCAGTTCAATCAACCTGCTGCTGCCGGATGCGTTCGCGACCGGCAAATTGACTGCTGTGCCCAATGTTGTAGTGCGTGAAATCACGGTTGATAAAAACACTGGGCTAGCCAACGGCGCCAACTTTGTCGACCGACATTCGCGGCGGGAAATGTCAGTGAAGGCCAAGGTGGTCGTGCTGGCAGCGGGATGCCTGGAGAGCACGCGGCTGCTGCTGAATTCCAGGCTGGCAAATTCCAGCGGCGTCCTGGGCCACTATCTAATCGACAATATCTACGGCCCAGGCGTGGTCTGTTCTGTACCGGAAGCCCGCGATGGCAAAGCGCCCGGAGATCTGATGGGAGGAGACGCGCTGATCCCGCGCTTTCGCAACCTCACCAGCAAAGGGCCGAACTTTATTGGTGGCTACGCATTGAATGTGTGGAGCAGCGACCGCGCGATGGGTGCGCGAAACTTCGCGGATTATGGTGCCGGGCTACAAAAGAAGCTGGATAGCTACTACGGAAGCGGCTTCTACATGGGCATGATGGGCCAGGTTCTTTCGCACTATGAAAATCACGTCAGCATCGACAAGAAGGTCGTGGATGCATGGGATATTCCGGTGCTGCACATCGACACAAAGTACGGCGACAACGAATTCAATATGTCGCGCGATGCCGTGGATACGGGTGTGGCCATGGCGCAGGCGGCTGGATTCGAAGTGCTGTCGAAGAATTACGAGCCCAACCCTCCGGGCTACAGCATTCATGAACTGGGCACATGCCGCATGGGAGACGACCTGAAGAGCAGCGTGCTGAACAAATGGAACCAGAGCCACGACATCAAGAATCTCTTCGTCGTGGACGGCAGCAGCTTTGTCGGCACTGGGTGGCAGAATCCGACGATGACAATCCTGGCGCTTTCCATGCGTGCCGCAGAGTACATGGCCGAGCAGATGCGGCAAAGGAACATTGGATGATGAAAATCTCTCGGCTAGTCTCATTGTTGGGGTTGATCGGTTTTTGCTCTGCGGCTCATGGAAGTGCGCCTGCTGTTACGGTTGGATTCGCGCAAGACGCGAGGGGACGGCGACGACAGCCACTTCGCCAGCACAAAACAATACTGCCAGATCCAGCAACACGGCGCAGCAAGACACAACATCACCAACGCAGCAGGAAGCCCGCGCGGGCCGGAACAGCCCGTTCCTTTCAGCCATAAAGAACACGCGGGAACTCTGAAGATGCCATGCGAATATTGCCATACGATGTCGCGCTCGGGTGAGACATTATTGATTCCCCGCGCCACATTCTGCATGCAGTGTCATCAGACGATTGCCACCGATAATCCGGGCGTGAAAAAGCTGGCAGAGTATGCCAAAACGGATCGCACCCTTCCCTGGGTTCGAATTTATCAGTTGCCCTCTTTCGTAAGCTTCAGCCATAAGGTTCATTTACAGCATGGCGCTACTTGCGAAGAATGCCATGGACAAGTCGCCCAGCGAGTTCGACTTTACAAAGAGTCGGACATCTCCATGGCGACCTGCGTCAACTGCCATCGCGAGAAACAAGCCAGCACCGATTGCAGTACTTGTCATATGCTGGAGCAGTGATGAACGAAGGAAAGATGCCGCTTGCCATCAACCGCAAAACGATTGAAAACCCCACACCAGAAGGAGATTTTGTGAAATCCATGATCAGATTGCTCTTGTCGGCTGCCCTAGTTTGCCTGCTGAGCGCAACAGCGAACGCTCAGAATAAGGGCGCAACGCTGTTCCAATCCAACTGCCAGATGTGCCATGGTGCCGATGGAAAAGGTTCGACTCCCACCGGGCAGGCGCTGAAGGTTGCAAATCTTCATAGCCCGGAAATCGTTAAGATGAGCGATGCGGACTTAGCCAATGTGATCAGCAAAGGCAAGAAAAGCATGCCCGCCTTTGGCTCCCGCCTCACCCCCCCGCAGATTGAAGACCTGGTCGCTTATATTCGCACCCTTCAAAAGCAATAACCACTCGCGGAATTGGTCCGCGATGTCACCTACAGATTCAGAAAAGGCGGATGACTATGAACTCACGTAGAAACTTCTTGAAAACCGGGACTGCCGCGCTGCTTTGGGGATCAACCTGCTTGCATAACTCTGCATTGCACGCGGAGGAAAAGTCGAAATACCTGGACCTGCCGCTTGGGATTCAGCTGTACTCGGTTCGAGATCAACTGCCGAAAGATTATGAGGGAACCCTCAAGCAAATTGCCTCGCTAGGCTATCGCGAAGTTGAGGCCGCAGGTTTCTATAACCACAGCGCAGTCGACGTGAAGAAGGCGATGCAGCAGGCGGGTCTTCATTGCGTCAGCGCGCATTATTCTTATGACGCCCTGAATGGCCACGTCGAAGAGATCGTTGAATTCATGAAGGTCATCGGCAGCCATTACATTATTTGTTCTTTTCCAGGACACCACGGCGGCGGACATGGGGACAAGTTCACTTTGGATGAGTGGCGCTGGAATGCGGGTGAGTTCAACAAGTTCGGCAAACAAATCAGCGCTGCGGGACTCAAGTTCGGATATCACAACCACACCATGGAATTTCAAAAAGAAGATGGCGTGGTGCCATATGACGAACTGATGCGCCTGACCGATCCTGAATACGTAACCATGGAAATGGATCTGGGCTGGGTCAAAGTGGGCGGCGGAAATCCGATCGAATTATTGCATCGCTATGGAAGCCGCATTTCCATGCTGCATGTGAAGGATTTCAAGCCCTTCAAAGTACCGCAGTCCATCGACAATCCTCCGACCGCAACCGCGCTGGGACAAGGTTCGATCGACTATCGTCCGATTTTTGCAGCCGCCGCGCATACTGGACATATCAAGCACTGTTTTGTCGAGCAGGAAGAATACAACATGCCCGTCATGCAGGAATTGAAGATTGATGCGGAGTTTATGCGGAAGCTTCACGCTTAACTGTGGAGATAATGAAAGCTGTAAAGAAGATGAGGACAGAATTGAATCTGTCCTCATTTTCTTGCGTCAAAAAAGCGCCTAGATGTGCGGGGCCCAGCCCTTTTCGTACTCTCTCCCCCACATCTTCATGGCTTGCGGATCGTTCTGGATTTTCCCATCCGCGGTGTCAAGATGTAGCTCACGCTGCACCTCCCAGGCGATATTAGAAAGCTGAAGCATGGTGACGGCGACATTTCCAACAGAAACCGGAGCATGAAGCTTTGCGCCCGTTCGAATTCCTGCGATGAAGTTGGCAAAATGCGCATCGGTCATGGAATCGCGACCCACAAGGTCAGAAGACGAGGATGACTCACCCACCTTATATTCGCTGGTCTTCTTGCCGTCGAGATCGTAAATCTCATATCCACCGCGGTCGACGAGTACAGTTCCCTTGGTGCCCATGATTGTCGATCCGCGATCCCGATGATAGAACTTCATTCCCTGGCAACTCTTCCCTTCCCAATCAATCATCTTGTCGGGATACTCGAAGCTGGTGAGCAGCGTGTCATAGAATTGCCAGTCATCTTTGAACTGATATCGGCCGCCCGAAGACGCGACGCGCTGCGGATAGTCGACACCGAGCGCCCAGCGGCAGACATCCACTTCATGCGTGCCATTGTTGAGCGTCTCACCAGTGCCCCAGATTTTGAACCAGTGCCAGTTGTAGGGCTGCACATTGTCCTTGTAGGGTCGACGAGGTGCCGGACCCTGCCACAAATCCCAATCCAGTTGCGGCGGCACAGGCGCCACTTTTCCAATGCCGATCGATTTCCTAGTGTTGCTGTACCACGCCTTGGCGTAATACGGCCGGCCGATCAAGCCGTTGTGAATCTTGTCGACAATTTCAATGGTGTAATCCGATGAGCGCTGCTGCGTGCCCATCTGCACCAGCTTGCCGTATTTGCGCTGCGCCTCAACCAGCAGCGCGCCCTCTGCAGGATTATGGCTGCAAGGCTTCTCGACGTAAACATTCTTTCCTGCCTGCAGGCCTGCGATGGCCATGGGAGTGTGCCAGTGATCCGGCGCTGCAATGGTGATGGCATCAACGTCTTTCTGCGTTAGAACTTCCCGGAAGTCCTTGGAAGTCGCAGCAGAATATCCCATCTCCTGTTGCACGCTGTCGGCAAATTTCTTCAGGGTGTTGCTGTCCACGTCGCACACATGCGTGATGCGAACAGCATTGCTGTTGGCCTTCAGCGCGGAAAGATGCGCATACGCGCGGCTGTGCAGACCAATTACGGCAAAGTTCAATCGATCGTTAGCGCCCAGGATTCGCGCGTAGCTCTTTGCCGTTGATCCAACGGCTAAACCGGCGGCACCGACCGCCACAGTGTCCAGAAATTCTCGTCGAGTAACCATCTGTCTCCTTTGAAAACAAGGTCAAGGCTTCCACCCACTTGAGCAAGAGAATTGAAACTGACAAATCCTCCAGGTTTCGGGTGGGATTTCTTTCGTGAGTGATGTACTGCCAGAAACCATACTTTCAAACGGTCGAGTATTTCCGGCAAAGAGTTCGTATCTGCGTGATCAGTTTTGGCACGCCCGTTTCCGAGTCGGGACCTTCGTATTCCGCAGACATGTACCCCTTGAAGCCAGCCTGCGCAAAGAGTTTCCAGACGCGATCTAAATCCACTGGGCTTTTGTTGTACTCGAATCGATCACGAATGTGAGTGTTGGTCGCATACGGGATGCAGGCGGCAATCTGCGCATAAACGTCCTGCGTGGCCGTCGGAATGAAGTTGGTTACGTCGAGATTGATACCCGCATACGGAGAGTTCACACGATGCATGATTTCAAGACATACATCCGCCCGCTGAGTCACACCGTTGTGATCCTCCAGCCCCAGGGTGATGCCTTTTTGGCTGGAGTAATCGACAGCTGCTTTCATCGTCTCCACAGTCCAATCGACCCCCTGCTGCAAGGTCGCGCCTGACGGCAGCTCACCGGCGAAAACACGCAGATGCGAGGCACCGAGACGATCGGTGACATCCACCCATTTCTTAATCTCAGTCAAACTTTCCGCGCGCTTGGCCGGATCGGCCTGAACCATGCTGACGCCGCACGCCGATCCCGAAAATGGCATCGCATTTTTGTACGCCAGGTGACGCAGACTATCAAGATATTCCGGATCAGTGGATTTGAGGTAGTAGGCGGTCATATCGATTCCATCCACGCGCAATTCGACGGCCTCATGGATGAAATCTTCCATGGTCATGGTTCCGTGCCGCAACGCATGATCATAGGAGTAGGCGCAGCAGCCAGTAAATAAGCGGGGCATTTTTGATGCGTTCGTTTCACCCCCACCAGAAGATTGTGCGTCTGCGGCGGGGTCCACCCATTGCGATGCCGCCCCGGCGAGAGCGCCGATTCCAATTGCCTTCAAGACGTTTCGACGCGGTATCCAGTGGTCCATGGCGCCTCCGTTAGATGGAAGTTGATTGAGGTTTTTGATTCCTGCTTCGTGGAGAATCGCGTCGGCAGAAGTATGATTGCGAGCGAGCATTGCTGCGAAAGAAATTATAATCCGGAGCTAAGATGCCTGGACGGGTGCAAGATGCAATACTGTTTCGCAAAGGAGAAAGTCCCAGTGGAAGATGAGCAGAAGAAAATGAATCGTCGCGATTTTATGGGGCAGGTTGGAATGGGAGTCGCAGCCCTGGGTACATTTTCCGGAACGCAATTGTTTGCCTCCAGCCGGGTGATCGGCGCAAATGATCGCATCCGAATTGGCATTATTGGCGCTGGAGATCGCGGGCAAGAAGACTTGAAGAGCGCTTTGCGTCAGCCGAATGTTGAGTGCGTTGCCGTTGCTGATGTGTATTCTCGGCGTCGAGACCAGGTAAAAAGCTTTGTGCCAAATGTCGCCACCTATGATGACCCGATGCGATTGCTGGATCGCAATGACATTGACGCGGTGATTCAAGCGACACCGCAACATCTGCATGCCAAGTATTTTCTGGCGACGCTGGCTTCAGGAAAAGATCTCTATTCCGAAAAGACCATGGCGTGGGACATTCCCGAGGCAGCGGCGTGCCGCGCTGCCGCGAAAGCTTCCAAACAGATTGTGCAGATCGGCATGCAGGACGAGAGTTCGGGTGAGTTGGCGGATGCCAGGCAATGGATTCAGCAAGGATTGCCGGGAAAAATCACCATGGTCGAATCCTGGATGAGCCGCAACACACGGCTTGGGCATGGACAGTGGGTGCGGCCGGTGCCGAGCGACTGCAATCCAGCACACGTCAACTGGGATCTGTTTCTGTCTGGACGTCCGAAGGTTCCGTTTGACGGCTACAAATTTATCAACTGGCGTCTCTACTGGGAATTTTCCGGCGGCAATATCACAGAGAATATGGTGCACCAGATTGGATGGATCATTACAGCGATGAACCTCGAGTTGCCGACCGCCGCAACAATGATGGGCGGCGTGTTTTCCGAGAAAGATGGCCGGCAAGTGCCCGATACGATCAGCGTAAGCTTCGAATACCCAAATGACTTGCTGGTTGCATGGCAATCCACTTTCAGCAATGAACGATACGGCTTGGGCGAGCATTTTCTGGGAAGCAAAGGAACAATATCGCACGTGAGCGGTTCCAACACCATGGAGACGGGAGATCTGAAATCGTCCAATCCGAATTGGGACGAAGAAAACGCTCCCGGACCGATCAACTATTTCCCCGAAAAAATCAACAATCCGAATGGCGTGCCGCTGCAGGGGAAAAATCCTGGAGTGAATCACATGGCGAACTGGATGGCCTGCATCCGAGATCGCAAGCAGCCCAATGGCACCGTAGAAATCGGCTACCTGTCGGCAGTCGCGTGTCATATGGCGAACCTTGCCTATAAACAAAAGCGGAGAGTGACGCTGGAAGAAGCGATGGCGGCAAAACCTGAAGCATGGATGTGAGGAAGCTCAGCGCTTTGGTCAAACCAAAATGGTGGGGGTAATTTGCTAACCGAATTCCGGTCCGGCAGCGGCGAGCAGGTGGGATGGTTCGCCCGGCAGTTTGCCAAGCCCCAACGCCATGCGCGTGAACTTGCGTTGAGGAAGAAAGCCCAGCGAAGACAGTGTGGGAACGAAGCTCTTGCCGGCGTCAAGAACATCGATAAAGACACGGCCGGAAGCTGCGCGGATCGCGGCGGTGGCGAGCATGGGTGCTTCCGCCGGCTCGGCGATGATGGGCCCGACATGAGACGCAACCGCACCTCGACGCAACAACGCAAACCCATGTCGCGATCGGAAACCGACGCTGCCCCGCCGCGCGAGAAAATCTTCGAATAGGAATTTCCTGTCGGCGCCGAACGCAATCCGATCTTGCGTTACGTCGACTGAGCCATAGGCGGTCGCAACGCCGCCGCCGTCGCCTTCCCATCGCTCCATTTGGCAGAGCGGAACGAATCCGAGTTTCGCGTAGATTTCGGTCGCATCCGGCGCCGCGTCCAGCACAGCGGCACTTCCGCGATCGCGCAAGAGCGAAACGCAAGCGGCAACGAGACGACTTGCGAGTCCGCGCCGACGCCAATCGGACGTGACCAGCACCATGGAAAGCCAACCGAACCCGTCCCCATATGGGAGCACCGCAGAAGTCGCCACTAGACGGTCACCACGCGTGATGCCAAGGACGGTTCCATGCGTGAAGAAAATCTTCCAGTCCTCCGCAGTCTGATTCCATCCTGCCTCCCCTGATAGCAGCAAGGCACGATCGACCCAATTCATATCCATTGGAGTCGGAATTAGATTGTCTTTCGAAACCACGTCGATATCCTCATTGCCCCTGAGCGCGAATAGCTCACAGCTTTCGATTTTCTGGATTTTCGCCCCGTAGCGCAACGTCTATACTTCCCAGATACAAGGCCACGCCGGGATTAGCAATCAAGCTGCAATAAAAAGATAACCAGCCTTCGGCGCAGAAAATGAGGGTCCAAGCCCGCATGGTGACACGCAGAACATTTCTAGCCACAAACTTAGCGACTGCCGCTTTATCTACATTCGGAATTCATCGGCCGGTGCTGGCAGAAGTCGAAACAGAACAGCGAACCGGGGACGAAGCGCCTCCGCGATCGAACAGAGACTTTTGGAATGACTGGCCAAACTACATAACTCGACAAATGAATCAGGCCAGAGAAGCCCGCCGTAAGATGCTGGCAACGATTCAATCCAGGACACAGGTCGAAGAGCGCAATACAGCCGTACGCGACCAGATTTGGACATTGCTTGGCGGCAAACCCGAAAAAACACCCATGAACCCGCGCATCACTGGAACCATACAGCGCAATGCTTATCGCGTCGAGAAATTGATCTTTGAAAGCATGCCGCAAATTTACGTCACAGCCAACCTGTACTTACCTACAACCGGCAAGCGTCCTTTTCCCGCGATTCTTGCGCCCATCGGCCACACCCCAAACGGTAAGGCTGCGGTGCGATACCAATACACCTACCAGAATCTGGCGCGAAAGGGATATGTCGTCCTGACGTGGGACCCGTTCGGCCAGGGCGAAAGAATCCAGTACCTGCAGCCCGGAACAAACCATACACGCTTTCATGCAGTGTCTATGGAACACACCCAGGCGGGCAGACCGATGATTTTGTTTGGAGACGGCCTCGCCAAATATCTGGCGTGGGATGGAATTCGAGGACTAGATTATCTGCTGACGCGTCCCGAGGTCGACCCGCACAAGATTGGTTGCACCGGCCAGTCAGGCGGAGGAACCATCACCATGTTTCTTGGTGCCCTTGAACCGCGTATCCATGCAGCGGTGGCCATTGAAGGAGCCTTTGCGAATGTGGCTGGACCGTATTATGATCCGCCGGGATCCATCTCGGATGCTGAGACAGATCTAGTAGGAAGCCTGCCCTTGCGCATCGACCGCGGCGACTTACTCGCGGCATTTGCCCCAAAACCGTTGCTGGTCTGCTACACCCAAAATGATGAAGGCCAGACCTATGGGCCAATGAACTCCGAGGCGATTCAGGAGAACTATACAGGCTTGACCCGTATCTACGGGATTCTTGGAGCTAGAGACAAAGTAAGTCTATTTAGCGGTAACTTACCTCACGGCATGGATTTCTTTTCGCGTCGAGCGGTTTACGGATGGTTCAATCAATGGTTCGACAAGCTAGATGCTGGTATAGATGAAGCAGAGTATGACTCTGCTTCAGACAGCATGCTGAATGTAACTCCGACAGGGCAGGTTTCCACATCGCTTGGCGGAAGATCGATCGTTCAACTGAATGCGGAACGAGCTGCAGCTTTATTACCTCCCAGCTACTTCGCCAACCGAGATGATACAGCTTCCGCGGCGAAGACGGTTCGAGAGCAGCTATCGCACTTGCTCAATCTGCCTGTGCAAAGAACTCCGCTTCATCCCAGGGTGCTTTCTTCGAATCGAACGACCCGACGCATGATAGAGGAGATTCAGTTTGAGTCTGAACCTGGAGTGCGCATCGTAGGTTGGTTCACCGCACCAGTGAACGGCTCGGAGCATTCTTGCGTATTGTACGTCAGCAATGGAAATTCCGATGAGATTGTTGCCGAGCCTGGTTCGTTCGATCCTTTGCTCTCCGCGGGCCACGCCGTGTGTGCGGTTGCCGTCCGCGGCACTGGTCTGTCAACGCCCCGCCCGCCAAGCGGTGGGCCCGTCTTCTACCAGCAGATGAATTTGCTGGAAAGATTTGCGTGGGCCAATCTTGTCCTTGGAAGCCCCGCCATAGCGCAGCGGGTGTGGGATATTTTGCAAACCATTCAATATCTCGCAGAGCGCCCCGATGTAAACACCTCACAGATTCGAATGATCGGACAAGAGGAGGCGGGACTAGTTGCCTTGATGGCTGCTGCGCTAGACGATCGAGTGCGCTCTGTCCTTCTAACCAAGGTTATTGTAAGTTACATGTCGATCGCACAATCCAAAGACTACTCCCTGGCACTGGATTGGTTTGTTCCAGGTATCTTGCGGCACTTCGATCTTCCGGACATTGCCGCTGCCGTTTCACCTCGGCCGGTTTGGATTGTAGACTCGGTGGATGCCTCAGGCATGTTACTTCCCTGCGACGATGTGCGCGCGATGTATGCAAATCGACTTAGTCATAGACCAAGCGCTGTTAGGAACTTAGAATTTCGCAACTCCTCGAGTCACACTGGAGAGAATTATTTAGATTGGATAAGAGCGAGTTGAGATCCTGGTGCGACTGACTTTTGGTCAGAGTTCCAGATCGCTTCCTTCATGCCGGCATGCAGGCAATTCTCTGCCGCCGATCTTTCCATCATTCATGGTTGTCCCAGAAAGTCCACCGGGGCACACAAGGCACCTGCCGGCGGAGTTATTAAGGTAACCACAGCGCTCGGGCTAAAACCGACCCCTAACCATCCCAAGAAATCACGGAGAGCCGCCATGCTCCTCCGGGCGGGAGCCCCAGTCGCGGCGCCTCGGCATCTCTAGCACGCAAGTTTGTCAATCATTTGGCGGGCTCGACGTGGATCTCTACATGGTTGCCGTCAATTGTCGGCTTATGCAGAGGCCGTCCTTGAAAAACCAAGGCATCTAGATGGTTACGTAACAAGACTAACGTAACTTCTCTTTTAGGTACCGTTGAGCTTCTCCCGCGCTACTATCAGTCACCACTAATTTTCAGGAAAGTCTCGATCATTCTCACCGCAGCTGTGTGTGCGGAGAGCATGCTCGTGCGCCCCTCAAGGAGAGTCCTATGGACAACTTCAAGGTGCCTTTTTGTCTCATTTCCGAGAACAAAATGCGACCCCAGTTGGTTTTGGCAAACTCCATTCTCAATATTGATCGATCCGCATACGGCAATCAAAGTCCCCAATCCAATATCTCTACGAGGGACAGCAAAACTTCCAACTTCTCCTTGGGTCTAGCAACAACGAGTCATCACCTCCGAATTAATGTTGGACGCATCGTTTTAATGTTAGTTGCGCTTCTAGTTCCAGGCTATCTCGCGGGCTGCGGAGGAGGCGCGAGCCTCAGCTCACAAGTTACGCCTCCCTCGTCTACTTCCAGTGGAACCGGAACTACAGGCACTGGAACTACTGGAACGGGAACAACTGGCACTGGAACTACTGGAACGGGAACAACTGGCACTGGCGGTACTGGAACGACTGGCACTGGCGGTACGGGAACTACCGGAACCGGCGGGACAGGTGGCACTGGCACTGGCGGTACGGGAACCACTGGCACAGGCGGGTCAGGTGGTACCGGAACCGGCGGCACGGGTGGTACCGGAACCGGCGGCACGGGTGGTTCCGGCATTGGAGACATCCAGGCAATTATCGTCTCGTCCACCGACGTGAACACCAGGCTTAACTACGGCAGCAAAGCTGGGGACTGGAAGCCCGTCTGTGTTGCGCCGGGATGCGCTCCAGGAGGCAGCGGAGTTCCGATAGCAACGTCGCAGACAATCAACAATACCGACCCGTCGAAGGACGGCAAGAGTATGCACTTCTCCGTTTCCGCCAACAGCAGCTCAGCTTACACGAATGCACTGTGGGTGAATGTTGATGGCAACTGCGACAACTGCACCCGGATCGAGACCGATTTCTGGATCTACGTTACAAGCACGGCAGGCTACGTGAATACGCATGAATTCGACAGCTTCATCTTTGATAAATCGCACGGCTACAAAAACATGTGGGGAATGCAGTGCGTGAACGGCGGCAAATGGGAGATTGACAGTGACTTCGGATGGTCGAGCGCTGGAATTGCCTGCAATCTCGCGGTGGGCTGGCACCACATTCAGGTCTTCAACCATCGAGTGATTAACGAGGTGGGTGGACCTAAAGGCTACGGCTATAACTATTACGATGCGCTGATCGTGGACGGAGTCTATAACGACCTGACCGGCAAAACTACCCCAGCAGAGGCTTTCCCGGGCTCCTACACGCAGTCGACTTCTGGATTTCAATTCCAGCTCGACGCCAACAAGAATGCAGCTCCAGTGACCGTTGACGAGTATCTGGACATGGCAAATTTCTACGGTGGCAATTAAGAGAAGTAGACGTAACGATCATGCTCCGGTAACCCGGCGGAAGACCAACGAATCATGCCGGGTACTAATAAAGGAATAGACGATGAACCTCTTCACAGGCCCAGCCCTATTTTGGTTCCTGTGAAGAGGCCCACCGCTCTATCGATCGAGATATTCTTTGGATGGGTGAGCGCTGTCATTCCTGGCAAAATAAACGATGTGTGGAATCATTTTGTGATCCACGTTCAAAGCAAATCTAACAGTGCACGGATGTATTAATCTATCGACTTAGAAGAACCTAGTTATGGATTGATTATTAGTTGCGTTGCAGGTAAAGCTATCTTTAGTTGGCTAAGTGTTACTCACAACTGCCCAACTGGGTAGCTATTCAGCATCGCTTTCAAACACTACCTTTCTAGATAGTTCAGCGTGACATGTAGGTAGACGGATCGCGCGCCAACGGCAAAACATCCACCCACGTCCGCACCACTTCTGCCTGGCGCAGTATTCCTCCGGCCTTCGCTCAAAACTCTGCCCAATCCGCCCAGAAATGCTCTCCGCACACTGATTTGGAGCTCGCGCCGACGTCGTCGAGTCGTGTAATTTCATCCACTTCCCTGGCGTACTTTTTTCCGATCCGTGCAGAATTTACACGGAACGGGAAAAGGATGCTTCCTTTCCACATTTTTTTTCATAAATCTTTCAAAAACCCTTTTTTCCAGTGGGAGATTGTGTAATTATTCACCTAGAAATTCCTTGCATTCTTCTGCCTAGGTTTCCCCCGAATGTGAGTCTCGAGACGGAATGTTGACTGGACGGGTACGAGCCGATTCCAAAAGCCAGTCAAGCTTGAGACATGCCTTAGTTCGGGTCTAGTAGCGTTGCGTCCCGATGTATCTGCATCGACGCATTAGAAGAGGTTGTCGGTTCCCGTCAGACGCATCGCGTCTTGTCGCTCCAGGCCAGCCCAGTGACATAAGCAAATGCAACTGACTCCCATCACTGACTTAATGCCAGCGCCAGGAGCCCCACGAAGACCTACAACAAGCACGTATAAGTCAACGTGCCGAGGAAAATGATGAAACGTTTTACTTATCCCCTCATACTTAGTCTTATCTCCACTGCATCTGCATTTGCAGGTGTCAGCATCAGCAGTCCTTCCAGCGGCGAACTCGTTGTGTCCCCCTTCACTCTCTCTGCGACATCCACGAGTTGCTCGTCTCAGACTGTGGCTACCATGGGCTACTCCATTGACAGCGGAGACACCACCACGATCCAAAACACTTCCTTCGATGAGCAGGTCAGCGCATCTTTAGGCACACATACCGTGCATGTCAAATCCTATGGCGACAGCGGCGCAGTTTGCGTTTCAGATGTAACTATTGATGTCACGGGCGTAACCGACAACGTGGCAGCAAATATCTCTGTTGTGCCGTCTAGCGCGGTCAGCGTGAGCAGCCTGCAAAAACTGGGTGGATGGGGATCGGCGCATGATAGTGGAACCCATGGCTCCTCAAGCGGCAAGATGTACCTGGTCGGCTCGCCCGTGCATAGCGGCTCATCGCGTGAGTTTGTCACCAAGACTTCGGGAGCAGCCGGAGAGCGTTATTGGATCTCCTTTGGAGACAATGCAAGCGCGACCAACTTCTTTTACGACGGATGGGTATATCTCACCAGCTCCGCCAGTCATATCGCCAATCTGGAACTGGACCTTAATCAGACGATGGCAAATGGCCAAACAGTCTTCATGGGAATCCAGTGTGACGGTTATACCGGTACCTGGGACTACACGGAAAACCTGGGATCAGCGAGTCACCCCAAGGGTCACTGGGCTCATTCGAGTTCACCATGCAATCCGCGCACTTGGAAGCAGAATGCGTGGCACCACGTTCAAGCGAGTTTCTCCCGCACCACCACGGGAAAGATCACTTACAAAACGATCTACCTGGATGGAGTTGCCCACACGCTGAATCACACCGTGTTTGGGGCCCGCGCTTCAGGGTGGGGCAAGGTGTTGATGACGCAATTCCAGATCGATTCGCTGAGTAGCTCCACAATTACCGCGTACCTCGATGACTTGACGATCTATCACTGGTAGAGAACGCTCCTGACGTAGCCATCCAGCGAAGTAAGGAATCGCTCTAGTCTGCAGCACGGTGAGTACGGTATCTCCGACTCACCTGCTGTGGAATTTCAAACAACCTCAGCGTCTATCTGAGAAGGCCCGCGACGCATGACAAACACTCACGAATTCGACTTCCCCGCACATGGATATTGTGCTACTGGAGGAGCCCCACGCAAACCCTCAACTTGCATCCGATTCCAATCGACGTGCCGAGGCAGATTCATGAAATTTCTTTTCTATCCCGTGTTGTTCGCTCTCATTTCCACCGCACCCGTTTTTGCTGTTTCCATCACCAGCCCGTCCAATGGCGAGCACGTCAGTTCCCCATTCACCCTGACTGCCTCCTCAGCCACCTGTTCAAGCAAGTCAGTGACGAGCATCGGCTATTCTCTCGATAGCGGCGGCACTACTGTCTCGCGAGGACATACAAACCTGGATACCAAGGTTTCGGCCTCCGTGGGTACCCACACCGTGCATGTGAAAGTGTGGAATTCCAGTGGTTCCGTGTGCGTTACGGATGTCAAAATCAACGTGTCCAGTGCTACAGACAATCCCGCTTCCAGCACCTCCGTTGTCCCCAGTAGCGCCGTGAGTGTCGCCAATCTGGAGTCAATGGGCAGTTGGAAGGGAACTCACGACAACGCAACCAGCGGCAGTGCCAGCGGAAAAATGAGCCTGGTTGGGTCGCCTTCTCATAGCGGTGTTTCACGCAAATTTGTGACAACCACCACTGGCTACGGCGCGGAACGGTATAGTGTCACCTTTGGGGACAATCGGACCGCGACCAACTTTATGTGGGATGGCTGGGTGTATCTCACCAGTTCCTCCAGTCACATTAATAATCTGGAGATGGATCTGAACCAGACAATGCCGAACGGAAACACCGTAATCTTCGGGATCCAGTGCAATAGTCCGGCGGATCGGTGGGATTACACTGAAAATCTGGGTTCGGCGGCACACCCAAAGGGCCACTGGGCGCACTCCGGAGCCGCCTGCAATCTTCACAGTTGGGGTACGAATCAGTGGCATCATGTCCAGATGGAGTATTCCCGCACCAATACGGGCACAGTTACGTACAAATATGTCTGGCTCGATGGGAAGCGCTCAACTATCGATAAGAATGTGTTTGCCGCTCGTTCGATGGGTTGGGGTTCAAGTCTGTCGATCAACTTCCAAATGGATGGCGATGGCCACAGTGGAACGTCGACCGTGTACCTGGATAGCCTTACACTCTATCGCTGGTGAGTAACAACGATCTGCGAATGTGGCACTAACAAACAGTCAAGTTCAACCAGCGGTGGTTGAACTCGACTGTTTTGCTGCTCTGTTGTTCAGTGAAGCAACTTCGTGCTCAGTAAAAATCGCTGCAGCTTATCTTTCGCTGAGGACTTGTTCCGAGGTTTGGGTCCGCGACTCGTCCGATGCAAGCAGATTGAGTGCATGATGGACCACTTCTCGCTCGGCCTCCCGGATCGACATGGGAGGAATGACCGTGATGCCGCCGATCAGCTGAATCAGGGTGAAATACGACGCGCGGCTGAGATACAGAAAGTCCAGCGGATATTCCGGTTTTCTGGCGCGAGCTGCGATAGGATCAGCATCCAGAAAGTAGCTGACATCTGGCCGAGGCACAATTTGCATGATCATCTGCACGTAAGCGCGTGAGGCTGGATTGGCCAGGTTCAAGTTGGCCAATTCGTCGTAAATATATCGGTCGCAGATCACGAAATCCGCGCCCGAGCGCAGTGCCTTCGCAACCGTGGCGCGGAGCGAAAGAGCGTCGACGAAATAAAGACCCAGACGTACAAGGCTCATTGGCCAGGACCGAACATTCTTATCGCGCCGATTTACGGGTTTCTCCGGGCTTCCGACTCCCTTTTCGCCCTTGAACAGGGTGTGTCCAGCACCCTCCCGAATTCGTTTCAGCCTGGCAACGTCATCCCAGAACGTAATCAATGCAACCTTCATACCCGCATCTTGTAAGCGAGCACGAAGATTTGCGATTTGAGTACTCTTTCCGGCGCCGTCGATGCCAGAAAAACTTACAAACTTACAAGGCCTTCTGTCGTGCGAATTCTGCATTATTATTCTCCTGCGTCTTCTTCTTGGTAATCCTTGAATCTTCAGCTGATCACGGGCGGCTCGGGCTTCCGGCGGACAGCGCAACTACGGTTCCCACCGCCACGCAAGCGCCAACAACCAAACCAATCCGAATAAGAAACGACCTTGATCTCTTTTGTTTTGCCGGCGCAACCACAGCCCCCGCGGGTCTTGAAGCTGCGATGCCGGTGGTTTTTTCATACGGCGCGGCGGCTGTGCCAACTGGGTTTGAATTGCCATTCTGTTGTTGCTGTGGAGCGGGCGGTAAAGGGTCGGAAGATGACTCGCCTGCGGAAGGACTTGACGAACCAGTATCGCCAGAAACTGCCGCTGGCTGTGATGCCGTCGCATCCGGATGCGTGGCTGTACTGTTGGCATCTTGAGAATTGGCCGCAGGTGCGCTTGCCGTCTGCTGAGCAGCCGGCCTTGGCTGCGCTGCGGCCGCTTCCGCGAACGGCAATCCCATAAAAAGTACCAGGCACCCTGCGATTTTTTTCTGTTGCCAGCTAGCTGAGATTCTCATGGGTTCTTCTCCATCCACTCCTCTCCATTCTCACGCAGAATGAAGCTTTGATCAGCAGATCAAGCCGCGCTTTCCGGCTGCTTGCGGCTGTCCAGTATGGCAGGTGCCTGGGATGTTCCCCCCGGCGCCAGCGAATGGAAGCTGCTTACTGCACCTGCTGTTGTGGAATGAATATCAAACAAACGATACGCACCGAAGCTCTCCAGCGCAGTCTCTGCCGAAGCGTTCAAGCCCGCCAGTTTCACGTCGCCATTTCTCTTCATGGCTTCCTCCAGGCAGCATAGCAGCAGGTGCACGCCAGACTTGTCCAGTTGGTTGATATTAGAACAATCCAGCACAACCAGCGGACGCTCCGCATCGATACAGCGCTGCATGTCAAGCAGAAATGCCTGCCGTTGTTTCGCACCTGTGATTTCTGGCAACTGCATTACCGCTACGGGTCGCTTGCGAATTGTCATAGTCATCCTCTTTCAATCTATCGTTGACTGCTTTTTCATCTAAGGCCGTGCCTAGTAAAATCCACGTCTAAATCAATGTCTTTCAAGACGAGCTCTGCAATAAACGGGCAAGCTCGGCTTTCGGGCTTCGCACGCCGTTTTTCAAAACGTTTGTTCCATACCGTAACAGAGTGCCGAGGTTGGTGTTGTACCAACAGCACTCCATCATCCGAGGCGACAATCCACACAGGCAACGTAGCTTGTTGACTCGGTTGGAGGAAGCCAGTATGGCCGATACCAGGCGATGATTCCCATCCAAAATTGTTAGCGGTTCAGTTTCGTTGACACCGATGAGCACCACCGGGCCAATGCCGTGATCCTCTTGCCCGAGTCGATCTCCGATTTCGTTTAACTTCACAAGGAATTTGTCGTCGATCACGCTTTCGCGTGTCTTCATGCTTTCCGCCACCTCGAGAATCGAGAAATGGTTCTGCGCAATGTTTTTCCACTGCGCCCGTGGAAAGACGCGAATCTGTGCCAGCCCGGAAGGGCTCAACTCCATCTCGTACCACTCCGTACCGGCGGGAAGCTCACTCCACAAAGCGCGATGACGGATAAAGAACAGCGCCCGTCGTTTTGCATTTTCGCTGGCGTTATCCAGGTCAGGATGCATCACAATGTCACGCATGGCTTCGTGGTAATCCTGAAAAACGGGGGTATCAAAATCGCTCTTCAGAAACTCCGCGATCACTTCATCTTCTGAAGCACGGCGAAGAATTCGAACGGGTGGAAACACCGCGTGTCCCTGATCTTTATAGGGGTCGCGAAGTGCATCCGCCAGGAACGGCAAAACCACCAGCAAAAACAGAACAGACAGCAGTATGAGCTGCACCAGGATGACTTGCCGCAGTGACGAGTGGAAAAGGCAAATTCCCACGATCACAACACCGCTAAATAGCAGCTGAATCCAGCTTGTGTTGGCAATTTTGTAAGACATCTCATAGGTGATCATCACTGCGCTCAGCGAATAGACCACCGACGTAATTGCGTAGAGAGCCAGCAGGTAGGACAGCCCATGGGGACCAGCGATATTAAACTTACCGCCAAAGAAGGCCATCCACAGCCGGTTTGGCGCCAGGCGGAGACCCAGGGCGAGGAGGGAGCCGATCGACAACACCATAAGAAGCGCGGAGGCGATAACGGTGAGATCTTTCCTCTCTTCGTTACTTGCGCCGGCCGTCAATGGAAACAGGCTATTGACGATGGCCTGAGAGAAAGAAAATACGACGCGGCCCACCATTGCGACTGCGGCATAAAGGCCTGCTTCTTTCAGTAAGAAGAAATGCTTCACCAGGACAATGTCGCAATTATTGATGAGCACCTGGCCGGAGAAGAAAACCAGCGTCTGCGCCATTTCCCGCAGTGCGTAAGATCGGCGAATCGGGTTGGGAATGCGAGCCGCCAGTTTCGGTGTGATTGCGAGGTACGCTGTAATCACAGCGGCCGAGTTGGCAGCGATCACGCCGCGAACACCGAAGCCGAGCCAAATCAAAAGCACCGACCCGCAAAGTCGCATCATGCCTTCAATGACCAGGCTGCTCGCCAGTCGCCGGAAACCGTACGCTCCCTGGACATACCCTCGCCGACTTCCGAGAGGGATGTAGAACGCCACTCCAACTGCAAGAAGAATGATGAGAACCGGGTCACTCAGCTGAAGATAGTTGGCGATGGAATTGTGAAACAGCAGCAACATTGAAGCGAAGGCCAGGCCACACGCCCACGCCGCGCCATGAAAACTGCGATAACCCGCGGATTTTCCTTCTGGAGACCGTTGCTGCGCCACGATCTTGGCAGAGGTGATCTGAAACGACAGGGTGACTGCCGAAATCAGAATCAGCAGTGTATAAACGGCGGTGGCGTTTCCAAACCCGCTGGGGCCCAGGAAGCGAGCAACCGCAATGTTGTAGATGAAGTTGGTGGCTGTGGCCAGGCCTGATCCGGACAGCAGCACGAAGCTTCCTGAGAGAACACGGGATCGCAACGTCGTGGGTTTCTGTGTCGTTATATTCAACTTATTTAGACTCCAAGTACCAACCAGGCCAAATTCATCAAGCTCATCCTGAAAAGGCCAGGGGCGGCCGGATGAACTCGATGCGCACTTCAATTCCGCAGTAACAAACTTCGATGCGCAAACGGTCGCCGTGGCTGCTTGAATTGGAAGGCAAACTGGCGAAATCTCGACAACCCGCCTATCCCTATTTGCTTCTAATAGATATTCCATATGTTCAGTCGTCCAGGCACTGCTTTACTCTTGTTTCTTTTTCTTGCCGGTGGCTGCTCCAGGCGTGGGACACCTCAGCCTGTGCAGCTGAAATATAAGGCCACCGGCTCGTCGCCCGAAGTTCTGGCCCTATACGAAGCCTGGTTCGGATTTTCCAAGCACATTAACCCCGGCTACTCCTCTCACGACCCTGCCGTGATTCGCCGCCAGATCCAGGAGGCAAAGGCAAGAGGAATTTCCGCGTTTGTAGTCGATTGGTATGGAGATAGGGAGCCCTTCATCGACCAAAGTTATTCCCTGATGCAGACCGCCGCCGCCAAAGAACACTTTCACGTTGCCATGATGTATGACGAGAGCGACCAGGAAGACGGCGCCACCGATGAGGCGATCGCAGACTTCACGATGTTCCACGATACCTATCTCTCCTCCAAAGCGCCCGGGCACGAGGCGTACCTGACCTACGACGGCCGACCAGTCATCTTTATCTGGCCCAAGGGGCACCATACCAATTGGACCCAGGTCAGAAACGTGATCAACAAATGGAAGCCCGCGCCGCTCCTGATCGCCCTCAATCCACCGGGCAAGGACGGTGATGCATTCGACGGATTTTACGCCTGGATCAACCCTGGGCCAGAAGGTTGGGCGCCGGATGGCAGTCATTGGGGCGAGAAATATCTCGGGAACTTTTACCAAACCATGGGGTCCAAATATCCGGACAAGATTATCGTTGGCGGCGCCTG
The DNA here is from genome assembly GCA_963737095.1 of uncultured Acidobacteriota bacterium. Taxonomy (GTDB): domain Bacteria; phylum Acidobacteriota; class Terriglobia; order Terriglobales; family Acidobacteriaceae; genus JAKAAZ01. The sequence goes on from CAVTRK010000006.1 coordinate 181,064, forward strand.
GTCGCAGTTTAACGACAGCAAGGCTTCATGGAGCCTGAATCGGCATATGTCCGCACGCTGTGGGCAGACTTTTCAGGACACGCTTAATCTCTGGAAAAAGTATTTCCCTGCCAACCAGACGATTCCATTCCTCATGTTGGAAACTTGGAATGATTACGAAGAAGGGTCAGCCATCGAGCCGGGCATCCCTACCTGCGGAGCGGCCTCCCAGACACCGTCCAATTCAAAAGCAGCCGCCCAGTCGACGGGTACAGCCCCTAAGGAATAGGCGTCTGTATCGGGGTTGGAGGACATCGGGACGAATGCCCACAAATGGAATGGTCGCCTGCAATCTGCCGGCGACCATTTCCTTTTTGCTGGCTCGTGCTCCCTGACTAGGTGCCTTCACTCGTGCTCCCTGACTAGGTGCCTTCATAGGAGCCCAAACACCCACCTGGACGAGTCTCCTCGGGTTTTATCCAGCGCGCATTTTGAATGCGATGATCGGCTCTGTCTCCGAATAGTCCAGGCCGTCACCATTCTGATATTCCATACGGCCTTGAGCATCCATCATGGCTGGGGCCTGGTAGACCTTATTGATGATGGAAAGTGGACGGCCACGCACCTCGTCATACACGCGCCCAAGATATTCGCCCAGAACGCCGAGGCACAGCAGCAACATACCGCCGACCGTGAAGATTGCGGCCGCTACGGAGAGGCCGACCGTGTCGATGGGCGTCTTGGCAAGCAGCGCCGCAAACGCAAGAATGGCGACGATAAATGCGGAAAGGCTGGATAGCGCGAAACACAGCCGCAGCGGCTTGTAGCTGAAGCTGGTGATCGCATCCATCGCGTACTTGATGCGGCTGACGAAGGAAAGCTTGCCATCACCGGCTAAGCGGTCGTTGCGATCATAGTAAACAACGGCATTCTTATATCCGACCCAGGCACGCAAACCTGGCAAATAGCGGTTGCCTTCACTCAGCGAATTCACAGAATCGACAGCCTGACGATCCATCAGGCCAAAAATACCGGCATTCAGAGGGATAGGATAATCAGACAGCGCGGACAGCACGCGATAAAACAGCGGGAAAAGCCATGCCAGAATCTTGCGGCTTTCCTGGCGGCTCCGTCTGACAGCGACCACCACCTGGGCTCCGCGGCGCCAAGCATCTACCAGCTGAGGCAGCACTTCAGGCGGATCTTGCATGTCTCCGTCCATCAGAGCAACAGCCTGTCCACGCGCCGTCCGTAAGCCGGCTGAAATAGCGCCCATGTGTCCCCAGTTGCGGGACAAATCGACCACGACAACATGTGGGTCGACGCTTTGCAATTCCCGGAGGAGCTGCAATGACGAGTCCTTGGAACCATCGTTGACGTAAACGACTTCCCAATCTTCCCCAACCTGGCTCATGGAAGCAGCCACGGCTTCGTGCAACTGACAGATCAATTCTTCTTCGTTATAAATCGGAATTACGACTGAAATCATGGTGAGACCCCCGGAAGCCCTAGTCTTAAAATCAAAAATGCCTATTCATCTGCCCGAACTCTCTTTCAACTTGCTTTGTCTTGGCCGGACAATTTGAACGGGTTTTGTTGCTTAGCCAATTCTCTGCAATGATCCCAACAAAATTGGCTGAACCGTCAGAATGGGGAATTCATCGGGTGTTCACATAGCCAAATAGGATGCAAGTATTCTTCAATTCGTTTTATCAATATTGTTTTTCTGTCCGACTGTTATGGGATGCCATTTCAAGCCCCGGGGTAGGGCGTCTCTTCAATTTCAACGTAAAACGCATCATTCCGACTGAGCCTGAAAAATTCGCACTCTCCACCGCGTTTCGGCGGGGGTCATTACGACGGTATAGCGGGTGTGAGCGTGCTGGGTCGTCAACACTTTCTGCTGATCTACGACCCCTTGATCATATTCAACATTATCCACCAATTGAACGGAAAGTCCATCCGGAGAATAGAAAATAATTTGAATGTTGTGCGACCGATCCTGATAGCGGGTGTGAATTCCCAAGGCAGCCTGCTGGTGAATCGTGTCTGTCAATTTATCCTTGGCGGTTCCAGTAAAATCCCGATCGAGCAGTGCAGCGCGGTTCTGGCGCATTGCTGCCGTCAGGCTCTGCCAGGATTCCAGGTAATCCCGAACCACAGCAGTTGCGGTTTCATCCTGCAACGGCCGCGTGCCATGCAGGTTCGGCGGTTTTACATGGACCACGGGCTGGGCTGCAAACATACAGCCCGGCATGGCCGCCATCGAAAGTACAACCAGCATGCACTTGATCGTCATTATCTTTGCCAATGAATCTCATTTCCCAGCGCCACTCCACTGGCAACCGTCAGGGTTGCGCCTGGATGAGCCGGCAACTCCACCTGGGCGATTCCGTGCTTCAGTGGAACGTCTGCCGTCGATTGGGTGCCGTTGTAGTTTTCTGTAAAAGTGACAATGGTTCCGTCCGGCACGGCGTTCCCGCTGCAATCACGCACTGGGTCAGTCTGCAATTGAATTTTGTCTCCGGAAGGCGTGGCTGTCATCTTCAATCCGCATGGACTGCCGGGAACTTGCTCCACGATGCGCGTGCTCGAAATTCCATCCACTTGCGCCTCAAACTTGGCGAAGCCGTCTTTCGTCCCCGAATCCATTTCTGTCGTCGCCTCTCCTTGGCTGGAGGTCACTGTGTGCTGCTGCACCGCTGCCGAAGGAATCGACAACTTGAACGAGACCGGGGTCGGCTTGAGGATCAGGTTGTGGTAGGCGTCGAAGATGTACAACGTTCCGCTGATTCCGTTATGCAAGCCGATCGACAGCCGTGATGGCCTTGCCAGAAAACTCAGGTTGTCCGGCTTGCTCGCAGGCACGACGTCGAACCAGCCGTTATCCGTGGTTGAGCCCGCCACCAGGATGGCAAGGTAATGCCCCGCATTGTAGAGCGAGCCTGCGGGAAAATCGGCTGCCTGCCCCAATTGCACATTCCGCTTGAGCACCTGGCTCGGACTGACAATATAGAGCACACCGTTGCCGCTGCCAGTACTTTGAATGGAGAAGGCATTCCCCGCTTCAACGGTCGCCGGCAAACTCATCCGACCATCCTGCCCATAACCCCGCGGAAGCGTGATGAGAGAGATGCCAATCACCAGGCATGCGAGCCTTGACCTCACTCGACACCTCTTACGCTGTAGGTTTCAAGAATTGTGCGTTCGCTGCTGACTTTCCTGGCGAGATCTTCTGGAATGTGGATCACGAACGGCATGGGTGTTTCCGGCAACAGCGCGTGATCGGTGTATTGATCAGTCACCCAAACTACCTGACCTGTCTTGTCGTAGAGGGTTTCCAGAATGTGGGCGATATTCACCACCTGGCCGCCTTCATTGACTAGCTGTCCGGTAACTGTGGAGCCCGGCGCTGGATTCAATCGCTCGTTTTCGATTGCGATGACAGGTCCTGCGGACGCGCTGACCAGGCTGGAAAGAGGGTCCATTTTGATACTGCCCACATCCGACAAGGTCACATTGGGAAAATTGATAAAGAATGGCGTCACTTGCTTCGGCAACAGGATGTGAGAGATTTTGTCGAAGCTGCCTTCACTGGAAATTGCCTCGCCGCTCTTTGATAACAAGGTCGCCCGCACCGAAACGTAGGCCGGTACGACATCCTCATTCAATAGCTCACCCAATACCACCACGCCTTCAGCTCGCTGCACCGGGTGCATGTCGACAATGCGCACATGGGGGGCTTCCACATCCTGGACTCCCCATTCGTCGCCCGCGCCGCGATAGATCACATCCCAGCGCAGATAATTTTCCGGAATCACCTGCGGCGGTACCACTGCTTTCTTCACCAGTGGCCAATCCACACTCCAGCGATCGCCATTCCTCACCACGTGCAAATCGCGCGTAGTCGTAAAGGGGCCGACCACCGAAGACCAGTGCATCCTCAGCCGCACCTCAGCCTGATCGCTGGAGGCGTGCAAGGGTCGCACCTGGAAGCTTTCCAGGGTTGCGTAGGTGCGCAGGCTAAGGTAGTAGCCGGTCAGGTCGTGCATGAAGTCCGCTTCAGTAAATTCCGCCTTGTTCGCCAGGCTGTTATACGCAGGGTGCCAGGCCTTGAGACGAATCTCATCGCCGAGGTTTTCAACAGCGGCCTGCGGCGTAGAAGAGGTTCGCAACAAATTCTTTCCGCCGGCATACATCAGCGCCCAATGATCTGGATGCAGCGTTCCAATCGCGATAAAGATCACGGTCGCGGCGGTAATGGAGGCGGCTAGGATACGTCCTGGTTTCACGAGACTAGTCTCCCCGGCTCCAGGTCATTCTGGCCCGCATAGCTAAGGTCACCTTCCGTGCCTTCATATTTCCGGCCAGGAATCAAGACGACCAGGATCGCAAGAAGACTGCTTCCAAATGGGAGGGTGCCCCACAGGATGCCCTGCCAACGCGGCGGCATTTCCGGCGCATTCAGCGGTACTGCGGGCGGTACGCCGTCTTTGCCCCATACCGTGATGGTGTGATTTTCAAGGTCATCGACCGGTCTCCAGCCGGCGAATTTCAGCAGCGGGTCGTAATATGGATCGCGAACGATGACCCATTTCAGGCCGTATTTGTCGGCATGTCGCAGCATGGCTCGCAACGCGTCCACGCCTGCCTGGCCAAAGTATTTGGTACTGCTGAGCTCTGCCGCGCCGTTCGCGGTGAGTTCCGGCAGGCGTCGCCCGGAGTTCCACACGCCGTCAACGCTGTCCGCATCGGTCAGAACCGCCAGGCGGGAGATTTTGTCGCCAAATCCCAGGGTCACGTAGCGGTACTGGTCGTGGCGGTCACGATTGAGCCAAGCGGCCACCGAATCCACTTTAATGCTGGCTCCCTCCGCCGGCCGAATGGTAACCCAGGCAACCGCGAATGCGCAGGTGAAAGCTGCCGCAATCGTGAGTGGAATGATCGCTTGCATACGGAATCGGTCCACCAGCTCTGAGGCCAACAAGCCCACGATGGGAAGCGTCAGAAGTGTCCCCCAATACGTGAAGCGCTCCATCGTCAATACTTCATAGGCTCTGCCAAGCAGGAGATGCCCAATGGGAGTTGTGCCGCCGAGGCCGATCAGAGCTGCAACCCAGAAACCCAGCAGGAGCGGACGGAGGCGGACAACTGCAGAACCCCGAAGCACGATAAAGGGAAGAGCAAGCAATAAGGCACCATACGGCGCCAGCAGGAAGTTGAGGCTATAGATCGGGCTGAGAATATAGTTTGCGCGGCTGGGATGCGGAATCGGAGCCTGTGTGACTGGATAATGGATCAACGCAATCCAGAAAGGCAGCAAGACCACGGCAACCGCGGCACCGACCACCAGTACGATCGTGACCGTGCGGAAGATGAAGGCCGGTGTGGACGTCTTCGGCCCACCTTGACGGTCGAGCAGTACCAATGCCAGCACCGGCACCGCATAGAAAAACGATCCGAACAGAAGAGTCGCATGGTGCGCGGCGGCCGCGGCCGTGAACAGAACGCTGGCTTTCAGAAACGATCGCCAGCTGCCGTGCCGAACCCATTCAAATAAATACGGCAGCGCGTTCAGGTAAATCGGCGCAGCGGAGGTCGTCGCCAATTGGCCGGCGGAGTAAACCAGGAAGCTTTCCGATCCCAGAAAAACGGTGGCGAGTGCGGCAAAGGAAGCTGCCCTGGGGTTGACCCAAAGCTTGGAAAATCGATAGACGCCGACAACCAGCAGCAGGATGGCAGCCAACTGCACCACCATATATGCTAGATCAAGACCCGTAATGTGCGAGATGATTGCAATCCACTGTTGCGGCAACGGAGGATACGTGGTCTGCGAAAATCCCGCGTACCACTTGGTGTTCCAGGGGTTAAACCAGTGGTGCAGGTAGTGCGACGCGAAAAAGATGTGGAAATTCGCATCGTAGGAACTCAGCGGCAATCTTATGAGCATCAGAGGTAAATGAACTACCAAAGCGGCCAAAAGAATGAGGCTCATCGGTAGGGGCCGTGACGACGGCGCGACCGACTCAATTCTGTCCACAGTTCCCTTTCAACAAATGCTTGGATTTTCTATCAAGGAGACTTTAGATTCAACGATACCGGCACTGGTTGCTTGGCTCATCCTACAACGGATGGACACTGAGGCGATAGAGTTGTGGCCTCAGCCAACGCCTCTATGCATTTTAGAATCTAAGACCTTTTGCATTATCTGGATGATAAATTTGGTGACCCTTTGATTGCTCCACCTTGCTTCTTGAAGATTGCTTATGTGTCGCTGCTTGGAATCGCGCTCACCCTCCCCAGCCATGCGCAAACCTACACAGTAGGCCAGAGCACACCTGCCCCATCCCAGCAAAAAACCGCCCCGAAAAAGGGCGCGCAGGTACCTGCGCAACCCCTCGGGTGGGGATCCAACATCCAGAACGCCCGGCTGGAGAATGCAGCAAAAGAGGCGCTGAAGCAAGGCAATCGCACTCTCGCCGTCGAGTATGCGCAAAGAGCTGCACAAGCTGCGCCAGACGATCCACACTTGTGGTTCTTCCTGGGGTATGCGGCGCGAATTGGCAACAATTATCAACTCTCTCTGTCCGCCTACAATCGTGGGCTCCGCCTTAGCCCCTCCTCAGTCGAAGGTCTCTCCGGGCTGGCGCAAACCTACAGCCTGATGGGACGGACGGATGACGCTATGCAACTCCTGAAGCAGGTGGTTGCTTCCAACCCGCGGCGCAGAAACGACGTCCTGCTGCTGGGAAACCTTTACATGAGATCGGGAGACTATACCGGGGCACTGGATTGGCTGCACCGGGCAGAGCGTTTGAAGCCCGATGCTCGCGCAGAAGTTCTGCTGGCAATCTCCTACGAACATCTGAAGCAACTCGATCAAGCGAACCACTACCTTTCGCTGGCGAAGAAACGCGATCCTGACAATCCAGATGTGCAGCGATCGCTGGCTGGATATTACCGGCAGGTGGGAAATTACCCGGCGGCGGTTGCGGCTTTAAAATCCATCCGCAATCCCAGGCCGGACGTGAAGGCGGAACTGGCGTTCACGTATCAACTGGATGGCAAGCTCACAGATTCTGCCAAAGAATGGGCGGAAGTGGCCAATCAATTGCCGAAAAATCTGGGCTATCAGCTATCTGCCGCACAAGCAGCGGTGGCCGCAGGTAGCATCGACAATGCAAGTCCATTTCTCGAGCGCGCTGGGGCAATCAATCCGAATTCATATCGCCTGCACGCGGTTCGCGGCGAGATTGCGCAACTCCAGGACCATCTGGATGACGCAGTTCGAGAGTACATCACAGCCATCGATCACCTTCCCGCGAACCCGCAAGAAGGTCCTCTCTACGGCATCCAGCTTCATGTCGACTTAATGCAGCTCTATCGCAACCTGGGCGATGACAATGCCCAGCAGCAGCAACTGAAAATCGCGCAAACGCAAATTGGAGCGCTGGACGAGCGGGGGGCTAATCGAGCCTCGTTTCTGCGGCTGCGCGCTTTGATCAAGATGAATGCAGGCAACCTCGACAGTGCCTTGAAAGACATCAATGAAGCGCTATCGATTAGCCCGCGCGATCCGAACAATTTGCAGCTGGATGGCGATCTGCTGGTAAAGATGGGACACACCGAAGAAGCCATTGCCGCATATAAAAAGATTCTCACCATTGACCCGCGTAACCGGTTTGCCCTGACGTCTCTGGGCTATGCCTCCCGCGTGGTGGGTCGTGAGGCCGAAGCCAAGGCATATTTCGAACGCCTCGCCAAAGACTATCCCACTTTGTATATTCCCTATCTCGCTCTTGGCGATATGTACACCGCTCATCGAGAGTTCGCGAAGGCGGAAGCCTCATATCGCAAGGCCTTTGCGCTGGCTCCCAAGAACGCGCTGATTATCGCCGGTGGTATGAACGCGGCCATCGAAGCGCAGAAACTCGACCTGGCCGGAGAATGGTTGCAACGCGCTTCCAATCAGATGCTCCAGCAGCCACAGGTACTGAAGCAGCACGAGCGCTTCCTTCGCCTGCAAGGTCATTATCAGGAATCTGTCGACGTCGGCCTGCAAGCCATCAAAGCGCTTCCGAAGGATAGAGACGTGGTGGTGTATCTCGGCTACGACTACCTTCAGCTGCAGCAGTACAGCCAGTTGGCGAAATTGACGTCGCAATACTACAACACGTTTCCGCAAGACTCCGACATTCCGCTGTTGGCCGGATACGTCGAGAAGCATGACAACAACAACGACAAAGCGCTGCAGGATTTCACTGAAGCTATCCGCCGCAACCCGAAGGTGGCGACGGCCTACGTGAATCGCGGCTATGTGTACAACGATCTTCACAACCCGACATCCGGCGCGTCTGACTTTGAAGCCGCCATCAAGTTAGAACCGAATGATGGCCAGGCGCACATGGGACTCGCGTATTCCGACCTCGACCTGGGAAAGTCCAAGGCCGCCATTCATGAATCGGAACTGGCACAGAAGATCATGGGCGATTCAGAATACGTGCACGTGATTCGCGCAACTGCATACGGGCGTCAGGGCATGCTAACCAAGGCGGTCGACGAATATCACGCCGCGTTGAAGTTTGCTCCGAACGACGGCAGCTTACACCTGGGACTAGGCAATGCGCTGTTCGCGGAGAGGCGGTTTCACGACTCGATCAAAGAGTTGCTGATTGCGCAGAAATTGATTCCAGACAACCCTGTTGTATACGGCCTGCTGGCGCGCGCCTACGCGGAACAGCAGGATCGGCAGCACACCATGGAATACGTTCAACTGGCCGAGCAGCACGCGCTGCAAAATCCCAACCCGGCTAATCCAGCCGAGTTGAGCGAGATTTACGTGACAACTGGACAAGCGCTCAGCACCATCGGAGACCAAAAAGGTGCGATGGAACGGTTTAGCAAAGCACTCTCCACTCCGCACAGTGATCGCGTTTCTGTGCGACTGGCCATTGCCCATGTGATGGCGCAGCAAAACCACGCGGAGGATGCCGAACGCCAAATTGCGCTGGCTTTTATGGAAGCCGAAGCGGGAACAACCGCGCCAGCAAGTGGAAGCGAATACGTTCAGGCCGCCGACATCTTCCGGCTGCTACATGAATACGACCTGTCCCTCACCTACCTGGGGCGCGCGCGAACTGCAGGCGCGCCAGATATCACGGTCCGGGTGGGAATGGCCAACACCTACCTGGCACTTGGAGACGTAAACCGCGCCGCGGCTGAACTGGCGGCGGTCAATTCCGAAGATAGTCAATCCGACTATCGGTATCTATTGGCGCAAGCTAGTGTCTATCGGCAGCAACACCAGGGAGTGCAGGCATTGACCGCCTTCGCGCAGGCTGCGAGCGCCGCGGGTGAAGATCAATCCGCACAACAAAGTCTGCTCGCAGCCGGGGCGAGCGAAGGATACCTGCTCAATCAAAAGATGAGCGTGCTAGGAAATTTCTCCGTCCAGCCAACGTTCGAAGATACGACAGTTTACGTTTTGGACGCCAAGCTGGATCAGCAGACCCCTGTGCCGCCAACTGATATCGCGCTGCTTCCGCCGCTTCGGTCCTCTTTGGTTACGCAAGGAATGGGGGTGTACCACCTGCATTTTAAGAATTTCGTGCCTTCCAGCGGATTCTTCCAGATTCGAAATTCGCGGGGAGCCATCTCTGTTCCGGCTACCAGCTCAATCGTGAACCGTAATACAACCGACTACAACGCCAGTTTCGGGGTCAACCCTTCGATTCGTCTCGGCCGCAATTCCATCACCCTGAACAGCGGAGTCGAAGGAACGATTCGCCGGGATTCGGAATCTCCAGTGCAAATGGATCAGAATATGTTCCGCGTTTTCGCCTATGGCTCGACAACCTCGTTCTACAATGCTATCTCCGCTACCGGCTATGTAATTTATGAAAGGGGAAATTACACAGAGAGCGATATCCACTCCCGAGCCCTGGCGGCCTCGCTGAATTTCCGCGTTGGGCGTCCGTGGGGACAGAATGCCTTGCTCGCAGGTTGGGGAGCGAATGATCAGCAATTCTCCCCTGTCGGCATCGAAGATTACTTCACTTCGTCCTATATTGGCTTCGCCCGCCACATTTCAAACCGTTGGAACGCTCAGGCTGTCGTGGAGGACGTACGGGCATGGCGTGTGGTTACTCCTAGGTCCGGAATTGCGCAGGCAGTACGTTACGCTGGTACCGTCGGCTTCACTCCCAATCCCTCCTGGATCCTGCAGGCATCCCTGGCTTACGAAAACACCCGAACTTATCACGCCTACGACGCAACTCAAAACGGCTTTTCGGTCTCTTATGTAAAAGTCCTCCACCATAAGATCAACGACGCGACGGGGGACGTTGAAGCGCAGTACCCGCTCCACTTTTCAGCGGGGTTCGAGCAGGAGTCATTTTTCAATTACACGCCCGGAAAGAACCAGCAATTCCGGCCGTATGTAAGCATCTCAATTTTTTGAGGCAGGCACGGATGAAAATTTGCTTAGTGGCGACGTTCCCCCCCAGCGGCCGACAGCTGAATGAATATGCCTTCCATGTCGCGCGGGAGTTACAACGCCTTCCCGACGTGGAGTTGACGATTCTTGCCGATGAATTGGCAGACTACGATTTCGCAACTGACTCCAGCGGGAAACCCATCAGTGCTGCGTCCCAGGCCGAATTGCCGGATTTCAACGTGGTTCGCTGCTGGAAGTTCGGAAGCATCGCAAATCCTGCGCGCATCCTGAACGCGGTTCGCAAAATCAAGCCCGACGTGGTCTGGTTCAATCTTGTCTTTTCCAGCTTTGCTACGCCAGAGAATCCGTTTGCAGCGTTCTTCGGACTTTCCACGCCTGCCTTAACGCGTGCTGCCGGATTCTATACTCACGTCACCTTGCACCACATCCTGGAGCACGTGAACTTTGCCGCTGCGGGAATACGACGCGAACGGATCGTGCGCCTCGGCAGCGAGATGGCGACGAGAGCCTTACTGGGCGCGAATTCAGTTTCCGTTTTATTACCGCATTACCGGCGAACTTTGGTCGAGAAATACTCCGCCCGCAACGTCCTTCTGGGCACCCATGGCACATTCGCGGCCAATCCCACTCCGCCGGCCTTTGAAAAGCGCGGCAACCCGGACCTTCGAATTCTCGCAATTGGACACTGGGGTACTTACAAGCGTCTGGAAACGCTGATGGAAGCCTTTCCTGCCGTAGTCGAGAAAATCCCCAATGCCCGGTTGGTCGTCGCCGGCGCCAATCACCACACCAAGCCGGGTTACTGGGAATCAATCCGCGAAGCCCAACCAAAGCATCTACCGATCGACTTCCTGGGATACGTCGCCGAAGAAGATATTCCAGAGCTGTTTAGCTCCACCTCCATCCTGGTCCTGCCCTATGACTCGGCGACCGGCTCGAGTGGCCCTGCGCACCAGGCGTGCGAATATGGAGTTCCGATTGTTTCGGCGGAAATCCCCGATCTGCGGGAGATGGTCACCGACGAAAGCATGGCGGTCAGCTTCTTCGCTAAAGGGGATAGCGGCCATCTAGCCCGGGAATTGACTACCATTCTCCAGTCGCCCGACCTGCAGCGCAGCATGGCAGAAGAAAACTTCGCAGCCGGCGTCAAAATGACGATGGCGAATGTCGTCCGCAGCTATCTCCGCTGGTTTGATTTGAAGAAATGCCAGAGCGATTTGGTTCGCGGAGCCTCCGTTCCGTGGAGCGATCGACTTCAGTCGCTAGTACCGCGAGTCCTCAAGAAATCCCCCGCGAATTCGTTCGCCAGCGAGGGAATGGCTCATTGGTACAGAACAGAGCACTCGGGAAATCGCGGTCTTTCGCCGGATTTCGCCAACCCGTTGACGTGGCACAAAGCAGAAACATTAGCCGACTTGCCGGAGCCCGATCGATTCGCGGCCAGTCCCAGGCTCGAAAGCGAACTCTAGATCGCAGCTTGAGAGCTAATTTCTCCAATTTAATGAACGACTTAGAGAACGGAGATATTCGGAGTGGCACCCCCGGCCTAAATTTGCATCCAACTTTTTGATGCAGTGAAAACACCATCGTTCCTGATGAAAGGAATGAGGAAAAAATATTATGAAGACTCAACTTCCTTGGTTTCGGTTTGGCCGTCTCTCCCTGGTCCTGCTATCTAGTCTCTCGCTGTTCGCAATCATCGTCGGATGCGCCGACACCATTCCCGGGGCTCCTCCGCCAGCGCCGTCGGTGAATATCTCCGCAAATCCAGGGCAACTGACCAAGGGAAGCACGGCGATGCTGAGTATCTCCGCGTCGAATGCCACTTCCGTGACAGTGACTGGAAGTGACGGCACCTCCTATACTCTGCCTGCGGATGGCGGCACTGTGCCCGTCACTCCAACCACGACGACCACGTACACCGCGACCGCAACCGGACCGGGGGGAACGATCACCGCGAGTTCGACCGTGAATGTGGCAACGGCGACCGCTCCGACGGTCAACCTCACTGCCAGCCCGATGTCGATCACCCCGGGCAACTCCTCCACATTAACTGTGACCGCGACCAACGCCACATCTGTGACCGTCACGGGTAGCGATAGCAGTTCTTACTCCTTGGCAGTGACAGGTGGCACACAATCTGTCAGCCCCTCTGCGACCACGACCTACACGGCCACGGCGACAGGACCTGGAGGTACGATCACGTCGACCGCGACTGTGACCGTCAGCGCAGCCACAAATCCGGCGCCCACTGTCACCATCGCAGCCAGCCCCACCTCGATTACCTCCGGTGGTTCGTCCACACTCACAGTGACCGCGACCAATGCCACATCGGTGAACGTGACGGGAAACGACGGCAGTTCTTATACCTTGTCGGCAACCGGCGGAACACAATCTGTCACTCCTACAGCAACCACGACCTATACGGCGACTGCGACCGGGGCAGGTGGCAAAACTTCCGCAACTACCACCGTAACCGTCACCTCGTCGACTACGCCCGCGCCTACGGTAACGATTGCTGCTAGCCCCACTTCGATTGCACCGGGTGGTTCGTCCACATTGACGGTCGCCGCAACGAACGCCACGGGAGTGACGATTTCAGGCAGCGATGGCAGTTCCTACACCCTCGCTTCAACCGGAGGAACTCAGTCCGTCAAGCCGACTGCAACGACTACCTATACCGCAACCGCGACCGGTTCTGCAGGAAAGACCTCAGCCAGTGCAACCGTGACAGTGACCAGTCCGGCGCCAACAGTCACGATTGCGGCCAATCCAGCATCCATCACTTCAGGCAGTTCGTCCACATTGACGGTGGTCGCGTCCAATGCCACAACCGTGATGGTCTCTGGCAGTGACGGCAGCTCTTACACCCTGGCAGCGAATGGCGGCGCACAGGCAGTCAAGCCGACGGCGACAACAACCTACACCGCGACGGCCACGGGAGCGGGAGGGAAAATTTCCGCTTCCGCAACTGTTACGGTCAATGCGACGGCGGCCCCGGTCGTTACCTTCGTGGCGAGCGCATCGACAATTACAGCTGGAAGCTCAACCACCCTGACTGTCACCGCGAAGAATTCCACCAGCGTGACCGTCACCGGCAGCGATGGCAGTTCCTACACCCTGGCAGCGACCGGCGGAACGCAATCGGTCAGCCCCACCAAAACGACGACTTACACGGCAACCGCAACAGGACCCGGCGGGAAGAGCACGCAAACTACAACCATCACTGTGAATCCGAAGCCCGCTGCGACAGTGACCATCACAGCCAACCCTGCCTCCATCACGGCTGGAAGCTCTTCCGTGCTGACTGTGACGGCGTCCAATGCTACGGGAGTAACCGTGAAAGGCACGGATGGCAGTTCGTACACATTGCCGACAACCGGGGGCACGCAATCGGTAAAGCCGAGTGCCACAACCACATATACCGCGACAGCAACAGGCGCGGGCGGAAACGCTACGGCAGCAGCGACCGTGACAGTGAACCAGCCAGCGCCCACGGTTACAATCACCGCCAATCCGACATCGATCACATCTGGAAGTTCGTCGACTTTAACGGTGACGGCAACCAACGCGACGGGAGTTGTTGTGACCGGAGGGGATGGCAGTTCCTATACGCTGGGTGCGAGCGGTGGAACTCAGGCGGTCAGCCCGAATGCAACTACAACCTACACCGCGACCGCTACCGGCGCAGGAGGTAAGATTTCGGCCTCGGCGACGGTCACGGTAAAAGCCGGTCCCTCGAATTTCACCCTGACGGTGAATAGCGCAGGCACGGGAGCAGGGACGGTGACCAGCTCTCCGACCGGAATCAACTGCCCGACAACCTGCTCTGCCAGCTTCCCCAAAGGAACGGTAGTGCTGACGGCGACTGCCGATCCGGGAGACACCTTTGCAGGATGGTCTGGAGCGTGCACGGGTAAGGGAACATGTAGCGTGACTCTGACGGCCAATACTACGGTGACGTCGACATTCGACCAGGGAACGGGAGGTATTACCTCCATCCAACACATCATCTTTTTTGCCCAGGAGAATCGCTCGCTGGATAACTACTTCGGCGCCATGAGGGAGTATTGGAAAAACAACGGATATTCCGACGAGTCATTCGACGGTCTGCCTCAGTTCAACCCGACCAGCGGCGCAGCCCCGCTCTACGGGCCGCCGCCGGCCCTCCCCGGGTGCGATCCGACCAGCCCTTATCCGGGCAAATGCATTTGGGACCCAAGTAACACGGTAGCTTCATTCCACATGGTCTCGGTGTGCAATGAAAACACCAGTCCTTCCTGGCAGGAGGCCCATATCGACTGGAACTATCAAGATCAGGTGGGCAGGTATCCGGCCAAGAATAATGGGTTTGTGCACACCGCCGCGGGCGACGCGCGTGACAACCCAGGAGGACCGTTTTACGACACCAACGGAATCCGCGCCATGGGCTATTTTGACGGCACCGACATGAACTACGACTACTTTATGGCCAGCAATTTCGCCACCTCCGACCGCTTCTTCCAGCCCGTATTAGCGCGCACGGAAGTGAACCGCGCGTACATCGATGCAGCAACATCTCAGGGAGATGCGTTGCAGCAAGGTGCCGACGCCCAGGATCAAGCCTTACACACGGCACACCCGATTTGGCAGGAGCTTCAGAATGCGGGGATTACCTGGAAGATCTACATCAACCCGGAGAGCGGCAATTGTGCCGGACCACCCTACCAGGCCTCCTGCCTGGTCCAATCGGTTGCCTTTAGCGAGTTCACCTTTTCAAAGACGGCCGTCGCAAATTTCCCACAGAACATCGCCCCTATCTCCGAGTACTTCAGCGATCTGCAAAACGGCACGCTGCCTCAAGTCGCGGAGATATACGCTGCCTCTGACGCCGGGCTCGACGAACACGGGTCCGTCACCGACGCCCATGCCACGAATGTCCAGGCGGGAGCGAGGTATACCTCCACGCTCATCAACGCCCTCATGAACAGTTCCTCGTGGGAAGATTCGGCGTTTATCTTTACCTTCGACGAGAGCGGCGGTCTTTACGATCATGTGGCGCCACAACCGACCGTCAGTCCCGACGGCATCAAGCCGGTCGATCTCAAGCCGGGATATATCTGTACCACGATCACAGGCCCGACATGCGATTTCACCTATACCGGCTATCGCATACCTATGTATGTCGTTTCCCCATACGCCAAGAAGCACTATGTTTCCCACACTGTGATGGATTCGACGGCCATCCTGAAGTTCATCGAAACGCGGTTCAATCTGCCTCCGCTGAACAAGCGCGATGCGGCGCAGCCCGACATGACGGAATTTTTCGATTTCAATAATCCGCAGTGGATGTCTCCGCCGACGCCTCCACAGCAAAACGTCAAGAATCCGTGTTACTTGAACAAACTGCCCTAAATGTTGGAAAGAAGTTTGACGGTTGAATCGCATCTGAAGCAGCGCGTTTTTCTCACCATGATTTGTAGACGAATCCAATTGAGGATCACTTGAGGTTAAGCATTGTCAAATTCTGAATTGTTCTCGGTTTTATTTAGTCTGTTGCTCCTGGTCGGGCTGGCGCAGTTACTTGGCTACCTGTTCGCACGGCTGCGGCAACCTAGAGTCATTGGTGAGATTCTTGCCGGCATCGTTCTCGGCCCTGCCTTGTTGGGCAGATTTCCATACATCTCGCAGCTTTTTAAATCGGCGGACAACGGTCACACGCTGGGGTTCGTCTACTGGCTCGGCCTGCTCTTGCTGATGTTCTTGTCTGGTGCGGAAACGCGAGAACTCTTCAGCAAAGAAGAGCGGCGCGAAGTGGGATGGCTGGCCATCGTAGGCACCGGCGTGCCATTTGTACTTGGCCTGACCTTCGGATCCTGGTTGATCCGCCCCGCCCTTGCCGGCCCCCATGGCAATCGAGTTTCGCTCATCATCATTCTGGCGGTGGGAGTTGCGGTCACATCGGTGCCGGTGGTTTCAAAGATCTTCGCAGATTTGAAAATTCTTCACACCCGCTTTGCGCGACTGGTTCTAGGAGTCGCCGTTCTTGAAGACATCGTTTTATGGTTGGCGCTGGCCGTAGCCACTTCCTTCGCCGGAACCGCCGTCCTCGACGGACGAGCGATGTCGCTGCACCTGGCTGTTACGGTGGCCTTCTTCGTACTGGGCCTGACTCTATTGCCGCGAGCCATCAAGAGAATCAACAAGTCGAAATTTAACGTCTTCGCGCAACAAACTCCCGTCGCCTACGCCATCGCCGTTCTTCTGGCTTACTGCGTTCTGGCAGGCGCCCTGGACGTGAGCCTTGTATTCGCAGCTTTCCTTGCGGGGTTCGCTGTGGTGCATAAAAAGCGCAGGCTTTTCGCAGACGCCCTCGACGCCATCGGCAAAGTGTCTTTTGCCGTCTTCATTCCGGTGTACTTTGCAATTGTCGGACTCAAGCTGGACCTGGTACGTGGAGTATCCGTGCCGATGATTGCCGCGTTTATCCTGGGCAGTTGCATCGTAAAGATTTTGTCGGTTTCGCTTGCAGGTCGGCTGGCAGGCTTTCGTGGTCTGGATCTGATCAATCTCGCCATCACCACCAATGCTCGTGGCGGCCCGGGAATCGTGCTCGCCAGCGTGGCATTTGATGCCGGCATCATCAGTCCAAAGTTTTACACGACCTTGGTTCTCGCGGCCGTGCTGACGTCTCTGGTTGCGGGCTCATGGCTGGATTATGTGATCCACAAAGGCTGGCCTCTGCTCAGTCCCACAGGAAGTACAAAGCCATCCATGGTTTCCGCGACAGAAGTTCCTCCGGCGGTCTGAGATTTTGCATCGCATTATGACTTGTCGGAAACAACTTCATACGGCCGCATCATGTCATTGTCTTCATGTTCCAGCATGTGGCAGTGGTAAACGTATCGACCGGTGTAGCCATCAAATCTAACGATGATAGTCAGCACCTGATTTGGATAAACCACCGCGGTGTCCTTCCAGCCAGCTTCGTTTTCCTCAGGTGGACGAGGGGATCCGATCACCACCAGCTTTCCCTTCAAAAGGAAGTCGCCCAGGTTGAAGCCCTGGCGATGCAATATCTGAAATTGCACCAGGTGCAGATGCATCGGATGCGCATCGTCTGTTGTATTGATGAACCGCCACGTTTCAATTGAACCCAGCTTCGGCGTTTCCGTGACGGCCTCATCATAGCCCTTACCGTTGATTTGCAGCCCCAGCGATCTGCCCTGCTTGTCGACCTTCTCGGAGAGCACAAAATCCCGATTTACAACCGCCGAGGTCGGGCTCATTCTCGGTAGCGGCTTCTCAGCCGGCATGCTGAACGATTTGCCTTTTGCTCTGGCGGGAAGGGTCACCCGAAACTGCATCAACTCATACAGCGTCGGATGAATTGGATCGACGATGTCCCATCCAGGAAAAGGAGCGGACGCGTTATTTGAAAGGGTGACGGTCTTTCCTTCCAGGCCGGAAAAATCCACGATCAAATCTGCGCGCTCCGCCGGCCCCAGCAATAGCCTCTCCAGTGCAACAGGCTTGCTTAAGAAACCTCCATCGCTGCCAATTTGATTGAATGAAACCAGCTTAGGAACATCTGTTGGATGGGCGGCCAGATTCATATACAGGTTATAGAACCGTGAATTTGAACCATTCAAAACTCTGAATCTGTAGCGGCACGGTTCGACATCAAGATGTGGATAGACTGCTCCGTTGATGACAGGAAGGTCGCCGAAGAATTCCGGGCCCCAGACGCCCGGCGGAACTGGCGCACCTTCCTCCCAAAACGCGTGGTAAACAAGTTGCCCTTGATCATCGAGCAAGCGATCCTGGAGCAGTAGTGGAATCTCGTAGTCGCCCGACGGCAGATTCATGCTGAGTTCATTCGCATCGCGCAGAAGATATAAACCCGACAATCCGGCGTATACGTTCAGCCGCGTGATTCCTAACGCATGGTCGTGGTACCAAAGCGTCGCAGCCTGCTGATCATTTGGATAGTGATAGCGTACCGACTTTCCGCATTCGAACCACTTCTCCGGCAACCCGTCACTTTCTGACGTCGTCCGCGAACCATGCAGATGAGGTACGGTTCTGACTGCGGGGGAAGGAGGCATCGCCCCGTGAATGCGAGGATCAATTTGAAATATATGTTGCGTCGGTAAACGATTCTCCCAGGTCACCTCAACCGGTACACCGGACATCGCTTCAAACATTGGACCCGGATATTGGCCTTCGTATCCCCACGCTTTTGTAAGCGGAAGCTGCGAATGCATCTGGTGTTTGAACTCCACCATGCGGACGTGATACTCAACCTTATCCTTGCGCGACTTGTATGGAACTAATCGTTTCGGAATTGGTAAAGGATCCAGGTAGCGATCGAGCGTGGAAGGCGTGCGAAATTGCGGTTGTGCCGGAGCAGCTGCGCTGATTTGTTCCGCGTCAACTTTTTCTGCGACAACCAGCGCAGGAATCGACGCAACGCAAAGCTTAAGAAAATCTCGTCTGTTTCGCGAACCCATTTAACCTCAACAGAGGCAATTCGATAGAATTGCCTCTCTGATCAGCTTACTGGAGGACGAGATTTGCGAGAAGCCAGGACGTCGGCAGATGCGGCTACGGTGTCGGTGCGCCACACGCTGACGTGAGCAGATCACATATATCTCCGCTCTGTTGCTCGCGCGCGTGCTGGATGGAAGCCGGAATTTCTCCCAGATTCCAATTCCACTGAATGAAGCGCAGGATCGAAACGAAATCCATCTGCTGGTGCGAGATGTAATTCGTCTTCGCGTACGGCGAAATAATCATCACGGGTACGCGCATTCCCAGGCCCTGCCCACCTACGCCAAAAGGATCGCCAGAAAGCTGCGGCGGCGGAACATGGTCGTACCAGCCTCCACTTTCATCAAACAGAACGACGATCGCGGTGCTCTGCCACTCGCCCGAATTCTTGACCGCCTGCACAACATTGTCGAGAAATTCAACTCCATCCAGAACGTTGGTCGCGCCCGGATGCATGTCCTTGGCTCCGTCGGGCTGAATCCAGTAAACGGAAGGTAACGTGCCGGCGGTGAGCATGTCGTTGAATGATGCCAGGGTGAAGGTGGTTGTGTGTTCGGAATTCGCCGTTGAGGTGAAGTACTGGAACGGCTCTTCCTGCGGAACATAATCATTGCAGGTACCACTCTGCGATGTATCGAAATTGATCTCGGCGTACTGCCATGAGATTTGCTTGGCCGTCAACTGATCGCCGACGTTGGTTTCCGTCAAAGGTACGGCAATGGTGCCTCCACTTTTTTGCTGCTGAACCGCACTGCAAGGATCGTAAAACGGAAGACTGCCAGAAGTCCGGTGGCTATCGACAGTGGCGGACACCAATTCCAATTCCTGTGCAGGCTCGCTGCTCATGACAGACATATAGAAATGGTCCGCAAGGGCATATTGCTTGGCATAATTCCAAATAGTGCTGATGCCGTAAGGCTTCTTGTCGGTGGCCAATCCGGATAAAGAACTGTCGTAATACTGCATCGCCTCATCGCCTTCTTCAAAGGCGAATTTATCCATGGCGCCGTTATCCCAGCTGGCCGCATACTTGGGCTGACTGTGCTGCAGGTCCGCAACCGACAGAGACGTAATCGGTGTAGGCGAAACTGTGTTCCCGGCCGCGTCCACCTGGTGGTAGCTGGGCAACGTGGCATTCAACCCGTTCACTCCCGGGAAAGTCCCAAACAGATTATCCAATGTATGGTTCTGCATCATTACGATAATCAAGTGGGTGATGGGAGAATTCGTAGTCCCGCTCCTCCCCACCGTTATAGTGGCGGACGCAGTTGCAGTCCCTCCGGTTCCCGTTGCCGTCAACGTGTATTGCGTCGTATCGGTCGGACTGACAACCGTACTCCCCGAAGCCGAAACCACACCGATTCCCTGGTTGATCGAAACCGTCGTTGCATTGGTTGTCGACCAGGTCAGGGTTGAGGTTTGACCGGCCGTAATGGTTGAAGGTGCCGCGGAGAGTCTCGCCGTCGGAATGATTTGCTGGACGGTGACGTTGGCTGTAGCCGTAACAGTCCCGCCGCTGCCCGTGGCGGTCAGCGTATAGGTCGTCGTGGACGTTGGACTGACGGTGGTCGAACCAGAAGCCGCCACAGTCCCAATGCCGTGGTCGATGGTCACACTTGTGGCGTTCGTCGTACTCCAGGTCAAGGTGGCGGAGTTGCCGGGCATGATCGAAGTTGGAGCTGCGCTGAACTTCACGGTCGGCGGAAGAGCTTTCACGCTGACGGTCGCGATGGAGGTTGCGGTACCGTTGACGCTGGTTGCAGTCAATGTATATTGCGTGGTCGCGGAGGGAGTGATCGGCATCGATCCGGTTAGGGGCACCGCACCGATGCCGTTGTCGATGGTAACGGTCGAGGCATAGGCGGTCGTCCACGACAACGTCGTGGAACTTCCGGGCGCCACTGTTGCAGGTGACGCGGTAATTGTTGCGGTCGGAATAACAGGAGGTTGCGCGGGAAGTAGCCCGACGCCACGACAACCAGACAGCAGCCCTGTGCAGATGCAAGCGGAAACAATCAACAAGCGCTTCATGGCCAAAATCACGCTCCACCATCCTTATAAAGTCTTGACGGTCTTAGCGTCCAAAAAACTAGCGAGCGAAAAGA
The DNA here is from genome assembly GCA_963737095.1 of uncultured Acidobacteriota bacterium. Lineage (GTDB taxonomy): Bacteria > Acidobacteriota > Terriglobia > Terriglobales > Acidobacteriaceae > JAKAAZ01. The sequence goes on from CAVTRK010000006.1 coordinate 202,136, forward strand.
ACGCGAAAGCCAGACGATTCATCCTCCAGCAGACCAGCGCTGAATTAGAAATGTTCTGATTCGCAATTTGGATGCCTGCCTGCCCACGCGGGATGCTTGGTTCCTGCCAGATTGGCCGCTATTTCTGCCCAACCCAGCTACAGGATCTTGGCCGAGGTGGCCACATAATGCGTGCCATCGAAATTCGTCGTTACGGTCACGTGGGTTCCAACGTGGAGGTCTCGGCTCATCGGGAAGCGATTCTTGTCAAAGACGATGGAATAGGTTTGATCATCTTTCGGATCGAGCAGAACCAGGCGATTGGCGGCCAGGTTGAGCGAAACTACATTCCCCGTGAACACGAATGACGACCCCGGAGTGGCGAGAATCGAGATCTGTCGGGCCACACCGCGGCCGTTGTTGCTGGAGTCGAACTGAACGGAGACAAGCGTTCCCTTCACCAGGTCTTGCAGGCCGGCGCTGGGCGAAGAAACGATGAACTGCCCCACTCCCACGATCGGCGTCCCTGCAGGTACGTGCAGGGTGATGGGTTGACCGGACAGTGCCGCAGTCAAGGCCAAGGTTCCACTCCCCGAGTTGTAACTCTGCACCTGTCCCTGGCTTTCGCCTTGCGGCGCCTTGGACAACATGTGAATGCTAACCGCGAAAATCTTGGTTCCGTCGAGGACGGTCTGCACCGAGGCGTGATCCTGGGCATGCAAGTCGCTGAGTGGAGCTCTCACTCCGTCGCGATAAACCTGCGTGCGTTCGTCGTACAGGATTTTCATTGGCTTGGTGCCGTAGACGCTCAGCACCATTTGGTCGCGAACCGGATCAACACTGCGGATTACGCCGCCCTCAACGGTGCTTCTTCCCTTCGGTGGAGGCGGCAGGGAGGGGCGATCCACCGACCCTGGTGCGCTGGGCGGGGTAGCCAGGATGTCCACGTTCGGGGCAGAGTTTTGTGCCGCAAACGCTGCCGGTGCAAACCCCGCGCTCAGCAGCAGTACTCCCGCCAAAAGACGAACCATTAGCCCCACCCTGACCATTCCCTGAATTTCTAGCATCACTCTTTGATGGCAAGCGAGCTCGCAAGGTGGCTTTGCACACTTATTGGTGCATTATGTGCCCCATTTAACCAGCCCAGATTTGCTACTTCATCTTGGCAACACATTTTGATATCGCGCATCTTAATTACCTATTAACAGTCTCCCCACATAGTCCGCGTCTTCAAGAACGGGCGGAAAGGCGAAATCCTGCGATGTCTGTTTCTCGTTTTCAATATTTGACTGCAGTTGTGCTCATCACGGGCACAGGATTTTGCCATGCCTGGGGAAAAGATCTTCGAATCACGATTCCAAAGCATAGCCAGTTGACTCCCGTACAGCGGTTGAATCGCGAGGGTGTAGATGCAGTGCGCAAACATCAATATGAGAAAGCAGAAGGATTGTTCTACAAAGCCTATCTCTATGATGCTGCCGATCCCTTTACGCTGAACAATCTAGGTTACATCTCGGAGCTTCAGGGCAAACTTGATCGCGCTCAAAAATTTTACAAGCTTGCGTCAGAGCAAGACAGCACCGCCAGGATCGACCTGAGTAATGCCAAGGATTTAGAGGGAAAGCCTCTGACGTATGCCCTGACGGACTTGAAGGAAAAGCCGATGCGGGTCAATCGGATGAACGTGGAAGCCATCCAGCTGCTGGCACAGGATCGAAATTTCGAGGCGGTCGTAATGCTGCGGCGAGCTTTGGCGCTTGAGCCGCAAAATCCCTTCACGCTAAACAATCTGGGTGTGGCGCAAGAGGCCACCGGAGATCTCAGCGGAGCCTTGCAGCAATATGATGCGGCTGCGGCAGAGCGTTCGACTGAGCCTGTCGTCGTGACACTGAATCGCACCACCCGGGGAAAGCCAATCAGCCAGGTGGCCGCAGCCAGTGCGCGTGACTTGAGGAAACGCATTCATAACCAGGGCGACACAGAGTTGCAGGCGAGAATGCTGACATTGCATGGCGTGTACGCAGCCAACCAGAATGACTGGCCCGCCGCAAAGAAAGACTTTTTGCAGGCCTACTCGCTTGATCCACAGAGTGCGTTTTCGCTGAACAACCTGGGCTACGTTGCCGAAAAAAATGGGGATCTGGAGACTGCCCAGTTCTACTACTCCAAAGCCCGCAGCGCAGATGGTGCCGACGCCCGCATTGGTTTGGCAACGGAAGGGTCGGCTGAAGGCGCGAGCCTGACCACCGTCGCCAGTTCAAGCGATCAAAAAGTGAATGGCGAGATCGACGCCTACCGTCAGGCGGCTCGTCAGGAAACAGGTCCAATCGAACTCATACGTCGTGGTGATCACCCGGCAAAACCGAGCACAGCTCCCACCCAGTCTCCGGCGCCGGTAGCTCCAAACTCTGAACCACCAGCACCTAATTCAAACTGAGAAAACTACTGCCCATATGCCCAAATCAACTGCCCAGCCTATTTCGTCTAAATCGATGGTCACTCTCTCTCGCCTGCTTTTGTCGAAGCATGCGGGTGATGTGTCGGCCCAGTCCAACACAGCCCTGAGTTCGGAAATCATCGGAATCAGCCGTCAGGAATTTGATGACCTGGTCGAACTTGCCAACCTGAATCACGTTGTTGTGCGCGGATTTGAGATCGCCTTGAAAATCTATCGCGATGCGCAGGATGGCATGCGTGCCGAATGGGCGGAAGCTGCAGTGACCGAGGAACAGGCTCGCATCAAGAATGCGATTCCATACCTGCATGCCATTTGCAAGGCATTTGCAGAGGAAGGCCTCGACGTAACGGTGATCAAGTCGCTGGACCATTGGCCGGATCTTGGCAGCGATTTGGATTTGTACACCCCCGCCACTCCAGAACAAGTAGTGCCCTTGATGAAGCGCCACTTTCAGGCTGAGCTGGATGCCAGGAGCTGGGGCGATCGCCTAGCGCGCAAGTGGAACTTCCTGATTCCTGGATTGCCGGAGTCCGTCGAAATTCACGTTGGAAGACTGGGCCAGACCGGAGAGCAGATCACGCTGGCGGATCGCCTGATGGGCCGCACCCGGTTGATTCAGATTGAGAACGATACTTTCCGCGTGACATCGGCATCTGATCGGCTAATGATCTCTACGCTGCAACGCATGTATCGCCACTTTTACTTCCGTTTGTGCGATGTGGTTGACTCGGCAGCCCTGGTTGAATCCGGCGCGGTCGACTACGAAGACTTGCGATATTCCGCGAATGCTTCCGGCATCTGGGAAGGCGTCGCCACCTATTTGGTGATTGTGTCCGATTACGTGAAGCAATATCGCGGCACCGGTCTCGATTTACCCCGATTCGTCAGAGAGTCTTCACGCTTTGGCGGCGAAGAAATCTTCTTCCGCAAAGATTTTTTGCGGGTCCCGATTATGCCGCAATCCGCCAGCCTTTATGGAACGCAGCTGACTGGTTTGCTGCGCAAGCGGGAGTTGCATAGCAGCGCTCGGCTTGGTTTGCTTCCATGGCTGGCAACAGCCGCGGCCGTGGGTCAGAAAATTACTGGTAGCGACAAAGGAATTTGGTAACCGGCAACAGACTGGGCCGAATCCAATAGAAAGTGCACGACGTGGGTTCGTTTGGAACTGAACTTGCTTTACATTCTTGAAGGAGATGCTGGGGTTCTGCCTCCCAGCGAACAGTTATGGGCAATCCAGCACTGACAAATCCCGAACTTAGCCCTTCTATTGGGCCTACACGCGGCCGAAAACGGCCCGACACGTTTCCGGCCATGCCGGAACTGCACTTGGCAACCACGCCGATACCGGTGGGACGAGAGTTGCCAAACGAGAGCCTGTTCACAGGCCTGCTGGGAAACCTGCGCGATTTTTTCTTTCCTGAGAAGTTGCCACCGCTGGAGCTGATTTCGCAACCGATCGCAGTTGCCGATCCGATGGCGGTGAAGCGCAGCCCGGCTTCCAGCATGCTGTCGTTCGTTTTGCACGCGGGAATTTTTGCCGCGCTTGTCTGGTTTGTCCTTCAGGCACGCAATCATATCGTCGCGCCTCAAAAGGTTGAGGTCACGCAGGTCGTCGTGCCGCCCTATATCCCACCTGTGACCGCGCCCGCCCCTCAAGCGATGAGCGGCGGAGGTGGCGGTGGCTTCCATCAACCCGTGATCGCCAACAAGGGACATTTGCCTCCTGTTGAGAAGACGCCGATCAATCCTCCGGAACTTCAGGTGGATCATCCTAAACTGGCAGTCGCGCCCGCAATGGTGATGCCCCAGCAGATCAAGATTGCAGACAACAGCATGCCCAACCTGGGAATGCCACAGTCGAGCCAGGTGGTCATGAAGTCACAGGGCGGCGGCAGCGGTTCTGGCTTTGGTGTGGGTGGTGGCGGCGGAATTGGCGCAGGCGACGGCGGCGGACTCGGCTCAGGATCGGTAGGCGGCTACGGCGGCGGCGTAATGGCCGTGGGCGGCGGCGTCACGGCTCCGGTAGTCATCCACAAGGTTGAACCTGAATTTACCGATCAGGCCCGCCGAGTGAAATTCCAGGGCGTCGCGTCCGTCGGACTCATCGTGGATGCTCAGGGCAATCCGGAAGGCGTTCACGTCGTGCACCCGCTTGGCATGGGACTGGATCAAAAGGCAGTAGAAGCCGTGCGCCAATACAAATTCAAGCCGGCGATGTTCAAGGGCCATCCTGTTCCTGTCCAGATGGTCATTGAAGTAGACTTCCATATGTTTTAAGGTTTGACCCAGGCCGCGATGCGCGACAGTATCGCGGCCTAACTGTTTTTTGTGCAGTGACGCTTCTGTGTCGCGACCTTCCACAGCGAAATTCCCCAAAGGCGCTCGGATGTAGTGTGTTGGTCGCACGTTGTCGGATCGTTCTCTGGGAGAAGCACGCGGCACGTGGCCGGCTCACCCGGTTGCATGCGATCCGGAGCTTTCCTTCTCAGCCTCCTGCGCTTGCATTCCGCGAGCGTCTTCGCATTTACTGCTTAGGCTGAATCGGCTCGATGCGAGGCATCTTTTTCTTCTGCTGGATTTCCTGCCTGGGGTAATAGCCTTTACTGGTTCTGACGATCAACTTGCCGCGACCCGGCGCTTCCGCTTCCACTCGAACCACGCGAAATCCGCCCAGTGTGACGGCCTTGGTAGGATGATAGCCAATCGTGTATTGATGACGAATATCGCGCGCGATTTCAGCAGCAATCTCGTCCACGTCCTGTAGAGACTGCGGAAAATAGGCGATGCCGCCTGTATCCGCCGACAGTGTTTCCAGATCGGCCTTGGCCCGCGCCGCTTCGTCCTTATCGTCTCCAAACAGCAGTCCTACCGAGTAGACAACCGGCCCGCCCATGTACTGGACACGATGAACCGCCTGTTCCAAGGTCAACCGGGATGCGTTGTCCGCGCCATCCGTGATGATGATCAGCACCTCTTTCGGGTGTCGCGCATCCTTGGACAATTCGTCCGCCGAAGCCACCACAGCATCGTACATCGCCGTCATGTTTTCCGGATCAAAGCGCTGCAGCCCCTGTTGCAGCATGGAGATATTTGAAGTGAAGTCCTGATCGAGATAGGCTCGGTTGGAAAAATTCACTACGAACGCTTCATCGTCCGGATTGGAAGCCTTTACCAGTTCCAACGCAGCTGCATCGACGGCTGCGCGCTTATCCCGCATGGAGCCGGAGCTATCCACCAGGATGCCCATCGAGACCGGCAGGTCCTGGAACTGGAATGAATCAATTTTTTGCGGAACGCCATCTTCCCAAACCTGAAAATCCGCGCTCTTCAGGTCCTTCGCCAGTTTTCCCTGCTCATTGACGACGGTGCAGTTCAGCACCACTTCATTCACATCTTCGCGCAGCGTGTAAATACCGGATTTTTCCTTCTGAATCTCACCTGCCTTAGCAACAGCCGCAGGCGTTCCAGGGGTGACGGGCGCTTTCACTTCAATATCGGGCGTAAGGACAGGGTCGCGGTCGACGGTGAGACTGGGCTGAACTTCGGGTTTGGTCGGATCGTAGACGAGAACTGGAGTTGTTTGCTGCGCGACTGGACTCGGAGTCGGCGCAGCTTGCCCCCCCGCGGGGATTTGTTCCATCGGCAGTTCCAGGGCGAACAGGGAGGCATCTCCTTCATAGGCGCGCACCCACATGCCGTGGAACGCCTCGCGCAATCCTGGGTTTTCTTGCAGCAGGGCTGTCATCACGTCGATGACCTGCTGCCGGGCCGCTGCAGGGTCGCGCAACTGGGCTTGATGCGCTGCGTCGGGAGTGTAGTGCACCTCCAGATCCCACGGACCCAGTTCGGTGGTCGGCTGCATTCCTGTCACCTGAAATGTCTCCCCATGGACATTCAGCGGCATCGGTGTGGCGTCAGGAAGATTCGCCAGCCGCACCAGGCTCGCTTCTTCCTGCAGCTTCTGCAAGTTTGGGCTGGCTAAAAACGGTACAGGATCCAGTAAATAGGCGGCGGTTTGATAGTAGAACCAGGCGGCCAGATTTGCCTTTTTCTTGGCAAACTCGCGCGCCCGCTCCCAATACCACAGTCCATCATGACCCGCTTCCATCATTGGGCGGCTGAAGAATCCAGCCAGCATCCACTGGTTCGGCGCCGATTCAGAAAGAACTAAGGAAATCTGCTGCGGCTTCTCAACTCCAGTAGCGTGCAGAATCGCCAACGCATACTTCGCCGGGGGCAGATTCGTAAAGTGAAAGACGATGATGGGATTTCCGCAAAAGAAGTCGGTTGCAGCGCCCCCCGCCGGCTCCGTGGATGCGTCCAGCGTATACACATTGTCCACCGTCAGGGTGGCATGCTGGACAAGCGGTTTAAGGGTTGCCACTGAAGAAGCGATTCCGCCAAAGTTGGCAGCTACCGCGGGAATAGTTTTGGCCTGGAGAGCTTGAACATCGCCGCTCTGCACCTCCCCGGCCATCGCACGAGCAGCCGCCGACAATGCATCCCGTTCGGCAGGTGTCATTTCTGATTGGCTTTTGCAGGATGCTGCGTAGGCGCGCGGCAGCCACAGCAGCGCAAACACAATCAAGATCGAAGGCAAGGCGCGTTGTAAGGTGCAGGGTTTCAGATGCATCACTGCGACAGTCTTCCTCGGGAAACGTTTTGTTGACTAACTCTGGAACACTGCCAGTCTATCGAATAAGGTAAGCCGGAGTGCCATTTCCCAGAATTCCCGCCCATATCTCGTCCACTCTTATTGAAATCAAATGACTCGAGGCGATTCGGAGCCTCATCAGCGGCAGTTCCAGGTATGTCGCGGCAATCAGTCACTTAGATGCTATTTAAGCGAATATGTTGGATATATTCTGCGGAAATTGTTAAGCCTCGATCGATAAATACGCCCTGCCGAACTCATTGGACGGCGGGTGCCTGTGAGCCGTTTTTTAGATACTGGTCGAAGAATTTGGCCTCGGCGGCGTAGGCGGCAACCCAACTGCGATGCAGCAGGAAATCATGGACCTCGTCAGGGAAGATCAATTCCTGGAGAGGGACATGCTGGCGACGAAGCGCCGCTGCCAGTTCGACAGTCTGCAGAAACGGTACTTCCGGATCGTTGTCACCCTGGATCAACAGCACCGGGGAACGCCAGGTCTTTACAGATGAGAGCGGTGAAGACTGCCAGGCCAGCCGCCAGCGGGCATTTGGATCGGCCGCGCTGTCGGAGATGTCAAAATTTTGCGGATTATCAATATTCCAGTCATGCACGCCAGACATATCGACGCCGGCGGCGTACAAGTCGGATGCGCGAGACAGTGCCAGCGCTGTCAGAAAACCGCCCCAGCTTCCGCCCCAGATACCGATGTGTGCGGGTTCCACGTCGCAGCGGCTGCGCAGGTAGAGCGCCGCTCCTTTTAAATCTCGGAATTCGCTGGCGCCGGTGGCACCGTAATCCAGAGCTTCGCGAAAATCGAGTCCATAGCCGATGCCGCTGCGATAGTTGATGGAAAGTACAACGTACCCCCGGCTAGCGAGATATTGATTCATGGCGTACGCATTGGAGTAATAGCCCATGTCATGCCAGCCCAGCATCATCTGCCGCTGCGATCCTCCATGCACAAACACCACGGCGGGGCGACGAACACAGTTCTCCGCGCCGTCGGGAAGAAACAACTGCCCGTGAATCTGCAGACCATCCGTTGCCTTAAAAACGACGGGCTGGGGAGTGACCATACTAGCCGCAGGAAACGTTGCAGGAATTGTCTGCGGCGCCAGATCTTGAATCTGTCCGCCATGCGCAACCACCGCCGGACGCATTGGGATCTTGGCGTCGGAATGCAGGACGGCGACAATGGTATTGTCGCTCGCCACCACCGGTGCAGTTTCGATGCCAGTCCCGTGAATCAGCTCCTCTGGAGAATTGCCCTCGTCGGAAAGCTTCCACACATGCCGGCGATCCACGTCGTTTTGATTTGAGGAGTAGACAATATTTGAGCGGTCGGGACTCATCGAAACATATTCGACAATAAAATTCCCAGGCGTCAGTAATTTTGCCTGTCCTCCCTGCACCGGAATCGAATAGAGATGTGTCCAGCCGTCGCGCTCCCAGGGGAAAATGAGTTGATTGTTCGCGGTCCAAAAGACTTGTTGGGAACCAACAATCTCGCGAAAAAAACTACCCGGCCCAGAATCAGCCTTCCACACCTGGCGACCGTTGCCTGTCGCAACATCCGCAACGCGAATCGACCATGGCAGACCGGCGCGATGCGGTTCGTCAAAGTTTTCCTGCTTGTAGTACGGCATCCGAACAAACGCGATCTGACTGCCGTCAGGCGACCACATTGGATAGCGATCATGATCGGAGCCGGGGTCCAGATATTCCAGTGTGTTGGTCGTAAAGGAATACACGCCGATAAAGCTGTGACTGGTACGGTCACTGACAAACGCCAACGATTTGCCATCGGGCGACCAGCGAAGGGTTCCGCATGTTCCCATGGTATGCAGCAGTTGTGCGGGCTTGGCGTCGGCATCCCTTAAATAAAGAAACCAGATCTGTCCATCGAGTACCCACGCCACCGCGTCTCCGCGAGTAGAGAATGCCGGCCAATTGCCCGGCCCAAGTTTCCTCGGGGCGCCACCATCAAGTGAAGCCAGCCACACATCCTGCTCCACACCCTGCGGCACCAAGGCTGGATTTGCAGCCATTTTCGAGGGACCATCTGGATCGCTGCCGCGAACGTAGGCAATAGTGTCCCCGTCAGGAGACCATTGCAGCCCCGAAAGATCCTGGCCATCGTCGTCCGTATAGTTGGTAATTGCGCGGGAGGTGTAGCCGTTGTTGGAAGGCTCCGCGATCCAGATATTCCGCCGTCCTTCGACATTCGAAATCCATGCGAATCGGTTCTTGACGGGCGCCGCAATCAACTGCGAGTTGAAAGGCGCGCTCATCACCTGCTGCAATGTGAACGGCTTCCGCGCAGTCTGAGCAAAGACAGCCACCGAAGACGCGCCCAGCAGGACAAGAGTCATACTTGTGCCGCGCACAACACTCGGCACAGATCGAAGGTCGAACCAGACGCGGCGATCGACGATAACGGGTGAATTCCGAAACACGGTGCCTACTCCTATGCAGATTGCAGTCCGAGTCCAGGGCGGTCGGGAAGAATCAGCTTGCCGTCCTTCACCGTAACGCCACGATAAGGATCATTCGCGATGAGAAGATTGCCGTCGAGATCGGCGAAATCGACCAGTGGAGAAAGATGGGCAGCGGCGGTGATGCTGCAGGAACTGGATACCATGCATCCCAGCATGGTTTTAAATCCCAGCGCGCGCGCCATCTGGATCATCATGTACGTCTGCGTCATGCCGCCTGTTTTGTCCAGCTTGAAATTCAGCGCATCGAATACGCCCACTAACTTTGGAATATCAGCCGGATGCCTACAGGATTCGTCGCCCATCAACGGCAGACTGGCACGCTGGTGCAGCCAACGCAGATCATCGATTCGGTCAGCTGGCATCGGCTGTTCGACAAACTGAACGTTTTGCTTGGATAACCAGTCAATTTTGCGGGCCGCCACTTCGCGGTCAGTCCACCCTTCATTGGCATCAACGCGAAGCGGCTTATCGGTGACGCTGCGCACCGCTGCAATCGTCTGCTCATCCGTATCCAGTCCCACCTTGATTTTCAGAATCGGAAACGCCGCCGCTTCCTTCACCTTCTCGCGCGTAATCTCAGGCGTGTCGATGCCGATCGAAAAATCTGTCACCGGTGCATCGTTTGGGTCCAGCCCAAAATATTCATAGAGCGGCACACCAAGTTTTTTCCCCACCCAGTCCATCACGGCTATGTCGATCGCAGCCTTCCCTGCCCACTGTCCAGGAATTCGAGCAAATACTTCAGAGATGACTTTTTCAAATTGTGTCGGATCGGAAGAATCCAGCAGCGGCAGCACGGAATTCACTGCGGCCTGCGCTCCCTTGGCATCTTCCTTATAGCGCACGATCGGCGCGCCTTCTCCAACACCGCTGATTCCATCGTGGTTGTAGTGGACATAAAGAATGTCGCGATAGGTGCTGGAGGACATGGTGGTCGTCCAGGTATGTCGCAGCTTCAAACGATAAATCTCCGTTTTAACCGTGGTTGCGCTTGCGGACTTTTTCTTTTCGTCCGCAAAGGCCAGCGGATTTTCAGGCAGACATGCGAGCAGCCCACCCAAACCAGCGGCCTGGACAAAATTACGACGATTCATGGTTTGACTCTCCGCTCAACCACAAGCAGATTGCGCCAATATGCATCCAGTTTGCTGATCTGGATCACTGGATGATCATGCGTGGTTGCCTGAATAAATTTTCCATGGCCGATGAACATTCCGGTGTGTGTGATCTTGCCGTCACCGCCGAAGAAAAGCACATCGCCGGCGCGAAGTCGTGAAACTTTGACCGGCTCAAATCCACTCCACGCTGCTTGCACATCGGCATCACGGGGAATGAGATAGCCGCGCTGGCGCATCAGCATCTGAACAAATCCGGAACAGTCGTAGCCGAAGCTTGAACTGCCTCCCCAGGTATATGGCAGTCCCAGAAAGCGGTGACTGAACTTCACCATCTGCGGAATCGTCATGTGCGGCACGAGATCGGCGCCGCCGTTCATGCTCAAGACAACGTCGCCCTGCTGCACCCATGCCACGCGCTGATCGGGAAGCTGGACTTTCAACCAGCGGCCGCCGGGCTTTTCCTGCAGCACCTGCAATCGCGCTTCGAACGGCAGAGTCATCAACGGGGCTTGAGTCGTAACGTCCGGCTCGCGATAGAGATGCGAACGCAATTCCTCAACTTCAGCAATTTCGCCAGTCGTGGCATAGGGATTGTTACCACCCAGCGCCACCAGGTCGGCGCGGGCTACCCATCCTGTGTATCCATCCTGCGGAGTCTTGATTTTTATCCAGCCAGGCTGTTCCGCTAGTTCGTCGACGGCGGTCGAGAAAATGGCTTGGGACACCACATCAACATCCGCCGAAGGCTTCGAAAACATATTCGCGACCGGAACCGAGACCACGAAGCGAGTCTGCTGTGCCTGAACCAAAAGACAGGCTGGCAGGAGCACGGAAAGCAGAAGGCAAAAGCGCTGAAGGCGCACGAGCAATATTTTCATCGTTTCCTTGGACTCTGGATTGCTATTGCAATCCACTTGTCGTCTAACAGTGCGTCAGACGATGGTATTGAAAGGTCGAGCAGGACATCCCTGGAGAAAAATCCAGAGTAGCACTTGAATCGCGTATTCGACCATCTACTTGCAAGTGTCGCCGCGTTCGCAACCGATGGATCCTCAATCCAATATATTGTTAGAAATATTTGCAGCGTGAGATTGGAGCGTTCATGAAAATGCCATTGCACCACGGGAAATCGACACGGCCAATCGTAGCTGGCCTCGGCGTCGCACTCTTCATTGTGTGCGTCAGCGCTCTTCGCCTGCAAGGGCAAACCGCAGCGCCGCAAGTGAAAATTGACGCCGGAACGCTGCAAGGTCTCTGGACCCCGGATGCTCCCCACGTGGCGGCTTTTCTCGGCATTCCCTACGCTGCGCAACCAGTCGGCAACTTGCGATGGAAGGCGCCGCAACCGCCGCCGACATGGACCGGAGTGAAAGAGGCGATCCAATATGGACCTGCCTGTCCGCAAACTCCCAGCCCCTGGCTGCCGGAAATGTTGGGCATTCAGAAAATGGCGACCAACGAGGCATGCCTCTACCTGAATGTATGGTCGCCAAATCTGCATGGCGCCGCAAAGTTACCCGTCATGGTGTGGGTGCATGGCGGAGGAAACGTCGAAGGCGCGGCGAACTGGCCGCCGTTGGGTTCAACGCTGGCGCGTGAAGGCGTCGTTGTCGTCAGCCTGAATTATCGGCTGGGAGTGTTTGGATTTTTCGCATATCCTGCGCTGGCTGCTGAATCGCCACATCATGTTTCTGGAAATTATGGCCACCTGGACCAGGTGGAAGCGCTGCGATGGGTGAAGCGCAATATCAGCCGATTCGGTGGCGATCCGAACCAGGTTACTGTCTTCGGCGCCTCCTCCGGTGCGTTGGACATTTGCAATTTAATGGCGTCTCCGATTGCCGCGGGTTTATTTCAGCGAGCCATCATGCAGAGTGGGGTTTGCGTCGACTCGGTGTATCCCGTGACGCGACAGGCGGAAACGAACGGAGAATTGCTCGCGAAGGATTTAGGAATTCAAACTGCCCCGGGATCGCTGGCGGCGTTGCGTGCTTTGCCGGCAGAGAAGCTTCTGCTGACCGCGGCAAAGGACGACCGCATCGACCTGGAACCGGTTGTCGACGGTTGGTTCTTTCCGCAGCAACCGGCGACTGCGTTCGCAGACGGGAAGCAGGCAAAAGTTCCAGTCATCGTCGGAAGCAATAATGATGAAGTTTCGATATTCGCCAGCCCGATTGTCGGTGGAATCCCCAATCGGCCGAAAACGATTGAAGCATATCGGCAGTGGCTTCGCCGCGAGTTTGGACCAATGGCGGACAAGGTGTTCGCCCAGTATCCCGTGCACTCGGATAATGAAGTACCGGGCGTATTCCGAACCATGGATACCGATTTCGATTTCGGCTTCGGCGCGCGACTGCTGGCCATTGAGATGGCTCGGGTTCACCAACCGGCCTACCTCTATCACTTCACCTATGTTGGAGCCGGCGAATTCGCTCCTCTCGGAGCCTTCCATAGCGAGGAGAGCATGTTCCTCAGCAGGAAGTATTGGACCACGTGGATTCACCGGCCCTACGACAAGACACTTTCAAACGCGATCATTGGATATTGGGTGCAGTTTGCGAAGACCGGCGATTCCAACAGTTCGGAGTTACCGGCTTGGCCTGCCTATCAACCGAGTACTGATTTGTGCCAGGAGTTAGGCCAGCGGATTGGTGCAGAACACGTGCCGCGGGCCGAACGATTTGAAGTCTTCCAGGAGTTCCTGAACTCTCGGCTTGCGAAATCCCCACAATAGGTTCGTAAGCACGAAGTTGCTTCCTCCGGAATCGGGCTATGTCACGGCTTCCTGATCGGAGCGCGGACGGGTTGCCCAGCGTGTACGCGAAAACGCGAGACTGAACAAATAGCCGAGGAGAAATGTGATCGCCGTTCCGATCACGACGTACCATGTCCATGCGACCCTGGGCAGGACTGTGTGAAGACCTGCAATGTGAATCGCGACAGGCGCAGGCTGACGCCAGAGGAAAATGTTCACCGCCAGGCCGATGATCATCCCGAGGATTGTTCCCGCTTCATTAGCGCGACGTGTCAGCGTGCCTAGCAGAAACACACCCAGCAGAGAGCCATACGCGACCGATGCGATGGAGAGCCCGACTTCCACTACGTGTTTGCTTCCGCGCGAAATGAAGGCAAGACCGCACAATACGACGGCCCAGAAGAAGGTGGAAGCGTGGGCAATTCTGGAGCGTTCTCTCGCCGCGGCCTGGGGCCGAAGCCTCATATAAAAGTCGACGACCGTGGTGGACGAAAGCGAATTGAGTGCGGCACTCAGGTTGGACATGGCTGCAGCCAGAACGGCCGCAATGATTAATCCCGAAATTCCAGCAGGCATGTGATCGACGATGAATGCCGGAAAGATTCTGTCCGGGCTGGAAAACGTCGTCCCGGGCGCGACCGCGTGTAATACACATAAAGCCCGGCGCCCACGCAAAGAAACAATGCAAACTGCAGTGCGACAACCACCCAGCTTGACATAAGTGCGAGACGCGATTCGCGCAGATTCTTCGCGGCGAGCAGGCGCTGAACCATGATTTGATCGGTCCCATGACTCGCCATCGTCAGGAAACAGCCTCCGATCAGCCCTGTCCAGAACGTGTAAGTGGTCGTCAGATTCAACGCGAAATGAAAAACAGTAAACTTCCCTGCTGCGTGGCCTGTCTGGTAAATGACAGGCCAGCCTCCAGGAACCTGGTGCCCAAGCGCCCACAGAGCAGCGATACTCCCTGCGATATAAAGAAGCATCTGCGTCACGTCCGTCCAGATGACCGCCGCCATGCCGCCTTTGATGGTGTACAGCAACGTTAAGACCGTGATGATCACAATCGAGGCAATATCGCTGGTTCCGATTGCAATACTGATCACAATGGAGATAGCGAACAGACGCACCCCTTCCGCCGCGGCGCGCGTAAGTAGAAACACAGTCGCCGTAACTTTGTGCAGCCTGGGACCGAATCGCCGACCGATCAATTGATAGGCAGTCAGCAGTTCTCCATGGAAATATGCGGGCAGAAACAGCAGGCACAGCACCACACGGGCAACCAGGTATCCCATGACCAGCTGCAGAAATCCGAAATCGCCAGTGAAGGCCAATCCCGGAATGCTGATGATGGTCAGTGTGCTGGTCTCAGCAGCCACAATAGAAAGCGAAATGGCCCACCACGGAATGGTGCGTTCGGCCAGAAAGTAGCTGCGCAGCGAATCTCCCTTGCCGCGAAATTGCAGACCGAATAAAGTGATGCCCGCAAGGTACAGAACAACGATCAGCAGATCGATGGCGCGGATATGATTCATGCCGACAATGGCAATATAAGCAATAAGCTGCATCCTCAGAGAATCCTACGATACGCCGACAGCGAAGCTGCGGCGAAATTCTCACGCCCGGCGCGGCCAGTCACGATTGACATACAGATATTGCTAACAATTAAACTCGATGCCATGATGCGTTTCTTCTGCCTCCTCATCCTTGCCGCTGCAACCTTCACCTGCTGCACACTGGCGCAATCAAAACCGCAAGCGCAACCCCAGCCTGTGCCGATGCCGCCACCCGTCGTGACTCCGATCGACAAGCCGTACGCCGGTCCCATTGATTTAACCGTGGATTTAACGAACGTCGTAGACCGCGTGGAAAGAGTGCATGAAGATATTCCCGTTGAACCGGGCGAAAAGGAAATGGTGTTGCTCTATCCAGAGTGGCTCCCCGGCGACCACGAACCCGCGGGGCCCATCGAGAGCCTGGGAGGCGTCGTGACCACCGTGGACGGAAAGCGCGTGCAATGGGTACGCGACACGGTCAACATGTATGCCTTCCACGTGCCGTTAACCGCAGGCGCAAAGACCGTGGGACTCGACTTTGACTATCTGTCCCCTATCAAACCCAGCGCCGGTCGAATCGAGATTTCAGATGCCATCGCAGACATTGAATGGAATGAAGTCGTGATGTATCCGGCAGGATATTTTTCTCGCGACATTCCGGTCGATATGACTCTAAAACTGCCGAGCGGATGGAAATATGCCACGGCTCTCGAGACAGCTTCCGATCAGGGCGACACAGTCAAGTTTCAGCAAACGACTCTCAACACTCTGGTGGATTCCCCGCTGTATGCAGGTCTCTACTTCAAGCGCGTCGACCTATCGCCCACCTCGACCGATATTGTGCATCTGGATTTATTCGCTGACGAAGCGGACGACCTGAAAATGACTCCGGAGGAGCTTGAGGAGCATAAGAAACTAGTCTCGGAGGCCGACAAGCTTTACGCCTCGCACCATTACAAGCATTACGATTTTCTACTCTTGATGAGCAACAAAGTTGGCGGAATCGGACTAGAGCACCATCAGTCGAGCGAAGATGGACAGCCCGCAAACTACCTGACAGATTGGCCGAATGGCGTTCTCGAGCGCGATTTGCTGGGGCATGAATACACGCATTCCTGGAACGGAAAATTTCGACGCCCTGCGGATTTGTGGACGCCGAATTTTAACGTGCCCATGCGCGACGATCTGCTATGGGTCTACGAAGGAATGACGGAGTACTGGGGCAACGTGCTGACCGCCCGTGCCGGCATGCGCACTCCGGAGCAGACGCGGGACATCTTCGCGCGCATCGCCGCAAACTATGCGATCAGCCCGGGTCGCGACTGGCGTCCGCTGGTGGATACGACAAATCAGCCGATCGTTTCGCAGCGGCGTCCGGTCAGCTGGGTGAGTTATCAGCGACCCGAGGACTACTACATGGAAGGAGCCCTGATCTGGCTCGATGCGGACACGAAGATCCGTGAATTGACCGATGGCAAAAAATCGCTGGATGACTTCTGCAAAAAATTCCTCGGCGTCTATAACGGCAGCATGATTACCGATCAATACACTCTCAACGATGTAGTAAGAGACCTGAATGAGGTCGCACCGTATGACTGGAAGTCTTTTTTTCAGGAGCGCGTCTACGATTTGCATCCTGCGGTTCCGATGAACGGATTCACGCAAGGCGGCTACAAGCTTGTGTACACAGATAAGCCGACAGAATGGCTGTCAAAAGAGCTGGAAAAAATGGGGTATGCAGATTTCTCTACATCGCTCGGCTTCTCCGTTGGCTCTCACCACAAAGAGGGATCCCCGGCCATGATCTCCAGCGTGTGGTGGGACAGTCCGGCCTTCAAAGCCGGCGTCACGCCGAATATGGAAATTGTCTCAGTGAACGGCACCGCCTATAACCCCAAAGTGCTGACAGATGCAATTCTGGCGGCGGAGAAGGACAAGAAACCACTGCAGTTGCAATTTCGTGAAGGCAAGCAGTTCAAGACCATTACCCTGCCCTATTACGATGGCATGCGCTATCCTTCGCTGCAGCGTGTCGAAGGAACTCCCGACCGGCTGGACGACATCTTTGCGCCCAGTAAAAGTCCACTGCCCACAATGTGACTTACCCGGTCGATGAGATCAGGTATGCTTCGGAGGAGCATGATGCGAGCCTTTCCGTGGCTTGAAATTGCGGCGATGCGCATTCAATCGCGAAGCAAATATCTCCAAAACCATGGAGTCGCATCTGGCTAACCGTCGCAGTGCATTGAAATGTAGCAACATTGTGCAGGTTTTGCTGTATCGCAATAGGGCGGAGGCCACATTTGTCATCTCCAGAATCAGGCGTTTCTAAACCCGCGACCAGCGGCTTCGTCACCATGGTGTCGTGGATTTCGGCGCTTGCCGGATTGCTGTTTGGATACGATACAGGCGTCATCTCAGGAGCCATTCTTTTCGTGCAGCAAGACTTTTCCCTGACCCGTGTTCAGGAAGAAGTAGTGGTCGCTGCCGTGCTTTTGGGGGCGGTCATTGGGGCATCCTTTGGCGGCAAGTTGGCGGATTTATTTGGCCGCCGCAAAATCCTGATCCAGGTTGGCATTTTGTTCGTGATCGGCGCGATCGGGACTGCGTTCGCCCCAACTCCTGCATGGCTCGCGATCGGACGCGTCGTGGTCGGTGTGGCCATCGGAATTGCCTCATTCACCGCACCCCTCTATATCTCTGAAGTGTCACCCGCCAGCATTCGCGGAAAATTAGTTTCGCTGAACCAGTTGATGATCACCATCGGCATTGTGGTCTCGTACCTGGCTGATTATGGATTAGCGGACGCGCGCGCCTGGCGTTGGATGTTCGGCCTGGCTGCAGTTCCCGCTCTGGTGCTCGTCATCGGACTCATCTTTGTGCCGGAAAGTCCACGCTGGTTGATGAGTCAGTCACGAAACACGGAAGCTCGCAGCGTGCTGCAGCGAATTCGAGAAACAACTGACGTAGGTACCGAGCTTGCCGACATTGAGGCGGACCTGCAATTGCAGGAAGGTGGCTGGCGCGAACTGCTCACCGTCTCCATGCGACGACCGCTGATCGTGGGCATCGGATTGGCAATTTTTCAGCAATTCACTGGCATCAATACGGTCCTGTATTACGCGCCCACCATTTTTGAGTTTGCCGGTCTTCACTCCGCTTCGGCTGCAATTCTAGCCACAGTGGGGGTGGGCGTCGTCATGGTGTTGTTGACCGTGGTTGCGCTGCGTTTGATCGATCGCGTCGGACGTCGGCCGCTTCTTCTCTACGGCATATTCGGGATGATCGTCAGTCTCGGCGTGCTCGGCTTTTCGTTCTTATCGCCCACACTCTCAAATTTCGTGGCCTGGGTTGCCATGATCAGTCTGCCGGTCTACGTGGCCTGTTTTGCAATCAGCCTGGGGCCGGTTTTCTGGCTGTTGATCTCGGAAATCTATCCTCTCAAAATCCGCGGCCGCGCCATGAGCATCGCCACAGTTACAAATTGGGGATCCAATCTACTGGTGGCGCTCACGTTCCTCAGCCTGCTGCATTCTTTAGGCCGAGCCTGGACCTTCTGGCTCTACGGAGTGATCGGCATCGTTGCGTGGTTTTTTGTCTACCGCCTGGTTCCGGAAACCAAGGGCGCCACGCTGGAAGAAATCGATGCCCGCTGGCATAACATCCACCAGGGTGGCAATTAGCTTTTACTCGATTCTCAGCGCAGGGAAATTTAAATCTTTGCGGAATCACTTGCCGCGGAATTCAGCGGTGGGTTGCGACCAGCCGCCAACGCGGCGCGGCTATCGACCGAAGCGTCCGCGATATGCCCAGAGTCCCAGCGCCGGATTCGAGATGAAGAAGATTTCTTCGCCGTCGACCGTGTTCCACCCGTCGGCCAGCTTCGTTGGATCGTATTTTGCGCTGTATTCGCGGAAATCGCCGTAAGCGAAATGTGCCGACTCGACTTCCTCCCGAGTCAGGCCTCCAGGACAATATCGAACCGTGAACCTGCCTTCGCTCGATCCATGGATGAGATGGGCCGCAGCGGAAAGATTATTGGCCAGCGCCGCATCCTTCTTGACCGCATCCAGCGTTGCCGGCGTGCCGCAATAGCCATATTTGCGTATGAGCGCATCGATAGCTGGATCTTCCCCGAATGCCTGCACACCCGGCGCCAGCACGATCAGTTCCGCCCCGTCTGCCAGCGCCATGCGAGTGCGGTAGACACTTTTGTTGCCGAGCCACGTCGATTTAAATTCGTGCGGGTCCAGAAAAACGACGGCTTTGCGAATCTCTCGATCCATCATGAAAAAATTCACTTGCAGGCTCAGCTCAGCGGCACGCTCAAAACATTCAAAATCGTCCCCGATAAAGAGGCCCTTCATCACCAGATTGCCAGCCGCATTTTTGCTAACCACCGTGAGCACATAAACGATCGGCAAATCCTGCGCAAAATGATCGCTGGCGTAATTCAGAATTCTTCGTACCGGAGTATCGGCGCGGCCCATCATGCGCTCCATACCGTAAACCGCGCCCAGGAAGTGTGTTCGATGGATCCCAAGAACACCGCCTGTACCAACAAAAATGTTTTTGTTGTAGTTGGCCATGCCGATCACTTCGTGGGGTACAACCTGGCCGATGGAAAGAATCAGGTCATGGCCGCCGTCTCGCAGCCGCTTGTTTACCTGGACAGGCACAGCATATTCAAGCCTGCCTTCGCTGACCTCGCGGATAAATTCGGCCGGAACTTCTCCCAGCGTAACCACATCGTTGCGCCAGTCGTGAACCCGAAGTAAATCCCGGGGCACCGGCCCGAACATGGTTTGCATTTCATATTCGGTCATGGGATTGTGCGTCCCCAACGCGGGCAGCACATCCGTGAGCGCTTCGCCATAATAATTCCACGCGTGCTCGGTGAGCATGCCGCTCATGGAGTGCATCCGTGTGAAATCCGGTGGAATTGCCAACACTTTTTTTCGAGGACCGAGCTTCTCTAGCGCGGCAAACAAATTCGCCTTGACCTCGGCGGGCGAGAATTCCGTACTCGGCGATCCTGCAGCGAAGAATAAGCTCATCAAGTGTTATGGTATTCCTGCTCACCCAATCGGCGATAGCGACTCCACTCCGAGCGATGAGCTAGGCGCTAGACCGGACCGAGAAGGGTCCGATCAATGAGAGGATTGCTGCTTTCGTTTTGCCACCATGGCGTCGAACTCACTTCGCGGCATCTTCAACCTATCCGGATGAGCGTCGATCCATTTTGCGAAGGCATCGTACTTCTCCGGCGTCCAGCCTCCCTCAAATTGGGCGCCGTTCTTGCCTTCGCGGTTCAGTTCAAAATTGAAGGCATCTTGTAGAGCTGTAAATTCCGCGGAACTAACGGCAGCTTCCGCCAGAATTGCGGGGATGAAGATCACTCCCTCCGGCTTGACCAGGACCAGATCGCCCGGCAACACAACGGCTCGTCCAATCCGGATCGGAGCATTGATGGACGTCAGTTCCATCTGGCCCCAGGCCGAGGGATCGTAGCCGCGATAAACACCGTTGAAGCCTGGGATCTCGCGATTTTCTTCCTGATCGCGAATCCCGGCATCGAACACGAAACCCGCGTGACTGCGCGCGGCAATCGCATTGCCAAGGTTCGACCCGATGAGCGTACCGTCCACGATCTTTCCAAATCCGTCGGCCACGTATACATCGCCTGGCTGCAGTTCCGCGATAGGCCACGAATTGGTGTCGCCGATGCGATGTTCCTGCTTGCCCTCGCCGGCAATCGCCGCGGCCATGTCCGGACGCGAGGGCATGTACTGTGCGGTGAGTGCCCGACCAGCAAAAGATTGTTTCGGATGAAGAGCCTGCCACCCTCCTTCAAACTGATTGTCGTATCCATGCTCGCGCAGAAAATCCCACACATCTTCGATGGTCATATTGGCGGCTCGCTTCAGCAGATCGTCCGGCAATCTCGGCCGCCCATCGGGGAATCGCTCACCTTGCCATCCGGAGGTATAAAAAAGAATCTGCTGCCGCGTCATTTTCACCTGGCCGAAAGCCGGTGCAGTCCCGAGCACGCTGCATGCCAGCAGGACGGTCCAAATCATCTTCTTCACGCGACTCTCCTTCTCAACCGTATGGAACTCGAGACAGTAGGCAGGATCCTTGTCACCACTTCGCGCCTCTTTGCGTCACGACGCGCGAGTCCCGGCAGCTTTCATCAGAATCTCTTTTAACCGTTTGGCGACGATCATGTCCTGACCCGGTTGCAGCATCCACACGCCCACAACAATGCTATTCGCGTCAGAGGGCAATCCCGCCTCTGGTGAGCCGGTAGCTGGATGCAACTCAATACTCGGCGAGCCATGACGGCACATGTCCGCCACTTCTTTCGGTGCAATCTTTACCTTCTGCTGGTCATATCGCAATATAAGCGTGGGCACATGATTGGCTACTTCAGGAACATAAATCTGTGAAGTCAGGGTCGGCACGCTGGAAAGATATTTAGCAATTCTTTGCGCTCGACCACGGAACTCCTTATCCATTCCTTCGTCAGTCTGGCTCAGGAGCCAGTCAATGGCGGCTACCATTCCGACGATTTGCTCTTTGGCAACCTTCTGTCCACGGGCAACCACATTGTCGATTGGGTTATTGTTGCGCGCCGCTGCGGCGATCAGTTCTTTTTTGCCGAGTAACAGGCCAGCGTTCTGCGGGCCTCGAATTCCCTTGCCTCCGGAGAAGCAGACCAGGTCAAATCCCATCTTTGTATAGTTCCATAGGTTCGAGATAGGAGGCATATCCGCGGCAGCATCGTTCATGCTGGGGATATTGTGTTCATGCGAAACCCGAATCCAATCCTCGCGACTGATCGTCCCACTTGTCGCCGCGTTAAAGAAATGCGTCATCACAGTTTTTGGGGTGAACGCAGCCCGATATTCGTCGATCGTTTCTACCTCCACGATGCGGGCGCCAGAGCTCAATAATGCATGGTCATATCCGTAGCGATGGCCTTTCTGCATAATGACCTCATTTTTCAACAAGCTCATTCCCTGCGGGATCAGCGGTGGAATTCGCTCGCTGCCATTCTCATTCGCCATCGTCAAACACGCGGCCGTCCCAAGGGTAAGAGCAGACGAGGCTCCGGCAGAAACTAACGCTGCTTCACACTGCAGTCGCTTCGCCAGATAAGAACCGGCGGCCAACTGCAACTGTTCCAATCGCACGGGATGTTTTGCGGCCCGGGCAACGGCTCGCTGGACACTCTCCGGCATGACGGCTGCCGTCAGGAACGTATAGGTTCCGGCAGCATTAATGATCTCCTCCACACCCAGCTTTGCATAGTAGTCGACGCCATCGTCTGCATGGGGCAGCTCCGCCCCGAACGATTGCGCCGGCGGTAACAAGCTGGAGAATCCAAGGGAGACCATCGCGGTTCGAGCGTGAGCAAAGAAAGACCTGCGTGAATAGCGGATTGTCATATATTCCTCTCTAAGTCGTTGCTTATCTTTGACACAACCTGATTACATCCTTCGAATCACCGCGCAGTTTGCAATTGATAGCTCGTCAATCATCTCAACTGTCCAGTCATCGAGATCAAACCTGGTGCGCTCGAAGAACTTTGGACAGAGAGTCGGCAATAATCTGCTCGTGGCCGGGTTGCAGCACAATTGCAGTAACTCCGATAGATCCGCCGCCGTGATGTCCGCCTCCACCTAGAACAATGGACGGCTTCATGTTCGCAAGTTGTCGATTCACTTGACCTGCATCAATGGAAAACTTACTGGGATCGAGATGTATCTGTATAGTCGGAAAATTATTCGCAATTTCCGGTACATTTCGGGTCACAGTAACTCCCGGAAGTTTGGTAACGCGATTTGCAATCACATCCAGCCGCTTCCATTGCTCTTTTTCAAGTGCTTGCTCATCCTCAGCCAGATAGAGTTCCAACGTCTTGAGCATGCCAATGATCTCTTCCTTACCAACTTTGGTGGGACGCCCGAGGGTATCTTCATTCGGACTCATGTTCAGGAGGGCGTTGCTGACCATCTCCTGGCGTCCGATCAGCAAGCCGGTGCATTGTGGTCCACGCATCGCTTTGCCGCCGCTGAACGAGATCAAATCGTATCCCATGTTCGCGTAATCCCACAGGTGCGACTTAGGTGGAGTGTCTGCCGCCGCATCAATAAAGGCTGGAAGCTTCGCATCATGCGCCAGCTTCAACCAGTCCTCCCGCTTGATCTGGCCATCCGGATCCGCCAGGTTCAAAAAGTGCATCGCCGCGGTTCGCTCACTGATAGCGTTATGGACATCGGCGACCGTTTCCACCTCTACAATCTTGACACCGGTCGCGCGAATCTGGTGGTTCCATGGGCTGCGATGGGCCTTTTGAATGATGACCTCTGACTTGAGGCCCGTCAGGTCTGGAATCTGCTTAATGTAGGTTTCATTGCTTCCGGTCAGAATTCCGGAATAGCCATTCTGGATAGCAGACGCAGCCCCTGAAGTAATGAGCGCGCTATAGCCTTGCGGCAGCTTTAGCATCTCAGCGATTCGTTTGCCTGCCGCCGCCTCCAGGTCGTTAATGTTGACGAAGTGCAGCGAGGCAAGCTTCATCAAGGCTTCCGCCTCCGGTCGCATCAACGATCCTCCAAGGTAGGTCATCGTCCCTTGCCCGTTGATCACCGTAGTTAGTCCAAGCTCTTCGTATACATTTCCGCTCTCGCCCAGTCCTGTGATTTTTCCGCTCCACGAAGCACGCTTGTCTGGCGCAGGAGCGGCCATCGCCTTACGCCCGATGGTTGAGGCTGACAGAACTGCAATCGCATGCAAGAAAGCTCGACGATTGATCTTATGCCGCATGGTAGTACCTCCGTGGATTCGAATGGATTGGGACGAGATGGATGTTCCTCGTCCGTGCAGGTGCATATGCGTGACCAGTAGCCGGTCCAGAGGCTAAGTCGATCCTGGTCACAAATTATTACAGTATCGTGCTTGCCGTGTACAGCGCAGTTCTCCAGCGATGGTCACAGCATGATTTGTAGCACCGTGCGAATGGGCA
The DNA here is from genome assembly GCA_963737095.1 of uncultured Acidobacteriota bacterium. GTDB lineage: Bacteria > Acidobacteriota > Terriglobia > Terriglobales > Acidobacteriaceae > JAKAAZ01. Next base: position 226,185 of record CAVTRK010000006.1, read on the forward strand.
GAGTGTAGGGCAATTGCCCTGTACAAAAGCTGTACGACAGCCTAATGACATTGCACGATTGCCGTTGTTCAATGCTTTCAAGTTCGCTGTACCAACGGCCTGCACCACCATCACCTTCCTGTAGCGCTTCTTGACAGTTGCTGCGGATCACCCGGAAGCGTGTATCGGATCATCGGCAAATTACCGGGCGTCGACCGGTTACAAACAGAAGGGATAGAACCAAATGAAGCGTGTCTCCTTATTCCGTATTTGGTCACTGGCAGCAGGAGTTTTGTTCACTGGTGGCATGTTGCGCGCGCAGATCGCGAACAACACCGCCCTGGTCGGCAACGTTGTGGACCAATCCGGAGCGCCCATTGCGGGAGCTACCGTTACAGCCATCAATGAAGGGACCAAAGTCGCCTATCCCGGAACGACTAACTCGGCGGGCTTTTACTCGATTACGTTTATCACTCCCGGGATTTATGACATCACGGTGAAGCAGCCGGGCTTTAGCAGCATCACCAAGACAGGCCGTGTTGTCACGATCGACCAGGCACAGCGCACCGATTTCAATCTCCAGGTTGGCGCCGCAAACACATCCATTACGGTCTCCGCAGCTTCGCCGCCGATCGCGACTGATGACGCGACCCTGGGCGAAACATTCAACACCAAGGCAGTCAATGATCTGCCTCTGATGGGCCACAATGCTCTGGAAGTTGCCGCGACGGCTTCCAACGTCATCATTGGCCCGACCAGCAGCTACTCGGGCGTTCCTCCCGGCGAGGACTTCATCGGTGCCGGCCAGCGTGAGATTCAGAACAGCCTGAGTCTCGACGGCGTGACCATCATGAACAGCCTGATCAGCACGGCGCCTGCACGCCCCAGTTCGGACATGATCTCCGAAGTCCAGATGCAGAGCGGTAATTACTCCGCGCAATACGGAAACTATCTCGGGGTGCACATCAATCTCGTCAGTAAATCGGGCACCAATGTGCCCCACGGCGCGGTCTATGACTACATTCAAAACACGGCGCTGAATGCGGCCCCATTCCTGAATCCGGCAGGAACTCCGAAACCGATCCAGCATTACAACCAGTACGGTTTTGATCTTGGCGGACCGGTCTTCATTCCGAAGATTTATGACGGGCGCAATAAAACATTTTTCTTTGCCTCATACGAGAAGATCAATCAGGTCCAGCAATCGAACCAGGGCCCGGTCTCCACGCTCACTCCGGAGATGGAAGCAGGAAATTTCGGGTTTCTGAACGGGGTGCAACAGCTGTACGATCCCTTCACCGGTCAGCCCTACCAGGGCAATCAAATTCCCGCTTCCGAACTCACCACGCCGGCGGCGCAGATCGCGAAGAACATTGAGCAGTACATTGCGCCTCCGAATCTGCCGGGCAGCACCAATAACTTGAACGTGAACTATCCGAACAACCTGTACATCAAGCAGACCTTGGATCGAGTGGATGAAAATATCGGCGATCATGTGCGGTTGTTCTTTCGTTATCACTGGCAGAATTTGAGCATCGTCGCCGGCGACCCTTTTCCGACAGACGCCTCGTACGGGCCGACGAACAGCAGAAATGCGGCCTTTGGTTATACCCATATAATTACGCCAAACCTGATCAACGATTTTCGAATCGGCCTGAACACGTTAACATCCAACAACCTGAACTACTTCGCGCAAAATGGCATCAAGGATGCCGGAACCAATCTTGGAATTCCCGGTTTCAATTCCGACTCCATCTATAACAACCCCGGCATACCATCTTTTAATTTCGACACTTATCATGAGGCGGGCAATGATGCTTCCAACTGGTATCAGGACGATCGCGCGATCGATGGTTATGACCAGGTAAGCTGGGCGCACGGCAAACATAACATCATGGCGGGAATCGAACTTCGCAAGCTCACCATTGGGCGCGAGGCTACCAACGATCCCCGCGGATTTTTCAATTTCAACGGAACCGGCCCCACCGATGCGGGCTACACCAGCACAGGATATGGTGCGGCGGATTTTGTCCTTGGCCTCGCCCAGGCTTCACAGACTCCGGTGTTGCCCGTCAAGGGATCCGTCGCTGAATGGCGCGACGGTTTCTTTGTGCTGGATAACTGGGATCCATTTCCCAGGCTGACGCTGAACTATGGTCTGCGTTATGAATTGCCAACCGTTCCCTACAGCTTGAACGGTTACGCTCGTATTCTGAACCCGCAGCAAACGGCGTTGATTCCAGCTTCGAGTGCAACGGACGCGAAGGATTTCAAGCCTACTCCCGGATTCAAATTCAATCAGCCGAACCATGCGGACTGGGCTCCTCGATTTGGCTTTGCCTTCAGAGCGCGCGACACCACGGTGCTTCGCGGCGGCTTTGGTGTGTATTACAACGCCAACCAGCTCAATACCTATACATTGACAACATCGAATTACCCGCTTTCTGCTTCAGTCGATTACTTCTCGACCCCAGGCAATCTGCTCACATTATCCAATCCCACTCCAGGAGCGGGAGCAGGGTCGCCGGTCGCTGGAATTCCGGGAACCTATGTGAGCGCCTTCACCATTTCACCGTATCTGCCGACCCAGACGCTCTACCAGTGGAACTTAACCCTGGGCCAGCAACTGTGGAGAGGTGCGGGCATGGAACTGCAGTATCTCGGCTCCCATGCGATTCACCTGGATCGCGACTTCTATGACAATCAGCCGCAACCCTCGACGGATAAGGACATCAACGCCCGCAGGCCAAATCAACTATTCGGCTCAATAAGAATGATTCAGAACGACGAGTATTCCCATTACAACGGGTTTACCGCCATCCTGAGACAGCGAGCCAATCATGGACTGTCAGCCATGCTGAGCTATACCTGGAGCCACGACCTGGATATCTCCGATAACTCAAACGGATCCGGTACCACTATGGATCAATACAACATCGGCCGCGACTATGGGAATTCCAACTGGGATATCCGCAACCGTTTCGTTGGCACGCTCACCTATGAGTTACCCAATATTCCCCATGCGAATGCCATTGTTCGCGAAGGGCTTGGAGGATGGCAGGTAAATACAATTATCACCATTCAGTCTGGCGAGCCATTCAATGTGAACCTGGGCTTCGATCAGGCCAACGTTGGTCTGCCGCGAGGAAACACCCAGCGTCCGAACTGGGTTCACGCGCCCAGTGCTCATTGCGGCTTGAGCGAATACATCAAAAACAACGGCTATAACAACGGCGGGACGTCCTGCATTGACGCTTCGGCCTACGCCATTCCTGCGGTCGGAACGTATGGCAACACGCGCCGCAACACACTCAGCGGTCCCGGATACAGCAACGTCAATCTTTCCCTGTTCAAAGACTTCGGAGTCTGGCGCAACGTCAGGTTCCAGTTCCGGGCAGAGACGCAAAACCTCTTCAACCATCCCAGTGCCGGCAACCCTAATTCAGAGATTGAGCAGGGATTTGATCCGGCCAATCCAGTGGCCACCAGCAACTTTGGCACCGTGACTAATATGAGCTTCTTCTACACGCCACGCATACTGCAGCTGGCGGGGAAGATCATATTTTAACGAGTAACAAGCGGATGGCCCGGCAATCCATAAATTGCCGGGCCATCCGCTTTAGCCAAACTACGCTGCTGTTGGGTTGATCACTCTGGCACAACCCACCACTTCGATCAGGGAGTTGCCCGGGATCCATTCCAGGGCCATGCAGGCACGGGCGGGCGATTTACCTTGACTGAAATAGGTGTGGTAGATCTTGTTGAGCGCCTCATATTGCGCTTGGTGCGCGTCGAACCGGGCCTTGCCGGATGGCATCGTGACCCCGTCCGCCAGCGGCAGGCATAGAAAAACCTGCAGCTGAAGAATGCTATCCATGCTGCAGCCATTACCTTCCAGGTCTTTCTTTAGCGCATCCATGGTTCGAGTGACATGTTTCTCAAACGGATCGGTCACGGAGACGTGATCCGGATATCCATCATTAGAGCCGGTGCCGTAAAAATAATATACATCCCCATGAACATGGGGGTTGGGTGCGTGTCGTTTTCCTGCTGGCGAAACTGACTGAGCAAAAACCGTGGGCACTCCAGCCACTGCTGCCGCCGCTGCTGCAACCCCGCCTAAAAAGCCACGTCGGGTATTCATCTCCATGAAAATGTCTCCTTTACAAGTATGAGTGATCGCGCGCGCTGCACGTGCACCCAGCGATCTTAATCCTTACCCCGGACAAAGCCTATGTCATGGGTCGCGCTGCCCAGCCGGAACTAGGTCAAATGCCCGTGTCTGCATCACCAAGCTTGGGTTGGAAGTGATAATGAATGTCCCATTCCCCTGCCTGACCCGGCGGAATCTCGAGATGGATATAGGCCTCCGGGCAGATAGTCGTAGGAATGGACCACAAATAGAAACGAGAGATCGGCATCGTACCGGTCTGCTCGATGGCCGTATGGGTGTTCTTGTTTTCCAGGCGTAAATCGTAGTCAGACGCGGTACTTCCATAGCCGGTAAGGTACGAGGCTACGCTTTCACGCGGCTGCAATTCTTTCAAATACACAATGTCGTTGTTTTTCACAGTCCCACCCGGTTCGAGCGGCGTTTCGGGAGTGGGATGAAAGGCAAGGTGCAGCACGAATCCTGGCCCGGTAGGCTGACCGTCCAACATGAAGAAGTCATGATCATAGACATTCGTTACCAGCGGAGCGGCACCTAGATTTTTAAGCGTGTGATGCAGCGTAAGCACCGAACCATCGCGGCTCAGAATAAGTTTCTTCGTATAAAAATATTTGATTCCTTCGGGTAAAGTGAGTCGTTGCTGAAATGTAATGGAGCGCTTGCCGGTGTGGACGCTCCAGCGCCCAGTGTCGACGATTGGGAAACTGTCACCAAAGTGGTAAGGATCATTCGATGTCTTGCGCAGGACGCCGACACCGATTTTCACGAAGGTTCCGCCCACCTTCGCAGCATCGTAGCCCTGCGCCCCATCCTCCGGACGAAATTCTTCAACCGGGCCCGTGATGGAATCGTTCACTTCCGGATCGTAATGACGAAACCACTGGCCCCAATAGGTATGTCCCTGGTAGGAGGCGCAACCGATCACGCCCGACCAATCAAAGCGTTGAGCTCGGTAGTAGCCAGTCTTCGCGTCCGGAAGGAAAACTACCAGGTGAAGATCGCCGCTGCTAAGCGCCACATGCGGATGATCCAGGTTCGGAGTCTTCGAACACGGAGCGTCTTGCGGCGGTTGCACTTGCGAAGCCGATGCATTTGCAACGATTGCCCAGCTCAATGAAGCAAGCAGAAAAGCAAACCGAACCCGACGAATAAATTTCACGGATTCCTCCCGAGCGGATTATACGAGACGCAACAATGCAATCGTCTCACTGCGCTTGCACTGACGTACGAATCGCCGACACAGCCAACCCGCCTCGTACACCTGCCATTAGGCGAAACTATCTTTCACCCAGCCCTTCCGCGGGGTAGAATCTCCACACACGAGCGTACATATTTCCGGTCGGTGTATTGCGCTGCAGGAGCCATAAAAAGCGATGTATGAGCGGCGGATGCGGGTGCGGTATTTTTTATCGATCTGGCTATTTGTATTGAGTGGAGTGGCGTTTTTAGATCGGACGAATATATCGATCGCCGGGCTGCAGATCAGCCGGGAATATGGATTAGGCAATCAGCGGCTGGGCTGGATCTTCAGTGCGTTTCTAATCGGTTATGCAGGATTTCAGCTGCCGGCCGGATGGCTGGCAGCGCGCTTCGGACCGCGGCGAATCCTGACCCTGGGAGTGTTGTCCTGGGGAGTGGTGACGTCGTTGACCGCGCTTCTGCCCTCGAACATTGGGCACGCCATGGCATTGCTGATCGGGCTGCGGTTTGCCCTGGGGGCTGGGGAGTCGGTGATCTATCCGGCAGCGAATCAGTTTGTAGCGCGCTGGATTCCGATGCACGAACGCGGCGTGATCAATGGATTGATCTTTGCCGGAGTGGGTGCCGGCAGCGGATTGACGCCTCCCTTGCTGAACTGGCTGATTACGCATCATGGCTGGCGAGCCGCCTTCTGGTTCAGCGCGCTGGTGGGCTTTGCCGTAGGTATCGTGTGGTGGCTGATCTCACGGGATCGCCCGGAGGATCATCCCGGGGTCGACGCCGCAGAGTTGCGCGAGATCCGCGATGGAATGGAGTTCCACACCGCAAGCGCGGAACGCAAGGGCATCGACTGGCGAGCCATCTTTCATCGCCGCGACCTGCCGGTGCTGATGGCAGGTTATTTCAGCTTCGGATATATCGCCTGGATCTACTTCAGCTGGTTCTTTCTCTACATGGCGCAGGTACGGCATGTGGATCTGAAGTCGAGCGCGAATTATGCCATGCTTCCCTTCCTGTCGATGACAGTGTGCTGCCTGCTGGGCGGAGTGATGAGCGACCGCATGACACGTCGCTGGGGACTGCGGGTCGGTCGATGCGGACTGGCGGCCGGCTCGTTGGCGGCCACGGCGGTGTTTCTGGTGCTGGGATCGCAGGTAAGGAATGTAGAACTGGCGGGAGTCATTCTGGCCGGTGGAGCGGGCGCACTCTATATCTCGCAGAGTTCCTTCTGGTCGGTCTCGGTCGATATCGCCGGGCACAATACCGCCGTCTTCTCCAGCATGGTCAACATGGGCGGACAGATTGGCGGCGCGCTGGCGGCCTCCCTAACTCCGTGGATTGGTGGGCGCTACGGCTGGACGACCTCCTTTGCGGTGGCAGCGGTGCTGGCCGTATTCAGCGCCATCTGCTGGTTGACCGTCCATCCGGAAAGGCCGTTACTGCAGTCGACACTATCACCGCAGCAACAAGAATGATTAAATTCTAGTTGCAGCCAGAATAATTCTGTGTTGCTGTAAACGATACGCGGGAATCCAAATATGCCAAGAGTGTGCCTCCGTCGGTGGCTGTGCTTCTAATGAGATTTAATTTTGGCATCGACCAAACCTGGTATCTCTACCTGGCTGTCGCGCTCTTCTGCATCTGGGTACCTGTCTACGTGTTCCGACGCCGCGTACAGCAGATGAAGGGACGTATTGGCATCGTGCTGGAAGAAAGAAACCGGATTGCGCGGGAGTGCCACGACACGCTGATGGCTGGTTTTGCTGCGATTTCCTGGCAACTGGAAGCCACCGCCAAGATATTCAAAGATGGGGGTCTGGATGCAACTCCTGCAGCTGAATCCTGCGAGCTGGCCCGTAGTATGGTCTCACACTGCCAGGCGGAGGCACGCCGGATCATCTGGGATCTGCGCGACACAGACGAAGTTACGAGCGTTTTGTCGCAGGCGCTTCGACGTGCCATCAGCGCCAACCACAGCCAGAGAAAGATTGAAACCACGCTCGACGTCGAAGGAGAGGAAATTCCGCTGGCGCCCGGCTGTGTGCATCACCTGGTCTGCATCGGCCAGGAGGCTGTGACCAACGCCATGCGCCACGCCGAACCAAACCATATCGTGGTTCATTTGAAATACGAGGTCGACGCGCTTAGCCTGTGTATACAGGACGACGGTTGCGGATTCCACTTACCCCACAAGGCTTCGGCCCGTCCCGGACATTTCGGTATCGCGGTCATGGAGGAACGGGCGCGCAAGCTGGGTGGAACCTTTCGGCTGCAGACTTCCCAGGGCATGGGAACGGAGGTTGCCGTGAAGGTCTCGTTCAACGCGATCCAACAGGCGGTTAATGAGGAGCACCATGTGATCCGCTGGATAGGGATATGAAGCAGATTAAAGTTTTGCTCATCGAGGATCACTTCCTTGCCCGGCTTGCCCTGCACTCCGTCCTAGGAGGGCATAGCCAGATTCAGGTTGTCGGCGAGGCAACCGACGGCGAATCCGGACTGCGACTGTGCAGGGAACTGGCGCCCGATGTCGTCGTGCTCGATCTGCGGCTGCCGCTCATGAGCGGATTTGAGTTGATCGTCCAGCTTCGCAAGGAGCTACCCGGCATTCGCATCGTGGTGCTGTCCAATTACGGCGGCAGCGAGGATATTTATCGAGCCGTGCGTTCGGGTGCCATGTCCTACCTCACCAAAGATGCCAGTGGCGAACAATTGGTCGACGCCATTCAGCAAGTTCATCGTGGCCTGCGTTACTTTCCACACGTCACCCTGGATCGTCTTGCTGAGCGCATGCCGGCTGTCGATCTTACGCCGCGAGAAATGGAAGTCCTGGACTGCATAACGCGAGGCTACAGTAACCGCGAGATAGCCGACGAGCTCCATATCGCAGAGAAAACCGTGCGCATCCACGTGAGCTCGCTGCTCGACAAAATGGGCGCGCGCGATCGCACCCAGGCCACTATCTACGCGCTGCAGCGTGGACTTGTGCATTTCGATTGACGGTGTTTTTCGCACTTCATCGAGCTTCTATCGTTTGTTTTTGAACCCATGAATTCCCCGGGAGGATCTGGAATGCGATTCGCAGATCGACTATCGCAAAGTTTGAACAAGGGCAGGATCGTCGCCGTGCTGCTGGCCGTTTTCGCTTCGCTGACAGTGGTGACCGTAGTCGTGAAGGCGGATGAGCCCATGACCGCGGCCCAGTATCAAGCCAATCCGCAGGCCATGATCGATGCCTACCGGCATGTTGAAGTCGCTTCGGTCTCCGACGCAATCGAGCAGATGCTGCACGAGAAGCGATACATGACCCATTCCATGCAGGCCATATTTCCTACCAAATTTGCCGGAGTCGCCCTCACCGTCAAGCTGGTGAAAGATGAGAACCACGATCCGCACGCGCTAGACGGCATGTTGAAAGCGATTGATGGTGGCGCTCCCGGTTCGGTGTATGTGATGAAGATCGAGGACGGAGCCGACATCGCCGGCATGGGTGGCCTGATGGGAACCGCAATGCTGGCCCGTGACTTTGCCGGCGCGGTGGTCGATGGCGGTGTCCGTGACATTCCTCAACTGACGAAAATCGGGTTCCCCGTCTACGCGCTGGGCCCGGTGCCATCCACGTCCGTCGGCCACTATCGGTTTGCTGGAGCCGACATCGCCATCGTGTGCGACGGCGTGCCCGTGTCGCCAGGAGATATCATTGTCGCTGACCACGACGGTGTGGTCGTCGTGCCGCGCGCCAATGCGGCGGAGATACTGATTCGTGCGCAGAGCCTGGATTTCAGTGAGCACTCGATGTATTCCTTTATTGAGAAGTACCACTCGATTGAGCAAGCGGTGCAGAAGTTCGGAAGGCTGTAGAGCTAACCCGATCTCTGGCGCAATCTCCACTGATAACCCTTAAATATAAGAATTGATTAGCAGAAATAATTGATTCGGAGAACGGGCCAGCTTCCCCATGGGCCCGTTTTCGGGCCGTCATGGCCAAAAGCGCGCCGCCCGGATAGGTAATCCGGCCTATATTCGCCTGCAGCATACGGCTCATGACAGAAAACCGGACTGACGAAACACTTTATCTGTTTCAGGTCACAAGCCAATGCCCTGCTGCAGAGTGTTCAATGGATCCTCCGGCTCTCCACTTCCGCGCCCAAATGTGACGATGAGTTTTTCCGAATTTTATCCGTGTCGCGATGGAACGTAAGCCCTCCCCACTTCTACTATCATTCTCATACCCCCTTGCGCTGCGCTGTCATGGCAGATATTCCGCCCGATTCGCCTCGGTCTTTTGCTGCACTTGCTCGTGTTTTGTCTTCTGAGGAGCCATAAAAAGCGATGTATGAGCGGCGGATGCGGGTGCGGTATTTTTTATCGATCTGGCTATTTGTATTGAGTGGAGTGGCGTTTTTAGATCGGACGAATATATCGATCGCCGGGCTGCAGATCAGCCGGGAATATGGATTAGGCAATCAGCGGCTGGGCTGGATCTTCAGTGCGTTTCTAATCGGTTATGCAGGATTTCAGCTGCCGGCCGGATGGCTGGCAGCGCGCTTCGGACCGCGGCGAATCCTGACCCTGGGAGTGTTGTCCTGGGGAGTGGTGACGTCGTTGACCGCGCTTCTGCCCTCGAACATTGGGCACGCCATGGCATTGCTGATCGGGCTGCGGTTTGCCCTGGGGGCTGGGGAGTCGGTGATCTATCCGGCAGCGAATCAGTTTGTAGCGCGCTGGATTCCGATGCACGAACGCGGCGTGATCAATGGATTGATCTTTGCCGGAGTGGGTGCCGGCAGCGGATTGACGCCTCCCTTGCTGAACTGGCTGATTACGCATCATGGCTGGCGAGCCGCCTTCTGGTTCAGCGCGCTGGTGGGCTTTGCCGTAGGTATCGTGTGGTGGCTGATCTCACGGGATCGCCCGGAGGATCATCCCGGGGTCGACGCCGCAGAGTTGCGCGAGATCCGCGATGGAATGGAGTTCCACACCGCAAGCGCGGAACGCAAGGGCATCGACTGGCGAGCCATCTTTCATCGCCGCGACCTGCCGGTGCTGATGGCAGGTTATTTCAGCTTCGGATATATCGCCTGGATCTACTTCAGCTGGTTCTTTCTCTACATGGCGCAGGTACGGCATGTGGATCTGAAGTCGAGCGCGAATTATGCCATGCTTCCCTTCCTGTCGATGACAGTGTGCTGCCTGCTGGGCGGAGTGATGAGCGACCGCATGACACGTCGCTGGGGACTGCGGGTCGGTCGATGCGGACTGGCGGCCGGCTCGTTGGCGGCCACGGCGGTGTTTCTGGTGCTGGGATCGCAGGTAAGGAATGTAGAACTGGCGGGAGTCATTCTGGCTGGTGGAGCGGGCGCACTCTATATCTCGCAAAGTTCCTTCTGGTCGGTCTCGGTCGATATCGCGGGTCTTAACTCCGCCGTGTTCTCCAGCATGGTGAACATGGGCGGACAGATCGGCGGTGCGGTCACCGCCTCGCTGACGCCATGGATCGCGGGTCGCTACGGCTGGACGACCTCCTTTGCGGTGGCGGCGGTGCTGGCCGTATTCAGCGCCGTCTGCTGGTTGACCGTCCATCCGGAAAGACCGCTGGTTGTCACCGCATCTTCTCCTCACCCCATCGATCTTGTCAGCAACGTGCTGAGGCGAGAAGGAAAATGATCGCTTATAAAATAAGGGAAGGTTAGAAAGCTTCGTTTCCCGTCCAAAAGTTTTATGAATAGGGAAGGCAATCAGGTAGTAGCGGCAGCGATCGAAGAAACGTGACATGTGACCACTCAGATCGGCTTTTCTCGAATTTAAATTTCGAATGTGGAGTCCTGAAATTCTGCCCACGCAGCGGATCCACCACCAACCAACTTGCAACATAAACTCCGCTGAGAGGAAGTATCAAAACCAATGAATCTTAAAGCTGCCTGGAGCCGACGTTCTTTTCTGTCAACATTCAGCGTTGCCTTGGGCGGCCTTTGGAGTGTAAGAGACTCCAGGGCCGCCACTCTTATTGCCGGAGGACCCTACTCTGCCCCGCAAGCTGGAGATGGGGCCGCAATTCGCTCCGGCCTGGGCTCTACAGGTGACATCTACGCGGAGCTTGGCGTGGTCCCGGTCATTAACGGCGCCGGCACATACACAGTTCTCGGTGGCTCATTGATGTATCCCGAAGTGATCGAGGCCATGCGTCTCGGCAACGAGAAATTTGTCCCCATCAATGATCTGGAAGTTGCGGCCGGAAAAAAGATGGCCGAGCTTTGCAAGATGCCGGAAGGCTACACCGGTCTGGTTACGGCAGGAGCTGCTGCTGCGTTGCTCGTGGGCTATGCGGCGATTCTTACTGGCGACAACCCGCAATACATCCAGCAGATTCCTGACCTGACAGGCATGCCGAAAAGCGAAGTCATCATCCAGAAGAGCCATCGCTATCCGTTCGATCACCAGGTGCGTCAAACCGGAGTCAAGCTGGTTGAGGTGGAGACGCGCGACGAACTCATCGCGGCCATCAATCCGCGAACCGCAGCGCTTCACTTTACAAATCTGTTCAATGACAAGGGCCGTGTCAAGGTGGATGAATTCTTGCAGATCGCTCACCAGCACAATCTGCCGGCATTCAACGATGCTGCTGCCGATACGCCCCCCATCTCGCGTCTGTGGAAATACACCAACATGGGCTATGACCTGGTCACCTTCAGCGGAGGCAAGGATATTCGCGGACCCCAGGCCGCCGGACTGCTGATGGGAAAACAGGAATTGATTCGCTGCGCGCTTCTCAATATGAGCCCGCAGGAGGATACCATCGGTCGCCCGTGCAAAGTCGGCAAGGAAGAAATCTGCGGCATGCTCAAGGCGCTGGAAATTTTCGTCGCTTCCGATCAGGACGCAATCCTGCAGCAGTATTATGCGCAGCTCGGGCGGATCTCCGACGTTGTGACCAAAATTCCCGGCGTTAAGACTTCCTACGATTTCAATCCTAAGCAGATTGCCAATCACACGGTCAGCCTGAAGGTCAGTTGGGATCCCAGCAAGATTTCTCTCACCACCAAGCATGTGATGGAGCAGCTTGCCGCTACCCGGCCGCGCTCCATTCGTGTGGGTGGCAATGGAGACGACGAAAAGAAGCCAAAGAATCCTACGGTAGAGGTGACAGCCTGGCAGATGCAGTCTGGAGACGAGTTGATTATCGCCAACCGACTTTCAGAGATTTTGCAATCGGCTCCCAGTGCCTCCTAAACTTTATGCATAGCTCGCGCGACAGAATACATTGCTCACGCTGAACTGGAGGCAGGATGACAGTTGTTGTAAATCGCAGCGATCCTCGATTTGACACGCTCAAGCGGGGACACAATGCGCGCTTCCCTTCCACCGACGCGGAGGCCCCCGACCGGATTCTGCTATGTTCCTCTCCTGAAGAAGTCGCGCAGGCGCTGCGCAAGGTAATTGCAGCCGGCCTTCGCCCCACAGTGCGCTCCGGCGGCCATTGCTATGAGGATTTCGTCAGCAACAATCCGCACGGCGCGATGCTGGATTTGTCACTGTACAACACCGTCGATCGCGATGGTGAAAGCGGACCGTACCGCGTCGCTCCGGGCGCGGTGCTGGGCGATGTTTATCTGGAGCTCTATAAGCGCTTTGACCTGACGCTTCCGGCAGGAAGCTGTTACATGGTCGGCGCGGGTGGCCACATTTCTGGCGGCGGCTACGGTTTTCTCTCCCGTCTCCACGGCCTGACATGCGACTGGATATCCGCGGTCGATATCCTTACGGTCAACTCAAAAGGCGACGTGATCGAGCGCCGTGTCGACAAACACCACGATCCCGATCTGTTCCGTGCCTGCTGTGGCGCGGGAGGCGGAAACTTTGGCGTTATCACTGGATTTCGTTTTGATAACTTGCCGCCCGCCCCACGCGAGGTTGCCCAGGCCAACCTCATCTTCGACTGGGCGACCATGACGGAAGCGCGCTTTACCCAGCTGCTCACTGCCTACGGGGATTATTGGGAAGGCCGCGGAAAAGATCGCGATACGTGGGGCCTATTCACCCTGTTAGATATCACTCCGGCAAAGCGCGGCCATTTTGGGATCTACATTCAGTACTGCCAGCCAGACGGCACGGCCAAGGATCTTTCGGTGCTGGAGGAATTCCTGAACCGATTCGCAGCTTTCCAGCCCATGTTATTGCAGGCGCATGGGCACCTGGTTTCAAGACGAGGCCCATCGATTGCAGCAAGAAATATCCAGAAAGGCCAGCAAAGCCTGATGGATGTGCGAGACATCGCGGTGCGCCCGGCACTGGACGTCACCATCGGAGAAGGTGGCTCGGGCTCGCCCACCCGTGGAAAATACAAGTCCTCCTACATGAAGCGCAGCTTCACGCCAGCCGAGGCGAGCACCATCTATCGCTTCTACAACTCCGATGAAATTACAGCCCAGAACTCGGTGATCTCCATCGACTCGTACGGTGGCGCAATCAATCGGCCGGAGCTTGCGCATCAAACTGCCATCGCCCAGCGATCGTCCATCATGAAGCTGCAATGGCAGTGCTATTGGCCGGATGCTTCTGGCGATCAGATTCATCTCGAGCAGCTGGATAAGTTCTATACCGACCTGTATACCGGCAGCCACGTCGATCCCCAACATCAGGGAACACCTTGGGGCGAACGCTACGAGGGCTGCTACATGAATTATCCGGATTCAGACATGCTTCGCTATGCCTACTGGCCCGAGCTTTATTATGGGCGCGATGGATTGTACGAATTTCTTCAGAAGGTCAAGCGGAAGTACGATCCGAACAACGTTTTCCATTCGAGCATGAGTGTGCAGGAATGAGTGATCTGACGACAAACGACGCGGCGATCGAGCGAAATTCTTCGGCCGAAAACTCTGAAGCATCGTCGTCCCTGATCGGTTCGGGCGTGAACCGGCGCACCTTCCTTGCCGCAATGGGGCTGGGTGGCGCGGCCTTGGCGCTGTCGCCACTTCATCTCCATTCCGTGTTCGAAGATGGTACTGAAGACCGTTTGCTTTGCGTGGGATCTTATGGGGCCACAGACACTGGAACCCTGCACCTGTTGCAGATTGCGCATGGCAGGGCGCGGCTCCTGGCCACCCTCCCTTCAGAGCGGCCATCCGCCATCGTCCGGCATCCTTCTCGGAAGCTGCTCTATGTAGCGAATGATGTGAGTCGCTATCAGCACAAGCCGCGCGGTACGGTTGAGACCTACGCAATTGATGAAGACCATGGCACGCTTGCACTCGTTGGGCGACAACCTTTGTCTCTCTCTGCAACTCATCCGCGCTCTTTAGCTATATCTCCCAATGGAGATAGACTTGTCGTCGCTGCGTTTGGCGGCGGCGCATACAACGTTCTGCCTATTGACGAATCGGGGCTGCCCTCCGTGCCTTCCAGCATTCTCAAGCAGGTCGGCCAGGGAGAGCATCCAACCGAACAGGCCAGCGCTCATCCCTCGCACCTTTTGTTTCATCCGAGAAAAGACGTCGCCTTCGCGGTGGACTACGGTACGGACCGATTGGACCTGCTCGCTTGTGATCGTAGAAACTTGAAAGTCGCGGAACGCATTCCATGCCTGTCAGGAAGCGGCCCATCCAAGGTTGCGATTCATCCGGGCGGAGAATTCCTCGTCACGGCGCACGCCTTACGTCCGACGCTCACAGCCTACCGCTTATCATCGGAATTGAAACTCGTGGCGACCGATCATACTTCCCTGCCCTATGCGCCAACAGCAATCTGTTTTTCTTGCGAAGGCAACGTCGTTTTCGCCGCGCACAGGCGTAAAACACAACCAGCGTTGCTGACTGCATGGTCGATCGATCCGCAAACAGGAGTCCTCCAGCGAACTGCAGAGAGAGCTCTTCCTGCCAGTGAAGTCACGTCGATGCATTCCGCAGGATCAATGCTCTGGCTGGCTTCTGACTGCGGAATCATTGCCGTGGAGTTGGGTCGAAACTCAGGCATACTGCGCCGGACTTACAGCATCTCCTCGATCCGCAATTTCCGGTCGATGGTTCGCGTATAACATTCCGTCTGTCGAGAAGTCCGGTTGCGTTTCTTCAAATAGCTTTCACTTTTTCTATCCGGCGTTCAGTCCATCGACTAGTGCGTTGCGATAGGCGCGAATTGCGGGGATGAAGCCCAGCAGTGTGCCTGCTCCCACGGCGGCAATCACGTAATACACAACCCGCGCGGAAATTCCCACCATCGCCAACGGGATTCCATAATTATTTTCGACCGGTACCCGCACAAGAAACAAAATCGCATACGCGGCTGCGACGCCGATGATCGCCCCTAGCGCACTGATGAGAGTCGACTCCAGAATAAACAGCGTGAAGATCTGCCGCGCATGCAGCCCGAGTGTGCGCAGGATGGCGATCTCCCGGCGTCGCTCGTTCAGCGCCGTATAGAGTGCTGTCAGCATCACCAGCAGGCCAACGACCAGCACCGCTCCACTCACCAGCGTCAGGGCGACATCCGCGGCACTCAGTACACTCCACAAATCTTCCAGGGTCAGCGCCGGAATAATGGCCGTCAGCGGCTCGGGTTTATATGTATTGATCTCTCGCTGCAGAAAGAGTGTGCCGATGCGCGACTTCGTCCGCAGCAGGAACGCGCTGATCTCATCCACATGCAGGTCGGAAGCGTGAATTTGCGATTCAGGAATGGGGGTCAGCGGCGGCGCGCCGTGTTCCCAGCCGAGGTGCATCGCTTCATCGCCAAGCAAGGTGATATAGATTGCTCGGTCCACAGGAGTTGCCGTGCGCTTCAGTATGCCGACGACCGTGTACGGATCGGCAGTATGTTTCAAGAAGCTGCCTTCCAGGCCATGGCTCAGAACGATCTTTTGCCCAAGATGGTAATGCAGTTGCGCGGCAACAGTGCTTCCCAGCACTGCGTCGAAAATTCCCTCCGGCCGCGCGCCCTGCGCCAACTCTAATGCATGATCGCCGCGATAGCGGTAGTGCTCGTAGAAGTTGTCGTCCGTAGCGACTACCCGAAATCCGCGATGGCTGTCGCCCATGGAAATTGGAATCGTCCACAGTACCGCAGGATGATGCGCAAAGTGCTGGTACGTGGCATACGAAATATTGTTGTTAGCCGTGCCAATGTGGAAGACAGCGTAGAGCAGCAGAGGCAGTGAGCCTCCGCGCGGTCCAACGATCAGGTCCGTCTGGCTCAGCGTGCCCTCGAATCCCACCTGCGTTCCCTTGCGAATGCGGTCCACACCCACCAGCAGCAGCATGCTCAATGCAATGGAGAAAATGGTCAGGCCACTGGTGAATTTGCGGCTCCAGAGCGAACGAAAGGCAAGCTGCAGAATCATCATGCGCTCACCCGGCTCACTTCGCTCAAAGCGATCTGTTCATCGAAGCGCGTCATCAGGGATTTGTCATGGCTGACGAAAACCAGTGTGGCCTTGGCTTCATCGCAAACTTCAAATAAGAGTTCAAGGAAGGCCTGCTGGCGGTCAGTATCCAGCGAAGAAGTCGGCTCGTCGGCAATCACTAGGCTGGGCTTGCCAATAATGGCGCGCGCAATTGCCACCCGCTGCTGCTGTCCGGTGCTCAGCTTCTTCACGCCGCGGTCCAGGTGCGTGTCTAATTCCAACCGGTTGATCAATCGCTCAACTTCTTTGTCGATCGTAGGAGCCATAATGTTCTTGCGGCGGCGTGCGTGGATGTGGCATGGCAGCGCGACATTCTGCTGCACGCTCAGGTAGGGAATCAGATTCAGGCTCTGGAAAATGTATCCAATCTCTGAACCGCGCAGCTGATCCCGCGCCGACATCGACATCCTGGTCATGTCTTTGCCGAGCACCTTGCAACTGCCTGATTGCGGCTGCAGAATTCCAGTGATCAGCCCCAGCAGAGTCGTTTTTCCGGAACCACTGGGGCCATACAGAAAGACTCGCTTCCCGGTATTAACTACCAGCTCTTCTACATGCAGCACCGGATTTCGGCGATCGTATCCGAAGACCACGTTTTGCAGATGGATCGCCTCAGCGGGTTCCAATACAGGCTCCAATTGTGAGTGCGTTCATTGTTGTTGGTAAGGAACGACGCTCTCTCCTGACAAATCGTAGGAGACGTCGCCGTATGGGCTTTGTACCGTAGAAATCTTCAAGGTACCGGTCACCAAAATCGGGTCCGTGAAAGTCACCTGAACCTTGGTATTTTTGTCCATCTTGACGTAAACAATCTGGTTTGGCGGGGGTGGCGGCACATGAATACAAGCCCCTGCATACGGCACCAGCAGGAACTCTGTGACCACGTCGAGATCATCTTCCAGCGGCACCATAAAGCCGGGAATCGCCACCCGCTTGCCGGACAGCGCCAGGACGGGAGCCTTCTGCTGCGACTGCGGAACGTCGAAGTTCAGCGTCTGCAGCGTCGGCCAAC
Organism: uncultured Acidobacteriota bacterium; assembly: GCA_963737095.1. Classification (GTDB taxonomy): domain Bacteria; phylum Acidobacteriota; class Terriglobia; order Terriglobales; family Acidobacteriaceae; genus JAKAAZ01. The sequence continues at coordinate 243,945 of CAVTRK010000006.1, forward strand.
TCACTGTGACCGGCTTGGGTTCAGCGCTGAAGCCGGCGACCGCGCTCCACAGAAATCCTAAGCACACTGCGTGTCTCAGGATTTTTGTCGCAATGCGCATTCTCTCCCCCATCGTTTCCTACTGCTTCACTATCGGACGCCTTGGAACAATCTGCTCCGGTAACGGTGGCCGCGGACGGAATGAAGTCCAGTGGTTCGCCATCTGCGGATTGCTCGACGGATGCTCCTGGTTCCACAAATCCATGGAGATGCCGTTCAAGTCATACACCACTCTTCCGGCACGAAGCGTCAATTGATCCACTAACCGCGTGTCGCCCATCATCTTGGTGTTGTCCATATCCAGGTAGCCGAATTTCCCGTGTTCCTCGCTCAACACCGCTACATCCGCCGGCGCCCCGACCGAGAGATTCCCTAGACTGGGACGCTGAATTTCAGTCGCCGGATGCCACGTGGTATCGGCGACGACTTGTTGCAGCGTCAATCCCATCGCCATAAACTTGCCCATGACGTTCAGCATGCCTTTGGTGCTGGAGTTCATACTGTCGACGTGCAGATCGGTCGAGAGAGAGTCCGGCAGGAAGCCCGCTTTAATCATCGGGACCGCTACGCGGAACCGAAAGCTGCCGCCGCCGGTTCCAGCATCGAAATAGATGCCGCGCTTGCGTCCTTCAATCATTGCCTTTGACGGACCAAGCGTCATCACATCCTGCTCACCTCGCAACCCGGAATACATGTGGGTATAAATGTCGCCCGGACGCAGATACTTGGTCAGCAGATCATAAAGCGGGCGCTCGATTCGATTCGCACCGTAATCAATCATCACAGGGATATGCGCGATATTGCCTGCACCCACAGCCTGAATGTATGGCCACCAGTCGGGGCCGGTGAAGTGCGCACTCTTGATGCCGATGATCGTATCCGGATAGCGCATCGCCATCCACGCCGTCGGGACCATCTGCATATCGTCGAGGTTGTCTTCAAACCGTGTGCCGCGCATGCCGGCGCCAACAATGTTGATGAACGCCAGCACTCTTGTCTGCTCGCGATCGATGATGTGTTCCTTAAAGTCCTCAAAATTGCGCCAGCCGGAGCTTCCGGCGTCGCACACCGTTGTCACGCCATTACGGAAAGTGAAGCCATCCGGCCAAATACCGTAATCGCCCGCATAAGAATGCGCTTCGCCGGTCGAGGCATAGTCATGCGTGTGAATGTCGATCAGCCCCGGTGTCACATAGTAGCCGGTCACGTCGATGGTCTTGACTGCGTCTTTCGGATCGAGATGGTCGCTCACTGCGGCAATTTTGCCATCCTTGATTGCGACATCCATCACGCGATCAATGTTGTTCTTTGCATCGATGACATGACCGTGCTGCAAGATCAGGTCGTAAGGCAACGGATTGGGCAGCGATGCGGGTGGTCCCACACGACGCACGTGCGCATTCATGCCGCCTTGTTGCTGCGTCGGCTGCGGCAACCCAGCTTCCTGATTCGGGCCCTGCCCCGCAGGCTTCACCGGAAAACAGCCGCGACAATCGCTGGGGCCAGGAGGTCCTTGCTGCTGATAGGCGTTGGCACTCACAGGAGACGCATCTTCCTGATACGTCGAGGTTGGGGATGTTGGCGGCGTGGCACGGTCTCCTGCAACTTGAGCCTGCATGGCTACAGCTACGCAGAACATTGCGGCCAGCGTCACCCGCCCAATTACAGTACTCTGCTTGAAGTTCATTGCTTTGACCCCTTTTTCATGGTGACGATCGCGGCTTGTTCGCCCCGCATGCACCGCTCATTTCAATGGATCAGTCAGGGAACCCACGCGGCTTCATCCGGCTGAGGCATTACGACAAAATTGATTGGCGATGTTGCTGCCTGTTTTGAAATTGCTCTGGGCCTACTGGTGAGGCCTGTGGGTAATTTGCCTCGCAGCTGCAAATATCTCGCTGTAGCTACCATTAATACGAATCGCGATCAAAAACAAGTTTTCGCGCGAATCTTCGACTTGCCTCAAATCTGAAAGGCGACGATCAGCGCCTGAAGTTCTGCCTTCCGTTTTCCCTTCCAATTTCATGGCCACACAGAAGACCTGTCATCGGCCGGTTGACTTGCCTCTGGATAAGGCGAATGACGTAGAGGACAAGTCGCCCCCGGTCGCAAAGGACATCGTATTTTGTTCTGTTTCCCGACCAGGAGAATGAGCGAGGTGCGCCCACAGCACTTCATCACGACTCGGTTTGATTTGCATTGCCAGAGCACAGAAAAGCAGCCGTGTTTGAACGGCTGCTCTCTGGTGAAGACAGGTCGATATGGTTAGAAGACAATCTTGCCCGCCAACGACAGCACCCGCGCTCCGGAGACGCTTCCCGGAACCTGCTGCACTCCAGTTACGCTGCCGAATCCAGTGACGGAGAGAAACGTTGGCTGAGCAATAGGACTTGAGTCATGCCCAATTGACGCGGTCGGGTTGGCTGCACTTGGATGATTGAAAACGTTAAAGGCTTCTGCCCGGAACTGTAGACTCAGCCGGCTCACAATGTTAAACGTCTTGAATGCGGATAGGTTCACATACGAAAATCCCGGACCATGCAGAGTGTTCCGTGACGTATTGCCGAATGCATATTCATTGGCATTAATGTTTGCCGGTAGGGTATAGGCGGTTGTGTCGATGCACGACGTTTTGTTCCCATGAATATAGTTGCTCAAGCTGCAATCTGCATGCGGAGGATGCACCCAGTTTGGACGCTGTGTGCCCTGGCTCATATTGGCGCTGTTGTAATTCAATGTGACGTTGAACGGAGTGCCGGACTGCACGTTGATGATCGAAGCCAGTTCCCATCCACCAAGTGCTTGCCTCACCGCGTAATTGTGTCCAGACATCAGCGGTAATGCATACGTCAGAGACGCCACCATTCGGTTTCGGATGTCCCAGTTGGAATTTCCATAATCCGCTTTAGGGTTGTATTGCTGAGACAAAGTGCCGCCGCCGTTGGAATCGGCAGAAAGATCCAGGTCATGGGACCAGGTGTAGCTGATCTGACCGGTTAAACCGTGCATTGTTCGCTGTCTAAGAATCGTGGTCAATGCGTTGTAGTTCGACCAACCGTCATTTTCGATCTTGCGAATCGAACCAAAAAGCTGATTCGGACGACGCGAATTCACAGACCCAGGTCCTGGCACCAGAGGTTCGTTGTCATAGAAACTGCGGTCTAGGTTCGTGTCATGGGAGCCTAGATATTGCAACTCGAACCCGCTTTGCTTCCAAAACTCAAACCCTGTGCTCAAATTCCACTGATAGCTGCGCTGTGTTTTATTGTGATAATCATCGGTGAATGCACTGACATACGTTCCTGGAATGCCCGCCACAGGCGACGCCGATCCCGCTCCGGGTGTGTTGTTGATGAATGTCAGAATGGCGCCCGGTGCGGTGTTGTAGTTGACCGTTGCAGCCAGAGGATAGTTGCCTGTGGCTAGCGTGTAGCTATTCAACTGGTTGGGGTTGAAGTAGATTCCAAATCCCCCGCGAATAACCATCTTATCCGTCGCACGATAGGCAAAGCCAAACCGAGGCGCCCAGTTATCATGTTGCGGGCCGGTGAATTGAAACCCTGGAGTAGGAACAAAGTCTTTGGCGCTTGTCGCATCCGTTGGGGGAATTAAGGCATCTTCAGTCTGATTTAGAATGCGCGCATACCCATTCAAGCTGTAAGGTACTGTCGGCAAATCATACCGCAACCCATAGTTCAAGGTTAAGTTTTGCGACACCTGCCAATTGTCTAAGATAAAGAAACCGTCGCGCCATTGGCCTACCGAGCCCTTGACGGTGACAACTGGCGTCTGGTCCTGATTTGCATACCCCGTCACGAAATCAGCTGCCGCGTTTCCGGTCGAAGTCACACCGGCGGTACCGGCGCTGAAGGTAAAGAGTCCTAACGGGTTGTTTTGAGCCGCACGGCCGAGTGTAAGGCGGCGGAATTCAACGCCGCCCATAATGTTGTGCTTGCCCTTGGTGTAGCTTAGCTCATCGTATAAGTCGTAGGTTCGATCGTCTTGAAACCAGTTGCTTCCTGCGTTGCCCACCCCTTGATAGCCACCTGAGCCACCGCTGCTGGCGATTGTGATCACGGGAACCCCAGGTTCGTTGTTGACCGTGTCAGAGTTGAACCCTGGAATGCCGAGGGCGGTACCAGCATCTTTGAGTCCGTTTTCGTACCAGTAGTTGACATTATTGGAAATCAGCTTATTAACACCGAATCGGAAATCATTAACCAGGCTCGGCGTAATAACATGCGTATATCCAAACGCATAGTTTCTTGTATCAGTGGGCCCATAAGAGCTGTTCGCCGGAAAGAAGGATCCAGACACGACATTGAGATTTTGCCACTGAAGGCGGAAAAATAGATGGATATGGTCGCCAATATTCTCATCCACACGGTCCAGCGTCTGCTTGATCGTGTAGCTGTTCGGATAGGAAGTATTCAGGTTGTTATTAATTCCTGGCAGGTTAGGCGCAACCATATACTTCTCATAGGCCTGCGCAATCAGTCCGCTTGGACTGTTAAGTTCACTGGCAGGAATCACGTTATTTGTCGTGTAGTATGTCCCGGTTGCTGGATCTTTTAGGCAGGTACCGGTACAAACTCCAGCATTGTTCAGTGTCCCGAGCGCAGTAAAGTCGCCCTTTTCCATTGCCGGAGTTAGTACCGATGCAATGCCGGAATTCTGTCCCGTATTACTTAGCTTTTCATAGGAACCGAAAAAGAAAGTCTTGTTTCTCCCGTTGTAGATCTTCGGGATGTAAACCGGACCGCCAAGATTAAAGCCATACTGATTCCAGTGCAAAACCGGGGTTGGCTTGCCCGCCAGAAGCGTGAACGGCTTTGCATTGAACACCGTATTTTCGACGTAGTCGTAAGCCTCGCCATGTAAGTCATTGGTGCCGCTCTTGCTGACCATGTTTACATGGATTCCCAAATAGCCGCCGTACTGCGCCGGGTAATTGCCGCTCTGCATCTGCACTTCCGAAATCATCTCGGTGCTGGGGCGCGTGGGCGACGTAGTGATCAGGTTGTTCATGATCGAGATACCATCCAGACTCAAACTGTTTTGTATCTCGCGCTGACCCGCGCCCTCTAGATCCTCCCCGGGGGGAATACCGGTGTAGCTCGTCTTCGATCCGATATATACATTTGACGCCAAGGTAGCGACGTCCAAAGCGCTGTGACCCATCACCGGTAAATCTGTGACCTGCTTCTTGTCAAACGTCTCTCCTAAAAACGAACTATCCGTCGCAAGCGCTGGACTCGAGGCAGACACCGTGACAGTTGAACTCGTCGATCCGGGCTTGAGTGTAATGTTTGTTCGGACTGCCTGGTTAGTCTGGACTAGAACGCCTGAACTGACACTTTTCTGAAAGCCTTGCTGAGTCACTGTCAGATCATAAGTTCCAGGCTCGATGAATTGAATCGAGTAATATCCTTGGGCATTCGTGTCTCCGTTGTAGGAAACCCTGGTAGCGACGTTGACGGCAGTTACGTGAGCCCCCACGACGACACCACCGCTCTCGTCTACAATCGTTCCGACCAGCGATGTATTATTGGCGACCTGCGCTCGCAGGAATAGCGATCCCACGGCCAACATTACGCAATATATAAGGAATTTCCTCATCATAAGCCTCCTGAGAATTGATAAGCCAACAGCAGCTGCACGACTGGAATAAATGGAGATTCGCTCTAGGTCCAGTTCTCTGCGGAAGCGCGGTAGGCTGATGGCCAATCTGCTGGACTGTCAAGTGGTGCGATTCCACCATGCAGGAAGAAAAAAGTCATCGGGCTGTTGACGTGTCCGTCAGTAAGACGAAAGTCCTACATCGATTTGCGCCGAGAAGTGGAAAAGAGAAAAGAAATGTAAGTGAAACGCCAACCAATGAAAGCCGGAGACAAACAACTCGCACCCAATATTCAGGAGCCTTATGGCTAGTGGCTGTTCCATCAGTGCTGGATCGATGGCGGGGATGAAAAGCGTTTGCCCCCGCTGCTACAACAGGAACATTAGCGCGCGCCGGAGATACCGGAAAATTCAATGACACTATAAGCGCAATCACTGCAGCGTCTGGTGAATGTAATAAGTCCGTACCGTCGGGATTCCTGCGTGAGTCGAATTCCAATCCATTAACGCCGGGGCTCCTCCCCGGGTCAATTTCAGGACAGGATGGTCAGACCTAAATGATGCAGCCGCAAGAGGCTGCCATCTGCGCAAGATGGTCCCCGTTTGGGCGTGCGGTTGCAACCGAATGGGGTCTCTCCAACCACTAACTATTGATTTGATTGGTGGGCGCTGCAGGATTCGAACCTGCGACTTCCACCGTGTGAAGGTGGCACTCTACCGCTGAGTTAAGCGCCCCAGCTTGCCAAGGGGCTGTACTTCCAGCCACGGGAACCGAAAACGGCTCTAGCCGGGTGGGTGGGATCAAACAAAGATGCACTGGCTGCATCTCTCTCCGCCCCAGTATACGCTAGAATCCGAACACACCACATGGCAGCGAAGGACGGAAATCCGGCGAAGAAAAACCCAGCGAATGTCGGCCAGGGCCGGCATCCCGCCTCGCCCGATTCGACTGATGCGAACGCGCCAGGCGACCCGCGAATCGTTCCCCCGGGGGGTTCGGGCGACGACCCCGAGTCCTCGCCATCCCTTAGAAATGAGCCAGGTTCCGAACTCTCCGACGAGGAGGCGGTTGGGAACGATCCATTTCCAGACACCGACCAGGAGTCCGGCGGGGAGGAGTCGAGAAACTTTCTCGACGAAGGAGAGTTAGAGGATGTATCTGAACCCTCCCTAAACTCTGAATCTGAAGGATTTTGGCAGGAAGAAACGCAACTTTCTTCCTCCGAAAGTGTTCGAGAGGGTATGGGCACGATCGCTCTGGAACGGATCCCGATCGACGAACAAAACGCCAGCCTGGCAAGTTCCCAAATGCCTGCGGGATTAGCCGGTGACGTGTCGCAAATGAGCGACGCCGAAATTATGCAGCGCGCCGGCGCCGGGGATGAAGCCGCTCTTGATTTTCTGATCGCGAAATACCGGCGGCCGATCATCAGCTTTATGTACCGCATGGTTCACAATCAGGCCATCGCCGAAGAGCTTGCCCAGGAAGTGTTTTTGCGCGTCTACCGCGCCCGGGCAACCTACCGCGCCGAGGCACGTTTTTCAACCTGGCTATACCGGATTGCATCGAATATGGCCATTAACCACGCTCGAGATACCAAGTACGAGCGCGCTTCTGGCGGCATCTTTCTCGATCAGGCGGACGAGGATACGGGGACAAAACCTGATGTTCCCGATCTTCGCCCGATTGCCGAACAGGATATGCTGCAGGATGAGCGAATGCAGCGCATCCGGGAACACGTAATGGCTTTGCCGGCGCGGCAACGCATGGCTGTCGTGATGCACAAGTATCAGGACATGGATTACAAGCAGATCGGTGCGGTGCTGAAGTTGAGTGAGTCGGCCACCAAGTCGCTGCTGTTTCGCGCGTATCAGACGCTGCGAGAGAAGTTGAAAGAGTTTGCTTAGAATTGACGAAAGGAGAGAGCTGCCATGAAATGTGAAAAGCTCCAAAGTTATTTGCCCAATGTGATTTTCGATCCGACTCGTGTTCCTGCCGAGGCGATGCAGCATGTGAAGGAATGTTCTGCTTGCGCTGAAGAGGTGCGAGAACTGCAAGCGACCATGCAATTGCTGGATAGTTGGAAGGCACCCGAACCGAGTCCTTATTTCGATACACGGCTGGCGGTGCGCCTGCGCGAAGCCAGAGAGTCTGAAGCGCCCGGATGGCTGGAGAGGCTGCGTCTGCATTTTCTATTCGGAAGCAATATGCACCTGCGTCCCGCCGTGGCTGCGGCATTTGCTTTGCTGGTCATCGTCAGTGGTGGTTCCTATATGGGTGTTGTCAGCTTGAACCACACCGTCGCTCCCCCACATCACCAACCAGCGGTCTCTGCCACCGTGAATGATCTGGAACTTCTCGACTCCAACGCTCAAACGCTGCAGCAGCTGGCATCGTTCGACGAAACGAATGCAGATGGCAGTCCAGTGAACGGTGGAGAAAACTCCTCCAATTAATTCTGGCTCCGCACAGCATGACATCAGGGCATAGAGGTGCCGGTGTCGGCGCCATGCGATCAATTTGGAAGCGAGACGCCGGAGAGATTTTTCGAACCTGGTATCGCGAATGTGAAGATGACCTGTCCTCGAACAAAACGCATGTGCATGCCCTCGCAATGGAGCCAAGGCGGGCTTGCGTCCCTTGTTCGAAACCATAAATCAGCATGCGTTTACGTTCTGGCGGCCTTTATTGTTTTTGTCGCTTGCGGGTTCTCATGTGCAGCGCAATGTTCCCATTCTCCTTGTATGGGCCAGAAAAATTCGCCGCAAAAACCTGAGGCAGGATATGCAATCCCCCAGGCACCGCCGCGCGAAAGCAGCGACTATCGCGGCGGCGTCGGGATTCACCCCACGTCTCCGCCGCCGGAACATGAACACCTCGGCCAGTGGTTGCGACAGCATCAGACCATGACTTTCCCTGAGCAGGAGCGAGCGCTGCGAGGCGAGCCGGGATTCAATCGACTGCCTCCAGCCAGGCAGCAGCGACTCCTGGAAAGGCTGCAACAGCTGGATGCGATGCCGCCGGCTCGGCGCGAGCGCATGCTGGCGCGCCTGGAAACCTGGGAAAGGTTATCGCCGGAGCAGCGACAACAGGTTCGCGTCGGAATCCTGGAAGTACATCAGATGCCGTTCGATCGCCAGATCATGATTCATCGGGCCGTGCGAGATTTGAGTGAATTTCCGGAATCGCAGCGAGCTGAGATTTTGAATTCTTCGGAGTTCCGACACCACTATTCCAACTATGAACGGCAGGTGCTGGCAACATTGATGATGGCTCAGCCCTACGAACCACTGCGGCCGCAGTGACCCATCCGATACGCGATCATGCCTGAGGATGTGCGGGCTGTACCAACCGACGTGACGCCAGCCATCCTCTTGAAAGCATCAAGTGTAGGCAGTTTGACCCCGCTGGTTTCAATCGCTATCATGGAACTGCGGGGTGGAGCAGCCCGGTAGCTCGTTGGGCTCATAACCCAAAGGTCGCTGGTTCAAATCCAGCCCCCGCAACCAAACCCCTCTAGAAATATCAATCCACCTGTAGTGTGAAGTAATCCTGCGCGGTCAACTTTCCGGTCGCTGCGTCGGCGGCGTGGAAGGTGATCGTATACGTGTCCTGAGAAGTGCCTTTATTCGTTCCGCTTCCCCCACCGCCTCCTGGATTGCCGCTTGTCCCCCCGCCACAGGCCATAATTCCTTCAAGCACGACCAGGCACAGGACCGCACGCAATATGGTCAGAGAGCGGCGGCGGCCTGAGAATCCGAAGAATACAAGGCAGGCAAGCGTAAGAGTTTCTTGACCTGCGAGCCAGAGGCGATTTGATGGGACCAATGCCGCGCTCGTTCCCGGGCCCGTCGTGGTCACGGTCAAAGTCGATTGCACTGTATTTGAATCCGTAAGCGTAACTGTCGCGGGGCTGAAGCTGCACTGCGGAATGTTCACATCAGTACTTTTGGTACCGGTCACTGAGCAGGTCAGGTTCACGGCTCCGGTGAATCCCCCATTCGCGCTAACCCCTACCGGTGTTGTCGACGTGGTGCTGGGAGAGATGATGTGGGTCTGGGGAGTTGACTGATAAAAAGCCAACCCCAAACTCTGCCCGGTGCCGTTGCCGCATCCGGCTGTGCAGTTAACGACCACGGACGCCGTGGAAGAAGATGACGCGTAGTTGGATCCTCCGTTGTAAGTGGCGAGGATGCTGTTTTGGCCGAGAACCAGCTGTGTAGCCTCCACATCGGTGATCGCTGTGCCGTTGTAACCCGATGCAGCGCTGCCTGCCTGGATGACGCCAACGGTGGCAAGCACTGTATTGGTTGTAACGTCGGTGAACGTGAGGGTTCCATCCAAAGCTGGAAAAGAAGAATCGCGAACGACTGGGTTGACCGTCGCGTTCAGCGTCAAGGCTCCGGAATCAATCGTATTCGCGGTCGAAGTTAAGGATGTCGTTGTCGCACCTTTCTGAACCGTGAAGCTCACCGTGGCAGAGGTGCTCGAGTTGTAGCTGTTGTCGCCGATGTAAGTCGCCGTGATGGCGTGGGGGCCGCCGCCAAGGGTGTAATGAATCGGCAGCTCGGCGTCACCACTTGCATCGACGCTGGCGTCTCCGCCTCCTCCAGCCCCGGTGTCGGAGAAAACAACGGCTCCTGTCGCATCCCTGATCGGATTCGGGTTGGAAGCCTGCGACTGCCCAAGCGGCTGCGCATCCACCGAAATATAACTGCCGAACGGAACGGTGCTTCCCGCGATGCTAACAAGTTTCCCGCTCGAATTCACCGTTGTCACGGATAGCTGCACAATGCTGTTCTCGCGTGTAACTGTGATTTGCGTCGGGGCTGAAACGCTGCTGGCGTAGGTGCCGTCCCCCGCGTAATTCGCGTAGACATTGTAAGTTCCGCCCGGAAAACCAGACCAGGTGCCGCCAGCCTGTCCCCCTGACAGGAGATATTTGGACTGCGAGTCGTCTCCGTAGGCACCCGTGCTACCGTCGGTGTCGGTCGTCACCGCGACATTCCCGGTGGCTCCCGCAGGATTCACGCCAATCGCGATCGCAACCGCCTGGCCATGCTGGAAGCTTGTCGGATTCAAGCTCAAAGATGTCGTCGTCTGAGTTCTACCAGCACTGGTCCAGTTATTCACCAAGCTGCTGATGTCGACGCTGCCCAGCCCGGTCGCGAGATTGTAACCTGCTCCTGCGTTATATCCGCTGAGAAAATTGTTCGAAGCACAATTGGATGATCCTGACACACACAGAACCGAGTTATTTCCGGTTGCGATCCGGTGGAACGCCTGCGGATGCGTTTGAGCAAGGCTGTACAGAACCCAGTTCGGTTGCCCAAGTCGCGTCGTCGCACCAACCTTCTGGTTGACAAGCGCGAGCACGCCTGCAAACGCTGGAGCCGATGCCGAGGTGCCCCCAACGCCGCTAATAGTCGGGTTCGACCCCGCACAATCGGAGTCCTGGCAGCTCGCCCATACTGCCTGATACATCCCGGCGGCTGCAAAAAGTGATACATCGGGAACATCGCGAACGTTATCGGCCACGATTCCACCGTTCGATTCGTATTGCTGCTGCCAGAGCGGCTTGGCATAACCGCCCAGAACGTTTCCGCTTGCATCGTAAAGAGCTGCACTGCTCGCTCCGCCGCCTCCACCCAGAATGTTGGTGCTGCCGCTGGAGTTTCTGCTCGCCTGATTGTTCGCCAGTGCCCCATTGCTTTTTGTCGAGTCGTTCCATGGGTTCTCGGGAATGTATCCGAGAGCGGAGGTGTAGGTGGTGGAGTTCGTCGAGTTCACATACTGGCTGAATTTGCTCGGCAAAATATCGAAGTCCGTGCCGCCTACGGCCACAGTGTATGGAGTCGATGCCAGTCCGTTCACTCCCAATCCATGCGATGCGACGTTCTCTTGGTCAGGATTGTCACAACCCGCGGATCCAGAATCGCCATTCGATACTGTCACGGCAATGCCCTGCGCTGCCGCCTGTTCCCAGGCATTCAGAATCTCCTGATTTCCAGCGGATCCCTGCGCTAACTCGCAGCCGCTGTAACTTACATTCAGAATCCCGACCCTGTTGTCGTCTATAGCCCGTAGGATCGCCAGGATCAATCCGGATTGAAGTGTGGTATCTGCAGCCTGGTAATAAACCAGGGCCGCCCCGGGGGCGATTGCGCCGGCGATTTCGCCGTCCAAACTCGATTCACTGTCATCGAGGCTTGAATCCGGTGGGTTTCCATCTGTGACGATGGAAATATTGGCGCCCGGGATGCCGAACAGCGACCGGTAGTTCATGACATTCCCCAGGTTGATGTTTTCATTGCTGACGATGCCGATTGTGATGCCGGACCCGTCGTAGGTTGTCTGACCTGCGATCAGTTTCGCGTTGAGTGAGTTGGGAGAGTCGTAGATCGTGGCAGCGTCACCAGGTCCGAGGAACAGGTACTGCGTGCCCGATACGCTTCCAGTTAGGTCGGGATCAAATCGCCGTTCCGAGGTGTTCCACGTCCCGCCCGGTCCGTGAACGATTTGCGGACTCGGAAAGAAGTTGTTGAGTGGAGAAATGCCTGCGACCACGGGCGCGAGGGCCGATGGGATCATCGGATTAGAGATATTGGAGAAATGCTCCAGGCCATCGACCGAAAAGCGGTGGATCTCCGTGTGAAATGCATCTTCAACCTGACCCACCGACCCGGAAAACTCGATGGCCATCTTACTTTTTGTTATCCTGCCGACCGAAAACCCCCGACCGCTTAACCAACTAACGATCTTCTGGACGTCTTCATCCGCCGGTCCATATTGTTGCCCAAACTGCTCTGGCGTCAGAAAACGATGGAAGTTCTGAGAGTTCTTGTCCTGTACGGTGTCGAGGTATTGCTGAAGAGCCCTTTCCTGTTGAGGACTTCGTTGGAGAACCAGCACTAACCGTTGAACCGGGGTTGAAACCGGAATTCTGCCCTGGTCGAACGCTGCCTGAGTCAGGGGATGTACGTTGCCGCGCAACGTGACAAGAGAGGATTCATCGATCGTGGTTGTGATCAGCGGCCGTACGGAGGATTGTGCCCATGAAGAACATGCAGCCATGCAAATGGCGATCAACATGAAAGCACGGAAAAAATCCGAGAGAGAAAACCGGGCAGGAACCATAGCAGTCCAATCGTTCAAGTCTTCCAGTCACACACAACGATTTACGGTGCTGGCAAACAAACACCCGACTGGCGAATTACATCCAGTGGCACATAGTGTGTGAGCTGCTATGCAGGAGTCTCGATTACGGCCTATCTTTTGTCAACGAAGAAATCGATGCGCGGGCTGGCTACTAACTGGTGATACCAGCTTCTGTCGAATTGTCATTCTTGGTGTAAGTTGTTTCGGCAGCGACGAAAAACGGCCAATAGCTCAACCTTTCAACGTTAATTCCTCGTGGGTTCGACTGTTTGCGATGCAGAGTCAGTTTAGTAGCAATGAGTTAGAGCCACAAAGGTCACATGATGAAAAAACACCAGCTTCGATCCTGATGTCACTTTCAGAGTATCCATCCTCGACGGATGAGAACGACTCCTGGTGGCTTTTCGCCCTCAGCTCGGGCTTTGACTGCTGGACGCCTACTGCTTCTTCAGTACAGCGTCACTGTTCTCATCGGATGCAATCACGGCTTCCAATTGGAGCAGTGCGGCATAATCGGTAGCCGGCAGGGTTGGCTGCTTCAACATGTATTCGCGGTGGTAATGCAGCACACCGTTTTCGGCTTTTACCTCGCTGTGATAAGTTGCAAAACCAACGTCCATATTCACCGCATTCGGCACATCGTCAACTACATATCCGGCGGGGATGGTGACATCGAAATCGTCCTTCCAGGTCCCTGCACCGTCGAAACTGATGGGATATACACGCGGCTTGTCGAGCAGTCCGTACGCGTCGCTACCGATGACCCTGGGACGAACTAATAACAGACTGCCGGCATCTTTGGCGTACATTGGCGCAGTCACCTGGTATTGCATCTCCAGGGGCTTGTCGAGCACCAGCACGTTGTCCGTTGTCTCTGTTCCTAATGTGAAGTTGGACAAGGATTGCTGCAGCGCCTGTTCTAAATTTTTTCGTTGATCCTTCTCGCTCGCCATCGACAAGTTTTCCCGCAGACCCCAGGAAGAGGCGCCAGAGTGCAGCACGGTCACCTCACCCGTCAGCGTTCCATCCGGTGACAACTTGAACTTCGCCGTCCTGGCCGTCGTGTCCGTGTCCGGCTTCAGAATCGGAAGCTGGATCACCTGGCTCTCGGCTCCAGATACCAGCAGGCCATAACTTCCCTGCTCATTTTCCGGAATCTCGCCGACGGGAACATACTGATTTGTTGGATCGAAAATCAAATATTTTCTTCCGCTGCGAGTCGTCACGACGGCCTGCAACCTTGGATTGTCGTATCCTGCTGGAATCTCAATAGCGGTGATCATGTGATCGCCGAAGATCGATGGCGTCCCCGGATCGACTACACCTCTGCGATGATCCACCGCTACCCAGGTTGCGCGAATGCCGACTGCGCTCAGCATGGAAATCATCAGCGTCGCTTTGTCCTTGCAGTCGCCATATCGATTGCGGAACACTTCCTCGGCTGGATGCGGTTGCAGATTGCCGATGCCAATTTCAATGCCGACGTAACGAATCTGCTGCTGCATAAAGTCGGCAACTTTAGACAGTCGCACCATAAAGTCCCCATCGCCCGCCACGGTGCGCGCCTCGGCCGAAATATCGCTGCCGCCTTCGCTTTCTGGAGCCGCCAATCCCTGGTACCAGGTGCCAATCTTCTCCCACAGTGCGCTTCCCTCTGGAATTGGGTTGGCGCTGAAATGCACGGTCATCCTTCCTGCCAGCGCGGTCCATGCCGGATGCAGTTGCACCTGCGATAAATCAATGCCTTTCAGATTGTCGATTTCCCACCGGAAATGATTTGGCGCTATCTGGGTTGGGGCAATCGCATCGTGACGGAACCAGACCGGGTACTGATGCCAGCCGGACGGCAGATCGATTTCAAAGGAGGTCTCAACTGTTGGCACTGGGTTTTGAAAGAGCCAATCATCTGAACTCAGATAGGTCGGGACCTGCTCCGTAGTCTCCCAGGCGATCACGCCTCCCGGATCAGCGCCGGGCGGCGAAGCCATCTTGACTCGCTCGTCGGCATAAAGAATGCCGTAGCCGCTGCTGCCTGCCTCCACATATTCCGAATCCTTCATCGCGTAGTGGTGGCCGTCCGGCCCGATGCTCCATACATGGAAAGACAGTAGCTTTTCGGCCTTCGAGAACCCCACCGACGGGATAGCTTCATCTCGCCCTTCTGGCCGCAGAATCTTTACCACCATTCGATCCCGCTCCACTGCTTTTCCGTCGGGCTGTACGGTCAACAAAGTATCCTGCAGCAGAACCACGGCTTTCGCTTCGCCCCAGTCACCCTTCGCCGTCGATGCCGACCATCGCCCAGTCTGGAATTTGTGGATTGGAAGCATGTGCGGGGACGGCGCAGACATCCCCAAGACCACCAGAATCCCGCATATCGCACGGGAAATTGCGGCTTTGCCAACCCTCACTGAACGCGTGCTGTAGAGCCCTCCCTGGGTACTCATTGGCCCTTCGCCGGAGTCGGCACTGCAACGGTCGTGGGTGTTCGCTGCAACACCACCTGCTGCTGGTCTTGCGTGGCGGCGTTCTGATAAAACTGCCGCAGTTGCGGGTATTCCTTGGTTTCGAACAGCGTGTTCGCAACCGCTAACAACCGCATCTGTTTATAACTGTTCGCAGGATCGGCGTACATGCTCTTATATTCGGCACCGATTGGAATGACGTTCGTGATGGCCTTCGGCATACTTTCCACTGATAGACCCGGCGCCAATGTAATTGTCACCACGTCCTGAGCCTCCGAAGGATAGCGAAGGTCGACCGGATTCTCCCGCTTTTCGGACGCGAATATCGGCGTCGATTTTGTCTCGAAAAAGGACGCTGGAAAGAAGACTCGTTTCCCTGTGGCCGTTCCCATGTTTCCACTCACGTCCAGAATCGCCGTCAAAACTAACGTGCTGTCATTCAGTGCGAGAATGTGATTCATTTTCACTTTCACGCCGTCGGGAACCTGGCTCTGTACCTCTTTCTCCATCGCTGTTTCCGTCGACTGCTCATCCGTCAACAGCGCTTTCTGCCGCCACCGCAGCGCCTGCACGCCCGTCATGGAGAGTTGCATCCGCCCCTGCAGTTTGCCGTCAGGCCCCAGGGTCACCTCCGCCTGTCGAACGGTGACGTTTTCTGAATATTTGGCCGGGGGCGCTGTCGCCAACTCGGTGCCATCATCGATCTGACGAAAACCCATCATCTGAGTGTGGATCCAGTCGAGCCTGCTGTATTCGCAATACCGTTCGCCTGGATCGAAGTACACTTCTTTACCACCTACGTTCACGATCGCGATCTCGTCGGTGAGTTGGCCCCAATATAGGTAACCCCGATTCAGCAGCGACTGGTCGCGCGAAGTCAGAATCATGTCGTATGCCTTCATCCCTGCAGCTCGGGCCATGGCAATGAACAGCCTGTTGATCTGGTTACCGGTGCCTCGCTTCTGCTCCCAGATGTCAGCCGCGCTTTTAACTTTTTCGCCCTCGGCTTTGTTCTCTGCAGCGGAATGTTCCCGCGTGAAATCCGTATTCTCCAGCGTCATGATGGCTGCATAAATCTTTCGCAGCTTTTGATCATCGCTGTCGCCAGCAGTTACAGTCTTTGCGACTGCCGCGCGAATCCTGTCAGAAGGTTCCGCAAATTTGTTCACAGACTTTGACCAGTACTTTGCCTCGGCGTCCCAGAATTCTTTCCCGGAAGGGTAGGGCGTGTAATAGAAAATCAGGCGATACGTGAAGCTGCTGACCGGCAACATATACGGCTCATCGGGAGCTGCCGGAATGTTGTCGACGACCAGGTCGAAACCATCTATACCGGAGCGAACCTTCACACCGGGAGGCAGCAAGGGGAAGTAAACGAGATGATTCACCACATTCTCGTGCCCTTGCGAGTCTGTGCTCGTTATGGTCAAGCTGGTATCGGTCGGGACAAAATGGTAGTGCGCGCGGTGTACGAAAATCGGCTTCTGCAGGATCCATGTAGGCGGCATGAAGTAGTTGCCTTCATAGGTCAGCAGATAACGGTATTCGATAATGCTGCCGACTCGAATATCTGGAAGCGAAAAGACCTTCTCCATCACGGTCACATCGCCAGTCTTGACCACTTCTTTATTGAAGGGTTTGCCGGTGAACGGAACGATCGTTCCATCCGGTTCAATAGTGCGCCCTTGCACATCGGAAATACTTTCCCCACTTGCGTCCTTCTGGTAGGGAATCTCGATTTCGCTGAACTGTTCTTTGCCCTTCTCCGTCAGGATCTTGATTCGGGCATAGGTGGTGTGAGAATGCATCTTGTCGTTGACGATTTCCTCGCGAAACAGATAGACCGCCGGCGCATCAGGCGCTGCCGGATCGGAGGTCATCTTCAACTCGTCGGCTGTAGGTTGGGTCCAGCTCGCACCAATCAATGGCACGCAAGACGCAGACAGAAGGCAGGCAAAAACAAAAATACGGCGGCAGGTAGAATCCACGGCTCAGCAGCCTTTCATTGGATAAGTGGGTCGCGCACGATCTTCCCGCGGTCCTGCAGCAACGGACCTGCGGAGTTTTCTTCGGTGATTCTTTGTAACCCCGTTTAAGACCGTGTGCAAGAAAAATCTCCGCTCAGCGTAGTGCAGTTACCATTGAGACCCATGCACCTGCAAAGCAGTAATGCGGAGGAGTAACCTCGCCACGCGAGAAAATACGCGTCTCGGTTTTTAGATTTATGATTCCATTACTCGAGCGAAGCCCTTCGCGCGGAAATTCTATCCATCCCGGAAGAGGAAGCGACCATGGAATCAAAAGCTGCGGCGCGAGAACGATTCGATTCAGCCCGCGATGGATTGATTGCACTCAGCCATCGCATTCACGCAAATCCAGAATTGGCCTTCGAGGAAGAGAAAGCCTCGACGTGGCTTTGCGAGTCTCTCGATGAAATGGGCTTCACCGTGGAGAAAGGCATTTGCGATTTGCCCACGGCCTTTCGTGCCCGCGCTGGCTCCGGCCCGCTGCATATCGCAATATGTGCGGAATATGATTGCCTGCCCGATATCGGCCATGCCTGCGGTCACAACATCATTGCGGCTACTGCAGTAGGCGCAGCCGTTGCCGCCGCAAAAGTGGCGGATGATCTGGGACTTACCATAAGCGTCATTGGCACCCCGGCGGAAGAAGTGGGCAACGCCGGCGGAAAGATTCTGATGCTGGAGCGTGGCGCGTTCGATGGTATTCACGCCGCCATGATGGTGCATCCCGCTCCATTTGATATGTTGCGGGCAAAGTTAATCGCCGCTTCCATGTTTGAAGTGCATTGCACCGGCAAAGAAGCCCACGCTGCGGCGTTTCCGGAGTTAGGCGTAAATGCGGCCGATGCGCTGACCATCGCGCAAACTGCGATTGGTTTGCTGCGGCAGCATATCCGTTCCTCCGATCGGATTCATGGCATCATCACTAACGGAGGTGCGGCGCCGAATGTGATTCCCGCCCATACCTCTGCAAAATATGTTGTTCGTTCGGAGACGCTGGATCAACTGGCCGAGCTGCGACCGCGAGTCTATCGCTGCTTTGAAGCCGGCGGCCTGGCAACGGGAGCTACCGTTGAGATCATAGGCGGCGACAAGCCCTATGCAGAGATGCATCATGACGAAGACATAGCAGCGCTCTACCGCAAAAACTCCGAGGACCTTGGCCGTCCATTCCCCAGCATGTCGGTGAATGGGAAACGCGGCCTACTGGATCAACCGACATGGGCAATGTCTCGCGCGCCATGCCGTCCATCCATCCCATGATTGGCATCAATTCCCTGCCGGCCGCCAACCACCAGCCGGAATTCACCGCGCATTGCATTACTCCCGATGCGGATAAGGCGTTGATTGACGGAGCGATAGCGATGGCGTGGACCTGCATCGACCTCGCAACCCATCCCATGGTGCGCGACCGCCTCATTGCCCACCAGTAAGTGGACTGGGAAGATGTATTGACCTCCGGCTATCCCCTGGGGAGGTTCCTAATTCCAAGACTCCATCAACTGTGATGGGGATTACGGGAATCGCAACCGAATGCGGCTATGATTGTGGCGCATCGTTTTCATGAAGGCTTCTGGTTGCGACAGCGGGCCAATATCGACAGAGTGGAACTATAGTAGAAGTTTCTGGCTGATTTATATTCTGGAACAATCGCCTCGACGCATCGGGGGGTGAAATTTGGGGGCTATTGGATGGATCGAAGAGACTTCGTCAAGACGGCTGGTTGGGGAACCGCGGCACTGTTACTCAACTCACGTGTCGCCGTCGGCCAGGCAAATCAGGGCCGGCCGGCGCTTCCTCCAATCGAAGTCCATGGAATTGCTCCCAGTAAGCCGTCGCCATTAGGGCTGCCCGGCTTGTTCCCCGGGCGAGTCGTTGAAGTTTTCCATCCCGATTCCATTTCCGGTAACCGTGTTTCCCAACCGATCATAGGCCGCATGCTGAATGACGGAATGAAGCAGTTGACCGGCGAAAGTTCATCGGCGGCGGCGTGGCAACGGTTTATTGAACCGCACGACGTGGTCGGGATAAAGATCAATTCCTCGGGAGCTCCGGTGTGCTATTCCTCTCCTGAGATCGTGCGCGAAATCGTCGCATCCCTCCGTTCCATTGGCGTTCCCGCCCAGAACATCGTGGTGTTCGACCGCTATTCCTATGAGATCGAAATGGGTTCTTACCACACTCTGGTGCCGGTAGGAATTCGAGTCGTGGGCATCGAAAGTGGGGCCTTCGACGCCTCGCGCTACGACCTGGACGTGTATTGCGATGCCGATTTTTTTGGAGAGTCGGAGACCCGGTCCTATCTCGCGAAAGTGGTCACCCAGGACCTGACCAAGATTATTAACATTCCCACCATGAAGGATCACTCCGCCTCCGGAGTGACTGGTTGCCTGAAAAATCTCGGCTACGGCACCTTTAATAATGTGGCGCGCACCCACCAGCAACCGTATACATTTACTGATCCGTTCATCGGCTATCTTTGCTCCACCGAGCCCTTGCGCTCCAAGACGGTACTGAACATCATGGATGGAATGCGCCAGGTCTGGCATGGCGGCCCCCTCACCTCGAATTGGAAGTTCGTGTCTGAAGCAAAGACACTCTTCATTGGCACCGATCCGGTAGCGGTGGATACGGTCGAACTGCAGGCCATCGACAAAAAGAGACGGGAGGAAGGTGCGATTTCCGTTTGGGACGACGATCCGAAAACTTTGACCACCAGCGGTGAGGAGTTCTACCAGAATCCTGACAAGAACTTGTATCTTCGTCAGCCAGGTCACATCGCTGCAGCCGGAAAACTGGGGTTGGGCATTTCCGACCTGAAAGTCATCGATCATCGCCAACTTCGACTCACATAAAGGCCACGATGGACAAGCAGTTTGGCAGAGATCGCAATTGGGTAACTTTATTGAATGACAACTCCCGCACGGGAGGATCGCGCGAGGCGTCATGGCAAAAGCCCAATGGCGTGCGATGGCAGTTTCGCGCCGGCAGAGCCATCCGTTCCGCACCCGTCCTGCGCGACAAACTTCTGTACGTCATGGAAGTTCATGGCACGGTCTATGCCCTGGATGCGGATAGCGGGCGTCCCAGGTGGACTCGCCAGTTCCCTCACCTGATTCACTCCACCCCCTCCATTTCCGGCGATTCCCTTCTCTTTGGCTGCGACGGTGGCAAGGTTCACAGCTTGAACCCGGAAACGGGCAAAACGGTCTGGGAGGTCACCACGCGGGCAGAGGTGTGGAGTTCCCCCGTAGTCCGCGACGATACCGTATTCTTCGGCAGTGCTGACGGCCGCTTTTATGCGGTTGAACTCAAGACCGGAAAGCCGCGTTGGACACAATCCTTTGGCGGCCGGATTTATGCATCTGCCTACGCTGACGAAAAGCATATCTACTTCGGTTGCGGCGACGGCAAAGTCTACGCCCTCGATCCTTCCTCCGGAACTATTCAGTGGAGTACTCCGACGGGAGACGGCATCGACTCTTCTCCGGCGGTCATTGACGGCATGGTTCTGGTGGGATCGGAAGACTATTTCTTTTATGCGCTCGATGCCGCCACAGGATCGGTGCGTTGGAAATTCGAGACACAACTCGGCATCTCCTCGTCTCCAGCTGCTTCGAAAGATCTCGTCGTGTTTGGCAGCAAAGACCGCAATATGTATGCCCTGGACACTCGCACCGGCAAGCTGAAATGGAAGACCTTCGCTGGAACTCCGATCACATCGCCCCCAGTCATCATGGAACCGGTGGTGGCCGTGAACGCGGAAGGCTCCGTTGTCTGCTTCGATATCGCTTCCGGAGCGGTCCAATGGAAAGCCCGATTGGGCGGTGGTCTGCAATCCGCCCCGGTAATGGCCGGGGGCCGAATGTACGTGGCAAGTCAGAGTGGGGTGGTCTATGCGCTGGAGTAGTCAACTCCGGGATAGGCAGCCTGGAATCCCTGGGATGACTGAGCGCATTTCGGCGACATCCTTGGATTTGCCAAGACTCCCTGTGATCAGGAAGCACTATGCCATGGGCACGGTCTTTGAAATCCTCACGTACCGCACCGACCCCGTGCAAGCGTCCGTGGCCATGGACCACGCCTTTCAGGAGATTGATCGCCTGGAACATCGGATGAGCATCTACAAACCCGAAAGCGAACTTAGCCGCTTGAATCGCTCCGCGCATCGAGGCCCGCAAAAAGTTAGTCCGGACCTGTACCAGGTGATCGAGGAATCGCTGCACTATTCTGAGCTTTCTGAAGGTGCGTTCGACGTCACCGCTGGCCCGCTGGCAGAGCGGTGGAAAGCGGTCGGCCGCGGCGAACAACCTCCCACTGCGGCCGAAGCAGAAAGCCTTCGACGCAGCGTCGGTTATCGCCAGATCGAATTGATTCCTCCCGATGGCATTCGCTTTCACTCCTCGCGCGTGTCCGTGGACCTGGGTGCGATTGGGAAAGGCTACGCCGTAGATCGAGCTGCCTCCATACTGCGCTCCTTCGGCATCGAGTGTGCCCTGATCAACTCGGGAGGAAGCACGTTTTACGGCGTTGGAACGCCTCCCGGTCAAGCGGGTTGGCTGGTCCATCTTTGCGACCCTTCCTCGCAGATTGCGCCGCACGTCCTGTTGCACCAGAACAGCGTTTCCACATCGCAGCAAACGCGGCCCAGTCTGCTTGGAATGTCTTCGTTTGGACACATTATCGACACGGCCGCCGGTGAGCCATCAGGGTTCGCCACCGCTGTGAGCGTCGTGGCAAAATCCGCAACCGCATCCGACGCGCTTTCGACAGCTCTGTTGGTTATGGGCCATGTGAAAGGTCGCGAACTTGTGAAGAGGGTAACCAACATGACTGCCATTTGGATATCACCGGAAGGGCCGCCTCAAACCGAGACCAATGGCCCGGAAATCCAGTTGAACAGCAAAGTGCGAACAAGCGCGCAGACTACCGTGCGCGAAATCTAGACTAGTTTGGAGTGAACTCATGGATCGACGTCGATTCGTCAAGAGCGCGAGTTTGGGAACCGCGGGATTGTTGCTCGGCTCCGTCGTCTCCAAAGGGCAGGATGGGATCCTACCGCCAGAGTCACCGGCAAAATCTAGCCCGACAGCCTGGGGCAGAGTGTGGGTTCGCTGGAATCAACCGTCGCTGCCTTCGAAATCGTTGCACGCGCATGGTCTCGCTATCCCCTGGCCTGCTTCGCCGGGCCTGGTGAAAAGCGCCCGGAAACAGGGTTATCTCGTGTACGCAGCCGCGACCCTCGATCAGGCATCTACGGCGGCGGACAACTGCCGCGCCATGGGACTGTCGGGAGTGGTTCTCGAAGCAGGAGATTCAGAGCAGGAAAAGGCCGAGAAAACCGCCGCGCAGCTTCGCTTGGCTCACCCCAACCTCACCGTCCTCTCCACCGATCCCCGTGCCAAGCAGCCGGCGATGATGGGAAGCACGGTGATCACCGACCATGGCATCCTGCAGATATCCAGCCCCACGGAGCAGCCGTGGATTGATTCCAACGTAGCCCTGGTGGGATTCGATCGCGCATTTCGACCGCGCCAGACGCCCTTGCTCGATTTCCATTGGGATCTTCCCGATGCGTTGCAGCAACAGCTAGGCCCCAGCACGGAGAGCTATTTACTCGCCGTAGCCGAAGCGGGCGCGCTTCATTCCGATCTGGTCCTGAATTTGCACCCTACTCTGGAAAAAGCGCTGTTGAGCGACAACGATCAGGCATGGGCCAGGTGGAAGCGCATAGGCCAGTACATTGAGTTTTACCTCGGGGGAAGCGAACGCCCTGTCGCTTATCTGGCCAACGTAGCCGTGATGACGGACAACTTTGACACCTCGTACGAAGCCACAAATCTGATGGCGCGCCACAACATTCCCTTCCGCATGCTGCCGACGACTCAAGTGACTTCGCAGGATCTTGATGGTCTCGACCTGATTGTCGTATTCGCCCAACCGGGTGCGCCTGTACTCCGACGGTTGGCGGATTTTGTGCAAGGTGGCGGAGAGGCAATTCTAGTGAATTTGCAAAACCAGTTCCCCGGTCAGTCGAGTGGCGGCCGCCGAGTGAGCGCTGATTCCATGATCTATACGTTGGGCAAGGGCAAGGTGATCGAAATTGCCGGAGGCGTCGCTGATCCTGGAAAATTCTCTGAGGATGTTCGCCGTCTGCTGGGAAATGAGAGATTGCCCATCTCTCTGTGGAATGCGTCGACTGTCATCGCCATACCTTATACGTTCCCCGGTGCTCGCACCGCTACCGTGGAACTGTTGAATTACTCCGCCGATCCCATGCCGGTGCAGGTTCGCATCCAGGGCACCTACTCGGAAGCTCGATATGAAACTCCGGATCACGGATGCTGCCAGGTCCTCCCGGTGGCCCATCAAGACGGATTCACCCAATTTGATGTGCCATGGCTGAACATCGGAGGACGCGTGCACCTTGACGCCAAGCCAGTCCTTCAAAGAAAGACATCTACGACGTAACCGGAACGGGAAACAGGGTGCGCAGCCTCGCCGCCATGCTGGACTCGGGCGGGATGTACTTGAAGAGTTCCGCGTTGTAGGAAGCGCAATGGGGTACGCCCGGCACAGTACCGTACACGATCGTTGGATCTGTGTAGAAATTCCCCGCCGCCGGCAATCCATCGGGTCGAGTTGGATCCATCGGAGTCACAGGAATGACACCATCCGGCAGACGCACCACCGAGGTGTTACTGCTGTTAGGGGTCAGGTTGTTTTGCACGATCTGTTGCGTGGCGATTGCATATGCACGAGACGTCGCGGCCGGAGTTCCCTCCGCCACCGCCGGATCGACATTGGTGACTGCAATAGAAATCGTGTAATCGCTGTTCAGATAAATCTCGAAGGTGCGGAACTGCTGCGGAAAGTCTCGCAACGAAGAAGTTTCCACCTGCCAGAATCCCTGTTCCGGTCCGCCTTTTGCGGGAGGCAGAAATGCTTTTACGGTGTTGAAATGGCGATGGCCCGCAATCCAGAGCAGCAGGTTCGGTGTTGACTGCAGGGTGTGGACAAGTTCCTGCAATGTAACCGCATTGGCCTGCACTGCGTGCGGATCCTTCGCAGCTTCCCACCATTCAAGTTCCGACCCTATGTTCGCGACCGCAATTGGAACGTGCGCCGCAATGATCATCAGCTGATCCGCTGCCTGCCCAGCAGCAAGCTCGGCCTGCAGCCACTTCCAGCGTGATGCGTCGAGAAAGCCGTGGCCATGGATATCGTGGGAACCGTCCCTCTCCGATTGTGTATCGTCGAGCACAATCACTTTCAAGGGAATCTCTGTCTTGGGCATGAAGCTGTAGCAGGCGAAACCCTCTTCCCAATTGGGATTGGCACGATCGACCAGGTTGAGTCCATGCCCAACAGGCCTGGTTCGTGTGCGAAAAAATTCCTGCATCCATTCTGTTCTCAGTAGGGATCGACGATCAGGATCGGCCACCACCGATGGTGGCGCAGCGAATTCTCCAACCGGCCCCATGCCTCTTAATGCGCCATGAATCGTTGCCCCGTCCACCACCCCCATGTACATCGACTTCGCCTTCAGGCTCGCCGAGGAATCAATCAAGCATGGAAACGTCTCTTTCGTGACGCTGGGGCGAAGTAACTCGCCCGCTGCCCATACCCCGCCGCTGACATAGGAAGAGCGAACACCCAGCGCCGGATCGCCATCGACAGCAATCGAGCCCAGCCAGAAATGATCGTGATTGCCGAGAACCTGGTACCAGGGAATGGAGCGGTCGAGCCCCACCGCCTGGTAGGACTTCTGATAGTCGATGGTGGTCGAGCCCAGGTGCGCGCCGCTGCTGGGGCTGATAACCTTCCCGTCGATGACATCGAGATACCAGCGCAGTTCGTTATATTGCGTGCTATTGCAGGTGTCACCCAGCGAGATGCCAAAATCAAACGCTTGCCGCTGATGCAATACGTTAATCGTCTGCACGGCAGCATCGAGAACATGGGTTGTGTACAGCATCACCGCGGAATAAATCGAGGTTTGTTTGCCCGCATCCGCGACATCGTGTTGCTGCAGGTAGATCAGTTGATTCGGAGCTTCCTTGTCCGTGATGTGAATGTCAGAAATGGCGAAGAAATGCAGCAGGCGGTGGAGTCGCGTCCGCGAGGTGGCGCCAGCGGCATAGGTTGCCGGCATGATGTCAAAGCGAGGGATAGAAGGAAGTCCCGCTGCGAACGTGTAAGCTCCATAGCCGTATTGGCTGTATTTCGAAACTTCGCACAACTCCGTCAGATAGAGTCCGGTCCCGGAATTTGGACCTGTCGGTTGTACAGGCATAGGGAAGGAGATCATGCGCTCAAGGGTCGTCGTGACTTCCGGTGCGATTCTGTATTCCGCAACGGAGAGGTGGAACGTCGCCGCATGCAAGGGGTCAACCTGTGCGAAGTACACGCCGGCTGCGGCGCTGGCGGAATACTTGAGAAATTCTCTACGAGTTGTGCCGGACTCCGTCGTCGCTGCGTCAGTTGCAAGGACTGCGTCTTCCGGTTCCCTCATCCCGTTCCCCATTCGTCAACCTCAATTCGTGTTGCGATCCTCTTCGAGCCCAGCGCTCCTCAGAAGGACGGCGGAGTTCCCGGCAGATCACCCGAACTGATGCCTTCGCACTGCGAGAAATCAGCCGTCAAATTTCCATTTGCATCCAGGGTGATCACCCAGAGACTGTCGTAGTCGTACGGAGACCAGACCGGAGCCGTCGGCGGGTTGCTGGAGCCAGGAAAATAGCTGGCAAGCAGAGCGTTGACGGTCTGGCCAATCTGCACGTATGCATAGCCGAAGAGAACTTTGTGATTCGAAAATTGGCCGCCGTTGAAAGAAGAATGTACTGGTATCCGGTCCTGGATTTGTCGCAGTCCAGTCGACCGTGGTCATCAAATGGTAGGGAAGGTTGTTGGCGATGGCATACGGCTCGACCGTCATTGCCGGCGCCAGCCCGGACCAGTTGAAGTCGCCGTTCACGGCAACTGTTCCCTCCCCGTACTGAGAAGGATCTCCAGACCAAACCTGGTCTGGACTCACCTTGCCCTGCAGCGAATTAGGAAGATCGAGCGCTCGCCACTGCCCGGCTCCTACATAGTTATTGTCGGACCAGTCGTTATGCGGGTGCGCCTCGGCATGACGCACGAAATAGACGGTTTCATTCGTGTTGATTCCAGTTGGAAGCACCGCGCCATTGACTCCCGCCGTCACTTGCAGGCTCGACGGAGAATTTACCGTGCATGCAGCACTGACCAGCCCGGACGATGGTAAGACAGGATACGTCGCCGGCGGAACAACGTTGCTGTTGTAGCTGGTCAAATGGACAACTCCAGATGGCGCGATGGAAATGGCATAGATAACGTTCGCCCCGCCATAACTTCGCGGAAGATTCAGGTGATAGCCCTCGAGAGTATTGATCTTCGTTAGTAGCGCGCTCGTGGTCTCCCATGGCGCAGAGAAGACGAAGTAACCCGCAGAGTTGTGCTTCACGATTCCGTCGACCAGGGCTTCGTTTTCCCCTCCACCATCGTTGAAGTCCAGACCCACGCATGTGGGACAAAATTCTGCGGGCTTATATGCATCGAGCGGCAACGATGCAGCGCTATACGAAGCGTTCACCGGAAAGTTCTGGCCAGTGTAAAGGTCTCCCCCTGAAGTATTACTGGTCAGTGTGATGCGGCTCAGAACAGCAAGCTGCTGGACGGTTTCCAACGGTGCCATGTCTGGGAGCTTCGCGGGCGTCTGCAGGTGCGTCATCGGTTGCAGCGCAGAGATGCTGCTTACATTGTGCGAGTTCAAAACATACTGAGACACAAACGTATTCATCGTCAGGGCGCGCTCCAGCCCTGTGTTTGTCAGGTTGCCCGTCGACGGATCGACGTCTCCCGTCGTGTTGAACGCCCTATCCTCGCTGATAATAAAAATGAGGTTCAGATTGCTGGCCGGTGGAGGATCTGGATTGGCCACCAACGGTGTAAACGAATGTCCGCTCACACATCCTGTTAGAAATATGGCGTTCAACAGGAGTGCACCGACTCCCGCAAGGCTGTTCGTGTACTTCGCCATGATTGCCGCCTGACAGTACTTGCTCCAAGAAAGCTTATCGGCGCCGCACCCTTCCTCATGAATGCAGTTCAATCGCTTTTGGAGTGAACGATATGCCTGTCCAATGCATCTGATAACGTTCGCCTTCGGTATGCTGAAAGTGAACCGCAGCTGAAAATCAAGGGTCTCCCGCATGCAAATTTCGCCGTCACTGGCGCAGACACTGACCAATCTCAACCTGCCACCCTACCCCACGGTCACGGGCCTCCCGCAACCAATCACCCTGCGGTCGCTGGCGTCTTTTGCGGGCGCTCTGCTCTGGGCTTGGCTTCTGCTGGTCAGCTTCACCGGTTGGGGGAGAATGACCGGGAAGCTGTTCCGCGGGTCCCGCCTGCCTTCGTCCGTGGCTTGCTCTCTGGGAATCGCGTCCGTCGTTTTTGTTGGAGGTTGGCTGAATCTCGCTCACGCGATTTACCCGGTGGTTCTTTTCGCCATTACGGGGCTGGGACTGATTTTCTATCTCGCAACCCGCAACCAACGGCCAGAAGAGTATGGCTGGCTGCGCTTCTGGCGAACCGCATCCACAGCATCCAAAATTCTAATTGGCATTGCCTTACTGATCCTGCTGCTGCGAGTAGTCGCCACCGTGCGACTCGGAATGTTCAACGTGACGGATGACAGTGCCGCATATCTGGTCTTCCCGCAAAAGATGCTCGCCATGCACCATTTCGCCAGCGATCCTTTCAGCGATCGGCGCATTATTTCCAGCCTGGGCGGATCCTATCTTCTACAAGCTTTCATCATCGCGGCCACATCCCTCACCCATATTGCCATGGCAGATCGTACCCTGGGATTCATGCTCCTGGCGGTGGCATTGTTCGATATCGGAGTGCGCTTCGCACTATCTCCAATTCAAATTGCCCTGTTGGAGTTTCTCGTTTCCCTCGCACCTCAAGAAACAATCAACCTCACCTTTGTGGTGCTGCCGACTTCTCTCTTGTTAGCAATGCTCTGGCTGGTGTTCGAGGGAGATCAACTTCAACCCCGCTTGCGGAATGCCTGTCTCATTGGGTTGACCGGCGGAGCCATCATTTCACTCAAGTCCACCTACCTGCCAATTGTTGGCGTTTATGCGTTCCTCCCCTTCCTCGCGGCTAGTTGGAGGGCCAGAAGGCTCACGCGGTTTGGTTCTCCGATCATCGCGGGGCTCAGCGTATTGGGAGTTCTGCTGGCATGGATGATCGCCATGAAAATGACCAGCGGGACATATCTCTTCCCGGTTCTTGGTTCGGGCGTCGACTACACAACCTATGGCCTGTTCCACTTGATGGCGAGATTCTCCACGCATCGCGCATTCGTCAAAATTTTTCTGCAGGCTTTTGCATTGTGTATCCTGATGGGCGTCCAAATCGCTGTCGGCGCTAAAAACGAAAACTTTCGAATCAGCCTCTTGGTTCTCGCCACTTCTGCGATTGCGATTACAGCATTTAACTATCGCAGTGGCGGAGACTTTATTTGGCGCTATAACTTTCCCCAGTTTCTTTGCGCGATTGTTGTTTTCTATGCGGCGACTGGATCATCGCTCCGTCTCGAGCCCAGGTCATCGAAAGCTCGAGTGGCCTTTTATATTGGCATGGTATCTCTCGCCGGCATGGTGTTTTATTACGATGCTGCCGGAAGCAGTCCTCGACCATTTCGACAAATCGGCTTGGAACATAAAGATTATGTGGCGTCTCTGCGGGCAAGCCTCAGGGGTGTTTCCATAGCTGGCCCCTCCTTGAATTCCGAATATCAAGCCGTCGAAAATTCGATTCCGCCGCGAACTTTAGCCCTTGAAAACGTGGCGCGTCCCTATCTCTTTCACTACCATCAGCACAACTTCTATGTGATGGATTGGCCGGGAGCTGCCAGTCCTCCGCCAGGATGGCCTTTCGGCCAGAACTCCGCCAAGCTATCCTCTTACCTTCAGCAAAACTCAGTGCGCTATGTCGTGTACGACTATCGCTATGCCGCTTGGTACGATGCGGGTTCTTGCCGGTCTCTGGTGCGGCCACAGCTGTACTCGACAGAACTTTATGTACTGTTCTGGATGTCTGTCCTGACAGATCATCAATTCGATCAACTGCGGGCCGATTACACATCCATCTACGACGACGGCAATATCGCGGTGATTGATCTCCAGAATCCCCGGCAAAATGCTTCTGCACCCATTCCAGATTGGACGCTGGATACCAGCAAGGAGCAGATGTGTTCGGCTGTACTGGCGCGCTACCTGGCCAATCCCTTATCGCAGTCTGTAAAGTAAAACGCCGAAATCCTCGATGCGGATTTCGGCGCTTCCTATGTGGCCCTTCAGCATCCCGTTCTACTCTCCGAAGTTCACTGACTCCAGCCCCAGAAATTGTGCCGACTGGCCCAGCTCTTCTTCAATGCGCAGCAATTGGTTGTACTTTCGCAATTCGATCCGTGCGCGAAGCGGAGCCCAGTCTTGATCTGCCCAGCACTGGTCGCCACCGCAAAATCGGCGATGAAAGTATCTTCGGTCTCGCCGCTGCGATGCGAAATCACTGAAGTGTATCCATAGCGGCGCGCCAGGTCGACCGCTTCAAACGTTTCCGTGACCGTGCCAATCTGGTTCACCTTGATCAGGATCGAGTTCGCTGCACCCTCTTCAATGCCGCGCTGCAGAATTTCTGTGTTGGTGACAAACAAATCGTCGCCCACCAGTTGCACATGATCTCCCAGTTCCTTGGTCAGAAATTTCCAGCCTTCCCAATCGTTCTCCGCCAAACCATCCTCCAGTGAGACGATCGGATACTGGCGAATCCAGCTTTCCCAGAAGCGCGTCATCTCCTCGCTGGTGTGCTCGCTCTTGTCAGACTTTTTGAAAACATACTTGTTCTTATCCGCGTCAAAAAACTCGCTGGCCGCCGGATCGAGCGCCAGGAAAATATCTTCCCCCGGCTTGTAACCGGCTTGGGTGATGGCTTCCAGAATCACTTCAACCGCTTCTGTATTCGACTTCAGCGACGGAGCAAATCCGCCCTCATCTCCCACCGCGGTGTTGTAGCCCTTCTTCTTCAGCACGCCTTTCAATGTGTGGAAGACTTCCACACCCCAGCGCAGCGCCTCCGAAAAGCTTTCCGCACCGGCGGGCATAATCATAAATTCCTGGAAATCGACATTATTATCCGCGTGTGCGCCGCCATTCAAGATGTTCATCATCGGCGTCGGCAAGGTGCAGGCATTCACGCCACCCAGATAGCGATAAAGCGGCATGTGCAGTTCATTCGCCACCGCGCGGGAGCACGCCATCGACACCGCCAGAATCGCATTTGCACCCAGGCGACCCTTGTTCGGCGTTCCGTCCAGCGCAATCATGGTCTGATCAATCAGGCGCTGATTGCTGGCATCCATTCCCGCCAGCTCCGGAGCGATCACGCTCTCGACATTCTCAATGGCCTGCAAAACGCCCTTGCCCTGGTAATGTTCTTTGTCGCCGTCGCGAAGTTCAACAGCCTCATGTTCGCCCGTCGAAGCACCGCTCGGCACAATCGCCCGGCCCATCGCTCCACTCTCTAAAACAACGTCCGCTTCAACAGTCGGATTCCCGCGCGAGTCCAGCACTTCGCGGGCATGTATCGAGGTAATTTCAGTCATATCACTCCTCAGTATCTTGTGGTCCAGCCGGTCAATCAGCTTAGGACGGCGGTCCACGGGAATTGCATTTCCTTCGGTGGTCCGGATGGATTGGACAAACTCTGGCATGCTTGCGGCGACTTCAGCTTGAAATCCAGGTTAGGAAATGCGGGTAAGGGGGCCATCCTCTGGAAGATTTCCCAGGGACGCGCCGAAGAATGTCAAGGATTCAATCTATGATTCAGCTTCAGTGTAACAAAGGCCACGGCCCGCGCATGTGAGGATGCGCACAACGCCTGCGGCGAGCGAGGCCTTCCTTTCGAAAAGCTCCTGAGTTCCATTTGAGCTCGCGCCCTTCGGCTTGCCGTGACCTCGAGTGGCGACGTTCGGTTAATGAAATCGACAACGAAGATAACTCTTTTGATACCGGGTAACACGGTCAGCCGTGCAATGCGTAAATGCTCCATTAGACTGAACATGCGTCGGTCCCCGGATCGTTACTTTCAAGTAACTCGGAACATCGATCCGCAACAAACGGTCTGAAGTTGCGTCCAATAAATTGAACTGCTCGCGCCAGCGTCGCGTTGCGGCAGACATTGGAAATCAAAAAGTTGCAGGCATAGATGGCACGGTAGGCGACAGCCGAATTCAATAACGAGGGTGGATATGAGAATCTTAACGGCTACCAGTCTTGCGGCGGTCATGATCGCGGCAACAGCCTTTGGACAAAGCGCAAAACCCAGCCCTTATCAGGGCGTATCGCATCCGCCCGATGAACCAATTGTCACCAACGACCTGACCCCGACACCACCAGCCTCCGCCAGTTCGACCGACACTGTTACGCCGTTGGCAAGCGAGCCCACAGCTCATATGGAAACGCCGCCAACCTCTCCGCAGGATCACGACTACATCCAACATCCGGGACTCGCCAGCAGGCTATCGAATTCACTCGATGCCGATGTGGTGACCACCCCGGAGCAATCCCAACAGGCAGACGATTCGGGCATCGTTGTCAGCGTTCCATCGGGGCCCAACCAATTGCCGGAGGGGACAACCCTGACAGTGTCGCTCAATCAGCCTTTGTCTACATCGACCACTCAACCGGGTACCATTTTTAGTGCTCGCCTGTTGGCGCCTGTGACAAAGGATAATCGCATCGTCATCCCGGTTGGCTCCACCGTAACCGGACGAGTGACGTCGGTGACTGAAGGGCGTCGCATCACCGGCGGCGCGTCCATTCGTCTGCGTCCCGATGAAGTGGTTCTACCCGACGGGACACGATATTTTCTGCATGCTGAAGTCTATGACCTGGGCGATAACCGCCGAGTCAAAACCGCTGGTGAAGGCGCCGTCGTCAACGTGGCTCATGGCAAGCGCACTTTGGCTCAAGCCAGCTTGCTTGGCGGCGGCGCAGCAGCGGCCGGCTTCATGATCGCAGGCGGCCCGGCAGCCCTGGTTCTTGGCGGCGCGGCAGCAGGCTACGTTGGTGCCCACTGGCTGCTGGAAAGCAAGCAGGCTGTGCTACCCAAGGATTCTGAAGTCGTCTTCGGCTTGACCCAGCCCATGTCGCTGGTCTCGTTCCACGAATAATTCAGGCGAAGTCGCATCCCCAAATATCCGTTAGAAGAAAATCAAAAGGCTCGGCGAGAAGTTTCATCGCCGGGCCTTTTCACTGCGCAATCAGCGCGTCGGATCTACCTGTCGTGCGTCACCGACAGCCGAACCGGTGATGTCGAGCGGTATAGCCGAGCGCACGGCTGCCCCGTACTGCAAATGACAAACATCATCTCCAAATTTCGCGGATGCTGCTTGACTGCCTCCGCCACTGGATCGCCGTCAATCGCGACAATAAAATCCGCCGCTGCCGCCGGGTCCTTCAACGCCTGCTGCCACTGATCGTAATCCCCTTCATTGATCGTCCGACGCAGCAGGAACCCAATCTGTTGCAGCGCGCCGATGTGCGCGGAGGTGTACATCAGCAGGGTGGACTGCGGAGGAAGAATCATCAGCTTGTTCGCCAATGCCCGCTCAAACGCCATGCGTGTGGTGGCATTGACCTTCGCTTCCTGCAAGACCAGCGGAGTGGCGTACATCAGGAATGCATTGCTGGCGACGATCAACGCGATTGCAAATCCAAGGATCGGACGAGTCCACTGCGGACGCTTCTTAATTGCTGCCACCACCGCAAAGGCCGGAAAAAGCGCAAACGCCGGCAGCATTTCCATGCCATATCGCGTGTTGTAGTAGGAGTTCGGAAACCACACCGGCAGAAAGATCGGCACCGATCCATAGGCAACGGAATACGTATAAAACGGGATCGGCATCCAGAACAAAATCGCCGCCGCCACAGCCACACTGCGATATCGAACCAGCGCATACGCGGTGCCGGCAGCCGCGATCAGCATCAGCAAACTTCCGCAGCGTAATGGCGCCGCTCCCATCTTGGCCGACTTCACGTAGTAGAGAAAGGCCCACCAGGCATGATGCCATCCTGGATACGGCAGCGAACCCGGCTTGGTTGTTCTTTTCGCAATTGCCGCAGCTGAGTAAGGTCCGCGTATAAAATCCAGCGGGTCACCGTACATGCGCCAGTTATAGCCCAGCCAACTCAGCGGAGCTGCCAGCAAACACAGTGTGCAGACGACAAACACACTGGCATTTGTCCGATCCTTCCACCATCCGCGTCGCACCGTCCAATACGCGGCGATGATCCACGCCAGCGTTCCGAGAATCCAGCCATCGTAGCGCGTGAAGACCGCAGCAATCAGCACGATCGTCAGCTTGATCAACGCTGCCCGTCCTTCCGCGGCGTCCGCTTCTGCTAGCGACGACTCGAACGCGGTCAGATGCACCACGCTCCAAATCATCAGCGCCAGAAACAGCGGCTCCGTCATGGCCGTGACGGACATATATAGCAGGCCAGGATTGAGCGCGAGAGCAGCGAAGACCAGCAGTGCCAGCAGCGGACGCATCCACCGACGGGCCAGGCGATAGATTCCGGCGCATGCCATCACGTAGCTGGCCATCGACGGAATTGCGCCTGCCAATCCGTTCTGCCACCACTCTGTGTTCTGGACAAACGGCAGAAGAAGAAGATGCGGAAGAGGCAGCCACACCGAACCCAATTGACTGAGGCCTGGATTCGACGAGTCGAAGATTCGTCGCGCAATGTGCAAATGCGCGACCGCATCTCCATACAGCAGCAGATAGCCATGCCGCGCGCAAAAGGCGAGAGAAGCCGCTGTCAGCAGGATTGCGACCGTCGACACCAGCTTGATTTCTTCCCCGAGTGTGGGAACGGCTCTGGGTCGACTGGCTTGTTTCTTATTCGGCATCGAGGTGCGAAAGCTCCTGAAAGCTCGCAAATCGCTGATCAATCTCTTCGCGGGTCAGAGCCTGAATCCGCTCCGTGCCAAAGCGTTCTACAGCGAACGAGCCCATCACGCCCCCATAAAACATCGCCCGCTTGAATTCGGACGGCGTGATCTTAGGCTGCGACGCCAGATAACCAAAGAATCCGCCTGCAAACGAGTCTCCTGCACCGGTGGGATCCACCACTTCCGAGAGCGGCATGGCCGGCGCGCGGAAGAATCGATTGTGAACACCCCCGGGAAACGAATGCTTTCCAAAGAAGGCGGTCGCGCCGTACTCGCCATGCTTCACGATCAATGTTTTCGGTCCGGCCTCCATGATCCGTTCAGCAGCACGCACCAGGTTGCCATCTTCCCCCAGCAACTTGGCCTCTCCATCGTTGATCAGCAGCACGTCCAGACCCTTCATTACAGTTTTCAGGTTTTCCTTGTGGCCCGTAATCCAGTAATTCATGGTGTCGCCGCAAACCATGCGTACCTTCGGCATCTGCTGGCGTACCTGCTGCTGCAGCACAGGATCGATATTGGCAAGAAAGAGAAAGTCACTGTCGCGGTAGGCCGCGGGAATCTTGGGCTGGAAACGCTCGAACACATTCAAGTCTGTGCGCAGCGTCTTCGCTTCATTCAGGTTCTCGAGGTATTCACCGGTCCAGTGAAAGCTCTTGCCGCTGGTGTGCTCGATGCCTTCGGTGTCGATCCCGCGCGCATGAAAAACCGCTTCATGCTCAGAAGTAAAATCCTCTCCCACCACGCCAATCACGCGAACTTTTGTAAAGAAGCTGGCAGCCAGCGCAAAATGAGTGGCAGCCCCGCCCAGGCAACGATCCACGGTGCCGCTGGGAGTTTCAATACTATCGAATGCAACCGAACCAACAACAAGAATGGACATTGACGCGAACACTTTCCTAATCTGAATTTGTACGATTCATCTCTCGTGATCGACCCTGGCTAGTCACGAAAATACTTTTCCAGCAGCAGGTGCAGGGTTTGTTTCGTCTTGGCCGACACCGCCGACGGCTGCGTCAAAATCGCATCCTTCAACGCGGATTGACAGTGGCAGCTGCGGTTAGCCGGCAGCGCGGCCACAGCCGCATCCAGCACTTTCAAAGCGGCGGCGCTGTTTTGATGCAGCACGGCAACAATCTGCTCGGTGGTCACGGAATCATGTCCCGGATGCCAGCAATCATAATCCGTCACCATGGCGACCGTGCCGTAGCAAATTTCCGCCTCGCGCGACAGCTTCGCCTCCTGCAGATTTGTCATTCCGATGACATCTGCGCCCCACGACCGGTAGAGATTCGACTCCGCCTTTGTAGAAAATTGAGGCCCTTCCATACACACATAAGTTCCGCCGCGACTGACTTCGACGCCGCTGCTGGAACAGGCAGCCATCATGGCATTCCCGATCTCCGCGCAGACCGGATCGGCCAGCGCCACATGGGCTACGATGTCTGGCCCGAAGAACGTGCTGCGCCGGGCAAAGGTACGGTCGATAAATTGATCCGGCACCACAAACTTCCCCGGCTTATGTTCCTCCTTCAGCGACCCCACCGCCGAAATAGAGAGGATCGCGTTCACACCCGCCTGCTTCATGGCATAAATATTCGCCCGATAATTAATGTCGGACGGCAGCAGATGGTGATTACGCCCATGTCGCGCCAGAAATACTACTTTGCGACCTCGCAAGTCCCCGAAGGTTAACCAATCGGACGGTTCGCCGAACGGAGTGCTGATCTGCTCCTGACGTGCGTTCGTCAGTCCGGGCATTTGGTACAACCCGCTGCCACCCAGAATCCCTATCTCTGCGCGAAACATGTTCTGATGTTCTCCTTCCACCGTCATCGCCTGTGCTCTATCCCACTCGGACGAGGCCGCAAAGTGGTTAGTATATCGTGCATCTGCTTTTCCTCAGGGGCGACCATCGCAAACAGCCAGTTTCGCAAGGGCGCAGTCAGGTCCGTCTGTGGAACTCTGTTTTCTACCTGCACGCTGGTCGAGCTGTCGGCAATGCTGCCCATCATCACAAATTCAAGCTTGCGCGCCAGGTCCATGGGGAAACTCTCGCTGATGAAGACTGTCTTTCCTGAAACCACCACCAGTACCGGACCCTCTGCAGTCTTCCATATTCGCGTGACAATCGTTCCCTCTGGAGCATCTGTTTCATCGGCAGGTTGAAGGATAGCATCGTCATATTTGCGCGGAATCTCCGCCGCGTAGAGATTGGCAAATGCCAGCGCAGCCTGCGGCGTTGCCCATCGCGATAAGTAAAGCAGCGCCAGCGAAGCCGTCGAGTCTTTGGCGCTGGCGGTGGTGGCTTCTCTGGATTGCGCGGTGTAATAGATTCCCCCTCGCCAGGCTGGAGCCAGCGCGTCTGCCGCCGCCTGTCCTCCGAACAACTCCGCCATTATCTGAACATCGAATTCCCCCATGACCCCAATGTCATACGGTTGATACTGCGAGTCGATCAATGGGTGAATATCAGGCATCCGCAGCAGCGGCACAGGCACATGCGACAAGTATGCCTTCGGGTTCATGACTTCAAAGGTCGAGGATGGAGGATGATCGAGCATTCCGGCAAAGGCAGCTTGTGTGCCCTTGGCGGTCCACACAGCGCGAACAAAGTTCAACCCCGCTATGTACGGAAACACCAGCGACCGCTGCAGCAACAAAGGAGCATTGGCCAGCGTGGGAGAATCGCTGCTGTCGTCCATCGCCTCATTCATCTTGTCCACTACTTGCGGCGCCGTCAGAAGAGTTTTGCCGCTGGGCTCCAGAACATAATCGATGAAGACTGCCATCGCCTGGCCTTCGACGACCGCGTCGCGCACAGTATCCGCTTCATCTGTGGCGATATGCTCGTTATCCTGCTGCACGTTCTTCGACATGGGTCGATCGTCATCGCGATCCCATTTCTCCAGATGAATGTGCTGGTCTTGCAGCGCATGGGTCAGCTCATGCGCCAGCACCGGCTTCTGCTCGTCCGGTGGAATCCAATCCAGCAGATTAACCGTCTTTGTTTTGTCGTCGTAATAGCCGGCAATCTGTTCCCGCAGCAATTGAATCAGAAACGGTTTCAGCTGAAAATCGCGATCGAGCAGCCCAAACTTCTTCAGCACCAGCTCGCTGCTCTGCAGCCGCTTGGCATCGCGGTCATTCTGCAGTTGGTGCAGTAAATATTTCTCCACTTCATCGCGTGTGATCAGCCGACGTTTCACAGGCTGCAGCACCGGAAGGCCGGTTACCTGACTATCAAACTTCAAAATCGAATCGACGGATTTGAACAGTTCCTGCGCCTGCCCCGGGGTAATGTGCGTCGGCGTCGACGGATTGGCAGGGGTAGCGGGTGCCGACGGCACTCCTGGAATGGAGGGTCCGGGTGGCGTTGCGGGCGTCGATGGACTGTTTCCCGCAGGCGGCGTGGGCGGCGGCGCTGCCTGGGCGCGTGATTCCTGCGGAAGCAGCAAAAACGGCGTACACACCCAGATCAGCAGCCAGCGTGCGATCAAAACGTATCCGCCTCGAGTCAGGCAATCGTGCCTGGGGCTTTCTACCGGATTGTGATCCGGCAAACATGTCTCACCCTTCATCCCACCTCTTCGCGGCAGGGTCGCTTCTGCATCCCCGCTATAATTTGGAGTGTACCTTTGTAAGACGCTGCGCACCGGCCGCCATGAGCAATTCCACCCCCAATCAGATCGAAGCGGGTTCCACTGGACCAACGACGACCCACTCACCTGGCGTGGAAAATACCCACCCGGAGCGTGGCACCGAGTTGGCTCCGCTGCAGGTCACTCCCTTGGCTGAAGCATTGAATGCCGATCTCCCCGCTGACGCTTCGAAGCTATCGCGGGACGAAGAGCGCTTCCACTTTTTCGAACTCCGACGAGGAACTGGCGTCTCTGCTGTCTTCCGCCGGTGTCTACGATCTGGGATGGCGGCGGCTCATCCGCTGTACCGGCGAAGATCGCGGCCGCTGGCTGAATGGCATGGTCACTAATTTCGTCGGGAACCTGGACGAAAACGCGGGCTGTTATGCATTTGCCTTGAACGCGCAGGGCCGCATCCAGGGTGACCTCGATATCTACCGCCGGTCGGATTCTTTTTGGCTCACAACCGATGCCGACCAAGTCGACGCGCTGACCGCATTTCTGGATCACTACATCATTATGGATGACGTGGCACTCGAGTTGCAGTCGCAGTGGACTGCACTCGGCATCGCAGGACCGCAGGCCGCCGCAGCCTTGGCCGACGCCGGTCTGCCAGTTCCCTCCTCGCCGATGCATTTGTCTCAAGCAACATGGCAAGGTCATGCAGTTGTCGTCATCGCAACCTACAGCCCGCTCATCCCGCGCTACGAAATCTGGATGGAACGCGAGTCTGTTCTTGAAATGTGGAAAGCGATGCAGGCGGCAGGCGCCCTGCCCTGTGGCATCGATGCGATCGAATCATTGCGCATCCTCGAAGGAACTCCGGCATACTCCATCGACATCACAGCCAAGGATTTGCCGCAGGAAACCAACCAGACTGCGCGCGCTTCACTTCAATAAAGGATGCTACCTCGGGCAGGAGATCGTCGAGCGCATTCATTCGCGCGGCAACGTGCATCGAACTTTCACCGGGTTCGTCCTCGCAGACGCCAATCCGACACCGAGAACGGCGTTAGTCGCCGACGGCAAGCCGGTTGGCGAAATTACCAGCGTCGCCAGCGTCAGAGTCCCGGGGGTCGGCGAACGCGTGCTGGCGCTGGGAAGCATTCGCCGCGAAGCGCTGGAGCGAAACAGTCCATTGATGGCCGGAGAAACCGTGGCGCACCCATCTTCACTTCCCTTCGATTTCGGTAGCTCAGCAGGGCAACCCTGAAGGACGTACCTCTAGATTCTAAAAATTTGCACCAGGAAATGAGTCAGGCTATGGCAGAAAAAGAACCGCAAGTTACGTTCACCGATCGCCGCAAGATTTCTTCCGATGGAGAGATTCGCCCCGGTGTCGCCGAGAGCGAAGCCGAGGAAGAAAAGCGGCGGCAGGCGGAGGCTTCTAAGGCAGCAGCGACAGCACCGCAACCAACTGCGCCTGAGAAGGACGCAAGGTCTGCTGCCCCATCGACCTCAAACCAGCCTCAGGACTCCGGCATTGGACCTGAAGACCAACTGCCCGACGGTCCCACCGCCAAGGAAAGCGCCGACTCCAACGCCGCTTACAAAGAGACCACGCAACAGCTGGATGACATGCTGCGCGCCAAGGCGCCGGACTCTTCTCATCTCGGGCCGATCGTGTTCGATCACCTGGTGCAGTCGATGTACATGACCGCCATGATGAGCATGGGAGCCGGCACGCAGCCTGGAGAAAAGCCGCGCATTGACCTTATGGGAGCACGCCAGACCATCGACCTGCTCGGCGTTTTGCAGGAGAAAACCAAGGGAAACCTGACTACGAATGAGCAGCGCCTGCTGGAGAGCGCGTTATTCGAGTTGCGCATGATGTTCCTGGAGCTGACCAACGCGATTGCGCGCAATGCCGCCAACCCTCCGCAACCCCAGTCGTCCGGGCGCAAGTAGAGAATAGCTTTCCACCGGCAATGAGAAAGTCGAGATGCAGGCAGAGATCGTATTCCTGGGCAGCGGCACTTCCATGGGCGTTCCGACACTGGGCTGCGGCTGCGCGGTCTGTACTTCGACCGATCCTAGGGATAGCCGCATGCGCCCATCGATCGTCGTCAAATTCCGTCAGGGCGATACCGAACGATGCGTGTTGATTGATACCGGACCGGATTTTCGTCAGCAAGCTCTGCGCGAAAATTTGGGCCGCATCGACGCCGTGCTCTACACCCATTCCCATGCGGATCACATTATGGGTCTCGACGACCTGCGCCCCCTCAGCTTCAAGAATCCGAACAAAATACCTCTGTATGCAGACAGCGCCACCACCCAGGTGTTGCAGCAGGTTTTTGAATACACGTTTTCTGAGAGCAACAAATATCCTTACAAAGCCCGCGTAGAACTACACCCGCTGGAGACGCGCACGCATCTCTTTGGCGCCGATTTCGTCACCGTCCCGCTACTCCACGGTGCTCTCGAAACCGTTGGCTTTCGCTTTGGCAACGCGGCCTATTTAACCGACATGAGCGATATTCCAGACGCCAGCTTTTCACTCTTGCAGGATCTGGACGTATTGATCGTGGACGCGTTGCGCCGTACTCCCCACCCAAGTCATTCCAACGTCGAGACGTCGCTGAAGTTCATCGAAAAGATACGACCCCGGCAGGCCTACTTCACCCACATCGCTCACGACCTTGGGCACGTGGAGACTGAAAACGAACTTCCCCACAACGTCCACATGGCCTACGACGGACTTCGCATTCCATTTGAGTTATAGCCATGCACATCTTTCATTCCATTCAGGAGATTCCAGCGGATTTCGGTCCGTCGGTGGTAACCATTGGAAATTTCGATGGAGTGCATCGCGGGCATCAAGCTGTCCTGCGGGAAATGATTGCGAGGGCACGCGCGCTGCATGCCCGATCCGTGGCGGTCACCTTCGATCCTCATCCGGTTCGCGTTTTACGCCCGCAAATTCCGCTGCGCCTGATCACGCAACAAGAGCAAAAGCTCGCGTGGCTCGCACATTCGGGCATTGACGCAGTGCTGATTCTTCCCTTCACCCACGAACTCTCGCGACTCACCGCGCGTGAGTTCGGGCGAACGGTTCTCCATGATTCTCTGCATGCGATTGAGGTCCACGAGGGAGATAATTTTCGGTTTGGTGCGGGTGCCGATGCAGATGTAAGTGAGTTATCCCTGCTGGGCGAGGAATTTGGGTTCCAGGTTCACGTTCATTCTCCGACGCATCGGCGAGGAAAAGTTGTCTCCAGCAGCGCTGTGCGCCATGCGATCGCCGCCGGAAATATGCGGGCCGCACGCCAACTTCTTGGCCGACCCTTTGAGGTGCTCGCAAACCCGGCGCCCGGTCGCGGCTACGGTTCACGCTACACAGTTCCTACCATCAACCTGGCGCCCTACAAAGAACTGCTCCCGGCTAACGGCGTTTACATCACCTGCCTGCAAGTGAATGGAGAAAAATTCGAGTCAGTCACCAACGTCGGCAATCGTCCCACGTTCGGAGAGGATTCCTTTGCCGTCGAAACTCATATCCTCGACTTTCATCCCATCGCACTCGACGAGTCCACACCGCTTCGGCTGCTTTTCCTTGATCGCCTGCGTGCTGAAATAGCATGGCCATCTCCGCAGGCCTTGAAAGTGCAGATTGGCAAAGACGTCGCCCGTGCTCGCCACTATTTCGCGTTATACCAGGCAATGTTCGGGCTGAACTCTCAAGCCTGAGCAGTTCGCCCGCAAGTGCTTCCGCGCTAAAAAATACATGGCCCAAAAGCTGTCGCCTTCGAGCCACGCATATTGCGCGTTCGGTAGATTCTCTGCGTTGAAGCCTACGCCGCGGTTTGCGCCTCTTGGTTTACGCTCTCCGAAATTTTGGTGAGCTTCTCATCGGCCGCCTTCTCTTCCTCCAGCGTCTCCTCCAGCAATTCGACAATGTCCGTCTTGCCGAGCAGTTCTGCGAAGGAACGCACCGAGCCATATCCCGCGATTTCGTAGTGCTCGACCCTTTGCGCGGCGGCGATCAAGCCGGCATCCCGAATCGGACCCTTTTCAATCTCCTGAATAACCTCCGAACCTTCCTCCAATACGCCCTTCATGCCCTCGCAAGTCTTGCCCGTCCCCTTCTTTCCAAGCTTCTGGAAAATTTCTTCCAGGCGCTCCACATGGCCCTTCGTCTCTTGCAGGTGGCTATCGAAGGCGGCGCTCAATTCCTTCGTGGACGCGGCTTTTACCAGCTTTGGCAATGCTTTGGTGATTTGCTTTTCAGCGGAATAGAGATCTTTTAATTCATCCAGAAAAAGATCTTCAATAGACTCGACTTTCATGACGTGCACCTCAAAACTACGGGAATTTACATCCTTACCCTGCTAGGATGCCGCCGCCGCGCACGCGCTGCCCAAGACCATTAAGGCTGATTTGATGCGGATGGATGCTTCGTTAATGAGGCTATGGGAGCGACGACACCCGGCGCAACCGGCGCTTCCCCTGGAAAGGCCTCGTCCGGATGACCCGGGATCGCCGTTCGCATGAAATCGATCCATATGGGCAACGCCACCCGCGCGCCCGTTTCCTTATCTCCCAGCGACTGCCTGTCGTCGTAGCCAACCCACACGCCGCAGGTGACGGAGGGCGAAAAGCCCAAAAACCATGCATCCGTAAAGTCATTCGTCGTGCCGGTTTTGCCGGCCAGTGGGTGATGAAGCTGGGTTATCGTTGTTCCCGTGCCCTGCCGCGCGACTGCTTCAAATAATTGCATCATTTGCCGCGCCGTCTTTTCGTCGGTGGAGACATGCACATCCGGTGCGTCATCCCACAATACCTCTCCGTCGGAAGTAGTTACGCGATGAACAAAGTGCGGCGTCAGGCGAATGCCGTCATTAGGGAAACTGCTGTAGGCCGCCACTTGCTCATACAGGCTGATGTCCGCAGCACCCAACGCAATCGGCAAGAAGGCGGGGATGTCTGTGGTCACGCCAAACCGATGCGCCGTTGCAATCACCTTGTGGATGCCGACATGGTCCGCCAGCTTCAGCGCGGGAATGTTCAACGAATCGGCGAAGGCGC
Organism: uncultured Acidobacteriota bacterium; assembly: GCA_963737095.1. Classification (GTDB taxonomy): domain Bacteria; phylum Acidobacteriota; class Terriglobia; order Terriglobales; family Acidobacteriaceae; genus JAKAAZ01. The sequence continues at coordinate 286,978 of CAVTRK010000006.1, forward strand.
GCAGCAGCGTCACATTTCCCAGCCAGCGATGCTCATAGTCATGCGGGATATAAAGGCCGGACGCAGTGCGAAACGTTGTCGGCCCATCGAAAATCATGCTGTCCGGCGTGTACCCGTTTTCCATCGCCGCTGTGTAGACATACGCTTTGAACGAGGAGCCGGTTTGGCGCTGCGCCTGGGTGGCTCGATCGTATTGCGACAGGTTGAAGTCTCGTCCGCCGACCAGCGCAAGGATATCGCCGGTCGGGTTATCGACCGCCATCAGCGCAGCCTGCACGCCGCTGTCCTGTTCCAGCGAAGCATACAGCAGGTCGCTCCCCGGCCGCCCGGCGGGTGTAGACGTAGCTGCGGCAATTTTGCTGACACCCGGTCCTTCCGGTGCGTGGGGAAGAATTCTCACATACACAATATCCCCGGGACGAAGCAGGTCCGTCGCTAACTCCTTCTTGGTCCAAGCCCAGCCTTCTGGAGCGAGGATCGCGCTCTGATTCTGCCCCACGCGTACCGTCACTTCGTATGGCAAAACCTCCTTCACAACCCCGTGAATGTAGGTCCCCGGAGTTGGTTCTGAATTCCAGTCAGGATGCCGGAACGCATCGATGGAACTCCCCGCCGCGATCACGTTGAGCAGATTGCCGCGCCAGCCTCGACGTCGCTCGTAGGCAGCTAAGTCCTCCAGGACCGCAGAGTTCGCAGCCTGCTGCAGCTTCAAATCTAGCGTGGTAAAAACCCGCAGCCCGGATTGATGCACCATATCCGACCCGAATCTCTGATCCAGTTCCCTGCGAACTTCCTCCACGAACCAGGGAGCCACCGTGTTCGGCGGCGATTCAATATGCAGCCCCAGCGGAGTGGCCTTGGCCTCCGACGCCTGTTGCGCCGTGATAACGCCGTCCTCCAGCATGGCATTCAGTACCAGGTTGCGCCGATCGAGCGCCCGCTCCGGATGATTGACTGGGGAATAATACGATGGACCGCGTGGCAGAGCGGCCAGCAGCGCCGCCTCCGGTATAGTTACGTCGCGCGCAGGTTTGCTGAAGTAGTATTCCGAGCCAGCCTCAAATCCGTACACTCCCTGACCCAGATAGATCTGGTTGGCGTAGAGAGTGAAAATCTGCTGCTTGGTAAAATTTCGTTCAATCTGGATCGACAACAGAACTTCCTGCAGCTTGCGATGAAAGGATCGCTCCGGAGACAGAAAAAGATTCTTCGCCAACTGCATGGTCAGAGTCGAAGCACCCTGGGCACGACGGTCGGTCGTCAAATCTCGGTAGGCTGCCCCTGCCACGCGAAACAAATTCACTCCCCAGTGGCTTTCAAAATTCTTGTCTTCGATGGAGATCACAGCATTGCGAAGCACAGGAGGGATATCGTCATAGCCAACGACGATTCGGCGCTCCAGCGCAAATGATCCAATCTGGTTGCCGTGAACGTCGTACAGCCGGGTTGTTGTGTTGGGCCGATAGCGCTCCAGGTCCTGAATCTGCGGAAGATCCACGGTATAAATCAGCAGCAATCCGCTGAGCGCCCCGAACATGGCCGCCAGGATCGCAAGAATCGCGAACGCAGCCGAGCCGGCCAACTTTTTTCTTCGCCTGGAGGGTGGGCGAAATTCAGCCCGCCGAACGCTGTGCAGTCGGGAAGAAGGCTGGGATGCTGGAGGTGTGAAGGTCAAGGAAAGTCCTGATGCAATTCTCTTACATCTCTCGACCAAATCGCAGAATTCTGTCTCGTTTACCAGGATTTACGTCGACGCTGAACGATGCTGCGTCCTGCAACACTCCATCTCGCAGCTGTGAAGCTTTGTTAGGCTGCCTTGGCTTGCTTCAACAACTCCAGGGCCTTGTTCAGCTGATCGTCGGGTTGCGGTGCAGCAGGCGGCGCGGGTGCAGCTTTTGCCGCTCCAGGAGCAGTCGGCACCGTTACCGGCCCATGCGGCGTTTGCAGGCCGAAACCGTTGTTTTCCGCCACCACCACATTCGGCGTGACCGCCTTATCCTGAATTGCGTCTCCGTCCGGCGCGTGATATTTGGCGACCGAAAGAAATAGCATGGCGCCATCTGGAAGAGGAATCTGCTTCTGTACGGAACCAGAGCCAAAGGTCCGATCCCCAATCAACTGTGCGCGGTTGTTATCTTTCAACGCCGCCGCCACTATCTCTGACGGGCCGGATGTACCGTGATTCACCAGCACCATCAGTGGCGCTGCTGTAACAAAATCCTTTGAGTCCGCCGTCCAGGTTTGCTTGGGATAGGTTTGACCCTGCAACGTGGCGATAGTACCCGATTTCAGGAACGCGTTTGCCAATCGCACTGCGGAGTTCATATTTCCACCGGTCACATCACGCAGATCCAGCAGAACTTTCTGCTTACCTACCTGGCGCAGCTTCGACACCAGATCGTCCACGCGGCTCTGGCTCAAATCGTACGGCTTCAGATACAAAATGCTGCTGTTTTCGTATTCGTCGACATGCAGCGCCGGATAATCCGGCAGGGCTCGAGTCAGCGTCATGGCGTCAGGGGTTGCGCTTGTAGGCTCGATCACGGAGAAATGGACTGCCGTTCCCGGCTGACCATCGAGCGACATCCGAATCATCTGCAACGGCATCACTCGCGTGCTCTGGTTGCCGATGGATTCTATAACGTCGCCATCCGTGATTCCCGCGTGTTCCGCAGGACTGCCCGGAATAACCGATACCACCGTGGCATATCCGTAACGCTTTGAAATATGGATGCCGATTTGCGCTTTGCTCTCGTTCTCATGCGCCTGGTATTGCTTGTACTCCTCCGCCGTCAGATAACCGGAGTCAGGATCAAGGCCTTCCAGCAGACCGTGCAGCGCGCCATTTGTTACATCCGGAATGTTCGGCGTCACCACGTAGTCGTTCTGAATATATTGCAGAACTTCGCTGTAGACTTCCATTTGCTGATAGGCAGTCGCGTTGGAGCCGGCACGAACTCCACCCGGCAACAGGCCGCCCAGGAAAACGAACACGATCAGCAACACCGAGATTGCGAGCAAAGAGAGTTTCAAAGCTTTAGGCATACGTATAAGGGGGCGGCACGCTGACAACAGCGCCGTTGCTAACAGTGTACAGCTTTCACCGGGCAGCGACGGTATCCGCACCCTCCCAGGTACCCTCATAGGCGCTTAGGATTGCGAAACGACTCGAATGAATGAGATTGCCATGGCGTATCTATCGCGAACGGTTTTATCCCAGTCTTACGTCTTACTTTTTCGAGAACGATCGGAGATAAACCACCAGGTTCCAGATTTCATCGGTCTTGGCGCGATCTTCCGCCGGCATTTTCCCCTGGCCGTTTTTGATGATGTAGAAGAGTTCCCCATCCGTGCGGTTTTTCAACGTGGCTGGATTGGTAAAGTCCATCATCGTCAGGCTCATATCCGAAATGATCCCAGGATCGCCTTTGCCGTCCCCATTGGCTCCATGGCACATGGCGCAATCAATGGTGTACCGGCTCTTTGCCTTTTCCTGCGATTCCGGTGTGGGTGTGATGGGGTTCACCATGCGCGCTGCATCCAGCGGAATCACCTTCAGGGGCGGCGTGGCAGCTGGAGGGGTCGTTTGTTGCGGCGAAAACGCGAAGATCGCCAATGCAATCAGGGCAAACAATGAATTCGGCATAACAGCCTCCTAAACCACCGAACAGAGAATCCTACGTCCGCAAGCCTTGGAAGTCTGTGTTCCCTGTCACAATCTCGAGTCGTTCGAGATCGATTCTTCGCATCGACTCCACCTCAGAATCCAATTTTTCTTGTTGACACAGAGTACTCTGCGTTATAGAGTTGAGTTGTCGCCAGATTCTTTGCGGCAAGTTCGAGATTCCTATGACCACCACAAGTCCTGCCAAAACCGCTCCACCGCTGAAAGTCAATTATGGCCTCGACGCTCCAACCTTTCAGCGCAGCGCCCTCTTCGGCGGACTCGCAGCCGTCATCCTGGGCACGCTCGTAGCGCGGTGGGCGCAACAACACAGCTCGCAGGTTGTGTTCAGCTTCGCAACTCCCGTGGCGTGGACTGGATTATCGTTCTTCCTGACGGGCTGCGTCATGTTCTGGGGCAGTAAAGTTGGAAAGCTCCGCCTCCGCGATAAGATCATCGCCTCCATTCCCTGGCGCGGAGACGAGCAGGTTCTGGACGTTGGCTGCGGCCACGGAATGATGCTGCTTGCCGCCGCCAAACAACTAACGTCCGGCCGCGCCCTCGGTATCGACATCTGGTCGCAGGTGGACCAGGCGGACAACAGTTCAGCCGCGACCCTGGCCAACGCGGCGCTGGAAAATGTCGCGGACCGCGTTCAGGTCGAAGACGCCGACGCCCGCCATCTTCCCTTCCCCGACAACTCCTTCGATGTGGTTGTGTCCAGTTTTGTGATTCATAACCTGAGCCAACCGGCAGACCGGGAACGAGTCATCCGCGAAATTGCACGCGTCCTCAAACCTGGCGGCCAGCTGGCCATTGCGGACATTCGCCACACCGCGCAATACCAGCGCACTCTGCGATCTCTTGGATGGACCAGCCTCGAGCGCTGGTTTCCAAACTTTCTTTTCGTCACTCCCACACGTGTGCTGCGAGGCACCAAGCCATGAAACATCTCTCGCGACCCTATCGCGCCACTGTCTCTGCGCTGAGCGATCGCCATCCGTCGATGACTCGCAGTCTGGCGCTGGTATTTTTTCTGGCTGGACTCATCCTCTGCCTGCGAATGCTGTGACACCAGTTTTTCCGAACACGAAAGGAATTCACCATGACCGAACAAGAAACACAAGAAGATCTACTCACCCGCTTTGAGCTGGTCGAGATGATGGTCAAAGAAGGTCGCCGCTCCACGGAATACTGGGGCTGGACCTCCGTTCTGTGGGGAACCGCTTATCTGATCGCCATCGGCTGGAGCTACTGGTCACATCGGCCCGATATTGCCTGGCCCGTCACCATGATCGCTGCGACCGTGCTGACCATTGTTGTCGCAGCCAGAAAAACGCGAACCCGGCCGCGGACCCCGGTTTCGCGCGCCATCACCGGCATATGGCAGGCCGTCGGCACAGCCATTTTTATTTACTGTTTCGCAGTCGGAGCGAGCGGCCATGCCGAAGTCCATACCTACATGGCCACGGTGGAGATTTTTCTGGGGGTCGCGAATTGCGCCATCAGCATAGTGCTTCGCTGGCGCGGTCAATTCTTGATTGCACTTCTCTGGTGGATCAGCGCCGTGGCTACATGTTTTGTCTCCTCGCGACTGGTCATGCCGATTCTGGTCTTCGACACGTTGGTCGGCTTCCTCGGCTTCGGTCTCTATCTGATGTATCGCGAACGCCGTGATCGTCGTCTTCGGGTGCAGCATGCCTGATCTACCGGAACTCGATCCCGTGATTCACGGCAAGCTGCGCCTCGCCATCCTCTCCCTGCTCTCCAGCGTGGACGATGCGGAGTTCACCTGGCTGCGCGACAAAACCGGCTCGACCGACGGCAACCTCGGCGCCCATTTGTTGAAGCTGGAAGAAGCCGGCTATGTCGGCGTGGAGAAGAAATTCGTCCTTCGCAAACCGGTCACGCTCTATCGCATGACAGAAGCCGGCAGAAACGCCTTGGCAGGTTACATTCGCGCGCTGCGTGCCCTGCTGGGTTCCGCTTTGAATTGAGTTTCATTTGCCCTTGAACTCTGTTTTGCAGAGTCGCCCGTGCAGCGAAAGCTGTCTCACCCGGATTTACAGAGGAGATACACCATGAAAAGCCTCATCGTTCCTTCCATGCAACGCCTCATGACCCGCACATTCCTACTTTCCGCTCTGATGGTCGCCCTGCCAATCGCCGGTTTCGGCCAATCAGGTCCGCCCCAGGATCCCGCAACTCTCATTGCGCAACAGCGCGACGCCATGACTCCGCTCGCATTCCTTAACGGCGTCTGGAGAGGGCCAGCCTGGATCCTTTTGCCCGATGGCAACAAGGTCGCATTCACCCAGACAGAGCGGATTGGGCCATTTCTGGATGGCTCCCTCAAGGTGATCGACGGCCGCGGGTATAGCTCCGATGGCAAGATCATCTTCAACGCATTCGGCGTGCTCTCCTACGATTCAGACAAACACAGCTACGCGATGCATTCCTACGCCCAGGGCCACTCGGGAGATTTTAATTTCAAGCCCTCCCCGGACGGTTATACGTGGGAAATTCCCGCCGGCCCCATGACCATTCGTTATACCGCCAATGTCAAAGACGGTGTTCTGCACGAGACCGGCGAACGTATCCTGCCCGGCAAGCCGCCGATTCAGTTCTTCGAAATGAATGTTCGCCGCGTCGGAGACACCGACTGGCCCAACGCAGGAGCTATCGGCCCCAAGTGACGATCTCCGTTCGGCCGATCTCGGCGTGCGTATAGGCATGCAGCGATCAGCCGATTCCATTGACAAGAATGGATATCGCCGAGAGAGAGAAATCACGATGCAAACCCAATCCGCAACTCCGGCATCGCTTCAGGCATGTGCCGCCCGCGCCTTCGGCATCGCCATCGGCAACCTCTTTCTAGGAGGTTTCGGCATGGTCTGGATCGTTTTGGGACATACGGCGGCCGAAAGAATCAATCCGCTCCTGCTCGCGTTGTTGAGCGTCTTTCTCGCTGCTCTCATCATCTCCAGCGTTTACATCATGCGCCGGACACACGGATTGCTCGATCGTCAGCCACGCCAATCGGATCGAGCAAAAGAAAATCAACCGCCGATTCGGTCTGGTGAATTTCCTTCAGTGGAGCTTGATCTTCGCGGCTGTGTTCGGTCTATCTCGGTTGGGACTTGCCCGATGGATTGTGCCTGCCATCGTTTTGATCGTCGGCATTCATTTCTTTCCGCTGGCGAGATTGTTTAAGGCCCGCATGCACTATGTCGTTGGAGCGATCGTCGTGGCGTGGGCGATTATCTATCCAATCCTGTTCTCTGCCGGCAAAGGCGATTCCATCGGAGCGATCGGAATGGGCGTGATTCTCTGGGTCAGCGCCGCCTTCGCATGCTGGCGGGCCTTTCATTTGCTGCATTCCTATTGAGGGCGAGGAAGCTCTGTAATGCTCAGCGTCTCGCCCGGTTTCAAATAGCCTTTGCGGCGAAACCAGTCTTCCATCGAGTCCCGCAGTCCATCCAACGGCACGCGAAAGCCCGCCTCCAGCGAGCCATCGCCAACAGGAAGAGTGTCATCAAAAATGGCGTCGTTGGTAAAGTTCCGCATCGCGAAATTATCAATCCACTGCAGCGGACACGGACGCCGCTCGCCTTCCGCATGGACATATTCGATCTTCAATTTGCGCAGAAACATGCGGCTACTTTTGCGCCCGCGGACCGGCATTACGCACCGAGTCCGGAACGTCGAACCTGACAAAATTTTCCCGGAACTTCTCCGACAACATCGCCGCCTGCCGATCGTAGGCCTCGGCGTCCTTCCACATGTTGCGAGGATTCAGAATCTCGTACGGCACGCCGGGATACGAAGTCGGAATGCTGAAACCAAATGTGGGCTCAACCACAAATTCCACGTCCGCCAGTTGTTCGTCGAGCACAGCATGAACCATAGCCCGCGTGTGCGGCAGGCCAATTCGCTTTCCAACTCCATACGGTCCGCCCGTCCATCCCGTATTCACCAGCCAGCATTGTGCATCATGCCGCCGCAGCCGTTCCCCCAGCATGGCCGCGTATACCTTCGGTGGCAGCGGCATAAACGGCGCTCCAAAACAGGTAGAGAAATCCGGCACCGGCTCGCTTCCCATGCCGGCTTCCGTGCCCGCCAGCTTCGCCGTATATCCGGATAAAAAGTGATACATCGCCTGCTCCGGCGTGAGTTTAGAAATCGGCGGCAGAACCCCAAACGCGTCCGCCGTCAAAAACAAAACATTCTTGGGATGGCCGCCAATACTGGGAATCAACGCATTTTGAATGTAGTCGATCGGATATGCAGCCCGAGTATTTTCAGTAAATTGGATGTCGTGATAATCCGGCTCGCAGCTTTCCGGATCGAGCACCACATTTTCCAGCACCGATCCAAATCGAATCGCATGATAAATCTGCGGTTCCTTTTCCTTCGACAGATCCACGCATTTGGCATAACAGCCGCCTTCAAAGTTGAAGACGCCGTTCGGACCCCAGCCATGCTCGTCATCGCCAATAAGGCGGCGATAGGGATCGGCCGACAACGTCGTCTTTCCGGTTCCTGAAAGCCCAAAGAACAGCGCCGTCACCCCATCCTCGCCGACATTTGCCGAGCAATGCATAGGAAAGACATCCCGCTGCGGCAGCAGAAAATTCAGCACGCTGAAAATACATTTCTTCATCTCGCCGGCATATTTTGTGCCGACAATCAAAACAATTCTCCGCGTGAAATCCAGCAGAATCGCCGTCGAAGAGCGGGTACCGTCACGCTCTGGAACTGCCTCAAACTCCGGCGCAGCAATCACCGTAAACTCCGGCATATGCGTCGCCAGCTGTTCCGGCGTGGGCCGCAAAAACAGCTGGTGCACAAACAGTGCCTGCCAGGCGTACTCGGAAATAATCTGCACCGGCATCTGATAGTGCGGATCGGCCCCGGCAAACAGGTCCTGTACGTACACATCACGCTTCGCCAGGTGAGCCATCACCCGGTGATACAGCGCCTCAAACTTCTCCGGCTCGAGCGGCTGGTTCACCTTGCCCCACTTGACCGTCTCCCGCGTGCGGTCATCCAGGATGATGAATTTATCTTTGGGGGAACGGCCCGTCCTCGGGCTCGTATAGGCCACCAGCGCGCCATTGGCTGCCAGTTTCGCTTCTCCGCGGGCCAGCGACACAGCCGCCATTTGCGGCACCGAAAGATTGCGATGAACCTTGCCCGGCGTCAGCTGGGAAAGGATAGGGGATTCGTTGTCGATTTCTTCCGCCGGTAGCATGCTAGCGTCGCTCCTGACTCTAACCAAACCTTCCATTGTGCCACGGTTCCTGTTTCTGGAAAACTGGGCGCAACATTTAGTTTTTAACTTTGGGGAGCCGACGACTTTTCCAGCCAGAGGAAGCGATTTTTTACCGGGATAAGAGTGCAGGCTGACTTGAACGACGACCTGCGCGCTGGCTACGACTCTAGGGCCGTAAGCACAGGAAGCACGGGCAGGTTACGGGTACTGCCGGCTTCTTTCATCACAACGTCAAGGTGATCCAGCACCTCGGCAACGGTCATCGTATAGATTTCGCGGCCATTATCGTATCCATTTTCGATCGCCTGCTTCAGATATCGTCCGGCGATCTGGGCAGCCAGATAGTCCGTAATTACGTTGCCGCCGGACCGCTTGCGAAACTCCACCCAGGCGGGCAGAGGCATCGCAATCACCAGCGAACGTCCATTCACAATAAAGCGAACATCGACCGCATCCGCATGGCGGGTGGCAATGGCAACAATGTTCCCTTTCCAGGTGCAGTGGAGTTCTTCACCGGTCCAGTGGTCTACCGCTCGAAAATCTTCATACATAATTAACAGCCTATCTGGCGGAAGGTTTCGGATCAAGTTGGGCAGTTCCTGCATCTAAGTTCAGACCAGTAGAAACGTGGGCGCAACGCCGAAGCGAATCAGCCGGTGCGAGAACCACACTCGAGAACTCCCGGGCAATCCTCATACGAGTTTCCGAAAATAAAAAATATTCTCAACCATTCTGCGCAGTTGAGCGTCAAACAATGGTTAGTACGCTTGGAAAAAGAGACGGAGTCAACGGAAATGGCACACACCCCCAGCGCAAATCCACAGGATAAGCGCCAGTATTTTGAGCAGCGGCTACGGCAGCGACAGCAGGAACTGGAGCGGGCCGTCGCCAACACCGTGGAACAGGCGCTTTCCAGCAATAGCGATGATACGCGGGACGTTGCCGACCAGGCAGTCGCCGGATATCAGAAAGAGTTGCTGTTCACCCAGGGCACAGTCCGCAGTTCACAATTGCGCCTCGTTCGACAGGCATTGGCGCGCCTTGCCGACGGCAGCTTTGGCGATTGTGTTCGCTGCTATCAGCCTATTGGCCCAAAACGCATCGAGGCCCTTCCCTGGACCCCATACTGCATCAATTGCCAGGAATTGATCGAGCGGGGCGAAGCCGAGCCAACCGCTTCCGTCGCGTAAGCGGCCCGGGAAAATATAGAAACAACGAAACCTCTCTATTTCATCGCAGCCATGGCGGCTCGGAATAGTTTTTCGAAATCCGTGCCGGCCTCAGGCTCGCGGGCGATAGCGGCTTCCACGCCTTTTTGCGCCGATGCGCGCTGATAGCCCAGGTTGACCAGGGCGGAGAGAACGTCCTCGGACACGGGTGTCGCTGCAGTCGTCCCCGCAGCAGGCGCAAGCTCCTGCAACTTGTCTTTCAACTCCAGAACAATTCGTTCCGCGGTCTTCTTGCCAACTCCTGGAATGCGCGTCAGGGTGGCATGATCGTGCCCATGAATCGCGGCAATCAGCCGCTCGGGCGGCAGACCACTCAAGACCGTGATGGCCAGCTTCGGACCGATTCCGCTGATCGAAAGCAGTTTTTCAAATAGCCGCTTCTCGGTCGCCGTCGTAAATCCAAACAGCGCCAGCGCATCCTCGCGAACGTGGGTGTAGATAAGTAGCGAGACTTCATTTCCCTCTGCCGGCAGCGCGGTGAAGGTTGGAATGCTGATGGTCGCCTCATAGCCAACGCCGCCGGCTTCCACCACCGCTGTTTGCGGAGTCTTCAAAAGCAGCCGTCCGCGCAAGTGTGCAATCATGCGCCGATTCTATCTTGTGGAGGGGCAGCTTCGCATTGCCGGATGGGCTTCAGAAATCGCAAAGGAGATCGCTAGCGATTGCGGCGGTAGTGGATTGAGAACTCGTGGGCCGGCGAGGGAGGAAACAACTTGGCCACATGCTTCAGCCGCTCAGCCAAAGCCGGCGCGGCCAGCAGCGGATATTCACGCTCGCGTAGCTCGCTGTAATCAAAATCCACCGTCAACGACAGCAGATAAATCGCAACAGCATCAGAGAATGCCGCTTCCAGGTACTGCATGCGTGCTTTTTCATCGATCGCACGCTGCTCAATCGCAGTCTCCGTCGCCGGTCTTGCCGTCCAGAACTTCGGACGTCGCCGTTTTGTTTCCGGCGCCACACTTTGCATCGTATTCGAGCCCAGTGCCTTCGATCGCTGCTCCCATGCATCCTGGCTGGTTTCACCGCGAACGTTGGCTTCAGCCTGCGCCCATACCAGCTTCATAAAGCTTTCTGGAACGCCCACGGCATCCACAAAATGATGTCCGGCATTGATGTAGAACTCAAAGGACAGGGCGAAGCGGTCCTGCATCAGCCGGGTTGAAATAAAGATGCAATCCGCGCCGTCTACCTTGGCGTTGCGATGGCAGATGGCCATGTCGCTCAGCTCGGTCGAGAAATCCGCGGCGATCATCAGCTTGCTCGAATCAATCTCGAAGAATGCCGGATCGTTCAGCTCTGCGTCCAGCGGCTCGCTCAACGTCAGCGGCACAAAATAATAGCGCTTGGCTTGCAGCGCGGCGGCAATCGCGGACGGTACCGCTTCTACCATCCGCTGCAAATCCGCAGCGGCCAGCTGCGTGTCCCCGAAACTTGCATAGTGAATGCCGTTCGAACCTTGCATCGTGGGGACCGCGCGCGCCACTTCCATCGCGGGCTTCACTTCGATCTGAGCGATTTCCGGCATGAAGCTGTATTCTAGAGCAGTTCGACGGTTACGGATACTCTGCAGATACTCGGCCGGAGCCGGTTCGGGATCTCGGGATCTGCAGACAGAAGTCGACGTTAACGCCTGATAGCAGCATGCACCCGATCGGCATGGCAACAGTAGATACCGTGATTGCGAAGGAAACTGAAGTATGACGAACGCACAAAATGTGGCAGCCGACGCTCCCCAGGGTTCGGGGACTCAAGATGTCACGATTTTTAAAATTCCTATAGGAAAACTGGGACTGCTGAGCAGTCTTTTGATGGGCGGAGCTTGCGGCTTCATCGTCTTCTTTGTGACTTTTTTTCTCGCCATCGTCGGCATGATGATTTATGACGCAGCCACAAAGACTTCGATGCTGAACCTCGATATCAGCTATCGCTACATTGCCGCACCGGTTGGACTGCTTGCCATGGCCATCAGCCTGGCCTATCTGCTCACGGTGTGGGTCCGGCGAAAAATGTCGGGCGTAGAGTAGGCACACGCTCCTGATCGAGCCTCCATTATGGGCATGTTGACCATTCCGCCGGAAGCCTATCTGCACCAGCAACCTTCCCCCGAACAAGCCCTTGCCTGGTGTCGGCAATTGGAAGAAGGCAACATCCTCTTTTTCCCGCAAACTCCAATCGCATTGCCCGAAGACGATCTCCGGTTCCTGTTGACTCTGGAGCAAACCAGCAGCGGCCTGCATAAAAATCTGGCCTACAAGCCGCAACGCGATGAAGTTTCCGGCGCGGATATGAAGGGCGCCGACCCTGCCGCGAGCGACCGGCTGCATCGCATCCTTCGGGAGTATTCCAGCCGTGTTACAGAATTTCTGCAAACATTTTTGTCACCCTATCAATCTCGCTGGCAGTTGGACTACGGCAGTTTTCGTCCCCAGGAGGAAGAGGGCCGCGACCTGCCGCTGCGCCGCCGCAACGACCTGATGCACACCGATGCCTTCCCGACCCGCCCCACGCATGGCGCGCGAATCCTGCGGTTCTTTAACAATCTTCATCCAGGCAAAACGCGCGACTGGATTACCGGCGAGCCCTTCGGAGCACTGGCGCCCCAATTTGCACCACAGCAGATTGCCTTGCCGCGCGAGCAAAGCACTCTCACCCGCGTGACTGCAGCCGCCGCCTGCAACCTTGGGCTTGGCCGTGTGCTGCCGGCGCTCAAGCGCTCTCCGTATGACGACTTCATGATGCGCTTTCATAATTTCCTGAAGGAAAACGCGACCTACCAGGAGCACGGCAAGCGCGAGGCCTGGTCTTTTCCTCCAGGTTCCAGCTGGATGGTTTATACCGACATGGTGCCGCATGCCGTCCTCGCTGGACAGTATGCACTAGAGCAAACCTACCTGGTCTCGCCGGAGGCCATGGTTGCGCCGGAACATGCTCCCTTAAACGTGCTGCAGGCCATGACCGGCCAGCCGCTGGTCTAACGCACACGTCCACGCTCCTGTAGACCCCCGGACTTTAGTCCGGGGATAAAGTCCCGCAAAGATACGCCTTCAGGCGCTGAGGCTGGACGCTTTCAGTTCTGGCAAACGGCAACGCAATCCAATTCTTCCCCCACACACAGAACTGCCAAAAATCCCGTCGGGAAAGTTTCTCCTCTCTGCTATGCTTGCGTTCGTTGTTTTCTTCTGGAGGAATTACGAGTGAAGCAGAACAAAAACTTTCTAGCTGCCGTCGCTATGCTGGCGTTCGCGTCCTCTGTCACGCTGGGAGCATTCGCGCAGAAACATCACACACAAGCAAAGAACACAACCGTCACAGAGTCCGCGCCTGCCGCAGCGGAAGTTCAGCCGGCGCAGGAAACCATCGACCTGGGCATGTATCAGCGCATCATGGATGAGGGGTTCAATCACTCGCATGTAGTGGATTACGCCAGTGCGCTCGACGATGATATCGGCCCGCGGCTCACCGGCTCCCCAAACCTGGCCAAGGCGAATGAATGGACCAAAAACCAACTCGCCGCCATGGGATGCGCCAACGCACATCTGGAGTCGTGGGGTGACTTTGGCATGGGGTGGGAGCAGCTGAATACCTGGGTGCGGATGGTCTCGCCCGACCCTGCAGTCTTTATCGCGCAGGCCACGCCATGGTCTCCTTCAACCAGCGGCTCCCTGACCGGCAGCGTTGTGCACGTCAATGTTCAGGAAGAAAAAGATCTCGACCAATATAAGGGCAAGCTTGCCGGCAAAATTGTTCTGCTGGGCGATATGCGCCCGGTGCCGCCCGTCGACAAGGCCCTGTGGACACGCTACACGGACGCCGAATTAGAGGCGCTGACCGTCTATCCCCGCGCCGGTGGAAGTGTGCCTGCAAATTTAAAGAAGAGGCTGATGGCCTATATCAAGCGGCGCGAACTGATGGCGAAACTGATGCAGTTCTTCGTTGACGAGCATGTCGCCGCGATCATTCTTCCCAGCCGCGACGGCGGAGACGGTGGTGGCTCCGGCGGTACCTTCTTCGACGACAATGGCACCTGGCTCGGCCCTGAACCCTACAAGCCTGCGAATCGCATGAAGATCCCAGTAGTTGTCATGGCGATCGAAAACTATGGACGCATGGTCCGACTGCTCGCCGCAAATGTTCCTGTGACCGTGCAGATGGATGTCGAAACAAAATTCACAGGCGACGACGAGAAGGGATATGACACCATCGCCGAGATTCCCGGCACCGATCCGCAGCTGAAAGATCAGGTCGTCATGGTCGGCGGACATCTGGATAGCTGGATCGCCGGAACCGGCGCGACTGACAACGGGGCCGGTACAGTCGTCGCCATGGAAGTCATGCGCATCCTGAACGCCTTGCACGTTCAACCGCGGCGCACCATCCGCGTCGCTCTCTGGACCGGCGAGGAGCAAGGCATCTTCGGTTCGCACGGCTATGTGAAGAACCATTTCGGCAGCTATCCGCTTTCAACCGCACCTGACCAGATGAAGCTGCCGGAGTTTCTGCGGAAGCCTGCCGGCCCGCTGACCATTCTTCCGGAACAGAAGCTGATTTCCGGATACTTCAACCTGGATAATGGATCTGGAAAAATTCGCGGCGTGTACCTGCAGGAAAACGCCGCAGTCGCGCCGATCTTCGCGGCCTGGATCGCTCCCCTGAAGAGCCTGGGCGTGACCACGATCACCATGCGCAACACCGGCGGCACCGACCATCTATCGTTCGATGCGGTCGGTATTCCAGGATTTCAATTCATTCAGGATCCGCTGGATTATGAAACCCGCACCCATCATTCGAACATGGACGTCTACGAAGAGCTCTCACCCAGCGACCTGAAGCAGGCAGCTGTGGTGGAGGCGATCTTCGTCTACAACACTGCCATGCGCGACCAGATGTTGCCGCGCAAACCACTGCCCACGCCGAAACCAATGTTCGACTTCAGCACGCCGAAACCACTGCCTGGAGTTTTCCCGGACGCGGTCGAGCCGCCGACGCCCACACCGGCCTCAACTCCAGCACCGGACAAGAAATAATCCCAAAAATAATTCGCAACAGAGAGGCCGCTGAGTAAATTCCGGCGGCCTTTTTGTTATTCAGGTGGATTCGATTATTGCAATTCGCGCGATGCCTCTGCATGCCCGACAACCATTCTGCATCCAAGCGGTATGGAAAGGGCAATCCTCATGATCGAACGAAAGAAAATCTTTACCGCCGCCATGTGTGGCGCAATTTTGCTCGCCGCAGGCTGCAATAAAACAGACACCAACAAACCCAACTTCAAGACCGCCATCGACAACTACTACCAGGCGCATCCCGCCTGCCTGTGGTCGGATGCAAAGAAATTTCCCATCCAGGCTGCAACCTCCGATGACGCCAAGACCGAAGGCTACGATGCCCTCACCGATGCCGGCCTGCTGACGCGAACCACCGCGGAGAAGAAGCAGTTCCTGATCGGCTCAAAACAAGTGAATAACTACGATGTATCCGCGAAGGGCCGCTCCGCGTGGACTCAGGACCCAACCCAACCCGGCTACGGAAATTTCTGCTACGGCCATCGTGAAGTCACCTCCATCGACAACTTCACTTCCTCGGTGAATTCCTCTGGCTCCAAAACCGCGCAGGTCAACTATCATTTTCAGCTCACGGGCGTAGCGGATTGGGCGAAGTCACAGGAGATGCAGACTGCCTTTCCGCAGTTGAATGCCGCGCTCGCCGGCAGTCAGCCCGCGCAGACCACGCTGGTGATGAACGGCAATCAGTGGCAGGTCGCCGATAATCTTCCGCCCGCCCAACAGTAGGCGACTTAGCTCACGCGAGTATCGATCGCATCACGCTCCGCATAAAAGGCCGCTGTCGGCTGCAGGTTCCCATCGAACGGCAGCGGCCGCAGCGGTTTTCCGTCGGCGCGTTTATCTTCCTTCTCGCCATTCAGCCAGGTGTAGCGGTCGGTGATGCCCCACGTCAGCACCGCTTTCACATTGGGCTCGGCCAGCATCATCGTCAGGTAGTCGCGATAGATTTTCGCCACCACTGCATCGCGCTCACGAACCGTGCCGGGAACTTTTCTGTCCGCTACATCCAGCTCTGTCACAAACACCTGCAGATTCATCTTCGCCATCTCGCGCACAAAACTTTGCAGCTCTTTTCCCGGCGGCGCCAGATCCGCCTTCAGATGGCTTTGCACGCCGATCGCATCGATTGGCACTCCGGTGGCCTTCATGCGGCGCACCATCGCCAGCACCGCATCGCGCTTCTTTTCCTGATCGGGATATTCAATGTCGTAGTCGTTATAGGTCAGCAACGCTTTCGGATCGGCCTTGCGCGCCGTCTTGTAGGCCAGGTCAATGTAATCGTCCCCGACAAGCTCCAGCCACGGCGTCTTGCGCAATCCATGCGGCAACCCATCCTTCGGATTGATCCCTTCATTCACCACGTCCCAGGCTTGGATTCGCCCCGCAAAATGGCCCATCTCCGTCTGGATATGCTCAATCATGGCCTGCCGTGCATTCGCTTTCGTAATCGGCCCGGGAAACCACTTCGGCAATTCCTCGTGCCAAATCAAATTATGCCCGCGCACCTTCTGCCCGTTCTTTGCCGCAAAATCCATCAGCGCATCCGCTTCGCGGAAATCGTATTTCCCCGGCGCAGGACTGAGCGGCCCCCACTTCATCGCATTTTCCGCGACGAGAATCGAGCACTGTTCCGCGATCAGCGCCGCATAGGCCGGATTGCGTGCCAACGCCGGCACACTCACCGCGCAACCAACGTAGACTCCATGTGCCTTTCCATGTGCGCGCAATGAGGCATCACCGCTGACGCTCTCTGATCCCTGACCACTGGCCTGCGGCCATGCAAATCGTCCAGATACTAACGTTGCCCCAGCAGCCGTCAGCCCAGCCGCTCGAAGAAATTCTCGTCTGTTTTGCATCGCTCGCCTCGCCGTCGAATTTACGATGCCTGCAATCCTACGCTTTTGCGCTGCGCTGTCGTTTGCAGATACCTTAAGAGAGGCAATTCGACCACACCGGCCGATCCGCCGCGGAGGCATCGCACCTACGATGGCAATGGCAAGCGCAGAAAGTACCAATCAGCTTGTGGTCGAATCAGCGCCCGGCAGCAAAACCGCGTTGCCTATGGTGATTACGCTCTTCTTCCTGTGGGGCTTCATCACCTGCCTCAACGACATCCTGATCCCTCACCTGAAGCACCTGTTCACGCTGAATTATGCGGAAGTCATGCTGGTGCAGACCTTCTTCTTCACCGGCTATTTCATCTTCGCGCTTCCTTCCGGCAAAGTGATTGACTGGATCGGCTACAAGTGGACGATGGTGGCGGGCCTGCTGGTCATGGCGGTCGGCGCTCTTTGCTTTCTTCCAGCCGCCATGGTTCCATCGTTTCCACTGTTCCTATTCGCGTTGGGAATCGTCGCGGCCGGAATGACGCTGCTGCAAGTTGCGGCCAATCCCTATGTGATCGTCCTCGGACCTCCCGAGACCGCCTCCAGCCGCTTGAATCTCGCGCAAGCCTTCAACTCGCTCGGCACCACCGTCGCCCCTTACGTCGGAAGTCTCTTCATCCTCGGCACGGTTCCGCTGGCTGCCGATCAACTCAGCCGGCTCTCACCCGCCGCGCTGCACACCTACCGCGTCGCCGAAGCGTCGGTGGTCAAGCTTCCCTACACATTGATCGCGATCATTCTGGTCTCATTCGCATTCGCGCTGGCGCTCTATAAATTGCCGACGATTCGCACTCATGATGCAAATGCCACGGCAGCAGCACTCCCCAGCATCTGGACCCATCGTCACCTGGTGTTGGCGATCATCGCGATTTTTGTCTACGTCGGCGCGGAAGTCTCGATTGGAAGTTTCCTCATCAACTATTTGAACCGGCCAGACATCGGCAATATGCCGCAGAAAACCGCCGCGTTATATGTTGCGTTCTATTGGGGCGGCGCCATGATTGGGCGCTTCTGCGGCGCCGGCATCACCCAGAAGCTGCGCGCCGGCCCGGTGCTGGGCGTCGCAGCCATCATCGCCTGCTGCCTGGTCGTCATCTCCATGTTGACCTTCGGCCACTTCGCCATGTGGAGCATCATTCTGGTCGGCCTCTTCAACTCCATCATGTGGCCCAATATTTTTGCCCTCGGCCTCGCCGAGCTGGGACCGCTGACGAATCTCGGCTCCAGCCTGCTGGTCATGGGAATCCTGGGCGCCGCGCTCATCCCACTGCTGCAAGGCTTCGTCGCCGATCACATCGGCATCCACCACGCCTTCTTCCTACCCGCCCTCTGCTACGTCTACATCTGCTACTACGGCTTCAAAGGTTCGAAGGTCCGGAGAACGGGTGCGATCAGCGAAATTGTTGCACCGGTGTGAACATTGGGGACCCTTTCGATTTCGCTTAACTCTGGCCGCCAAAGTGATTAATGTATATACTTATACGTGTATACTTATTGTGGAGGAGTGAACATGGCCAAAGCTCGCGTTTTCCAGTCCGGGAATAGCCAGGCGGTGCGCCTGCCCAAGGAATTTCGTCTCCTCAGCAAGGAAGTAGAGATTTTTCGGCGCGGCAGTGAACTCGTCCTCGTCGAACTCGCCCGGCCTATGGAGCGAGCCTTTCAAATATTGTCGGAATTGCCGGAGGACTTCATGGGGGACGGCCGCCAGGACAGCCCGCCCCAGCAGCGCGAAGAATTGGAATGACCACCACATATCTGCTCGACACCAACATCTGCATCTATATCCGCCGCCACCGGCCGCCGGAGGTGCTGGCACGTTTTCAGCGGTTGAAGCCTGGAGAGGCGGCGATCTCTGTCATCACCAGCGGTGAGTTGCTGTACGGGGCAGAGAAGAGCCAATACCGCGCACGAGCGCTCCAGCAACTGGACGAATTAGCGTCGCTGATTCCGGTATTGCCGCTGCCAGAGGCTGCGGCGCACACGTATGGCGCCATCCGCAGGCAGTTGGAATCGCGCGGAGAAATAATTGGGAACAACGATCTTTGGATCGCCGCTCACGCAAAAGCCGCCGAATTGATATTAGTTACAAATAACGAACGAGAGTTCAAGCGCGTTCTCGGCCTGAAGGTGCAGAACTGGGCGAAGTAGGGTCGGCAGTTCTGGATGAACATGCAGTCCTCCTACGAACTACGCCAAGCCGAGAATGTCAATCGCAAAATCGTCGATAGCATCGCCCCGCGCCAGACTGACGCAGCTTGAGCTGAACAGAGTCCTGACCTCATCCTTTGCTGTTGTTTTTCCGTCTTCAACGATCAAGGTTTCGCGTCTGATCCCTGCGATTATCGAGTCAGCGTTTTTTCGATACGGGGGTCTGGAATCAGCCACATGACTGCGACCAGGATGTAGCAGGCGAAGGCGACCCATGGCCGCACAAACGACATGGGAATCGCGGCAGCATAGACGACGACAGACGTCCTGCCCTTCCTGTCGCTGCCAATCGATGCCGCCAGTGCAGAATCTTTTCCGTGATGGGCAATCAGTTTCTTCGTAAGGATGAAGTAAGCGATGCCGGCGAAGAATAACACCACTCCGTACAACGCCACCGGCAAAGGCGCGAAATGGTTCTCCCCCATCCAGGCGGTAGCGAACGGCGTCAGCGACAGCCAAAACAGCAAATGCAGATTCGCCCACAGTATCCCGCCTTCAACATGCTGCGTAGCCTGCAGCAGGTGATGATGATTGTTCCAGTAGATGCCGATGTAAATGAAACTGAGAACATAGCTGACGAATACAGGCAGGAGGGGACGTAGGTCGGCAACGCTGGTTCCGTGCGGCGACTTCATGTCCAGCACCATAATGGTGATGATGACGGCGAATACTCCGTCACTGAAAGCCTCCAAGCGCCCTTTAGGCATCCGCGATGCTCCTTTTGGTTTCAGGGTTGAGGCGCCGATCCTGCTCTCAGAATGCGCGTCCACAAACTGAGAGTACTTCATAGCCAATTCTCTCTGTCATCTGCTGCCGGCCTACGACCACTGCCGACTTACCGTTTCAACCTGGTGGACACAGACTCGGCACTCGTCGCGGGTCCATATTCGCGTTCGGTCGTTCCCTTCCCGTAAAATTGACTGTTTGGTTCGAACGCGTATCGTCGAGCATCCAATAACCCCAACCTTTCAACGGAACGGAGCATTCCCTTGGCTGAAACCATTTATGACGTCGCCATCATCGGCGGCGGTCCGGCCGGTTACACGGCGGCCATTCGCGCCGGCCAGTATGGCCTGAAAGTCGCGCTGATTGAAAAAGAAAGCAAGCTGGGCGGCACCTGCCTGCACTGGGGCTGCATCCCTACCAAGTCCTTGCTCTTCAATGCAGAAGTCTACGACCACCTGAAGCATGCCGTGGAGTACGGCATCGAAGGCCTGGGCGAGGGCAAGCTCAACTGGGACACCATCCAGAAGCGCAAGCAGGGCATCATCGACAAGCATGCCAAGGGCCTCGTCTTCCTGATGAAGAAAAATAAGGTCACCGTGTTCGCAGGCCATGGGCGCCTCTCCGGTCCAGCCAAAGATGGAGTGCATTCGGTCGACGTGCAGCCCGCGGAAGGCGAGCACACTTCCATCCAGGCGAAAAATGTCATCATCGCCACCGGTTCCGACGCCAAAATGCTTCCCGGCCTGCAGGCAGATTCCCAGGTCCTGACCAACATGGAGATTCTGTCGCTGAAAGAAATTCCCAAGTCCATGGTCGTCATCGGATCGGGCGCCGTCGGCGTCGAATTCGGCTCCATCTTCAAAAGCTTCGGCTCCGACATCACCATTGTCGAAGCGCTGCCCCGACTGGTGCCCAATGAAGATGAAGACGTCAGCAAGGAACTGGCTCGCGTCTTCCGCAAGCGCGGCATCGAGTCCTTCGTCAGCGCCAAGTTTGAAAAGCTGGAGAAGACAAAAACCAGTGTCAAAGTCACCATCACGTCTTCCGATGGCAAGCAGATGGTGAAAGAAGTCGACAAGGTGCTAGTCGCCGTAGGTCGCGCCCCGCGCACCGCCGACGTCGGCTTGGAGAAAACAAAAATCAAGCCAGATCGCGGCTTCATCACCGTCAACGAGTGGATGCAAACCCAGGAGCCGGGCGTCTACGCGATCGGCGACATCGTCGCCGGCCTTCCGCAGCTCGCTCACGTCGGCGCCATGTGTGGCATGGTGGTCGCAGCCAAGATCGCCGGCAAATATGCCCGTCCTGTGAAGCGCGAGCGCGTCCCCGCCTGCACCTACTGCGAGCCGCAAATCGGTAGCGTCGGACTCACCGAAGCCGCCGCCAAGGAAAAAGGCCTGCAGGTGAAGGTCGGCAAATTTCCGTTTACCGCCAACTCCAAGGCCTCGATCGTCGACTCGCACGAAGGCTTTGTGAAAATTGTCGCCGACGCGAAATACGGCGAGATTCTCGGCGTCCACATCATCGGCCCACAAGCGACCGAGTTGATTGCCGAAGCTGTCACCGCCATGGAACTGGAGGCGACCGTGGAGGAAATGATGTTCACCATCCACGCCCACCCCACCCTCGCCGAAGCCATGCTCGATGGATTTAGCAGCGTCGAAAACATGGCCATCAACGCCTAGTCGCAGTTGGAAACAATCCGGGTCCGGCAACAAGTCGGACCCTTCTTTCTTCATCATCGAATTGCCTATGACCACACCCACTGACGCCGCGAAAACGAAGACCTCGCAATCCTGGAATCCCTGCGAGTATTCCGCGCACGGCCGCTTTGTCACCGATCTGGGCGCGAATATCCTGGAGTGGCTCGACCCCAAATCCGGCGAAGAGATTCTCGACCTCGGCTGCGGCGACGGTGTCCTGACCGCGCAAATCGCCGAACGCGGTGCGCATGTTCTAGGCGTGGATGCATCTCCGGAGATGATCGAAGCCGCCCGCAATCGCGGCGTCGCAGCGCAAGTCGTCGACGCCACTCAGCTCTCTTTCCACCGCCATTTCGATGCCGTATTTTCCAACGCCGCCCTCCATTGGATTCACGATCAGCCCGCCCTTCTCCGTGGTGTCGCCCACGCGCTCAAGCCCAGCGGACGCTTCGTTGCCGAAATGGGAGGACACGGAAACATCGCCGCCATCCGCGTCGCGCTGCACGCTGCCCTCACCCATCACGGCCTTGCAGAATTAATGGTCGAAGACAACTACTTCCCCACCGATCGCCGAGTATCGCAACCTGCTCGAATCTGCCGGCTTCTCAGTCGACGCCATCGAGCTGGTTCCCCGCCCCACCCCTCTGCCCACCGGCATGCGCGCCTGGTTGATCATGTTTCGCCGCGGCCTGTTCGAACGCATGCCAGCAAGATTTGCGCGACACCATCCTGAACGAAACCCTGGAGCATCTCGCGCTCGCTCTCCGCGACAAAGACGGCAACTGGACTGCCGACTATGTGCGGCTGAAATTCCGCGCCCACCTCATCTCCGCGAGCACTATGTGATGGCGAACCTGCTGCATCTGCTCCATCTCGGCCGCGTCGACTACGCGGAGTCGCTCGCCCTGCAGCAGCAACTTGTCAACCTGCGCAAACAGCAAAAAATCGGCGACGTATTGCTTCTGCTGGAGCATCCGCCGGTCCTCACCCTCGGAAGAAATGCCCATCGATCCAACATCCTCTCCAGCGATCGAAGACCTTGCCCGCCGCGGCATCCAAATCCACGAAATCGATCGTGGTGGCGACGTCACCTACCATGGGCCGGGACAAATCGTCGGCTACCCCATCCTCGATCTGCGCGGAGAATTTCCCGGCAAAAAAGGTCCCCACCTGGGTGCAGTCGAGTATGTGCGCTGGCTGGAAGGAGCCCTGATCCGCACCTGCGCCGAGTACGGCGTATTAACCCAGCGCATCGCCGGCAAGACCGGAGTATGGACTCTCCCCGGCGGCAGCATCCCCGAGAAAAAAATTGCCGCCATCGGCGTCCACATCTCGCAAGCCATCACCTCCCACGGATTTGCCTGGAATATCACCACCGATCTGCGCGATTTTCGCCTGATCGTCCCCTGCGGCATCACAGACTGCGCCGTCACCAGTCTCGAGGAAGAAATCGACCCTCGCACCGGCACGATGCCCACCATGGAGCAGGCAGTCCACGCCGTCGCGCGCAATTTCGGCCGCGTCTTCGGCAAGCAGATCCTGTGGACAGACTCCATCGCGGAACTTACCGACGGCCTGCGTGCAACTCAATGATTGTCCGCTCAAGGTTTTCGCAAAATGGTTTCCGTCGGCTCGCAAAACCGCGACGGGCGACAGTAGCCGCGCCATCGCTGTTCGGCATCTTGTCATATAGAATGGTGAGTTTGGGGCAGTTCGGCGGCAAAATCGTCCCATGGTGACAAGGAAAGCAGACATTCCATCCCAGTTCATCCTTAGATTCACGGGCCGAAGACGACCACACGTCACGCCCCTCGCAACACCGGAGCCATGCGCCGTACGAAAGTTTTGCAACCAGCGAAATCTTGAAAGCGAATTGAAAGCAGGAAGGAATCCATGCCAACCAACGTAGTGATGCCGCAAATGGGCGAGTCAATCTTCGAGGGGACGATTACGAAGTGGCTGAAGAAGGCCGGCGACACCGTCCAGCGCGATGAGCCCTTGTTCGAAATTTCGACCGACAAAGTCGACGCGGAAATTCCCTCGCCAGCCGCCGGAGTTTTGACAGAAATCAAAATCGCCGAGGGCGCGACCGTCGAAATCAACACCGTTGTCGCTGTCATCGCCGAAGATGGAAGTGCCGCGGCATCCGCTCCCGCGACCACGGTCGATGCGAAGAAAGAAGCGAAGCAGGAAGCCGTAGCCACCGCGCCAGAAAAGGCGAACGAGCCCGTCCCTCCGCCCGCACCAGTCAAATCAGAGCCCGCGCCCCCGCCAGCGAACGCCTCAGCACCAGCCCCAGCCCAGACAACGGGCGGCACCGACGTCGTCATGCCGCAGATGGGCGAATCCATCTTCGAAGGCACCATCACCAAGTGGCTGAAAAAAGTTGGCGACACCGTCGCGCGCGATGAACCTTTGTTCGAGATTTCTACAGATAAAGTCGACGCGGAAATTCCCTCTCCCGCCGCCGGTGTGCTCACCGAAATCAAGGTCGCCGAAGGAGCAACGGCTCAAATCAACACCATCGTCGCCGTCATCGGTGGCACCGCCGGCGCTGCTTCGTCTGCCCCCGCCGCCCCCGCACCAGCCGCCGAAAAGAAGCCGGCACCAACTCCGCAACCCGCCGCCACGCCGGCTTCGACGCCTCAGCCAGCCGCAGCAGCCACCGGAGATACGTCAGCGTTCCTCGCCGCTGGTGCGCCGCATCGCAAAAGAAAATAATCTCGACCTGTCGCAGATCTCCGGCACCGGAGCGGGTGGACGCATCACCAAGGACGACGCACTCGCCTACGTTGGCCAGCGCGGTAATGCTCCCGCAGCCGCGGCGACTACTTCGCAGCCTGCGTCTTCCGTCGCATCGTCCATCGCGGCCTCAGCCCCACAGGAAATCTCGATTCCCGGCGACCTGGTCCCGCTCAGCAAAATGCGTTCCATCATCGCCCAGCGCATGGTGGATTCCAAGCACACCAGCGCCCACGTTCACAGCGTCTTCAAGATTGACATGACCCGGATCGTCAAGATTCGCGAGCGTGAAAAATCGAAGTACGAGCAGCGCAACGGCGTCAAGCTCACCTACATGCCGTTTGTCACCAGCGCCGTTGTCAGTTGCCTGCGCAAAATGCCGATCGTGAACGCCTCCATGGAAGGCAACGCGATTCGTTATCACAAACACATCAACATCGGCGTCGCCGTCGCACTCGACTGGGGCCTCATCGTTCCAGTCATTAAGAATGCGGAAGAGCGCAGTTTCCTTGGCATCGCTCGCGCCATCGCCGATCTCGCAGCCCGCGCTCGCGGCAAAAAACTCAAGCCGGATGAAGTCGCGGAGGGCACGTTCACCATCACCAACCCCGGCATCTTCGGCGAGCAGTTCGGCACTCCCGTGATCAACCAGCCAGAGACAGCGATCCTCGGCGTTGGCGGCCTGTTCAAGGAGCCGACAGTCGTCACCGATGCCGACGGCAACGACAGCATCGCGGTTCGTCACATTATGCGACTCACCCTGGGATTCGATCACCGCATTATCGATGGCGCGGATGCCGGCAAATTTATGGCCGAGTTAAAGAAGACCCTGGAAAACTGGGACGGCGACATCGGCTAAACAAAATTCTCATCCAACAAGAAAAGGCAGACCATATGGTCTGCCTTTTCTGTTGAAAGTTTTAGGTCCAGTGATCTCAATACTTGGGGTGCCCCATCCTTTGTGCGTTCTTTGCGCAAAGGGTGGGAGACTGCGACCTTTCCAGGCCGTTAATCCTTTGACTCAAAGCAAATTGTCACAGTGACAGTTACAATCTGCTCTTCGCATCCACAACATGCCGCACTGCCTCTTCCGCTGTCTTGCCAACAGCCGACAAATGCCCCATTTTGCGCCCTGCGCGCGGCACATGCTTTTCGTACAGATGCAGTCGCACCCCAGGAACCGCCAGCGCCAAATCAAACCGCGGTCCCGTCTCCGCATTCGCATTCAGCCACACATCCCCCAGCAGGTTCACGATGGCTGCCGGCTGCACCACTTCGACATCGCCCAGCGGCAAATTGCACACCGCGCGAATCGCCTGCTCAAATTGGCTTGTAACGCACGCGCGTTCACTCGAGTGATAGCTGTTATGCGGTCGCGGGGCCAGTTCATTCACCAGCAGCTCGCCATCCTTGGTGATAAACATTTCCACCGCCAGCAAACCTTCCAGCTTGAACTGCTCGGCAATCGACAGCGCCAGCTCCTGCGCGCGAGCAGACATAGCAGCCGGAATATTCGCCGGAATCGCACTCCACACCAGTATTTGCTGCTCATGATGATTGACCGCCGCCGGATAGGCCTTCATTTCTCCGCGAGGCGACCGCGCCACCATCACCGAAATTTCCATGGCAAGCTCGACCGCCCGCTCCACCACCACCGGCCGCTCGCCCAAAGATTTCCACGCAGCCTCAATCGCTGCGGCATCTGCGGACTGTGAAAATCCCAGTTTTTCCTGGCTGCGCCCGTCATACCCGCCATGCGCGCTCTTCACAAAGCAGCGCCCTCCCAGACCCTTTACCGCCGCGTGAAATTCTGCAGGCTCAGTAACAGCGCGATAGTCCCCAACCGGCAACCCGTGCCGTACCAGCCACTCTTTCTGCAGAATGCGATCCTGAATAATCGCCAGCATTGCAGATCCCGGACGAACCGGCGCATGACGCTCCGCCGCTTCCAGCGCAGCCACAGAAATCTGCTCAATCTCCAGAGTGACAACATCGCTGCCCCGCGCCAGATCTCCCGCCGCGCGCGCATCGTTCCAGCCTGCCTCAAAGCAGGCATCCACCACAAAGCGAGCTGGACAGGACGGATCGGGATCGAGCACCTGGATGCGATAGCCGAGTGAACGAGCCGCCATGGCCATCATGCGGCCCAGCTGTCCGCCGCCAAGAATACCAATTGTCGCTCCAGGAAGAATGACTTCTTGCGATTCAGGTAGCATCAGGCGACTGGCTCCGACGTCGGAAGAGTTTGTGCCAGCACTTCCTGCTTGCGGTTTTCCCGCCATGCAACCAGGCGATCGCGCAGCGCTTTATCTTCCAGCGCAAGGATTGCAATCGCCAGCAGCGCCGCATTCGCCGCTCCTGGCTTACCAATCGCCAGCGTCCCTACAGGAACACCCTTAGGCATTTGCACAATCGACAGCAGTGAATCCACACCCAGCAGCATGGTCGCCGGAATCGGCACTCCCAACACAGGTAAATGCGTCTTCGCGGCCAGCATTCCAGGCAGATGAGCCGCCCCGCCCGCACCGGCAATCAGCACTCGCAGCCCGCGTTTCTCTGCAGTCTCCGCGTATTCAAACAACCAGTCTGGGGTGCGATGTGCCGACACAACCCGCGCTTCGTGCGCGACTGAAAATTCCTGCAGAATTTCAATGGCAGGCTGAAGGATGTCGTAATCGCTTCGGCTACCCATAACCACGCCGACCAGCGGAGCTCGCTTCATCCGCTGATTATACGATCTCGCCGCCGCCACGCCAGGTTGCGCGGGAATCGATTGTGGGCTGTTACGATGAAGCGGAATGTCGAGGAATGTGAAAATCGTCGGCGGCTTTGCACTATTCGGATTCTTTTTTCCGCTTGTAATGCTTGTGTACTACGCTCTCTTGAACGAGTGCCGGGGAGGGTTTGATGCGAGTCTGTCCTACTTGCATGTGGATGATGGCATTGGATCAGGCATCAATATCAACTGGCATTATTGTATGGCTGATGATTTGCGCCAGTAACGCTATCATTTACGCTGTGCCCGGAGTAGCCATTGCCTTCCTGCTAAATCTTCGAAAATCAAACCAACCCACTACACTCAAAATCCTCCGAAGACGGTCCTCGTCCAGGCGTGATCGAAACCCATGAGCACTGCGAAACTCCCCGCAAAAGTGAAGCGGCCGCCAGCGTTGAGCCGACAGCCGCCAATTTTAGAGTGAATCTCCGGATCAGATGACCTGCGGTCTAGTGATGTCCGCCGCCATGTCCACCACCACCGCCGCCGTGGAAACCACCGCCGCCACCGCCACCGTGAAATCCACCGCCACCTCCACCACCGTGGAATCCGCCGCCTCCACCGCCGTGGTATCCGCCACCGCCGCCGCCGTGGTATCCGCCACCGCCGTGGTATCCTCCACCGCCGCCATGGTAGCCACCACCAGCGTATGCCCGGCTGCCGTGGTATCCACCGCCGTAGCCGCCATGGTAGCCATACCCGCCACGGCCATATCCACCGTGATAACCGTAGCCGCCCCTGTATCCGTAGCCACCACGACCGTAACCACCGCGATAACCGTAGCCGCGACCACCCCAATAGTGGCCCCAGTATCCGCCGCCACGGCCATAGCCCCAACCGTACCAGGGACCGATTCCAAGGAAAACGCCGTTATAGAACCAGTTTGGCCCGTAATATCCGTACGGCGCGCAGGTGTAGGGATAGTAGTTGTAGTATCCGTACTGGCAGACCGGTTGCGCATAGTAGCCGCCGTCACCATAGTCGCCGCCGTAAACAGGTCCGCCGACGCTGAATCCCAGCGACACCTGTGCCCGGGAATAAGTCGCAGGGATCAGAAGAATCCCAAGTAGCGCGAAGTATCGTAGATATCGCATGTTCAATCTCCTCCTTGAAACCCCGCGGAAATTGCCTTCCCGCTGAGAGGGACTCACGCCATCCTGGCGGTCTGAATGCCTCTACCTTTAAGAACGTTACCCGGGAAGAAAAGTTGCGTGTCCCCCATTGCACGCCAGATAAAGGAGTTGCGACACCAATTTTCCGCCCAGGAACCCCTTCCAGCAACTGCGTCACCCAAATCGCACCAACAAATCGACGAAAATCAGAAGAAATCAATCCGATGGTTTGGCTTGCCCGCCTGCGCCGTCAGCGGTCGATTCAGAAACTCAATCAGAGGCGCCGCTGCCCGAAATCGGGAGACGATCTCCTTCCGCAGCGCCGGCTTCAACGCCGTTTCTGCCGGCAATGTCGTCGAAACTCCCCACTGCCGGCACGCAATCAGGTCCATCGCCGGATGATCTTTCGGAAAGCCCTTCGGCGGCCGCGTCAGGCGCAGCCCATCAAAATCCCCCATCAGCCGCTTCAGGTTGCGCGCCTGCGACAAACGCCGAAATTCCTCGTGATGCTCCATCAAATGATTGCGAATCGCCAGCAACTGCTCCCGCTCCGGCATATAAACGCCGGCAGCAATCACCAGTTCTTTTCCGGATATATGAAAGTAATATCCGCCCCCGGATTTCTTCTCCAGCCCCTGCCGCGCCCACCAGGCTGAAATGTGTTTCTTGTAAGGAGTTTTATCCGGTGAAAACCTCGTATCCCGATAAATGCGGAACATGCATTTCTGCGGCGGTCGAATATGTTCCGGCGCAAAATCCATGAACTCGCCATTGATCTCTTCAATCAACGCCAGTAGCGGCGCCTTTAATTCTGTTTCATACACCTGCTTGCGAGCGTCGAACCAGTCGCGGCGATTGTTGCGCGCCAGACCGCGCAAAAATTGAATAGCTTGCGGAGAAAAGTGCGTCGGCATAGGCTGATTTTAAAGCGTGCGCGATGGAATCGCAGGATGTTGCGAATTCCCGTCAGCCAGCGTCATTCGCTCAGCGCAACTGATCGGCCTTACAAGAACGCTTGTTCCATCCTCTGAAAGGCGCAGGATGGTTTTCCCCGATCGATCCGCGGCAGGCCGAATGCTGGGCGCGCGCCTGGTTCCATTTGCAAACGAAAAACCTCTCCTTGTGCTTGCGCTGCCCAGAGGCGGCGTGCCGGTCGCGTTTGAAGTTGCCACTGCCCTGCACGCCCCGCTCGATGTCTTTCTCGTCCGCAAACTCGGCTTTCCCGGCCGGGAGGAGCTCGCCATCGGTGCCATCGCCACCGGCGGAGCCCGCCTGCTGAATGCGGCGATCATTCGCAGCCTGTACCTCCCGCCCGAGCAGGTAGAAGAAATTACCCAGCAGGAAACCAAAGAGCTCGAGCGCCGTCAGCTTCTCTATCGCGGAGATCGTGCTGCCCTCAACATCGACGGACACACAGTCATCCTGGTGGACGATGGCATCGCCACTGGTTCCTCCATGCGGGTCGCAGTGACGGCGCTGCGCCAGAAGAATCCGCGAAAACTGATTGTCGCGATTCCCGTTGCCCCTGCGAGTGTTTACCGGCAACTGCAGCACGAGGCCGACATGGTAGTCTGCCTCTCCACGCCACCCGACTTCTACGCCGTGGGAGAGTGGTATCGCGACTTCTCCCAGATCACCGATGCGACTGTCTGTGATTTGCTTGACCGCGCCGAATCGCAACTCGAGCAACCTCCGTCCTAATCTCTCGCAGCCGTTGCGCCGACTAGGTGTGCGCCTATCCATGCAAAACCGCGTCGCTCCAGCGTACTGACACCCGCACGATACAATCGATAGGTCTATGGCTTTTACGGAACAATACGATCTTGTCATCGTCGGCGCCGGCCACGCAGGCTGCGAAGCCGCCATGGCGGGAGCCCGCATGGGTCTGCGCACAGCACTGTTCGCGCTGAACCTCGACCTGATCGCGCAGATGTCCTGCAACCCCGCAGTCGGCGGAATCGCCAAAGGTCACCTGGTGCGCGAAGTCGACGCGCTGGGCGGCGTCATGGGCGAAGTCACCGACGCGGTCGGCATCCAGTTCCGATTGCTCAATACCTCCCGCGGGCCGGCCGTCTGGTCACCGAGAGCGCAATGCGACAAGCAACAATATCGCGTCAAGATGCGCGAAGTTCTGGAGTCGCAGCCCAATCTCTTCATCAAGCAGGCAGAAGTCATCGACGTCGTTCTGGAAGATCTGCCCGACGCCACCGCCGGCGCGCCGCGTCGAATCGTGCGAGGAGTCAAGCTGCGCGATGGACGTATCGTCTATGCGGACGCGACAGTCATCACCACCGGCACCTTCTTAAATGGTCTGATCCATTGTGGCGAAGAGCACTATCCTGCCGGCCGCAGTGGGGAGCCCGCAGCCGTTCTCCTCGGAGAATCCCTCAAGCGTCTCGGCCTTCGCAATTGCCGCCTCAAGACCGGAACACCGCCGCGCATCGATGGCCGCACCATCGACTGGTCGAAGTTTGACGAGCAGCCCGGCGACGCGGAACCAACCCCTTTCAGCTTTCGAACCGAGTCCATCACGCGGCCACAGATCAGTTGCCACATCGCCTTCACCACGCCGGAAACGCTCGCCATCATCCGCGAGAATGTGCATCGCTCGCCCATGTATTCCGGGCAAATTCAGGCGACCGGACCGCGCTATTGTCCGTCGATTGAAGATAAAGTCGTCCGCTTTCCAGAGAAGCTGCAGCATCAATTATTTCTGGAGCCGGAAGGACTGCACACGCATGAGGTCTACATCAACGGCATGTCGACTTCCCTGCCGATGGATGTGCAAGCCGCCGTGCTGCGCTCCATCCCCGGCCTGGAAAATGCGGAAATGCTGCGCCCTGGATACGCTATTGAATACGACGCCATCGACGCAACCGAGCTCGATCACGCGCTCGCCGTCAAAACCATCGCCGGCCTTTACCTCGCCGGGCAGATCAACGGCACCTCCGGTTATGAAGAAGCCGCATGCCAGGGGCTGATGGCCGGCATCAACGCCGCGCTGCACGTCAAGGGCGAGCCTGCATTCGTGCTCGATCGCAGCGAAGCCTACACCGGCATCCTGATTGACGATCTGATCAGCAAGGGAACCAACGAGCCCTATCGCATGTTCACGTCGCGCGCGGAGTATCGCCTGCACCTGCGCATCGATAACGCGGATCGCCGCCTGACTCCTTACGGCCACAAGCTCGGCCTGATCGACGACCACGCGTGGGCTGCCTTTGAAACCAAGCAGGCCCGTATGCAAGCCTTCGCAAGAATGCTGGCCGCGCAGAAGCCAGATCTGGAACGCCTCGCCGCAACCTCGCCGGAGTTTGCAGCGAAACTCAACAGCGCCGCCGGCCAAACCTACGCCCAGTTAATGAAGCGGCCAGAAGTCACCATCGAAGCTCTGCGCCCCATATTGCCGGTCAGTCTGGAGCAATCGCTCGCAACCGCCTCCGATGAAGACGCAATGCATCTGGAAACCATCCGCACCGCCATGGCGCAGGAACATGTTCCAGCCCACGTGCGCAATGAGTGGAAAGCAGTCGAGACGGAGATAAAATATGCCGGCTATCTCGATCAGCAGCGCAAGTCGATTGAGCGGATGAAGGGTGCCGAGCACCGCGCCATTCCTGCGTGGTTTGATTACACCTCGGTCAGCGGGCTCTCACGCGAGATGCAGGAAAAGCTGCTGCGCGTTCGCCCCGGTACCATCGGCCACGCCGGCCGTATTCCCGGGGTCACGCCCGCAGCCCTGTCGCTGATCAATATCTATATCGAGATTCAAGCCCGCAACGCCGCATCC
>CAVTRK010000007.1:0-175219 GCA_963737095.1 uncultured Acidobacteriota bacterium
GCAAGCAACGGAGGAATATGGTCGCTGGCCGTGGGAATTCAACACGCAGACAGTACAGCGATTCACCGCTACTTGCAGGTGTCCCCCAAGTCGAAAAAGGAATCACTATATCGGTCATACTGCTTGTTCGCTTGGCAGCTGTGCTCCCCGTCTGGTCCCTTGTAACGCCACGATATCTTTAGCTTCAATGGTCTGATTCCTTCCATAACGTCGGTGTATTGAGGATCTCCGGGCATGTCCTCAATTCCACCAACAAGCCCAATTTCCTCCGTAGGAAATATGATTCTGGGCGTATCTGGAAGACCCCCTGGAGCGTTGGGGAGAACTTTGTCGCCGAGGATCATTTGCCAATGATCCGTGTAGTTCTCAGCTGGGACAGGCCCAAAGTTGGTGAATTCAACCGCGACCGTCAGATGATCGGATTCCTTGGTCCGATGTCGGGTGGTGGTTACATTTCGGTCGGCGCCTCTGGACTGATGAGTCACCTCCACCGTCTTTATTCCGACATACGGTCTCGAAATAAGCTGCTGGCTGACCACCAGCTCGCGGGTCAAATAAGTTTGGCCGGCAGTCAAGGCAGCGTAGATACCGATAACGATCAAAGTAGCGATTTCAAGATGCCTCTTTTTGGATTCGCGGGTATCGTTCTTTTGATTCTCTGTACTTCGTGCGAGGGCTTCTCGTGGCGTCGCCTCGACAAAGATTTCGCCACGCACATGCATGTCGCCCGAGATGCTGCGCTTCTGCTCGCGAGCGCGATCGCTACTTGGATCGGGATGTTCTTTGCCGGCATCAACCCCAGATGGTTTTCCTTGATAACGGCGATCCATTCGCTTCATCGGGGTCTCTCGTCAGAATAAGGTAACTCTATTAAATTCGAATACTACGACATTGGCGCAAAAGGGTCAGAACGCGATTACCAGGATTATTACAGCTATAGCGATAGCCAAGATCATTGTGAGGCGGGCCGATGGCCCAGATTCCGGAACAAGCTAACTGAAAAACAGGGGTGTGCCAGGTGCCTCGCATTTGGGCACATGGGAGCCGAGCGGTTTTTCAATCCACAGGGCGATTCGGAATCCCAGCCGGCGGCGAGGGTTGGAACCAGGAGGCTCCCCCAAATGGACTCTTACTGGCAAAATTCGGAATAGGCGCCAGGTAGCCACTCTGAATGTTTGAAACCTCTTGCATCCAAGGCGGGTTGTATTGCACGCGCTGCCCCACCTCAGACCAACGACATGCGAGATGCCCCGACTCCGATTGCCATGATGATTTCATCGCAGAGACCCTCCGATGATCGCGCCACCATCTTACTCCGCCACTGAATAGTCGCGCTACGCCGGTGCCCGCAATCCGTCCAGAATCGACTTGGGCTCCAAGAGTGCGGGAAGGTCCCACCATGCTTAAGGCCTTATTCCATCGGAGGCGGGATGGACAGGCTGAGCCACCAGTCGCACACCGAGCGCGGCGCAAACTCGGCTCACGGTATCGAATCGCGGTGCGCTATCGGGGCGCAGCGCTTTGTACAGTGCTTCCCGCGTGATCCCCGCTGTCTTAGCGATCTCCGTCATGCCGCGGGCACGGGCGATGTCCCCTAGTGCCGATGCCAGCAAAGCCGCATCGTTGGCCTCGAGAATGTCGGTCAGGTAAGCAGCGATGGCGGTCTCACTGTCCAGATAGTGTGCTGCGTCGAACTCAGGCAGGTCAGCGACCTTGATGCGTTTGCTCATGATTTTTCTCCGCTCAGTCCAAGTATGCGGCCAGAACTTTGGCCCGTTGGATGTCCCTTTTCTGCGTTCGTTTCGAGCCGCCCACCAGCAGCACAATAAGCTGCGTCCCGCGTTGGGTGAAGTACAGACTCCATCCCGCGCCCAAATGGATGCGCAACTCCGAAACGCCCTCACCGACCGGCCGAACGTCTCCCATCAAACCGCGTTCCAATCGTTTGATTCTGGCGACGATCACACCGCGTACCGTCTCATCCTTCAACCCATCCAGCCACGCGGTGAATTCAGGCAAAGGACGAATCGAGAACATCAGTCAAGCGTAATCGATCGATTACAGTCCTGTCAACTCACAGAAGTCTCCAACTGCCCCTTGCAAGCCTTCCCTTGGCATGAGTGGGAAGTAGAATAGCTCTTGCAAATTTCCCGATGAGGAGTTGTCGCGGTGAGAAAAATTCTTGGCAGAGTCGCTCTTGCGAGCGTCGTATTTTTTGTCTCCAGCGGATGGCTCCTCGGCGCAACAAATGCCGGTGGATCGTCCATTCTGGAGCCGGCAACAGGTGCGTTGCTCGGAATGTACTACGGTGCCGGCACTATCGCCCAGGCCACGGCGAAGCTCGGGCGGACACCCCCCGTTCACCTCACATACTACGGATGGAACGCCGACTGGACGGGCGCCGTTACCAAGGCGGATCTTGCCGCCGGACGCATCCCTCTCGTCAATTGGGAACCCCATAACATCGACTTCAACAAGATCGTCGATGGAAGCCTCGATGCCACCATCAAAGCGCGTGCCACGGGCTCGAAAGCACTCGGCAAAAAATTCTTCCTCGACTTCTCCGCAGAGATGAACGGGGACGAAGCATGGGATGGCAACAATGCGCCACTGTACATTGCCGCCTATCGACATATCCACGACATCTTCGTGGCGGAGGGCGCTACCAACGTGGTCTGGGCGTGGTGTCCAAACGTCACCGACATCCACGGAGGCAACAAGAATACGATGGACTACTACCCAGGCGATGCCTACGTCGATTGGACCGGGGTGGATGGCTACAACTGGGGTACGAACAACGGTGGCTGGCAGAGCTTCCAGCAGGTTTTCGAGAAAATCTACCCACTCCTTGCTGCCAGGAAAAAGCCGATCATGATTGGAGAGATGTCCTCGGCTCAAGTGGGGGGAGACAAAGCCAAGTGGATCGATGCAATCGTTCCCACCCTCCGCACCAATTTCCCACTCGTCAAATGTCTCATCTGGTTCGACATCAACAAGGAAAGAGATTGGCGCATCAGCTCGTCTCCCGAATCGGAAGCGGCATTCATCCGCATGGCAAAAAATCCTTATTTCAATCCGTAGGATTCCTGGACGCGTGATTCACCAACGACTCGAATCACGTGAGCTTCGGCGAGGGGAGTCCACTTGCCGAAGCCGTGGATCCAGCCGGTTCACGGAACGGTTCCACAGAAATGCGCTCGTAACGCACTTCCAGCACAGTCAGGGATTCTGTCCCGCCCGGCGCTTCCAGAACGACGCTGTCACCGGCTGCCGACCTGGTCAACGCGCGCCCCAGCGGGGACACCCAACTGATGTGGTTGCGCTTCAGATCCACCTCGTCCGTGCCTACGATGCTCACCACTCGCTCCGCTCCCGCGGCATTGGCATAGCGCACCGTCGCCCCGAAGAATGCGCTCGTCGCCGCCTGCCCCGCTCTCGCAGCTTCCGGGTCCACCACTTCCGCAGCTTCAATTCGCTTGGTCAGAAAACGAATCCGCCCATCGATCTGCCGCAGCCGCCGCTTGCCGTACTGATAGTCGGCGTTCTCACTGCGATCGCCGTTGCTGGCTGCCCACGCCACTACCTCCACCACAGCCGGGCGGTCCCGGGTCACCAGAAACCGGTACTCCTCTTTCAGGCGCAGCAGTCCGCCCGGAGTGATGTAGTTCTTGCCAGCGCCCCCGGCTCGTCCCGTTGTGGTTGTCTCGTTTGCCCTTTCCGCATCTCCTACCCCTCCCACCGCCAATTCAGTGGCGCGCCCAATGTATGGGATGAACGCCAATCAAAAACGCTCTGGCTCGTCCATGTTGATGCCAGCTCATCTGCGGCTCTACCTGATTTTTTCACGCCTTCGGCAGATGCAGCCTGACAACTCGATCCGAACTTATGCAGAAGCCGCGTTAAAACTCGACGACTACCTTACCCAGCGAGCCCGAGGCGACAAGAGCATGCGCCTGCTCGATTGTCGTAGCGTCGAAACGTTCGGCGGAAAGCAGAGGTTTGAGCTTCCCCTCGTCTACCATCTTTGCCGCTGACGCCAAAATCTCTCCGTGATGCTCGCGACCTTCGCCTGTAATCAACGGCAGCAAGGTGAACACACCGGAATACGTGGCTCCTCGGAAGGATAGCGGAGCTAGCGAGTGGGTACCCCAACCGAGACAGCTCACCGCGTGCCCAGTGTAGCGGCGAACTGCAGCAAAGGAGTCGTCCAGTGTCTTTCCGCCAACCGTGTCATAGACGATGTCAAAGCCTTCACCGTTTGTAAATTTCGCCACATACTCCTCACGGGAGACATTTTTGTAGTCGATCGGGACAGCGCCAAATCCCTTTACTATTGCGGCTTTATCCCCGGACACAGTAGCAAACACATCCGCTCCAAAGGCCTTCGCCATCTGCACTGCCATGTGCCCAATGCCGCCCACACCGGCATGGATTAACACCTTCTGCCCGGCGTGAACCTTAGCGCGATCCACCAGTCCTTCCCAGGCCGTGATTGTGCTCAGTGGCATAGCGGCCGCCTCCCGCATCGAAAGCCTGGACGGCTTGTGTGCTAACAGCCTGCAGTCCGCCGCAACCAGTTCCGCGAGTGAACCCTGCAGACCTCCTACTCCGCCAGTCATGCCGTACACTTCATCTCCGCGCTTGAACGCGGTGACTCCTTCTCCTGCCTCCTCCACAACACCAGCCATATCCAGGCCCAGGACGGCGGGCAGCGGGTGCTGGGCATGGGCAGCTTGATTGGCGCGAATTTTGATGTCCAGCGGATTTACGCCGCTGGCGCGAATCCTGACAAGAACCTCGCCGCGCTTCGCAATCGGGTCCGGCACGACGGCCTCAACAAATTTCCCGTTGGGTTCTTCGACTCTGTAAATTCTCATCATCGTGCTCTTTCTTAAAATGGGACCGCATTCTTACCTTGCCGAAAACCGAACTTTTCAGCAACCACCCCGGAGGCATGCGATTCGGCTATCTCTTTCAATTCGGCGAAGATCATAAGACGACAAAAATTGCCGCAAAGATCGCAGCCGTGAGGCCAAAGAAAATTGGCCCGAAGAACGGCCCCGCGCGAAAGACTCCTTCGGCCAGGTAAGCGGCTGTCACGACCCTCGTACACTGCAAGAGCGGATCTGGACAGCGGATGGATAGGATGAATTAGTCTCGCCCTTCTCAACTATTGATTCGCCGGATCGCCCTTATGAGTGCCCCGGCAGCATCGCTTGACAATTGTCGATGCGGAGCGCGAACAAGGACAGATGTCTGCATCGCACAGCGATTTCCTTGCTCGACTCCCCTCAAGGCGCAAGTGCGTCAAATCCATTTCAACTTGCGCAGAACATACAGAAGGATGGCCGTGGCTGCGATTGTCACCACTGCAACCCATGCAGCGCCGTGTGCAGATTCTTCGAACGGCAAGCCTTTCAGGTTCATGCCATAAATGCTGGAGATACAAAGCGCAGGCAAAGTGATCGTCCCCAGGATGGTTAGTACTTTCATTACTTCATTAGTGCGATTTGCCACCGACGAAAGGTAGATGTCGAGGGTGTTATTGAGCAGGTCGCGCTGCGTCTCTACGGAGTCGAGCAGCCGCGTGATGTGATCATATGTATCGCGAACGTAGGGCTGGTGATCCGCATCAACAATGGTGTTTGCATCGCGTTGCAGATGGAGCGAGGCATCGCGCGTATTGACCAATACACGTCGAAGATCGATGAGCTCGCGTTTGATGGCAAAAATACTTTGCAGAATCTCGGGAGACGGATTGTCGAAGACCGCGTCTTCAAGATTGTCAATCCGGTCATCGAAGTGATCGATGGCCGGAAAATAAAGATCGACGATGGTGTCGAAAATCAGATAAAGAAGTTTTCCAGGATGTTCATCATCGCCGTCCCGTCGAGCACGTTCGAGAGCCTGCACCGTGGTGGGAAAATTGGGATCTGAAATGGTAATCAGGAAGTCTTTACCGGCAAAAATGTCGATGGGGCTGAAGACGGGAGTTTGTTCGCCTGGATTGTCGGGATCGGGCGCCAGGTGGACGGGCTTAAGAACCGCAAAGGTATAGTGGGGCGCAGTGTCGACCTTTACACTTTCGTCCGGGCTGCGTGCATCCTCAATATGCAAAGGATGGAGCTGGTATTGGCGCGCCAGCTCGTCGAGTTTGGGATCATTCGCATCGTCGAGCTGATACCACGGCATGGTCTCCTCCAGCGGTCGGTTCAGGCCTGCGACTTGATTCTATCGTCAGTGAAATATCGCCATGAGAAGCAGGCTATTTCTGTCATCAATCTGCTTCCGCGGAATGCCTTACATCTGCAGATGAACGAATCGCAGGCCCTTTTAATTCTCCATCGGGCTCTCATGCTGTCGCCAGTGACCTGGGCTATTTCGCCTCTTGCTGATGAATGGATCGTTTCGCGCCTATCGTCACAGATCGCTTCAGGCGGGTGGCCCAGATCTCGGGGCACATTAACTGGAAAATCTGGGTGCCCCAGGTCTAGCTTCTGAGACCTGGGATGGATGTTCTCCGACCCGCCGTGGCGGGGCACCTACCGCATCAATCTCAAGCGCCTTGAATGCGCCGAGGCCCCGTTCTCACCCAATTGGCCAATGGAACTGCCAAAAGCCCGACTTTGCAGAAATCTACCGTGCGGTCATTAAGGAAGCGGTTCCCGAATGTTCCTTCTCGATCAGCACCGGCGATTTCGTGCAGAATAAAAAAGAAGCTGGCGCCGCCACGGGCCGCGCAAAGGAGAAGCATGGGATCTGTGTCGAAGGCGCTGTTGCCAGTCTTGTTGATCGCCGCCGCTTGTGTGCCACTGTCGGCGCAGCAGAATCAATCGAGCGAAGTCATTCTGAAACAGATCCAGGCGCACCATCACGGCATCGCCGTCTGGTGGATGGGCAATTCGGGCTGGCTCATCAAGTCGGGAGACCTGCTGATCGCCACCGACCTCGACCTGGACGCCAACAACAAATCCTATCCCAAAATCCATCCGCCGCCGTTAACGCCGCAGCAACTGGCGGGTGAGCTCGACGTCGAGTTTGTCACCCACCAGCATGGCGATCATTGCAATATCCCCACCATCAAGGGCCTTGCGCAGGGAAGCCGGACCATTTTTGTGCTGCCGCAAAGTTGTCTCAAGCAGGTCGCCTCGCTGCATATTCCCAAGGAGCGCATCATCGTTCCCGAGCCTTTGCATCCCTTCGACGTCAAGGGTATTCACGTGGAGCCGATCCATGCGATTCACGGCAATCAGGATTTCACCGTGCTCACTCGCGAACCCGACTTTGTCGACAACATCGCGCACAACTGCGGTTATGTGTTCAATATCGGGGGCAAGCGGATTCTCGAGCCCGGCGATTCGGTGCTCACCGAAGAGCACCTGAACCTGAAGAACATCGATGTCCTGTTCGTTTCGCCCACCATCCACAACATGTATACCGACCGCTCCATGATTCTCATCAACACGATTGCAGCCGTCCTACATTTTCCCCAGCACTTCGGCACCTACCAGGTGCGCGACGATAATCTCGTTCTGGACGCGCGGCTACCCGCAAGAGCTGAAAATGTACCTCTCGCAGGACCTGCAAAAGCGCTATCACCAGCTCAAGATCGGCGACATGTTCGAAATTCAATGAACGTGACACCCCATCCGCGTCGCGCATATCACAGGCTTCTACTACTACAGTTGTGGATCGGAAATTTCGGAGGGAGCAGGGGGTTTTAACCCCCTGAAACAGAGCGAATCTACTTGGCCTTCAGGCCCGGGCCCTTGCCGTTTCTCAAGGGCTTGAACGAAATGCAACTGTAGTCCTAAGGAGAGCTTGCCATGCCGATGAAAAATCCACCCCATCCCGGCGGCTTCGTGCTGCGCCAGTGCATTGAGCCATTTGGCCTGACGATCACCCGCGCCGCTGCAGCGCTGGGTGTCACCCGCACCACATTATCCGAACTGGTGAACGAAAAGCGCGGCATTTCGCCCGAGATGGCGGTGCGCTTATCCAAAGTCTTCGGCGGCAGCGCCGAAACCTGGCTAACCCAGCAGGCGCATTACGATCTCTCCCAGGTCCGAACCGACCGCATCAAACTCAAACGCCTCGAATGCGCCTAGGCCCGTTCTCACCAAAGGGCAAGTGAACTTCCCGAAAACCTGACTTTACATGAACTCAACCTTGCCGGTGGACACGTGGCAAGATAGATTGGGTGAGTGCGTCTCCGGGACATTTTCAACGCGTTGCCTTTCGGTCTGATCATCTGCCTGACTACAGTTTCATTGCGCGCGCAAGCTTTCCAAGGATTCGTAGACAATCAGCTCTCAGTTGATACCAATATCGGATCCATAGTCATATGGAATAAAGCGGATCCGCACCTCACAAAAGATCTGAACCTAGACCCGTCGAAAATTTCTGAGCTTTACCGGGGAGATCTGAAATTTGGACAGTCTCCATCTTTGGATTTTGGCGCTGCATTCTGCTTGCTCAAGGATGGTGAAAAACTGTTTTTCATCGACCTCCACAGCGGTAGAGGAGCTCTGCGCAATCCCACGCGTATACCCTTTACCAAGCCGTCGCAGCCCTTTTTCTCAGCCGAGGCGGATTTTATTATCACCCTTCCAACTGGACCCTTTCGGACTGCACCAGCCTACGTTGCCATTCCCAAAAGCACGCAAGGCTATCCCCTCAGGCCCAATCAAGCGATGCTGCTCGTCGGGAATCAACCGTATGTGACAGGGGAAGCCGCGCTTCCAAATCGCAAGCTTCGAGTCCGATACGCTTTTGACCCCGACACCGGAGCCACCGATCTCAAGCACGCGACCGAGTGGTGGGATATCAATGGGGATGGGAAATTCGATGCCACACCGGGAAGCGTGGAGGTGGGCAATCCTTCAGACATTATGCCCATCTTTCATCTGAATGATCTTTGGCTGGAGACAGAGAGCCTCAACCTGGCCACGCACACGCTTCTCCTAAGAGTTGTTCCAGCCGACAAACAGCGCATCGAGCTAGTCGTCGGGAGGAAAATTCCAAACTTTACCTACCGCGATTTCTCCGGCCAGCCCCACCAGCTTTCTGAAATTAAGGCAAAGTTCATCTTGCTTGATTTCTGGGCCACATGGTGCATTCCGTGCGTCGCCGACCTTCCCGCAAAGAAGTCAGCGTACGATCAGTTTCACGCCAGGGGCTTCGAAATACTTGGGATGAACGGCGACGCAGGGGTCGAAAAGCCGGCGAAGTTGTTGCAAAAGCTCAATGTAATGTGGCCCGAAGCCAAGCCGGATCAGAATCTACTCCAAAACCGTTTTCACATTACGTCCTGGCCGACTTTGGTTCTCATCGACGGCGATGGAACAATCGTTTCGACCTCGCAAGCGGATCACCTTCCGCTCTCGGGGCGAGATCTTGCAGTTACCCTCGGTCGTCTTTTGCCTTAACACTCCCGGTGTTTGCACGTGGGTATAGATTGGCACGACATCGAAACAGAGTGGACCTTGAAAACGTGGTTTTCGGCAATTGCGAAGTGAAGCAAGCTCCCCCCTAAACCTGTTTCAGAACTCGCGATTCGGAAAACCTCATCCATCATGGGTAGCTGATTGGCGAAGTGTGGCCGATTCTGAGCGATATGATGGGGCGGGAGCAGGGAATCGTGACCACGCGAGGGGGTGCCCCATCCTTTGCTGGTTGCCCCAGGTCTCGCTTCTGAGACCTGGGATGGATGCTCTCTCACCCGCCGTGGCGAGGCCCCGACCGCATCAAACTCAAGCACCTCGAATTCGCGTAGGGCCTCTCCCCGCTAGACGTCACATGAAGCTGCCGAAAACCCGAACTTGTAGGAGTGTTGAAGGTCAAAAGGCCCGGCCACAATCCGTCACTGAAACGCCCAAGCTCAGTGGGTCAATATGCCACCTGAACTTATCCGGTACGTTGCCACCTGATCTGTGTTAAAGGTCAGGTAAACCCGCGAATCTTTGGGAAGCGTCTCGTATCGACCGGTCTTTGTATCAACGAGTAATTGGCCTGAATAGTTACCGCAGTACGGCACACTAAACAACAGGAATCGATCGCCGGGAAGAAAAATACTATTCCTCCGATCAGAGCAGTAAAACGGGCCCTTAAACCCTTCACCTTCGCTCAGTGCCAGATAGGACCTGTCTCCAATCACCAACCGTTGTGGACCATGCTGTCCGTCGATAGGCAGGTTGAACCCTCGAGCATAGAGTTCGTTGAATCCAATGTCCGAAAAAGAGAAGAACGGCGACTCGCTGAATCGAGAAGCAAGCTGCGCTTTCGGAATTGTCCATGCGTCCACATTGCCTACATCTTTAGTGACTCGACCATCGAAATACCGCATGCGAAGGTCACCTTGCTCAGTGGGGACTGAGAAGTAGATGCCCGAGTTAAGACCGAGGAAGTAGCTATACGCAGGAAAGGGTTTCAACACCAACTGAAGCTGTTTTGAATCCAAATCATATAGCCAAAGTTCACCCTTCTCCGAGAAGAGTTGCGATCCCTTGCTTTCGTAGAATTGATCCTTGATTAGGTAGAGGCTCCGTGAGTCCTTCGTCCACTGAAAGTCGTCGTCTCGGAAGAACTGGCGACCTAATGGCTTGGGTTCTTTGTAAATCGAATCCACATCCGTCACCTTCGTCACGCTGTTGTTTTCTCCGTTCACAATAAGCAAAGTTCCGTTTGAGACAACGGCGATCTGCTTGGAGTCGGGCGCAACCAGGAAGTTTCCAATTACGCCTCGCGTCAGAGTCGGTGAATCAGCTGTAATTTGGTCGCCGAATTTCAGATCATCTCCCACGGAATAGAAAAACTTGGCGTCTGCCTTGGCGGGAAACGAGGATGGATGGAAATCAAGGATGTTCGAATCGACGGATTTTCCAAGTGAAAAAAGAAAGAATGCAACTAGCGAGGTGGCACCAATCAGCGCAATGCAGAGAGCAATCCATCGTTTTTTCATCCGTAGCACCCGCTCCAACGGCAACTTCTTCAACCATGCTACTTCCGACCTTGGTCAAGCCTGATGATCACGTTGATATATCCCAAGGTCCGATGAGTCCGGTTGCTCCCCAAAAACGGCGTTTTCGGCAACTACGAATCGTTGCGCCCTAGCGCAGCGTGGCCGACCCGGAGCGATATCATGGGGCGGGAGCAGGGAATCGTGACCACGCGCAAACCCAGGCCTCAACCGCAACTCATCCCATCCGCGTCGCGCATATTTGCCGTCAATCAGCAAATGAACCAGCTCGTGCTCGAGCATCTCAACCCGGCTGCGTGGAAAGCCAAGCCACCCGGCGATGTCCGCACCATTGCCGCCATCTTCACCCACATGCACAACGTCCGCTGCAAATGGATCCGCCTGACCGCTCCCCACCTGAAAGTTCCCTCGCAACTGAACCGCGCCAACTGTACCCCGCAGCAGGCTTGCATCGCCTTAGCCGAAAGCGCTGCTCGCTGCGTCGACATGCTCGACAAGGCACTCGGCAACGGCGCACCCCGCATCGAATCATTTCGCAGAGATGCCTGGGCCAAACCCTGGCCGGTTGGAATGGAAATGCTCTGCTACATGGTGTCGCACGAAGCCCACCATCGCGGCCAGGTGTGCATGCTCGCCCATCAACTCGGGTTCCCGCTACCAACCAAGGTGACGTCCGATATGTGGAATTGGGAGAAGCTCTGGAAGGAAAGCCGGTCGCCCAGCCGGGGACCCCGGGCTAAAAGCTAGAAACTGGCAGCTGATCTAAAACATGGCCTTATTGATGCCCCGGGTTTGATAAAATAACCACAGGGATCTTCTTTTCGCCCCAGCCAAACCGCAAGGTTTACGGTTTTTTCGACAATTGCGCGCGAAAAAGCGACACAAAACCCGCATCCAATTGCAGCAGAAACACTTAGCTGAATTATCGCGCTGCACAATCCTTCAATTAGCCTGCACAATCCTTCAATTGGCGCGCACAATCCTTCAATTAGCCCGTATAAACCTTCAACTCTTCCGCGTCC
Organism: uncultured Acidobacteriota bacterium; assembly: GCA_963737095.1. Taxonomy (GTDB): domain Bacteria; phylum Acidobacteriota; class Terriglobia; order Terriglobales; family Acidobacteriaceae; genus JAKAAZ01. Next base: position 12,001 of record CAVTRK010000007.1, read on the forward strand.
AACTGATCCCTTTGCCCTGATCCCTGCTCTTCAACTGTCTCCGCTTTCAGAACTCCCGCTTAGGAGCCGCCTGATCCGCTCCAACCCGTCCCGCAGCAATGTCCGCAACGAAATAATTCTCGCCCTTGATCGCAGCACCCGCCAGCCGCCGCATCATGGCAAGCTGTCCCACATGCGTCAGCGCATCCGCAATGGGCCCTTGAAATAGCTTTTCCGCGGAAGTGTGCAATGGCTGATCAGACGCCAGGTAGGAGTCAAAAGCGGACAGCGCCGCGTGAAAGCGATCGACATCCTCATTCCACGTCTCGGTTTTGGAATTGTGCCACTCAGGTTGGCCGCTCGCCATCGACAACGCCCAATCCAGCAAATCGCCGATGTGCGCCAGGATAGCGCCTGCCGAACGCCCGTCGCCGCCCGGAGTGAACGCGGAAAAATCCGCCGGCGCGTCGCGCAAGGTTTTGCCGCCACGATACGCAACCGTGGCGACCGCATGTCGAAGCAAAGCTCGATCCGAACTGTCCGAAGAGGATGATGCCGAGGAGATCGTCACGGCAGTAGCTCGCTTACGCGACGACTTCAATGCCCATCGAACGCGCCGTGCCCTTGATAGAGCGAATCGCCGCATCGACCGATGCCGCATTCAGATCCGGCATCTTCTGCTTGGCAATCTCGGCAACCTGCTTCTCCGTCACCTTGCCAACCTTGTCCTTATTCGGCGTGCCCGCACCCTTGGCCACACCCGCCGCCTTCTTCAGCAGCACCGCTGCCGGAGGCGTCTTGGTGACAAAGGTAAAGGTGCGATCCGTGTAGACCGTGATGACAACTGGAATCACCAGGCCCGCCATCTCTGGAGCCGTGGTGCGCGCGTTGAACTGCTTGCAGAATTCCATGATGTTCACCTGCGCCTGGCCCAAAGCTGGGCCGACCGGCGGCGCGGGAGTTGCCTTGGCGGCAACAATCTGCAGTTTCACCTGCGTCTGTACTTTTTTAACTGGAGGCATGGTTCAATCCCTTTCAATCGCAGCGTTCTCGCTGCTTACGCAATCTTTTCGACCTTGCTGAATTCCAACTCGACCGGCGTCGAACGTCCAAAGATCGTCACCATAACCTTCAGGGTTTCGCGGTCTTCGTTGACCTCATCCACAACCCCGTTAAAGTTGGCGAACGGCCCTTCGGTGATCTTTACCGACTCGTTCTTTTCAAACTTCACCTTCATCCGCGGCTTGTCTTTCGACACATCCGACCGGAAGATAATCGAGCTGATCTCTTCTTCCGTCAGCGCCACCGGCTTTTCCCCCGTTCCTAAGAAACCGGTCACGCGAGGCGTGTTCTTCACCAGGTGCCAAATCTCGTTATCGAGGTCCATCTCCACCAGCACATAGCCGGGAAGAAAAACGCGCTCGATGGTGTACTTCTTGCCATTGCGAATCTCGGTGACAGGCTCCGTCGGAACCATGATGCGGCCGATGCGGTCATGCAGGCCATAGGCCTGAACGCGGCTCTCAATCGACTCGCGCACTTTGCGCTCAAACCCTGAATACGCGTGGATGATGTACCAGCGAAACCGTTCGTTGACGGGAGGCGCCAATTCAGGCGGCGTCTCAGCGGACACCTGTTGCGCTTCAATTTTTGCTTCTTCTGCCATCCATCTCACCTTCTGCGCGTGCAACGTTCCAGAGCTCAATTCCTAGTGCGTCAGCCAACCCAGCAATGTTTGAATCATCCGATTGAAGACCGTGTCCACCAGCCAGAAATATCCAGCAAACATGAACACCGTAATGATGACCACAGTCGTCGTCGACTGAACTTCCTTGCGCGACGGCGTCACCACCTTGTGCAACTCGCTGCGAACTTCTTTCAGGAAGTTCCAAAAACGTTCCGGCTGCTGCCGCCACTGCGGCGTCATCTGGGTCTCGGAGACTGCAATTGCCTTTGCCATACCTTACTTCCTTCTCAATACGACGGATGCGATCATGCAACAAATCGCCGGAATCATGATGGGCCGCCACGGCGACCCGGCCCAACGAAAGAAGCTGGCAGGGGCGGAGGGATTCGAACCCCCAAGTCCGGTTTTGGAGACCAGCAGTTTAACCGTTGAGCTTACGCCCCTACATCCTGAAAAACGACGCGGCTACTTGGTTTCTTTATGAGCCGTATGTTTGCGGCAACGATTGCAGAACTTTGAAAACTCCAGCCGCGCTGTCGTCTTCTTCTTGTTCTTGGTCGTGGAGTAGTTCCGCTCTTTACAGTCTGGACATTGTAGTGTGATAATTTCGCGCATTGTTCTATCCTACCTGAATTTCACTCAAATTTCCCTTGTAACCCGCAACCCTACCCCAATCCATACGGAAAAAGGACGCGCCGAGTTCACTCCGTCACAAACGTGCCGTGCCCCTCGATCACCAGGCCATCCTTGAACCTCAGGACTTCAACCCGATCCACTTTCTGATCTCCGCTCGTGATGACAAATGCAATCACGAGCATGTTCACACCCTGATACACCCGGCTGACCTGAAAGTGCGGCTCCGAACCCTCGCTCTTGGCTAACGCTGCCTTCCAGTAGCTGCGAATCGCGCTCTTTCCCTTCAGAACACCATCCGCTGCCACCCCAATCTTCTGTGCGAGCGGGGAGGTGAAGACGGCATCGTCGTGGAAGTGTTGCAAGACAGCCTCCACGTCGCGCCGATTCCATGCAGCTTCCCACTCGCGGGCAAATCCAATTGGATCGATGCTATCCATCCTGGAAGTCGCTTCTAGCTCTTAGCTCCTAGCTAGAAGCTAAGAGCTAATCGCTGTTTTTCCCTGGTTACTTCAAAATCTCAGCAATGGCTCCGGCGCCCACCGTGCGTCCGCCTTCGCGAATCGCAAACCGCAAGCCCTTTTCCATCGCCACTGGAGTAATCAGCTCAATTTCGAGCGAGACGTTATCTCCCGGCATCACCATCTCCGTGCCTTCCGGCAACTTCGCCACGCCCGTCACGTCCGTTGTGCGGAAGTAGAACTGCGGCCGATAGCCATTGAAGAACGGTGTGTGCCGTCCGCCCTCTTCCTTGCTCAACACGTAAATTTCCGCCTTGAACTTGGTGTGCGGCGTAATCGAACCCGGCTTCGCCAGCACCATGCCGCGCTCCACATCTTCCTTCGGAATACCGCGCAGCAACAGGCCGGCATTATCCCCAGCGAGACCTTCATCCAGCTGCTTCTTGAACATTTCGACGCCGGTGACCACCGTCTTGCGCGTTTCGCGGAAGCCGACAATCTCCGTATCCTCGCCCACCTTCACCTTGCCGCGCTCAATACGTCCCGTCACAACAGTGCCGCGACCCGAGATCGAGAAGATATCTTCAATCGGCATCAGGAACGGCTGATCGATGGCACGCTGCCGGCATGGGCACGGACTTATCGACCGCTTCCATCAGCTCATCAATCTTCGCTTCCCACTGCGCTTCGCCATTCAATGCGCCCAAAGCTGAGCCGCGAATCACCGGCACATCGTCGCCCGGGAACTGGTACTTCGACAGCAGCTCGCGCACTTCCATCTCGACCAGGTCAATCAGTTCCGGATCATCCACCGCATCGCACTTGTTCAGAAACACCACAATGTAGGGAACGCCCACCTGCCGCGCCAGCAGCACGTGTTCTTTGGTCTGCGGCATCGGACCATCGGTCGCCGCGACGACCAATATAGCCCCGTCCATCTGCGCCGCACCGGTAATCATGTTCTTGATGTAGTCGGCGTGGCCCGGGCAATCGACGTGCGCGTAGTGACGGTTCTTGGTCTCATACTCCACGTGCGCGGTCGCAATCGTGATGCCGCGCTCCCGCTCTTCCGGCGCGTTGTCGATGGTGTCGAAGGAACGAAACTTGTTGTTCGGGTTGTGCTTCGACAATACCTTGGTGATCGCCGCCGTCAACGTCGTCTTGCCATGATCGATGTGCCCGATCGTCCCTACGTTTACGTGCGGCTTCGACCGGTCAAACTTTTCCTTCGCCATTGGTTGCCCTTTCGCTCCTATTGCTTGTGCTGATTACTGTTGATTTCCCGGATGACACTCAGGTTGGACTGCTTGCACCGAAGTGCGTCAGTAGTATGCGTAGACCTTCAAATACTTCTTGCGCAATTCCGGAGCGACCTGCTCCACGCTGCGCAAATACAGTTCGCGAATCTGGCCTTGATCGCTATTTCCCAGTTGCTCATAGCCGGCCTTGACGGTTTCTCCGAGCAGGCCTTGCTGACGCAACGTATCAAAATCGCGAATCCGCAGCCGCGCCCGCTCGGCCTTCTCTAAAAACCGCGCAACTGCTGGCGGCGCAAACGTGGCTTCGATGGCTGCTTTCACCGGCTCGAAAACCGCGGGATTTTCTACCTCGAGAATCGGTTGCTGAAACATATCACCCATGCCTGTGCCTGAAACATCCTTCCAAAAAAAACCTCTTGGATCTGCTGTCCCATCCCTGCGGCTAGTTCCGGCCAAATCACCGTACCGCGCGAGAATGTTTGGAGCGGGAGACGGGGATCGAACCCGCGACCAACAGCTTGGAAGGCTGTGACTCTACCACTGAGTTACTCCCGCCTATAAAACAGTCATCAGGGTTCAGGTTTCAGAGATCAGATTTCCGTGCTGCCCAAAGCCATTCGCTGATCCCTGCTACCTGCTCCGTGCTTTATTTCTGGAACTGATGATGGGGCTTGAACCCATGACCTCTCCCTTACCAAGGGAGTGGACTTGACTCCAGGGCTCCGCAACGCTCGCTCCACTCGCTGCTTTGCCCTCGTGCTGTGCTCGAGCGTATCCGGCGCTCGCTTCGCACTTCACCCGCACCGCACTGCCAATCTAAACATCTGGAGCTGATGATGGGGCTTGAACCCATGACCTCTCCCTTACCAAGGGAGTGCTCTACCACTGAGCTACATCAGCTTTCTCTCGAGTCTCTTTCCTCCAGGCGCGCCCTCATATTCGACATCACCACCCGAAATGCAAACAGACCAAGAATCAAAATCGGAAACCATCGAACCTCTACATCGCGCCCGGCATAGGAAAACAACCAGCCGCTGTAGCCTTGCACATGGAATACTGCCGACCCGCCAATCGTGAACCACGCCAGCACCGCCAACCCTGCCAGCAGCGCCAGTGCAATCCCCATGCGACGTTTGTCGGCTGCCGGATTGAGTGATCGTTCGCTCTCACTCATCGCCATTGTCCCACTACTACCAATCTAAACTAGTGGTGCACAGGGGAGGATTCGAACCTCCGTAGCTCGCAAGGAGCGGCAGATTTACAGTCTGCTGCCATTAACCGCTCGGCCACCTGTGCACAATTTCTTCCGCCTTCGCTCTCCCCATCCAACCGCAAATCCACATCGCACCAGGAATTGGCCGGCTCAATCGCCGCAGCGACGCGAACCGTCCGATCAGAGGGCTATGCAGGCTTTCCTGGCAGGAGACACAGCTAGGAGAGGCGAAGCGAAGCTTTCGCAACCCGGTCAGGAGTTGCGGATTTCAACCATCATTAATGATGCTGACTTGCCGCGCTGACCTCTGGAATTTGCCCGGCAATCTGGCTTGCTGGAGCTGGCGAAGGGATTTGAACCCCCGACCCTCTGATTACAAATCAGATGCTCTACCAGCTGAGCTACGCCAGCCCTGAAACCCAATTCCCGAGGCGAAAACACACGTCTCCGTGCCTGTCACGCGCAAGTCCAAAAATATCATGCTGCCTCGCACATCGCAACCTGCTTCGGACTCCACTACTAATAAGTGGAGTCATTCTGACCCTGAGCTTTCCGAAGGGGAAGAATCCAGAGGGTGACGGCCGTTTAAATGGAGCTCGAAATGGGAGGGAATCTGGGTGCCCCAGGTCTCGCTCTTGAGACCTGGGATTCTCCGGCGATCAGAAGCGGATGTCCTTACCTGGACGTACGCTTTCGCGCAATATGTTCTTCCACGTCATGCCGAGCACGCTCCAACGCCTGCTCCACCGCCAACCGCGCCGGCTCCCAGGATTTTCCGTCCGCTTCTTCATTCTCCGGCGATGCGGCCGCGAGAGATTCCACCTGGACCGGCGGCTGCCACCCAATCACGATCGTCGAAAATGGCTTGGGGATCAGAAATCCATCCCACGACTTCAATGTCCACGCCCGATCCGGCGCCGCATAAAAGATGCCGACCCCGCCGCCCACCTGCTGCGCCAGCTTCACTCCTCCCGGCTTGGCATGGTAAACCGGCCCGCGCGGACCATCGCTGGTGAACGCGGCATAATTGCAGCGCGTTCCGTTCGTCGCCTCCAGTGCCCGCTGCATTCCCAGCAACCCCGCCGCACCGCCACGCGAGCTCGACCCGCGCACCGGCGTATACCCCACACGATGAATCATGGCCGCAATCAATTCGCCATCAAAACTTGGGCTTATAAGGATAGCGATCCTGCGCTTGCGAAAGTGATACGCAATCGACAGCAGCGAGCGATGCCACAGGCAATAAACGCGGGTTTCTGGATGATCGTCGGCATGTGTCCCCGGCGCGCCAATGTCTTCAAATCGAAGCGTCATGCCGAGCAGCCGAAACACAATCGCGCCAATCGGCGGCAATACCGCCAGCGCCATTCGCTGCTTCCAGTTGTGCCTGTGACTCACCCACCCATTCTAGCGATGTGGGAGGAAGGGGCCCTTAATTGGGTAGCAATCCCTAAAGGTTACGTTGTTCAAATTTAGCCGGGGTTGTGGGCATTCTGGGCACGACTTTCATCGACAGAAAAGAATTTTTACAGGCGGGTTGCGCCACGGTGACGGTCGGCATCTCAGCAACCAGGAGCTCTCATCGCATTCGGTGCGTTGAGCTGTCAGCGTCGCGGCTTATTTGCGGCAGAGGAGACAACAAAATGGCACAAGCGAAGAAATGTAAACACCCAGCCTGTAATTGCACGACCGATGGCAAAGATTATTGCGGGGACCGCTGCAAAGATTCCAGAAAAATGACAGAGCTGACCTGCCAGTGCAACCACCCCGGCTGCAAGGATGAGGCTTTAAGAGCGTAACCCAAATCCATCGGCCGAGGGAGTACCGCCCGCGCATGCTGCAAGAGAATACTGTCTGGCGGCGGCACAGACTTCCAGTTGCTAGCAAAATGTAAGTTCGAATATAAAAAAAGGCCTCGCGAGTATCGATCGCAGGGCCTTTTTCATTCAGACGAAATTTAAAGTGGAGAGATTCCTCCATAGAGCCCGTAAAAGGCAGAAGCCAGACCAAGCGCGACCGCGCCCCACATCAGCAACGGCATATCCACCACAACTGAAATCGAAGCCAGCACGATTGCAATCTGCAGGCCGCCACTGGCAATTTCCAGAATGTCCTTGCGATGCAGGTCATGGTCGCGTTCATGTTCGACCGCGTGGGCACGTTGAGCCAATTGCTCCATGCCATCCGCTCCCGGCTCAGATTGCATCCTGGCTGCTCGTGCGCGCGCCGTCGCGATTCGGCTCTGGATTGCAGGATCGTTCGCAGTTTTCGGATCGCTTGACAGCATGTCGGCTTCGGCCGTCAATACAGTCTGGCGAACTGATTTCGCCTGATATTGCGCCCACGTATCGCTGGCTAGAATGTGATTGGCGAGATAGCTGGTCTGGGCATCCTTTTCGGCGAATTCAGTCAAGGCCAGGAAGGCCGCCATTACCGCGATGATGATTGCAGCGCGACGGTTGTGATGTCCACCCTCACGAGCTTCCGCTGCGTGCTCCAGCCTTTCGTGCGCCTGTTCGAATTCCTCGCTCATGGGTGCCATCTCTTTTTAGACTCGACTGTTATCTCGCCGAGTCCATTCGTTCATCCCGCACCCATGTTGTATCAGATCGCGACCGCAGCGGGGTGATCGAGCCGACTTCCCAGCAACATCGTGTTTCGTTCGCAGTTTGGGAAGTTAGATAAATAAGTTTTCAGAAATATTTGATAGCAAATCCCCAATCGCACCCTATACTGCTCAAACCCCCCAAGAGTAATGCAAGCGGATGGCGCGGAGAGAACGAGTGAGCGCTGTTCTGCCGCCTGATTTTTACGGCATGGATGCGGGTGTGTAGATTCTGACACGCGCGCGATGTGAAGCGCCTTCGTTTCACGCAACTCCGGCGCTGTATAGTTCGACATTCGGGTCCAGATTCGGAGAGCGAGACACAAATGATTCAACTGAAAGTCGCAAAAAAGACGGCAATTTCAATCCTGGCAGTCGCGGTGTTGACCACCACGGTTCCATCCGCGCTGCAAGCCTGTACCGGCATCACCCTCACCGCGATCGATGGCACCGTCGTTCATGCCCGAACCATGGAGTTTGCTATCGATATTCATTCTGACGTCCTGGTGATTCCTCGTGGCTATGCTCGGGTAGGAACCACCCCGGACGGCAAGCCAGGGCTTGCGTGGAAAGCAAAATACGCCAGCGTGGGAACAAATGGAGTGGGAAAGCCATTTTTATTCGACGGGGTTAATGAAAAGGGTCTGGCCGCTGGGCTGTTTTACTTCCCCACGGCTGCTGGATACATGCCGTACACTGCAGCCGATGCGGGCAGGACCATGGCTCCGTGGGAGTTGGGTTCCTGGATACTGGAGAACTTCGCCACCGTCGAAGAAGTGAAAGCCAACCTCGGCAACATCGTCATTCCGGGGGTGGTGTATGAAGGATGGGGTTTCGCTCCCGAGGTACATTTCATTGTCACCGACGCGTCTGGCCAGAACATCGTGATCGAGTACGTCGGCGGAAAACTGAACGTTTATGACGCACCACTGGGTGTTATCACCAACTCGCCAACGTTCGATTGGCAGATGACGAACTTGCGCAACTATGTGAATTTCTCCATGACCAACGTTCCTCCGGTGAAGCTGGGCTCGGTGACTCTCAAGCCGTTCGGCCAGGGTTCCGGAATGCTCGGCATGCCGGGAGACTTTACGCCACCTTCGCGTTTCGTACGGGCGGTCGCGTTCAGTCAATCCGTTTTCAAGCCGAAGACCGGCGACGGCGCGGTTCTGGAAGCTTTCCACGTTCTCAACCAGTTTGATATCCCCAAAGGTGCCGCTCGGGAACATGAGAAGGATGAGCACGGCAATGTTTTGGCAGACTACACCATTTGGACTGCTGCCAGCGATCTGAAATCCAAGCGCTTCTACTTCCGCACCTATGAGAACAGCGAGATCCGCGTGGTTGACCTCTTGAAGATGAACTTGGATGCCAAGGACATCGTCAAAATTTCGATGAAGGGCGATGAGGTGATTCATCCTGCGATCCCCGGAGAAGCCAACTGACCGAGCCGCATCGGTCTTCAAACCTGGCCTAAGGGTTTTTCCGGCTACCACCAAGAACGAAGCTGGGTTTGATTCGATGCAGACGGATTGTCCGCTTTCAGATCATCCTGGGGTTCTCCGATCACTTCGCTCGGTCAGCCCGGCGACATCAAAATTGTCAAAACACCTGATAGGGAAGGTCATTTTTTCGCGACCCTGCCTACGCATGCGGAAGCCAATCGCCTGACGCTGATCTTTTCATGCAATCAATTCTGTGGTTGACAAGGCGAAAGCAGCACTCGACAATGCAAGTGATTCTCCTCCCTCGAAAAAATTCTCGAGCTCATCCACGAAAGAACGGAGTGCAGTCATGACCAGCTATAAACCTCGCCTCGCACTTACCCTGGGAGTCGCATTTTCACTTTCGATGTTTCTGACCGCGTGCAGCAAGTCTGCGCCACCTTCGGAACAGCCCGCGCCTCCTGCTGGCCAGTCTGCCACCGGTGTAACGCCGGCACCGTCTTCCCCTGCAACTCCGGGAGCGCCTGCACCTGCCGCCGTGCCGCCACCGGCACCCGCTCCGCCGCCACCGCCTCGGATTGTTCCGGCTGGCACGTCTCTCTCGACCCGCATCTCCAGCGCCATCGGTTCGAAAACCAGCACCTCCGGCGACCGCTTCAACGGTTCGCTGGTGAACTCCGTTCGCCTGAATGGAAATGTCGTGATTCCTGCAGGCTCCGCTGTCAGCGGCGTGGTCGTCACAGCGCATTCCGCCGGCAAATTTAAGGGTGCGGCCAGTCTTGCCGTCCGATTGATCGCTGTGAACGTCAATGGCAAGTCCTATCCCATCAGCAGCAACACCATCAGCCAGGAAACCAAGGGAAAAGGCAAGCGTACCGGCGCCATGGTGGGTGGCGGGGCCGGGGGTGGGGCGTTGATTGGAGGTTTGGCCGGAGGCGGCAAAGGCGCATTGATCGGCGGTCTTGTCGGCGCAGGCGCTGGAACAGTGGGCGCGGCGGCGACGGGAAACAATCGCGACATTTCCTATCCAGCTGAGACCGTTTTGGCATTTCGTCTCGGCAAGAGTTTGAATCTGGATGCAGGGATGACAGCGACCGACAGCGACTCGGCACCGCCTCCTCCGCAACAATAGCTGCGGGGGCAGCTGCAAAAAGAATGCACTTCACCGACCGAGTCGGGTCTCGAGGTACGCAAATACCGGGGCACTCAGTACTGCCACTTCCATGTGCAGTATTGATTGCCCTGGTTTTTGTGGCCATGCCTCCAATCCTCTGTCCGCCCATCCCAACTATTTCTGTGAAACCCCTGCCACCGGTGAAGTCTCCATAAAGTCGGTCGATAAGAAGTCTATGGGGGCTCCGGATTTGCCGGAGGTTATGTGGACATGGGCGATCGTATGGCGATGCTGGAGGCAACTCTCGATCTGATGGAGGAGGGAATCGCCATTCTCGATGAACAATCGAGGATTGTGCACTGGAATCAGGCGGCCGCCGCCCTGACCGGGTATACGCCGCAAGATCTGATCTGTGGCCCGTGCCCGGAGGACTTATTTCGCGTCGATTTGCAGCATCGCGATAAGGTTGTTGCCAGCGCAGAAGCCGATTTGAAAGCCGGATTCGCTGAAGGGTGCGGTGTCAGCGGACTCTCCGTCAGCCAGCCCACGGCAGAACCCTCTCAACCCGCTGATCCATTCCTGGAACGCCTCACCCTGGTATCCATCCATCACAAACTTGGGCATGATGTGCCCGGGATGTTGCGGAAGGTTGCGTTGCGGGATTTTCAGGCATCCCCCATGGGCTCGGTCCTGCTGTTTTACCCGGCTGAAGAAGTCGATGCGCTCCCTCGTGGAGAGAGCGGCGAAGCGGTGGGTATTGAGGCCAGTCAGGCGGAGATGGAAGACCGCCTGGACGCAGCCCATCATCAATGGTCGACCAGCGGCATGCCTTTCGGGCTGTTGTGGGTCACGGTCGATCAGGCAAGGTCGTTGCGCAAAACCCACGGACGAGACGCATGCGAAGCCATGTTGCGGGCGGTGGAAGACACCTTGTTGCGACAAATGAAGCCGGCAGAAACCATCGGCCGCTGGGGCGATAACGAGTTCCTGATCATTGCGCACGAACGTTCTGCGCAGCTGTTGACCGATCACGCTCGCCGCCTGGCTGGGCTGGCGCGAATCGTCGATTTTCGCTGGTGGGGCGATCGCATCGGCCTGACCCTGAGTATTGGAACCAGCTTTGCCATCGAAGCCGACACTCTGCCGTGCCTGCTGAACCGGGCCCGCAACGCCATGCGCACCAGTGAATATGCCGGTGGCAACCACGTAACGGAAGCCAGGGGAGAGACATGCTTCCAATCATAGGAATTGTTGTTGTTTTCGGAGCCGTGATTGGTGGGTTCCTGATGGAGAAGGGACATATTCTCGTCCTGCTCCAGCCATCGGAGATGGTGACCATTGTGGGCGCAGCCCTGGGCACTATCTTGATTGCCAATCCGATTTACATCGTCAAGGCCATGATCGCCGGAGTTCTTGGGGTGCTGAAACCCTCGGAATTCAGCAACGCGAGATACCTGAACACCCTGAAAATGATGTTCGAACTGTTCAATAAGGTTCGCAAAACCGGACTGACCGGGGTGGAAGACGATGTAGAAAAGCCCGCGGCCAGTGAACTCTTCAAGAAGTATCCGGAATTCCTGAAGGATCACCACTCCCTGGCATTCGTGTGCGACACGTTGCGCACAGCCATCACCGGCGGCGTCGATCCCTTCGATATGGACCAGATGATGGAACTCGACATGGAGGTCGCGCACCACGAGGCATTGCAGCCGATCCAGTCTCTGACCACAGTGGCCGATGCGTTGCCAGGCCTGGGAATTGTTGCGGCCGTTCTGGGCGTGGTGATCACAATGGGCTCCCTGGGCGGTCCACCGGAAGAGATCGGCAAGAAGGTCGCCGCTGCATTGGTCGGCACTTTTCTGGGAATTCTGTTGTGCTACGGCCTGGTCGGACCGCTGTCTTCCAGCATGACCAAGGGCGCTGATGAGCATAACGCGTACCTGCATGTACTGCGCGTCATCATCCTCGCGTTTCTCAAGGGACTGGCTCCGATTCTCGCCATTGAGATGGGCAGACGTGCGATTCCAGAACGCGTTCGGCCCACCTTTGACGAGATGGAGAAGGGATGTAAGAAACCCTCGGCGGCAGCAGCCACTCCGGAAGCAGCTGCCAAACCCGCTGGCGGCAATGCCGCCTAGAAAGATCGGATCATGGCGCCAGATCGAAAAAACGTCCGACCTATTATTGTCATCAAGAAGAAGGTATCGCACGGTGGCCACCATGGCGGCGCATGGAAAGTGGCCTATGCCGACTTTGTGACTGCGATGATGTCGCTTTTCATCGTGCTGTGGCTGATGAATTCTACTCCGCAGATCAAGAAGGCAGTCGCCGGCTATTTCAACGATCCTAAAAGCGGCGGACGCGAAACGGGAACCACCGTCCTTGGCTCAAACAAAAGCATTTCCATCGATCAGAAGAATGTTCAAAAGCTGAAAGAAGAAATCGAAAAAGCGATTTTGAAGCAGACCGACCTGAGCAAGCTCTCCAAGCAAATCGTCCTTACGATCACCAGCGAGGGTTTGAAGATCGACTTGATTGAAGATAAGGGAGGCACCTTCTTCCAAAGTGGCAGCCCGACCCTCAGCCCCAGCGGTGTCGAACTCCTCAACCTGCTATCAGCTCAGCTGAAGGTTTTGCCGAACAAGCTGCTGATTGAGGGATACACCGATGCCCAGGCGTACTCAAAGAACAGCGACTACAGCAACTGGAATCTTTCCGCCGACCGCGCGAATTCTGCGCGCAAGTTGCTGCAACAGGGAGGAGTCGGACCCAACCAGGTGTCGCAGGTCCGCGGGTACGGCGATCAGATGCTACGAGTGCCTTCCAATCCATTCGATCCAACGAATCGGCGAGTGTCACTGATTGTGCAGTGGCAGGATACGTCGGCGCCAGCGCTAGTGACAGCCAAAATTCCATCCGCTACCACCGCTGGAGCCTCGGGCCCCGACCCGATTCCCGACAGCCAATCTCAAGGCAAATCGTCTTCCCCAACACAGAACCCTTCCGAGTCAAAAACAGGCGGCGACGCTTCCAAGCCAGCTCCGCTTGCTGGTTCCGCCATGAAATCGGCGCCATCAGCCCCCGCCAAAGCTGTGGCGAAACCCGCCTGGGCAGATCGATTCAAGGCCCTCATCCCCGGCAAGAAGCATTCGTGACGAACCGAGATCGATCGGTGATCTGATCTTCTAACTGTCCCCGCTTACATCCAGGTCTCGCGAACAGATTCAGGAACCAATCCAAAAAAGAGGAATCAGACCAAGCGCAGCCAGGACGGTCAACAGAACCAGGCTCTGCCGGCCCGTTTTCTTGTCTCCCAGGCTATAGGCGTAGATGCCCTTCACCACGTTATTGCTGGAAGCGGCGATCATCACGGCCGCTGCCGCCACTTTGACCGCCGTTAATGTGCCTGCTGCCTGCGTCATCCCCATGATGAATGGATCGACATCGGTCACGCCCATGATGGCAGCCAGCGTATTCACGCCCGCTTTTCCCAGGTACGTGACCGCCAGCTGCGTGGCAATCAGCATGCCCAGGAATAACACCGCAAATAGAAATGCCGTCAGCAGGTCCAGCGGATTCTTGGGCTCAAACTCCCTGGAAACGGCACCGGTGTCCGGATCCTTACGACGCGTCCACAGCCAGCCAACGCCGATGCCCAGGGCTGCCAGCACCAGGAAGGGAACCGCCAACAAATCCATCAATTGTCGATTAAAAATAGCGAGTAGCGCAGCCAGGCGCAGATACATCATCCCGGAAGCCATCAAAATGCATCCGGAAAATAGATTGGAATGTTTTTCCTCCACCGATCGGCGTGCCATCACTACCGTGGTCACAGTCGAGGAATAGGCCCCACCCAAAATCGCAGCCAGCACAACTCCGCCTCGCTGCTTGGTGAGTTTTTGCAGCACGTAGCTGCCGTAGGAAATGGTGCTGACCGCTACAACCACCAGCCAGGTCTTGAAGGGATTAATGTGGAATCTGCCAAATTGCTGGTTCGGCAAAATCGGCAGGATAACCCCGGCCAGAAGCAGAAACTTGGTGAAGGTGAGAATTTCTTGCGCCGGGATGCGCGACGCCAATTCCTCCAGCACCTCCTTCAGGTCCAGGAACAGCAGGCAGGCGACGCTTAGAGTGGTCGCTACCCAGAAGTGTCCGTAGCAGATCAACGCTCCCACCAGAAATGTCGCAAGGCCGGACATCTCCGATGTGACGCCGGCAACCGTAGCGGATGAAAGTTTATGCCAGTACGACAACAGCAAAAATCCGGCGATGACGACAAAACCGATTGTCAGCGGTAATAATTGCGTGCCGGCGAGCAGCGCCAGCGAATAGCCAATCAGCCCGATCAGCGGAAACGTGCGCACGCCGCCAAAGGAGTACGAGGTTCCGGTGGCCTTGTGCTCTTCCCGTTCCAGCCCGATCAAAAATGACAGAAACAGGACCAGCACAATCTTCATGGCCTCGGGATGGAGTTGCGAATAGATTTCCATTCGAACTTTCTTATCCAGTGCTGGTGAATGCTAAGAAGTATAGCCGCGAATGGCGCTGCAGCCGAGCAAAACATTGATGTGCGAAATTCCCGTCGGGAGGTGGGGTGCTCCTATTTTCCCATCCATAGATAGACAGACATCGTCGATCTTCCAGCCATGCTTTCTTCGGGATCAACTCTTCGCGGCGGCGAGTTGTTCGATCCGGTCCGCAGCCTGCTCGGCTCCCCCATAGTGGCGCATGGATTCGGAAACGCGCCGCGCTGCCTCCCGATAGCTGTTTTCGGTTAAACAGCGGTCCACCTTAGCTGCGAAATCCGCGAAGTTGATTTGCTTTTCACCGTTGATCGCTTCGGTCGGTTTCACCATTTCCCCCGCTCCGAGTGCTGCCACGCGGCGCGCGTTGCTTTCCCGTTCAGTGCTGGTTGGGATGATCACGGACGCAGTTCCTGCAGACAAACCGGTCATCACCGAGCTGTGGCCGCCATGATGCATCATCAAATTGCTGCGCGAAGCCATGGCCATGCCCGGGAGGTATGCGGCGTGGAAAAAATTGGCCGGCAAGGAGCCAAATTCCTCCGGCAAATCCTGAAATCCGCCCGTCAACACCACATGCACGGGCTTGTTGCCAAGCGATGCGATGGCGGCGCGAATCACCACGATCGAGTCAAACGGATTCGACACAGCGGCTCCGAAGTAGCGCGGATTTCCGGCATATACCCACACCACCGGCTTGTCCGGGCTCAGTTCGGTAACCCACTCGGGCAACTTCGCATTCCCCCGTTGCCAAAGAATTGAGCCGACATGTGCGACGTTGGTTGCGGCCGGAACAGGATCCGTTTCCGGGGTGCCGACAATCAGCGACAGTTCGCCTGCCAGCAGGTCCACGGCACGCTCCACCGGCGCAACTCCATACTCTGCCAGCACCGTGTTTATTGCTGCCGCCGCGCTGGGCAATCCTTGCGGACGAGCACCGTTCCACCACTGAAATCCATCACTCGCCGGGTGAAAATTGCCTTGCAGCACCGCGGCCAGAGGTATCCCAAGAACACGGGCGGCCATGCATGTAAACAATCCAAAGGAATCGACAACAACGTCGGGGGCGTAAGTCTCGACCACCTCGACATGAGCCGCCGTCGCCGCTCGCATAGCATCTTCATTCGAGAATAGGTGGCCGAACATCTCTTCGACATCCCACGCCGCACTGGCTCCGCCCATGTCGCCCTGGATTGCCGGCATGGGACGCGAAGGCATGGGAAGGTTGATGAAACCTGCGTCTGCAATAAGTTTTGCGGGTGCGGGCGCAGGATTGAATACCGCCACCTGGTGGCCGCGATCTTGCAGAACTTGCGCGATCGGCAGAAGCCGTGTAGGCAGGCCAAGATCGTTGGCCGGCAACATGGTGAACAAGAACTTCGACATGAACTGCCCTCGTATGTATCTGCATTGAGTGGGTCATGCAAGCGTAGCTACAATCGGCCCGCACGGCTTCGGCGTCAATGATTTGAAATGAGGCTATGTGCGTAGGCCCCCGCTATCAGCGGAACTCAAGCCCCGCGCACCTCTGCACGCCTGCGCCCCAGCAGCAGCCCAATCCAGCAGCTCACCGGCCAGGTCAGCAGCCACGACAGCCAGTACCAGTGCGGCCAGCCCTTGCTCCAGTTGGGTATCGAGGCGGCAATCCCCATCACTTCTCCCAGGATGAAGAACCACAGCACATGCTTGGCTGGATTCGACGGGGCCATGCGAGCACACGCCCACGCGCAAAAAATGGAGACCACCACAAACAATATTGTGCTGGCGACAAGCGCGTGGTTTGACGGTACGCGGCCCCGGACAAAATTGCCGGGAAACAAGTGCGATAGCAACGGGTCCGTTGCCATCACAAGAACGATGGAAAGAATGTAGCTGCCAATCACGACAGCAATCGACTTCAACACAGGGTGGACCTCCTGAACGGCGCGAAGCGGAGATCGGGATCAACGTGGAATGAAGGGTCTGACGGGTTTGACGCATGGCGATGCGCAGAATGTTTTCGTCGCCATGTGTCCGCACGCAGGAAGAACACGCCTAGGTGCACCTTCGTTGACCGTTCCCGAACCGGGGTACGAAAACGGTACAACTCTAAATAAGGCGTGTAAATAAATTAAATGCGGAAGTAAAACATCTTGGTGGAGGCGGCGGGAGTCGAGCTATTTATTCCATTGAAAACGCGGGAGTTGGTGATTTCAGACGGACGAAAAGGACCAGCATGCCCACAATGCCAAATCGATTGTACGTTTATTGTACGGTAGCCGCTTTTTGATTCTTGGAACTTTGGCGCAGATCACCGGCCCCGAAGTTCGTGCTTCGCAGTCTAATCTCTCAACCACTGCGACAGAGATATCCCCGGCCATTGCGCGGGGGACGAAAAAGATCCGCAACCCCGACAGGCGAAAGTTCAATACTTCAATGCGCCGCGAAATTGCCTGAAAGATCCCAGTCTTAATCGTGCTGGACCTTCGCGTTCGACAAGCGCTCACCAGAAACCGTATCATTCGGTCAAACCCATGAAGTAAGCGATCGGGAGCGTCGCAATCCTTATGCGGCCGTTGCGAGTGGTGGTCATCGATGACGAGCCCAGCGTCGGCGCGTTTGTGCGAGAGGTGTGCACCGCAGAAGGACATTCCTGCCACATTTTTTATCGTTCCGAGACCGCAATTGAATATTTGTCACAGCACAGTGCTGACCTGGCTTTGATCGACGTGTACCTGGGTACAGCGAACGGCATTGACCTGGCCCGGACCATTCGGGCAATGCTCCCACACTTGTACGCGGTCACGATGACTGCGCACATCAGCCTGGAGACAGCGGCGGCATCTCTGGCGGAGGGAGCAACCGAGTATGTTGGCAAGCCGCTGTCCATCGACAATCTCCTCACCCTCTTTGAAAGGGCCAAAGCTTATCGACTGCAATGCAGCGTTCCGAATGTTGCTGCCAGCGAACCATCAGGCCCCAGAACGGCGATGATCGGAAGCAGCCCGAAAATGCTGGAGGTTTACAACGCAATCAGCAGGGTTGCACCCAGCAACGCCAGTGTTCTTATCCTCGGCGCCAGCGGAACAGGAAAGGAACTGGTAGCCAGAGCGTTACATCGGTACTCCTCAAGAGCTGCGCAGCCATTTATTCCTGTCAATTGCGGCTCGTTTACAGAATCGATCCTGGAAAGTGAACTTTTCGGCCACGAGAAAGGCGCATTTACCGGTGCGCAGAGCGTTCACAAGGGCCTGCTGGAGTCCGCATCCGGCGGGACCGTCTTCCTCGATGAGGTCACCGAGACAACGCTGTCGTTCCAGGTCAAGCTCCTGCGTATGCTTCAGGAACAGGAGGTGCGGCGGGTGGGTTCAAATCGATATCTCCCTATCGATGTTCGCGTCCTGGCAGCGTCCAATCAGGATGTTGATGCGCTTATACGGCAGGGCGCGTTCAGGCAAGATCTCTACTATCGTCTCAGCATGGTTAAGATTGTTTTGCCGGAGTTGCGTGAACGCAGGGAAGATATTCCTCTACTGATCACTCACTTCATCGAAAAGTTCAACTCGAAAGATTCGCGCCAAGTTGCGATTGAACCGAGCGCGGTGAAGCGAATGCAGGAGATGGAATGGCCCGGCAATGTTCGGGAGCTTGAAAACATGGTTGGACGCCTCGCCATATTTGCCCCGACAGGATGCGTTACTGTGGCCGCGGTCGAGCAGGAAATCGCGCGCAGCGCTTCATCGGGTGCCTCGACTCCCCAGATGGCTCAGTCGCCAGATCGCCTCGTAGACGCCGAGCGACAACAGATTACTCGGGTTCTGAATGAATGCAGGGGAAACAAATCGGAGGCGGCTCGAAGGTTAGGTATCGAACGCAAGACGCTGTACAAGAAAGCAGTTCGACTAGGAATCAGCCTTCGGTCAGCCGACTCGCTGTGAAAGCGCGGGGTTGGCTGCGAAATGATCCCTCCACGACTGCAGGCCTTGCTCTGATCCTGTTCTTCATGGCAATTACGCTGTCGTCGACGCCTCTCGTCGTGGCGTTGCAATCGAGACTCGACGATGCCTTCGCTCGGATTGCGCCTCCGGCAAAGCAATCTTCCAGAGTGGCCCTGGTACTCATCGATGACGACAGTTTGCGACTGTACGGACGCTGGCCCTGGCCGCGGTCATTGCTGGCCCAACTGGTCATGCGAGTCGCTGACGCGGGCGCGAACGGGCTGGGGATTGATATCTTACTCACGGAACCACAGTCATTCGTGACCGATAGAACACTTAGGAGAGCACTGCAACGGATTCCCCGGGTAGTACTCGCCGACACAATCAGTCTTTCGCCTGCTGGCCCGCGCTGGATCGAGCCGATTCCAGACCTTCTCCAGGCAAACACCACTAGCGGACATTCGATGGTCGTTCTTGACCGCGATGGAGTATGCCGACGGTTCGCACCTCTGGAACTAAGTCCGGAAGGTCCGCGCTGGGCATTATCCGTGGAATTGGGGCGCCGCATTCAGCATGAGTCTACTGCGGCATTCCTGAAATCGTACGGAGTCGACGAGGATCCTCTGAAGAGCCGGGTCAAAGTCGCACACCCGGTGTTGATCCCAATCGCATTTCGGCGTGATCGCATTCCTGTGCTGTCCGCAGCGGATGTCCTAAGCGACTCCTCCCAACCGTTCCTGCGCGATCGCGCTGTCTTGATCGGATTTGGGCCTGTTGGTCTGGGAGATCGAGTGATCACACCCTTGAGCAAGGGCGAACTGATACCAGGAGTTGAGATTCACGCACAGATTCTGGACAGTATTCTCACAGCCCGTACGCTTCACAAAAGCCCCTTCTGGCTGTCGCCGGTCCTTGGACTCGTTTTGTGCCCCGGGTTGATCGTGCTTTTCCGCAAAACGCGACGCTGGCAGGCGGCGGCTATTGTTTCAGTACTCTGCATGGCTGTCTGCGCAGTAGCGTATGGATTGTTCGTGTTCAGGTCGCTCCTGGTTCCCAGTAGTCTTGTGCTCAGCGCGATTCTTCTGGCTCCGCTGCTTACCCATTCCGCAGATTTCTTCATGGTTGAACACAGTCTGGCGACGCAATGGGGTGGACTACATCAATGGCTCGGGCCGCCGAAAGATTCTAGGCCCGCGCCTACCGTCAGTTCCGATATCTCGCTCGCGCTTAGCAATCTGGAGGACCTCCAGGCAGAATTAGGTGCGCTTTATGAATTGCACCATACCCTGCTGAACTCGATGCAAGATGCGGTCGCAATTTTTGACGGAAACGGAAAGCTCATTCTAAAGAATTTGCACTTTACTTCACTTATCGGCGAATCGGACCTTGACATTCCAAACCTGAGACAGATAGGCGATCGCCTTCATTTGCGGGCGGCGCCCGGCGCTGGGCCCGAGGTCGAAGAGGAGATTTGGCTGCACGGCACCCTGTATTCCATGCGGACCACCTCGCTTCCGCCGACGAATCTATCTCCGGGGGGTGGAACAGCCCTCATCCTCAGCAGTCTCGAGATCCGCCAGGAAAGAGATCGTGCGCGTAATGAGGCTCTGGGGTTTGTCACCCATGAATTGCGCACTCCACTGGTGGCGATTCAGCAGTTTGCAGAGTTGATGATCCGCTATCCAAACGCGACTACCTGCGCAAGTGCGCCGGATACGATTTTTCGTGAGTCAAAGCGATTGCTCGCGTTGATCGGCAGTTATCTTGATCTGCTTCGACTGGACGCGGGCGCCCGGCCGATATCTCTGGGGAAGGTTCATCTGGAGCCATTGGTGAATGAAGTTTTTGACATTCTCAAGCCGTTGGCTGAACCCCGACGGATACGACTCCATTTGCAGAGCGTCGCACCGACATTTGCACTGGGGGACGGACCTCTGCTGACAGGAGCCATTCTCAACTTGGTGAGCAACGCCATCAAATACGGATCAACGGATTCCATGATTGAGGTTTGCTGCGAGTCGATCGAAGGCGCCGTCTGGTTAAGAGTCAGCAACGAAGGAAGCCCGGCGAACGAACAGGAGCTGGCCAAATTTTTCGAGCCGTACTACCGCTCACCGGCGATTGAGGGGGAAACTGCGGGATGGGGGCTCGGGCTTGCTTTCGTTAAGCGCATCGTAGACAAGCACGCGGGGTCGGTGCATGCGGAGGTTCGCAACGCGAGAACAATTTTGGAAATCAAATTGCAGCGGATTCCTGTGAATATTGATGAGGGCAATCGAGTATGAGAAGCCGGGGCTGCATTGGCATGCTCTTCTGGGGGTTACTCGCCGCCACGCTGGCATTCGGGCAATCGCCGCAGCCGGACCTTGCTTCGCTTCCGCTAGGCGCTGCCACCATTCAACAGGTCAAAGGGGATGTGCTGATCCAGTCACCGGAGGGCACTACGCTCAGTGCCGCGCAGGGAACACTGTTGCAGCCGAACACCAGAATTGACACCCGCAAGGGGCGCCTGCTGCTTATACTCAGCGACGGATCTCAGGTTTTGGTGCAACCGCATACCATTGTCCTGCTTCGATCTCCGGCCCAAAGTGCAGGCCAATATCTTGAAGAACTTCTCGGCCGCGTTCTCGCCCGCGTCAAAAAGCGGCTCGGCGTTGCTCCTTCATTTCAAATGGGTACGCCGACAGCGACCATCGCCGTCCGTGGCACTGAGTTTGAAGTCGACGTGAATGAGAAGCGCGAAACCACGGTCGAAGTTTACGAAGGTGTGGTCGAAGTAACAGGCCTGGGGAATTTCGGGCCGCCGGTATCTCTTCAGCCAGGCTTCACCACTCGAGTCATCTTGAACCGTGCTCCAGGAGCTCCGTCGCCCATGCGCGACGATGTGCATCCGAACGGTGCGGCTAAGGGCTCTGAAAAGGAAGAAAACGGCTGGCTTAGTTTCGGTGCCGATTCACGACCCACTGAACACACCCCCACCAAGAACACTGAAATGCCCCCTTCTCAAAATCCCGCCAGCACCCCAAACGGCGACAGCGAAGGTCCTGACAACTAGACAAGCCTCCACCGTATTCCTTCACGGGATTTGGACGGGGCAATCTGTGCCTGACGGCACGTGCCACAGATCGATATCTGTACAGTTGACTGCTGCAGCAAAACCGTTGCATACGAAACGCCGGGGCGTCGCGGTACACATTGTGGGTCGAAACGACACATCCAATTTTCAAACAATAAGAAGATACGCATACCTCCACAAGCGAACTTCTGCAGCTGCATTGCGGCTGTGCTAATCCAGTCAGCGACTTGCATGATTCGCGAAGCCCGCCCACAGTCTCCACGACTGCGCCACCCGTCACATTCTTACTTGGTACGACAAGTGCTATTTCAGTTGCATCGGAGCATCGCGGTGCAGCCAGAGGACCGGATGTGCGCAGCACATTGCGGTACCGCACATGAGGAGAATGTCGACTACATTTGTCGCCGCTTGCAAAATGAAGCCCTTGCAGCGGCTCAAAACGATGGGAGCGCAAGTGAAGTCATGTCAGTCAAGCGAGCTTCCTGCTGGCGCGCGGATTCATCGCTTCGATTTCGCTCCGAGGTTTGGACGGCATACCTTTGTCGCACAAACTTTATTCCACATTCGTTTGTTCTGCCTGCTGGCGGCAGCCTTCGTAAGTGCTTCGAGCGTCGCTCAGATTTCCCCCGGCCCGCTGGCCAAGGCGCACCAGAGTTTGAGTGGTCCCACAGGGTGCATCCGATGCCATGCTGTGTCGGCAGGTTCACCGAGTTTCCATTGTATGGAGTGTCATCGCGAAATCGCCGTACGGGTGCAGCAGAGGCGAGGGTTGCATGCTACGTTTGTGCCGCCAGGTGCGTCCAGTTCGACCTGCGTAAAGTGTCATTCCGATCACAACGGAGAAAACTTTTCGATCGTGCGATGGGACCCGTCGCCAAAGGCCTTCGATCACGGCAAGACCGGGTTTGCACTGCAGGGCAAGCATGCGGGACTTGACTGCAGAAGTTGCCACAATGCAAAAAATATTGCTCCTGCCGAAAGGCCACTGCTTGTTTCGAATGATCTTGGCCACACCTACCTTGGTCTATCGCAGGCATGCGTGAGCTGCCATCAGGATAAGCACCAGGGTCAGCTTGGCAACAATTGCCTGCAATGCCACAACACCGTCGACTGGAAATCAACTCCGACATTCGACCACGCCAAGACACGCTTTTCGCTCACCGGAGCCCATGCGAAAGTCGACTGCCAAAAGTGCCACACCCCGGCTGCCAACGGAGTTGTCCGGTATACCGGCTTACAGTTCGACCGCTGTTCCTCGTGTCATGCGGACCCTCACCGCGGATCGTTCCATCAGAAATGCGAATCGTGCCACACGACACAATCCTGGACGAAGACTGCTTTCATTACGACCTTCGACCATTCCAAAACAGACTTCCCGCTGCTGGGAAAACATCGGAATGTGTCCTGCAGTTCTTGTCATAAGAGTGAAGATTTCAAGGCCCCGATCGCGCACCAGGTGTGCGCCGACTGTCACACTCCAGATCCGCATAAGGGACAGTTTCTTAATCTTTCCAATGGTGGTCGATGCGAGTCGTGCCACACCGTTGACGGGTTCCGCCCGTCGACATTTACCGTTGCCGACCATAACCGGACGGAGTATCCACTGCGCGGAAAGCATGCCAGCCTGCGCTGCTCTCAATGCCACGTCCCCGCAGGCAAGGACACAATTTTTCGCATGAAGTTCGCGCTCTGTACGGAGTGCCATAAGGACATCCATCAGGGTCAGTTTGCCGATGCCCCCTACTTTAATAAATGCGAGCAATGTCACGACAACATCACCTTCAGTCCTTCGACCATGACGATTGCAAGGCACCAGCGCACTGACTTTCCGCTGACCAACAGTCATTTGGCGGTTGCCTGTATCGACTGCCACAAACCCATGGGACTGGGAAAGGCGGTCACCTATCATTTCGCCGGTCTCAGCTGCACCACCTGCCATGCCGATCCCCACAAAGGAGAGTTCGCCTTGCAAATGGCTCAGCTGAATCAAGTCGGCCGACACGTTGGATGTCAGGCCTGTCATTCAACTCGAACATGGGACGACCTGTCGGCGTTCGATCATTCCAGGACAGGCTTTGCCCTGGAAGGTACCCATCGAGCTGTCGCCTGCATCGATTGCCATCGGCCACCCAACCTGGAGCACACGCTCGCGCATGTGTCGTTCCGAGACGCGCCGACGCGGTGCGAATCGTGCCACAAGAATCCGCATAGTGGGCAGTTCGCCGACGTCGACAAAGTGACCCGGTGTGTTACCTGCCACAACACCGCCAAGTGGCGCCCATCCCTGTTCGACCATGAGAAAACCGCATTTCCGCTGCAGGGAGCACATCAAGCGGTGCGCTGTCAGGCCTGCCATACCAACGTCAAGATGGTCGACGGAGATCCGGTTCTCTTTTACAAGCCAACTCCGACCGCATGTTCTGCCTGCCACGGGACCGCTGGTAGTCATGCGCAATTGCACTGGAATGAGAAGCCAAAACAACTGTAGCGGGAAACTATCGATGACATTCCACGACATCCCGACGTTGGCGAAATCGCAGCGTACCCGCGCGGGCTGCGCACTAAAATCTGGTGGATGCGCAACGCACCAGAATGCATGGGCGTTTGCTGGCGCCCGTCGAAGTGGTTGAGTCCGAAATCCCTGTTCTCTCAGAAATGGATTCAGAGGTTTGCCCGGCAAATCTTGATGTCTGTTCTCGTCGGATTGTGTCTGTTGCCCGCGGCGGTCCAATCGCGCTCCGCAAACGCGCAGGCCGTGGTCACCAACCCACACGGGCCTATGAGCGAGCCCTGCCAGGATTGCCACACGGCGACGAGTTGGAAGCCGATTCGAAGCATGCCTGAGTTCAACCATGACCGAACTCGTTACCCGCTCCGCGGTATGCATGTCCACGTCGCTTGCCGGGCCTGCCATGCAAGTCTGGTGTTCCGGAATGTTGGAACAAAATGTGCCGATTGCCATGCGGACATTCATCGCCGCCAGTTCGGCGCAAACTGCGAGAGTTGCCACACGGTCAAGGGTTGGCAGGTTTCAATCCAGGCCATCCGCGATCATGAGAACCGCTTTCCGCTGGTTGGTGCTCATGCGCTGCTGACATGCGACGCATGCCATACGAACGCTGCAGTTGGTCAATTCCAAGGACTCTCAACCAGTTGCTACACCTGCCATGCCCGCGACTTTACAACGCCCGTACTAGACCACCGCGCCAGCGGGTTTCCCATCACATGCGAATCGTGCCACACCATGGACACCTGGCTCGGCGCGAAGTTTGATCACGCCCGATTCACCGGGTTTGCCTTGACCGGCATGCATGCAACTCTCGATTGCGCCGCCTGCCATATCAACAACAAATTCAAGGGAACGCCTGCAAATTGCTACGCCTGCCACCAGAAGGAATTTGTGGCCACTTCCAATCCGAATCATGTCCAAGCGGGCTTCCCTCGCGACTGTGGCATGTGTCACTCGACCGTCAACTGGACCAACGCCACGTTTGACCATACCGCCTTCACCAAATTCCCGCTCACCGGTGCGCACGCAACCCTGCAGTGCACGCAATGCCACATCAACGGTCAGTTTGCGGGAACTCCGACCAACTGCGCGTCGTGCCACATGAGCTCGTATAACTCCACCACGAATCCTAATCACAAAGCGTCCGGATTTCCGACTGATTGCTCGATCTGCCATTCCACGGTGGCATGGATACCAGCCTCGTTCGACCATTCCAAAACCGCGTTCCCCCTTACCGGGGCGCACACGAGCCTGGCTTGCGCCACCTGTCATGTGAACAACAACTTCACGACGCTGCCTACCGACTGTTATTCGTGCCATGTCAAAGACTTCAATTCCACGACCAACCCCAAGCATGCGGCCGCCGGTTTTCCCACCACCTGCAACACCTGCCATACAACGGTGTCCTGGGCGGGGGCAGTTTTCAACCACAACAACACGCCATTCCCTCTTACAGGCGCGCACGTGTCCGTGGCATGTACCAGTTGCCATATCAACAATGTGTTCGCCGGGACGCCGACGGACTGCTTTGCCTGTCATCAGGCCCAGTATCTGGGCACGACAAATCCAAACCATACGACTGCCGGCTTTCCCACAACATGCGCGACCTGCCATACCACCGTTGCATGGACGGGAGCTACGTTCAATCACACCTGGTTCAACATGAATCACGGCGGCGCGAATGGCGTGTGCGCGACTTGTCATACGAATTCGAGCAATTACACCATCTTCACCTGCACCAATTGCCACTCCAAGACGCAAACCGACTCCAGACATAGTGGCGTCAGCGGATATGTGTACAACAGCGTGAATTGTTACGCATGTCACAGGAACGGGGCAGGAGGCGGGTAGGAATGATGCGTTGGGGTCTATTGGCCATTTTTTGCTGTTCGCTGGCGTCCAGCTGCGTGGCTCAGGATGCGGTGCCGCAAATCAGAACGACATTCAAGGTGCGTTATATTGCAGCCGGCAGTATCTACATTGACGGAGGAAGAAATGACGGACTCGCAGAGGGCGCAAAGTTGGTGATCCGGCAGTCCACACGGGATGCTGCCGACACCGGAAATGTCGGAATGCAAGAGCCGGGTATTGTTGCGCAACTTACCGTGGTTTCCGTAGCGGCCAGTTCGGCGGTATGCGATTTGGTTTCCACCATTCGACCGATCGTAGTGGGAGATGTTGTCACTTTGCCGCAGGTGGAAGTGGAGAAACGTATTCAGGACAGTGCCCTCACGAATACTCGCCAGTACCCGGTGATCGTCAGTTTTACCGGCGGCGATCCACTCGACGAGGATGTACGCGAGACAGTGCCGCACCCACCCTTACCGGAGGTGAACCAAATGCGCGGTCGCATCGGGTTGGACATGAGTGTGATCCGCGGTTCGGGAGTTTCGAAAATCTCTTCATACCAGATGGGGATGGTGGTCCGTGCCGACATCACTCGAATCTACGGTACGCACTGGAATCTGGACGGTTATTGGAGAGGAGGCTTTGAATCTTCCTCCGCTCCTTTGCAGCCCACGCTGCAGGATCAGATCAATCGAACGTATCAGCTGGCGCTGACTTATATCAATCCGGAATCTCGCTGGACGATGGGCGTGGGCCGGCTCTACCTGCCATGGGCCAGCAGCCTGGAGGTGATTGACGGAGGGTACGTGGGCTTGCAGTTGTCCGGCAAGGTCACCACAGGGATATTTGGCGGCTCCTCACCGGACCCTACGGCATGGAATTACAATCCCAATCGTCAACTGGCCGGCGCATTCGTCAATGTGCATGGCGGAAGCTTTGAGAAACTCTGGTACAGCACCACCGCTGGATTCGCCCAGAATATGCTGGGCTGGCAGGTCGATCGACCGTTGGCGTTTAGCGAAACCAGCCTTTCTTACAAAAGATACTTTTCCATTTACGACGCTTTGCAAATCGATCGCCCCACCGCAAATCCATCAACGCCGCCGGTTGGGATTGGAATCGGCCAAAGCCTTCTAACGGTGCGATTTCAGCCGCAGTCCCGTCTTTCATTCGATATTACGGATACCTATTTTCGCGATGTCCCGACATACGACCCTCAGTTGATCGGCACTGGACTGCTGGACAAGTATCTCTTTCAGGGTCTCAGCGGCGGGGTTCGCGCGGAACTCCCCTATCATCTGGCCACTTACATGAGTCTCGGGCGAAGCAGCAACTCCACTGACACAAAGGGATCGTGGAACAGCTTATACGGCCTGACCATGTCAAACATGTGGCGAACCGGCTTGCAGGCTGATGTCCGCTACTCGAAATTCAACAGCGCGTTTGCCAATGGCTCGTATCAATCTTTCACACTCTCGCGGGAATTAACCGGACCCTTCCGCGTGAATCTTCAGTTAGGCCGTCAGGTATTTCTATCGCCGTACTCCAAAGACAACGGCTCGCGCTTCCTCAATACCGACGTGGACATGAATATAGGGAGCCGCTATTTTCTGGAAAACCTGATTACCGTTCAACGGGGGGCGGCGCAGTCGTACAACCAGTGGACCGCTACGTTCGGCTACCGATTCAACAACAGAAGACATGGAAAGGAGTAAACGATGGGAACCAGGGGCAGGCTGGCGCCGGTAACGATTCTCTCCGGGTTTTTAGCAATAGCGACACATTGTACCAGAGGACAGGAAGTGAACCTTGACACGGTTCTCGCCAGGACGGGTCGACAGGTAAGCGGCCTTCTCTCGCAAATTTCCGACGTAAAGTGCACTGAGGTCGTGGAGCAGCAGAAGTTTGGACACGGCAGCCACATCTATATATCGCAAAGCAATACCTACGATTACCTCGTGATGCTGCAAGCCGATGACGGCAACTTCACTTTCAATGAGTCCAGAATTCCGATAAAAACGTCGAAGAAATCTGCTGGACCGGCGTTTCTCATCACCAATGGATTCTCGACTCTCTTCCTCATTTTCCATCCGTACTACCAAAGCAGCTTCCAATTCGAGTCGCAGGGTATGGAAGTTCTTGAAGGCCGACCCTTGTTGCGCATTCATTTCTCGCAAATTCCTGGACGGCCTGGCTTGTCCGCTTTGGCTGTCCGGGGCCGTGAGTATTCACTGCAACTGAACGGGACGGCCTGGGTCGATCCCCAGACTGGAATGATCGCTCGCATCGAGGCCACCCTGCAAACGAACATGGAAGACATTGGGCTTCGTTCGCTGCGTGCACAGGTAGACTATCTGCCCCTCAGCACCTGGGGAGGCAAGGGAACGTTCCTGGTCCCATCCGTGGCTGTTATCGATGTTCAAACACTTCGGCAGCATTGGAGAAATATCCATACCTTCACCAAATACATGCGATTCAGCGTGGACGCGAAACAGGGTCCTACAGCGCAGGTGGTGAAACAGTGAGCGCCACATCGACTTCAGCCCTCCCCTCCGACGGTACGGCGTAAGTCCGATCGCGGACATCGCCTGCGCGTGTATTTCGCCGCCGCCGTATCTGTCACACTGCTGCTGACTCTAGCGATCTACGGCGCGGACTATTACATGCTGCCAGTAGGTGAACGTCCGTTTTCTCCCAAGTACGCGCTTCTAAGACCAGCTGGCAGGATCGGAGTCAACCTTGGCATCCTGGGCACCGTCCTGTTTTTGATCATCTTTCTTTACGCTGTGCGCAAACGGGTAAAGTGGCTTGCCAGGCGAGGCCAAGCAAAACACTGGATGGACTTTCACATCGTAGCGGGAGTATCTGCCCCGTTCGTGATTGCATTCCATGCTTCGTTCAAATTTCGTGGCGTTGCGGGAATGGCGTTCTGGATTATGGTTGCAGTTGCGCTTAGCGGAGTCGTTGGGCGATACCTGTATGCGCAGATCCCGCATTCGCTCAGTGCCGCAGAATTGTCTCTGAAGGAATTGCAGGAATCAGAGGCCCTGCTGTCGAGCCAACTCGCTGGGCAAACCTTCATTTCTGCTAGCGACTTGGAGCGAGTGCTCCGCATGCCATCGCCCGCACAAGTGCGAGACATGGCGTTGTTCCTGGCGATTTTCCGGATGATCGTCATCGATATCAGTCGCCCCTGGCATTTCGCCGCGCTGCGACTTCGGGCCTCGGGCTGGCGAGGAAAATTTATCTCGATCGGCGGCCTGCGCTCTACTGGCAATCCGCAGATTGAGATCATTGTTCAGGCAGCACGTCTGAAATCCTCTCTATCAAAAAAAATCGTCTTCCTCGGGCGCAGCCAGCGGGTCTTCCACCTCTGGCACGTCATTCATCGGCCATTTAGCTATGCATTTGCAGTGCTGGCACTTCTCCACATCTTTATCGTCATTGGACTGGGTTTCAAGTAAGAAATTATGCAGACAATATTCACTGTATTGATCTCCGCCGTAGTAGTGCATGTTTTTTGTGCGAAGGTATATTCGCGAGCAGAGAAAGCTGGAAGCTGAGGCGCGTGCGTCCGCTGAGAAGGGCGCGATATTCTCGGGAAATCCGAAGGCACAGCATCCTCAAATTGCGCTCGACTCGTGTATCGGTTGTGGAACTTGTGTATCTGTCTGCCCCGAGGGAGATGTTCTGGCAATTCTCGGCGGCAAGGCGGCCATAGTGAATGGTCACAAATGCATCGGCCATGGTCTGTGCGCAGAGTCGTGCCCGGTGGGCGCCATCTCCATGGAGACGTCCAGCGCAAGAGCGGGCCTCGACACGCCTGTTCTCAGTCCTGAATTTGAGACGAACATCGCAAATCTGTTTGTCGTCGGAGAGCTGGGCGGCCTGGCTTTAATCAGAAATGCCGTCAATCAGGGCCGCGATTGCATCGACGTCGTTACTCGACGCTGCCAGGAAGGTCCGCGATCTCCTCGAACGCCCGACGTATTTGATGTGCTGATCGTCGGCGCCGGGCCCGCTGGGATCAGCGCATCACTTCGCGCCATTCAGAACAAACTCCGATCCATCACCATCGAGAAGGACGAGCTCGGCGGAACCGTGTCCAAGTATCCACGTCAAAAATTGGTGATGACAAGTCCGGTCGAGTTTCCTATGTATGGAAAATTCAAACACACCGAACTATCTAAGGAAGAATTGCTCGCCTTTTGGGACAAAGTCCTCGGCCGGGCGGACTTCAATATTCGCATGGGCGAGAGAGTCGAAGACATCCGGAAGGGAAGCGACGGTATCTTCACAATTGTCACATCCAAGGGCCAGTATCGGTCACTTCACGTTGTACTTGCACTGGGACGTGCTGGAACTCCGCGCAAACTTGGCATCGAAGGGGAAGACCTTCCCAAAGTCATGTACCGGCTGATTGAAGCTGATCACTATGTGAACCAAAGAATTCTGGTCGTCGGCGGTGGGGACAGTGCTATCGAAGCGGCCATGGGCCTTGCCCACCAAAAGGGTAACTCGGTCACTCTGTCGTACCGAAAAGAAAGCCTCACCCGAATTAAGGAACGCAACCGCAAGCGGTTCGAAGAACAAGTGGGTTCTGGCAAACTGCAAGTGCTGTTCCGTTCCCAACCCGTGTTGGTGACCCAGAATGCTGTCACCCTCGAAGTTAACGGCCAGCTGGAAAATCTTCCGAATGACTATGTCTGGGTTTTCGCCGGTGGAAGCCCTCCCAACGATTTCCTGAAAGCCATTGGCATTGCATTCGAAAAATGCGAAGTGACGAGCGAGAAGTTTAGCGCGGCTGCGGATGCATAGCGTTGAATTATTCGCAAGGTGCTACCCGTGCAAGCGGTACTGATGCATGACGCTTGGCGTAAGCTTTTCATGCCGCAAGAGCCGACATCGTCCAGGAATATCTTTCCCGCATCGCAATCGGGCATCGCGCTGGATATGGTTCCGGATCAACTGGTGCCGAGGCATGCGCCGACGAATCCGGCTGCTCTCGATCTGCGAGCTGACGAGCCGATGACGAAAGTTGTGCCGTGCAACCGCTGGCCCCCACCTCCTTTCTTAAGCTTGAATCGGATGAAGGTTAGTGTTTGTGTGTGAGGGAGCGCTCCCGGAAGCCGCATCATCAATGTTGTTATCGACACTTTTCGGTTCTCTGGCGCCATCAATCTGTCCGCCCGTAATAACGGGCCTTCCATCGGGTAACGCAACGTCGCAATATTTTTCGCTGGCTATTCTGAATTGCCAACTACAGAAAAAGCCCGGTCACGGGATCGTGAAGTTCTGCGCCCGAATCATTTTTGGGAGAGCAACTCTGCGTTTTACAACAGAACGAGACGCTCGACTTAGACCTTGCTCAAGTCGGGCTCGTCCACAAGATTCTTCCGGGCTACAATCAGTTCGTTTTCGTTCTGGGTCGTTGCGAAGTACTATCATTCGAGCAATGCAAGGGTTGGCATTATATGGCGATTCTCTACCGGCCGGCGGCCTGCTCATCGTCGCTGCAGGGATGGTCAACGCCAGCTTCACCCTTCCGCTGAAACGTATGCACCCCTGGGTATGGGAAAATGCCTGGCTTGTCTGGGCTCTCTGCGCGCTGGTGCTGTTTCCGCTGCTAGCGGCTGTGCTGACGATCCCCCGTTTGTTCTCGATCTACGCGCAGCTGGATACGGTCAGCCTGTTCAAGATGGGACTGTACGGAATTTGGTGGGGTATGGCGCAGGCACTGCTAGGTCTCGCTGTGGAGTCAATCGGTGTCGCACTTAGCTTCTCGATCGTGCTCGGTGTCTCTGCCGCGATGGGAACCCTGATTCCCTTCGTCCGGCTGCACTCAGCGTTGCTACTTACCCAGACTGGAGCGAAGCTGCTTTCTGGGCTCGCGCTGGTAGTTCTGGGCGTCGGCTTCTGTGCAGCCGCTGGCCAACGGCGTGAGAACGAGTTGGCAAAAAAACCGAATCCTGGAACTGGCTCTTTCAAGGTCGGCTTGACGTTTGCCCTGTTGAGCGGTCTTCTGGCCAGCATGATGAATGTTGGCATCTCCTTTGCCGGACCGCTTTTGCAACTTGCGGCAGAACATGGAGCCAAGCCCATCTGGCGCGCGAACGTAATCTGGCCCCCTCTGCTTGCCGGAGGTGCCATTCCGAATATTCTGTATTGCCTCCATCTGCTCCGCAAGAACCATGCGACCAAGCACTACTACGCTGACGGCGTGTGGCTCTGCTGGCTGCTTTCCGTGCTGATGGCGGTGCTCTGGTTTGGGGGCCATCTCCTGTACGGTATGGGAACCTCCTTACTCGGCGTATTGGGGCCGGTGGTCGGTTGGCCGGTTTACATGTCGATGCTTGTCATCTCCGCCAGCGCCTATGGCTTTCTCTTCGGCGAGTGGAGCCAGGTAAGCGTTCGGCCCATCCGTCTTCAACTCGCCGGCATTGCGATTCTTTGTGCCGCGGTCTTCATTTTTTCTCAAACGCATTCCTGACATCTCAGTGCATGCGAGCAATGAGTAGAGTCAAAGTAAGTCACTTGGAGAAAAATAGATGCAACCGTGGAAATCCGATGATGAGCTTTTCGCAATCGCGGAAAAAGAATTGTTCACCTGTGTCGTGGGTGACATCCTCGACAAGATGAATTTGCTGCATCAGTATCTTCCGCCTCAGATTCAACCGATGGCCAGGGATATGGTTCTGGTTGGACGCGCCATGCCGGTCCTGTCCGGCGACGTGTTTCAGGAAGTTGTGGAGCAAAGTGCGAATGCTCTAAGTGCAAAGCCGTTCGGTCTGATGCTGGAGGCGGTGGACGATCTGAAAAAGAATGAAATCTATATCAACACCGGTTCTTCGCCGCGCAATGCACTTTGGGGCGAATTGATGAGTGTGCGAGCACGCAGGCTTGGCGCAAGGGGCGCTGTGCTGAATGGATATGCGCGCGATACCAAGGCGATTCTCGAGATGGGCTATCCCACTTTCAGTTTTGGTTCATACGGGCAAGACTCCGCGCCCCGCTACAAAGTTCACGACTTTCGCATCCCGATCGAAATTGGAGGCGTTCTGATTCGCCCCGGAGACATTCTGTTCGGCGACATCGACGGTGTTCTTGTCGTCCCCTCTCAGCTGGAGACCGAGGTGTTTCGCCGAGCCCTGGAAAAGGTTCGCGGAGAGAAGGACGTGAGACGAGCGCTGGAGCAAGGCTCAAGTGCAGTCGAGGCTTTCAGGAAACACGGAATCATGTAGAAAGTTGGGAAGGGTTGACAAAGGAAGAAGGAACCGACGGATGAAGCTTGGCTTGGGTTTGTATCGCCACATGCTATCGCGCGAGTATTACGACTTTGCACGGCAGGCTGGCTGCACGCATGTTGTCGTGCATTTGGTTGATTATTTCCGGGATGGTTCTACCAACCCTAGGAACAATCAGCCGACCGGCAGCAAGTACTCTCCCTGGGGAGTGGCGGGAGAGCGCGGAAAATTATGGACCGTCGATGAGATGCGATCGATCCGTCTCGATATTGAAGCCGCAGGCCTAAGCCTGGAGGCCATCGAGAATCTCGATCCTGGAATCTGGCACGATATTCTTTTGGATGGCCCGCGTCGCGCTGAACAGATCGAAGATGTCAAAACTACGGTCCGGCGAATGGGCGAGGCAGGTATTCCGGTTCTCGGCTACAACTTCAGCATTGCCGGCGTATGCGGACGAGTGTCTGGCCCGTTTGGACGGGGGGGCGCAGTGACCGTGGGAATGGATGGGCCTGCCGACGATGAGCCGATTCCAAATGGAACCGTCTGGAACATGGTGTATGACGAGAATGCGGCGCCTGGCTTGCTTCCTTCGATTTCTCATGACGAGTTATGGCGGAGGTTGTTCAATTTCCTCGGCGAGGTGATTCCCGTCGCGGAGCAGGCTGGTGTCCGGCTCGCTCTCCATCCAGATGATCCGCCAATGCCCACCATGCGGCAACAGCCCAGGCTGGTCTATCAGCCCTCCATGTATCAACGTTTGCTGAATGAGTTTCCGAGCGACAGCAATACGTTGGAGCTTTGCCTCGGAACACTGGCGGAGATGACTGAGAACAATATCTACCATGCCGTTGACGACTACAGCCGTCAGGGAAAGATTGCGTATGTCCATCTGCGCAACGTCAGGGGAAAAGTTCCGAAGTATCGCGAGACGTTCATCGACGAAGGTGATGTCGATATGGTCCGGATTCTGACGGTATTGAAACAGAACGATTTTCAGGGAGTCATCATTCCGGACCATACCCCGCAGATGACCTGCACCGCCCCATGGCATGCAGGAATGGCGCACACGCTTGGATTTATCGCAGGCGTGCTCGCCACACTTGATAAAGGCAGCCCAGCTTCGGAGAAGCTGTCCTCAGCTAGCGCGGCCGATCCAAACTCATCGTCCAACTGAGTCATCGAGGTACAGCATGAAGACTTCTCGTCGCACATTTCTTCAGTCGACCGCGCCCGCTCTTGCACTCACGTGGGGAGGCTTGAAATTGTACGCGAGTCACTCGGATGAGGCTGCAGGAAATATCCGTCCGGTTCCCCAACACGAATTCATCTGCGGGTCTCTGCTCTATCGACCACCAAATCCGCCGCGGGCGGAAAGGCGGGAAGTGCTGCGGACCATGTCGCAGGAGCACCACTTCAACCTGATGCGGGCTTTTCCTACATGGGACTACTACCAGCGTGGGCCCAATGACTACAATTTTGAGGAGATTGAAGAGCTCATGCAATATTGCGACGAGCTCCAGATCAAGGTGTTGATGGGCGTAGTGCTCGAGACAGCTCCTTACTGGCTTGAAGTGGCGCATCCAGAGACGCGTTGGGTTGACTCAACCGGACAGGCTGTCCACCTAAGAGGAAATTCGTCGCACATTACAGGTGGTTTTCCGGGGCTCTGCCTGGATTGGGAACCTGTGCAGGTGGCAGCCCGCGCTTATATCCGCGAACTCGTGGGCGTTGTATCGAAACATCCCTCCATGTACGCGTGGGATGCCTGGAACGAGCCTGTGCTGCGAGCGGCGGACGGCCGAGATATATGGGCAACGACGCCCCAGATGTTGTTCTGCTACTGCGAGCAGACAATCGCCGCATTTCGAGAATGGCTCAAGCAGCGTTACAAAACGATCGATGGATTGAATGCCGCCTGGTCGCGACTGTATCCAAGCTGGGATGCAGTCGACGCGCCACGTATTCTTGGAACTTCCCCGGACTGGGTGGATTGGCGGCGATACATGATCGACCGCAGTACGCGAGATATGCACTTACGCGCCGACACAGTGCGAGCAGCCGGCTCCAAACATATGATCGGAAGCCACGCCGGTCAAGGTTCGCCGCCTCTGGGTTCGTTCGCAATTGAAGCAGTTAATACTGCGCGTCTGGCCGGGGTGGTGGACTTCTGGGGACTATCGCAATTTCCCCGGGGTCCGGGAATGCAGCTATTTGAGAATGCTGCAAATATGGAGCTCGCGCGATCCAGCGCAATTGGAAAAGAGTTCTGGTTGACAGAATTGCAAGGTGGCGACAGTCGACTCGATCTTGTCGATGGTGGCTACTTCATGCGTCCAAAAGACATCCGCACCTTCAACTGGCTGGCCATGGCAACAGGCGCCAAAGCTGTCGTTTACTGGCAATACATGCCCGAGGGTACGGGTCAGGAATCGATGCGCAACGGTCTAGTATCGCGCGATGGCAGCACCACCGATCGAGTGGAAGAGGCGGATAAGAACCATACCTTGATTCAGTCGCAGTGGGGCAGCGTGATTCGCAACTTCCGCCCGAAGCCACAGGTCGCAATTCTCTACGATCAGGACAACGCATTGCTGACCTTCGCCATGACCGGAAGTGAAAAGGCTTCGATTGACGCTGTTTCCGGCTATTACAGAGGCTTTTGGGAAATGGACCTTCCGGTAGATTTCATCGAACCGGGCGAGTTGGCCACATCGAACTACAATGTCGTTGTTGCGCCCTGGCATCTGATTGGGAAAGAAGGCACCTGCGCGGCCGCTCGCAGTTACGTCGAAGCTGGAGGAACCCTAATTCTGGAAGCCGGCTTCGGGCTCTTCGATGAGCGATTCTTTTACAACCCCGTGGTTCCACCGCATGGGTTAGCGGAACTCTTCGGATACCAGGAAGAACACAACCTTCTGGTTCGCAATGAAAAGCTGCCAGACGATGCATCGCCGGACGATGCCATCTACTATCAGCCTCAGATCGATTTCACAGAGCCGGCTAAGATTCGAATGACCGCGCGCACCTACCTGACGCCAATTAAGCTCACCTCTGCAAAGCAGATTGCCTCTTCTTACGTGAAGCCGCTGGCTGCGCGCAAGAAGATCGGTCAGGGAGAGATGCTGTATGTCGGAACCGGATTCGGGGCCGCTCTTCTGGCGAACGATGCGGGAGCAACAGAACTGCTGCGCTCGATGGTTCTGCCGGTTGCGGCGCCGGAAGTGACGGCAGAAAAAGTGCGGCCCAGGTTAATACGAGGAGACGGTCACAGTCTGCTCGCCGTATTCAATGACACTCCGCGCGACCAGCCCGCCCACATCCAGTTGCCGGTCGAGTTCAAGGCCGCGAGGGATATTCATAGCGGGAATGCAATTCCGATCAGCAACCATATTGTCGAGTTCACCGTGCCTAACCAGGACGTCAAGGTGTTGCAATTGGATGTGTGATGGAATTCTCAACATGGCAGACCGCTGCAAAATCGGCGCGCGGACTAATGCATTACGTGCAAATACACGGAGAACATAGCGGGGTTTTCCTCGGAATCTGAGAACGCTCAGGCGTGGGCGCGCGAAACCCTACTGTACGTTGATTGTTCGATTCCTACTGAACACCTGTACTTAATTGAAAATATTGGTGGAGGCGGCGGGAGTCGAACCCGCGTCCGAAATCCAAGTCAGTAAAGAGACTCCATGCGTAGTCACGTTCCGATTTATCTCGTGCGATGCGCTCAAAACGGACAAGATACGCATCCCACCAGCCCGTAGATCTCGTCCGACCAACCCAGGCATTGCGGGTCAGACCAGCCTGCTTTGCGACGTCCTTCCCCACCTCACAGGCAAATTTGAGGAGGACGGCTACTTATTTAATTAAGCAGCAAGTGCTAGTTGATTGTTAGCAATTGTGTTTTTGTAAGCGATTACGGGTGCCCACCCCCCGGCATGCCTCTCTACCGCAAACGATCCCGTCGAAACCGTGACGCCCCCATTTCGGGTAGCCCTGTCCATAAGATGCGGACCAAGCCGGAAAGGCTCGTGGCTTTCAAGTACTTTTCCATTCTACGCCGAAGCAGGCGAAAACTTCGCATAGCCCGCGAGCGCCCTAGTGCCCATCCTCCACCGATTCTGTTTCGGCTGAAAAGGCCGTACCCGTGTCATTCCCCTACGATTTTGGGGGATTTGCGTTCTGCTTCGCAAGCTCTTCGGAATATTGATAGGCATTCATCGAATGCTCGAGCGCCTGCCGAGAAAGTTCGTGCCCGCTGAGATGGTCGCCTTTCCCATGGGCTGCTGCTGCTGCTTCATGGGCATGTGCAGCTAGGTTGTGGAATTCTGCGAGTCGGCTATGCGGGCTTTCTGGCATGGTGTACTCCTGTCTGATTCGATGGTAGTCCTCGGTCGATTAGAAAACGGCTTCGGCGAAAATGCTGCGCTCTATTTCGGCGATTCGCAGGCCGAGTTTAAGATTCACCCGACCGTGAAGTCCGGCCAGCATATCGACGCCGATCCGGTCCGCTCTTCGCGACCGATTCTAATCCGGCAGAAACAGGTCGGGCGCGCCGGGCTTCAGCACCACATACACGCGCCGCCAGGGCTGGTCATCGAGCAGCCGCCACTTGTGGCCGCTTCCCACGTTATCTTCCGCAACCAATACGTCGCCGGGATGCAACGTGAAGAGTTCTCCGTCGCGAGTGGTGAATTCCAATGTTCCCGACAGCGTAATGACATATTGCTTTTCTGGAGCTTCGTGCCAATCGAGCGATGTGTGCGGCGGCGATTCCTTGAAGTGGATCTCCGCGACATCTGTCGCATCATCTTGCGTAAGCGTGCCTTCCTCGACGTGCGAGGCATTGTCGGTACCGGTAGATAACTTGAAGGCGTGCAGCATGAATTCCTCTCACTCAGGATTTTGCGGCGAACCAATGTGCTTGCAAGCGGGCAAACGTGCCATTCTGTCGCAAGGCTTGCAGCCCATTTTCAATCTCGTTGCATAGCCCGGTATTGCTCTTTGCATATGCGATGCCCAGCTTCTCATGAGTTGGCACCTGCATCGGAACCTCTAATAGCGGCCGGGATTTCACCAGCCACGAGATTACCGGAAAAAGCTTGATGACCATGCCGATTCGCCCCGCTTCAAGGTCATCCAGCGCCGTTGCGATTCCGTCGTAGTGGTAATACTGGATGCCGGCAATGGAGCCCTCGGCCAGCCAGCGTTTTGCGACTGCGTCCGATGTGTTCCCAGATTGAATTCCCGCAGTCAGGCCATGCAGGCCGGCAACGGAATTGACCGTTGGAGTCACTCGACGATTCACTGCGACACCCTGGTTGAATTCCAGATACGGCTGAGAGAACAGCACGATCGAAGAACGCTGTGGCGTGATTGTAGTTCCGGAAATCACCGCGTCGCATGTCCCTTTTTCCAGGCCGTCGAAAATGTCGTTGAAATTATCACCGAGAAAGCGCACTCGCTGCAGTGTAAGTCCCAGTTGCGCGCAGATCGCCTGCATCAACTCGACATCAAAGCCGCTGCCAGTGCCGTTTTCGATCAGTTCGAAGGGTGGATCGGGATATGCGGAGGCGACGATTAATTTTCCCGGATTCAAGGTCAAACTCACGGCACTGACTCCTTTAGAAACGATCAGGCTTGCTCTGTGCCATTTTATTGGCACTCTATTGAAATCGTCGCACCGTCTGCGCTGAAAATCGGGACCGCACCCTTAATATCGCGGGTGAGTAACCTGCAATCGGATAAGGCAGCGCTACTCTATCAGCCTGGAATCTGATAGAGATGATATGTGCGAAAGACATTTGTCGACGCATTCCTAAATTCAGTCATGGCGAAGAAGAAAACTCTTTCCGAGCACCAGATTCACCTGATCGCGAAGGCGCTGGCCGATCCGCGACGCCATGAGATCCTGCAGCAAATTGGCGCCAGCGACGATACGGCCGCCTGTACCGATATTCGCGGATGCCAGCCCGTCACTGCCGCCACCCTCTCCCACCATATGAAGGAGCTGGAAACCTCGGGCCTGATCAAAATCACCCGCGAAGGCAAATTTGCCCGCCTGTGCCTGCAGCGCGACGTTTTGAAGGGCTACCTGGCCCATTTGAAGAAAATTTAACCTCACAAATCTGCATCCATCCCGACCGCGCCTCATCAATTAGACAGTTATCGAACTATCGAAGCAAGATGGTCCGACCGGGAGAAGGTTTATGAGCAAACTCAAGAATAAAGTTGCAGTGGTTACAGGCGCATCGAAGGGAATTGGTGCTGCCATCGCCAAGGCCTTAGCCGCCGAAGGCGCATCTGTCGTGGTGAACTATTCGTCCAGCAAAGAAGGCGCGGATCGCGTCGTCGCTGACATCACTGCCAAAGGCGGTAAAGCTATTGCCGTGCAGGGCGACGTTTCTAAAGCCAAGGATGTGGAGCGCATCTTTGCCGAAACCAAAAAGCAGTATGGATCGCTCGATGTCTTGGTGAATAACGCGGGCATCTACGAGTTTTCGCCGATTGGCGAAGTCACCGAAGACAAGTTTCATCGCCTGTTCAACACCAATGTGCTCGGTCTTCTACTCGCCAGTCAGCAGGCAGCAAACCTGTTCGGACCAGAGGGCGGCAGCATCATCAACATTGGCTCGGCAGTCAGTAGCCTTCACCCTCCCACATCCGCCATCTACACAGCCACCAAAGGCGCGGTGGACGCAGTGACCGGCGTTCTCGCCAAAGAACTGGGCCCAAGAAAAATCCGCGTCAACTCCATCAATCCCGGCATGGTTGAAACCGAGGGCGTGCACTCCGCCGGCTTCATCGGCAGCGATTTCGAGAAAGGAACGGTCGCGCAAACTCCCTTAGGTCGGCTTGGCCAGCCTAGCGATATCGCGCCCCTGGCAATCTTCCTCGCTTCCTCCGATTCAGGCTGGCTGACTGGCGAGACGATTCTCGCCTCCGGTGGTCTTCGCTAAATGGAATGGGGCTGCATGTCGCAGCCCCTTCGTGCTCCAATTATGTACCGTCGCTTGTCGTCTATGCCGGCACAAAGTGGCCGAAAATTATAAACAGGGTGCCTGCCAGGGCCCCGGCCGCCGGTAGCGTGAATATCCAGGCCAGCGCAATATGACGAATCGTGTCCCACTGCAATCCGCTATGGTTTGCCGTCATCGTGCCCGCCACGCCGGAAGAAAGCACATGGGTAGTGGAGACTGGCAAGCCGAAGCCGTCCGCTGTCAGGATTGTTGCCATCGCAACAATCATCGCGGAAACGCCTTGCGCGTAGGTCAGATGCTTTTTGCCGATCCTCTCACCCACCGTGACTACGATGCGCTTCCATCCCACCATGGTGCCTAATCCAAGTGCCAGCGCCACCGCCAGCTTGACCCAGAAGGGAATAAACTTGCTGGCTTTGTCGAGATGGCTGCGATAGTTTGCGATCGCGTCTGCATCCGCCGAGTTGAACGCGGGCTGCTTCTTTTTTCCATAATGCGCAGGGCTTCACTCGCCACGTACATGTCATTGCGCACGTTTGACTGCTGGTTCGGCGGCACATCCGCCCAGGTTTTGTAGGAGATTACTTCATGATCGATGGCCAGAATGAGTTGCCGCTCGGCCGCGATGGCTTCCGGCGTCGCATCTTTGCTCTGCAGATATTGCATGACCTGCGTCCGCGGATCGGCGACCGCGACGGAAGGATGAACATAATGGCTGAGCGCGGCCGCCGCCTGTTCTGAAACGGCAGCAAAATCCTGCACCTGGTGAAATCCGATGGCGTGGTTCAACGCGTAGGCAGTGGGCACCGTGCCGATCAGGATCAGCATGATCAGGCCCATACCTTTTTGGCCGTCATTAGAGCCGTGCGCAAAACTGACCCCGGTGCAAGTGCCGATCATCAGCACGCGAATCCAGAACGGCGGCGGCTGCAATCCTTTGGGAGCTTCATACAGGCGCTTGTCTTTAGCCACCATTTTGAAAAGCAAGAGCAGCAGCGCTGACAATACAAATCCTGCGATGGGAGAAATCAAAAGCGCCTCAAATACATTGATGGTTTGCGACCAGTCAACGCCGCTGCCTCCAAATGTGGCTCGATGAATCCATTGGTTGGCGAGACCCACACCGATAACAGAACCGATCAACGTATGCGAACTGGAGGCAGGCAGGCCAAGCGACCAAGTTCCCAGGTTCCAAACGATGGCTGCGATCAGCAACGCGAACACCATCGCGAAGCCAGCGGCGGAGCCAGCATGCAGGATCAGGCCAATGGGCAGCAGCGCGACAATTGCAAATGCAACGGTGCCGCTGGAAACCATGACGCCGATCAGGTTCCACACTCCGGACCACACCACGGCCACGTGCGGGTCCAGGGAATTTGTGTAGATAACGGTGGCGACGGCGTTGGCGGTATCGTGAAATCCGTTGACGAACTCAAACCCGAGCGCGATGATCAGCGCCAATCCAAGCAGCAAATACGGCCAGATGGTGGAGTAGTGGGTTTGCGCCAGGTCGGAACCAAGTTTGGTACCGGCGTAAATAATGCCAACGACAATTGCGATCCCAAAAATTCCAACAGCAACTCTGCCGGGTGTCTTGCTGATCCTATGTTCGACTGTTTGAGTACTCATTCGTGCGGGTTGGACATCGCGAGCAAGTATAGCCCTGCTTCAATTTCGCTCAACTGAGTGGCCAAATGCGGGGAGGGCTATTTCAGCCGACGATCGCAAGTGAGATGCATTTCGATTGACGCAGGATGCCGCGGGTGAAGATTCGGCGAACCCTTCGCGGATTTATTTCGGTCGCGTGGCGCTCGTCATCGGCAAGCCAGTGTCGTAGTCCAGTTCGCGCGGCAAGTATCCGTCGCTCTCTCGCTGCCGCGTCATGCCGGCGTTTTTCCAAGTCTCAGGAAAATCCGGGCGCCACGGTCGATTGCCCCAGTAGTATCCGCGGAAGGGATCACGGGAAACATTCATCCAGTTCAGCAGCTTGTCATGCAACTCATTGCGAATGGCGGCGTGTTCGGCGGAATCGATCAGGTTATTCAACTCTCCGGGATCCGTTTCCAGATCGTACAACTCATCCGTCGTCACCAGGTGAATCGAAAGTTTATAGCGATCGCTGCGAACACAGCGGATCGGCTGGTACGCGCCAAATCCATCATGGTCGACTTCGTACCGACCCCATTCGATGAAAACTTCTGAGTGTGGCGCGACTTTAGGATCATGGAATGTCTCCAGCATGGTCGTACCTTCCATCGTCTTTGGAACCTGCAGGCCAAAATAATCCATGATGGTTCCGCTCAGGTCAATGTGCGAAGTCAGGTGCGGACACACTGCGCCCTCCGGCGCCACGCCCGGCCACTTCACGATGTACGGAATTCGCGTGATCTCCTCATACATAGCCGGACCTTTGTCCTGTAGTCGATGCGACTCAAGAAACACGCCATGATCGGCGGTGAAGAGCACCATCGCGTCCGGCGCGCTCGCTTCCATCTCCTTCATCACCCGCCCAATCTCATCGTCCACAAAAGTATGCGAGCCAAAAAACTGATGCGCCTCAATCGGCGGCTGCTTGCGATGCAGTGACCCCAGGCTATCCGCCCAAATTCTTTGCTCCGCAGGCTTGGTTGTTAGCGGATCATCTACGTTTGGGTCACTCGGAA
This sequence comes from uncultured Acidobacteriota bacterium, assembly GCA_963737095.1. Taxonomy (GTDB): domain Bacteria; phylum Acidobacteriota; class Terriglobia; order Terriglobales; family Acidobacteriaceae; genus JAKAAZ01. Next base: position 55,157 of record CAVTRK010000007.1, read on the forward strand.
AAATAAATCCGCGATAGCTGTCGGAATATTCTTTCGGGCAAAGGCAGGGACCGTGCGGCTCGTCAAAGGCTAGCACCAGTAAGTAATCCTGACCCTTATGTTTGGATAGAAAATCGATGGCGCGGTTGGCGCAGCGGTGTCCGTAGCACATGTCGGCGGTCCAGGTGGGATCATTGCCGGTGCTCGATTGTCGCGATCGCACTCGATCCGCCGGCGACAACTCCATCAAATAATCGCGCATGTCATACCAGTACGCAGGATCCCATCCCGGTGCCGCCCGACCAGTGCCGAAGTAATCGAAACCGTCACAGTGCCATTTGCCGACGAATGCCGCATGCACTCCGCGATCATGCAGATGCTGTCCCAGCGTATGCACGGTATCACCCAGGGGCATGCTGTTTCCCCACACTCCGTTGGTGTGCGGAAATAGACCCGTCCAGATTGCAGATCGCGCTGGAGCGCAGACCGGCTGGCAATTGTAGGCCTTCTCAAAGCGAATGCCTTGAGCCGCAAGGCGATCCAGGTTCGGCGTCTTCAGCCCTGTGTTCCGGTAGCAGTTCAGCATATCTGCCCGAACCGATTCGCCAAGAATAATCACAGCCTGGCGAGGCTTTTTCGTCTGACTGAGGACCGCAGTGTCCATCAGCGAAGCAGCGCCGACGGCTCCCGCTGTTTTCAAAAGCTCTCTGCGATTCATCATTCATTTCAGTGAAGCATGTTGAAAATCAATTGACAAGGAGCGTAGGTCTGCAGATTTGCGAACCACCCCGCCGCCTGTTGAGTGACCTCACTTGTGATGCAGATATTTAATCAGCATCACCTCATTGCCTTTTTCGTTGTAAATCAAATCATCGACCAGGCTCTTCGCCAGCAGCACGCCATATCCTCCGGCACGCTTGCCCTGCGCTGCGCGGGACTCGATGTGTTGCAGCGGGTCGGCATCCAGGTCGGTCATGGCCGACTCTCGTAATTGTTCCAGCGAAAATCCTTCGCCGGGATCTTTAATGCGGCAGATTACCGCGTCGCGCGCCCTGATATAGGAAATGACAACGTGTTGCGATGGATCCAGGTTGCCGCCGTGCTCAACTGCATTGAGCAAAATTTCGCGAAACGCGGAGCCCACATCATCGCGATGCGGTTCGGGCAAATCCGAAAATTCATGGATGAACTGTACCAGCCGATCCGCCGTGCGCAAATCGCATCGTGCCGCCAGACCCAGCCATTCCGGAGTGGCCGACAGTAATTCGATGCCTTCGTCCCACACCGGCGCATCGGTGGCGTGACGCAACATATCCGTCAATGCCTCGTCGGTGTACGGTGAGGAGAAATAACTGAAAGCCCGTTCTTTCATGCTCTCAATCACATCTGCCGGAGTGCTCTCATTGGCTAAAATAATCAGACGCAGATGCGGTCGGGAGCGCCGCACTTCCCGCAATAAATCTACGTCCTGCTGTCCTGAAGTTTCATCGCCGGTCAGCAACAGATGAAAGTGTTGCGCTCGCAGCATGCCAAGTGCAGTCGCGTTGTCGGTTGCGCGCTCAAGACGCCATTCCGGCAGTGCCTCTGCCACAACTTTCGCCACCCGATGGTCGCGCCCGATGACGAGCACGCTTCTGCGATGCCGCACATGCTCCACTTGGATTCCCGGGTTTTGACTGTCTTCCATCACGCCAAGATTTCCCTTGCTTGGAAGATTAGCGCATAGTCGTTGCGGCTGCTTGAAATAGAGGCGCTATCCGATTCTGTGCACTGCAATTTCGAGGCCTCGACGCCAAGGGACTGCCGACCTGATAATTTTATTTGCCCGCGTGCGTAATTTGCCGCCCGCTGTACGTATCCCCATCGTATGTTCGAGTCGGAGATGACATTGGCGGTGACAGAGTCCGAGCCCGAGCGAATTGCACGCGGCCTTCGACAGAGGGATATCGCGCTGCTGCAGGCCCTGGTCCAGCAATATCAATATCGGCTCGTGCGGTATTTCATATTTCTTCTCGGCAGCCGCGATCCGGTCGACGACCTGGTGCAGGAAACCTGGCTGCGGGTACTGGAGCGGGGCCGCTCGTACGATGGCGCATCTCGCTTCGAACCGTGGTTGTTTGCGATTGCTCGGAATCTGGCGATCGACCACACCCGCAAGCGGCGGCTGGTCAGCCTCGACTCAAACGATGATGACGAGCATGAGCCCGCATCGGTGTCACCGATATCCAACGCAGCCTCGCCGTTCGAGCAGGCAGCGCGGTCGGAAGATGCCAGGCACCTCGCCCGTTCGTTGCAGTCGTTACAACCGGTCTATCGAGAAGCGCTGGTCCTGCGCTTTCAAGAGGAGTTGTCGCTGCAGGAAATCAGCCAGGTGGTCGGCGCATCGGTTTCCACTGTGTCATCAAGAATCTATCGTGGCCTTGCGGCTCTGCGACAACAAATGGATGGAGGAGCCCATGCAAACTGATCGTCATGAATCGATCTGCCGACTGATTGACCAATCGCTCGCAGGCGAAATCTCCACTCAGGAGGAGCAATCTCTCCGCCAGCATCTACTCTCTTGCGCCGCATGCCGGCAATACCTGGACGTGTCGAATCGAGCCATTGCGGGTCTGGGAGAATTTTCGTTCGAGACGGATCCGGACCTGCCTGACAAAATTGTCACGGCTTTAACCATCCGCGCCGCACAACTTGAAACGCATCGGCTGAGTCATCGGCAACTTGCGTGGAGCTATGCTGCCGCCTTGATTCTTACGCTAGCCGGCTCGTTCGCGGCCATGCAGCTATGCGATCGCTTTGCCAGCATCTTTTCCTTGTCTCAGCAGCAGGTTCAACTGGGGCTGATCGCAATCTGGGTTGTGCCGTCCCTCTGCTTCTGTCTGATGTTGCCAACTCTGCCCCTGGTCTCGAAGAGGTGGATGCATGCGAAAGGAATATCGCTATGAAAACCGACTCGTTTTTTGGCCTCATCCCGAAGGGCGTTAAAGTGGCGGCGACCCTTGTATTTGTGTGTGCGCTGATTGCGGCTCCGATCATAGGTGTTAGCCAGTGGCATGCATCCGGCCCGAATGCCCTGCAAGGCAACCCTCCCGCCTTCCTGACAGCCGCTATCGGATTGGGGGCGGGCTTGCTGGTGGGTGCACTCATCGCTTTCTGGCTGCTTTGCGTGGGATACGTGTATGACGATGCTCGGCGTCGGGCCATGCCAGCGGTTCTCTGGGTGCTGCTCGTCATCTTCATCCCAAACCTGCTGGGATTTCTGCTGTATTTTGCATTGCGTCGTCCCCTGGGGTCGCCGTGCTCCAACTGTGGGAATTCGATCAATGCCGAACAACGATACTGCGCATGGTGCGGCAATCAGAACTTTGCTCCGCCTCCCGCTTCGAGTGGGTTCCACTCCGCTGATTCGGGAGCGGGCCCGGCCATCCCCGTTTAAGTAACGATGCCTCGGTGCTTCGTATTTGCCCTGAGCGGCTCGATTAGGTCATGCTGGAGGAAGTCATCCCAGATTGCTTTTGACGGAGAAGGAATTTCATGCGGTCCCGCGCGCGACTCGTATTTCTTCTAGGTTGCTGCACGGTTGCGCTGCTGGGGACAACCGCATGTAAGTCGCCAAGCAAACAAGAGACAGCGGTGGTCACAGAAGGCGCTACTTCTGCGCCGCCGAATGCATCGGGCAGCGCGATGAAGCCGACGAACATTGTACTCATCACGCTGGATACGGTGCGGGCCGACCACCTGCATTGCTATGGCTACGCGAAAATCAAAACTCCCAACATCGATGCTCTGGCGAAGAGCGGCGTACTGTTTGAGAAAGCCGTTGCCCAGGCGCCGCTGACCCTGCCTTCCCACGCCAGCATGTTTACGGGAACCAACCCCAATGTGCATCACGTGCGCGATACCGGCGGGTTTATATTGCAACCTTCGTCCGCCACCATGGCCACCATTGTGCGCAAGCACGGCTGGAATACGGCGGCCTTCATCGGCGCGGTTGTATTCAAGCGCGCGTTTGGATTCGATCAGGGATTCTCGGAGTACGACGATCGCATGCCGGGCGGTTCCGGCGGTGAGGCGCCGATGCGAAACGCAGGCGTCACTGTGGATCACGCGCTGACATGGCTGAACGCGCAATCGGATCAGCCGGCGAAGCCATTTTTTGTATGGCTACATTTTTACGACGCACATCAACCCTACATTCCTCCTCCTGCGGAATTCATGCGGCAATATCCGGGCGACACTTACGATGCGGAAATCGCATACATGGATCAGCAGCTAGGCCGCTTCCTCAGCGCGGTAAGAAAGAAATCGCCCGCGCAGAATACGTTGCTTGTCGTTCTCTCCGATCACGGCGAGAGCCTCGGAGATCACGGTGAATACCAGCATGGAATATTTCTCTATGACTCGACGCTGCGTATTGCCTGGCTGATGGCTGGACCTGGAATTCCGGCAGGCGTTCGTGTTTTGCAGCAGGCGAGGACGATTGATCTGCTGCCAACGGTTCTGGATTTACTGGGCAGCCACGCATCTTCGGTGGTGCAGGGTACCAGCCTGGTGCCCGCATTCACCGGCAAGCCAGTGGCCACAGAATATTCCTACGAAGAAACAATGTATCCGAAGTTCATTATGAACTGGGCAGCTTTGCGCGGCATCCACGCCGATGCATGGATGTATGTCCGTGCTCCAAAGCCGGAGCTGTACGACCTGAAGACCGATCCCGCCGAGCTGCACAACATCATCGATGCGCACCCGAAAGAATATCGCGAGCTGGACGCGCAACTGAAACTGCTGATCGGCAACAACGGAACAGAAAAAGTGGTCTCGCAGCAGATGGACGAGCAGACGATGGCGAAGTTGCGCTCTCTGGGATACCTGGGCGGCTCCTCGCAGCAGTCGGTGAGCCTGGATAGCGGAGGTCCGGATCCTAAGGACCAGGTCGAGATTCTGCGGCTGATTCACCAGGCCAAGGACACGCCGACGGATGCCATGTCGTCTTCGCGCAGGATTGAGCTATACCGCGAGGCGCTGCAGAAGGATCCATCGAATCCCTCTATCTATTACGACCTGGGCGACGAATATCAGAAGACGGGCCAGATCGATGCCAACCTGCAACTATGCCTGGATGCGATGCACCATGGCATCGCGGGAGCAATGATCCTTTCGCGTCTGGGCCAGCTTTATCTGACCAAAGGCGACGCTAGGCAGGCGATCGCATATTATGAGCCCGCGGTAAAACTGGATCCCATGGATGTCGGCACCATCGACGGACTGGGGTCCGCCTACTCGGCGAACGGCCAGCTTGAGGAAGCCACGATAGAGTTTCAGCGGGCGCTTGCCATCGAGCCGTACATTCCTGCGTATAACGGGCTGGGGCTGGTGGCCGTGAAGCAACATGACTTTGTTACAGCTCGCAAGAATTTTGAACGTGCCATTCAGCTTGATCCGAAGGATGCTGAGTCGCAGTTGAACCTGGGTGTGTTGTGCATGCAGACGGGCGACGGTCCGTGTGGACGAGCCGCGTTTCATGCATTTCTGGAGAATGCTTCCCCAATGCAATATCGCGACATGATTCCGCGCGTGCAATATGCGTTGAGAACCGTGCTGGCTCCCAAGCCCTGACCCGTTAAGAACACTCTATTCATTGGATAGGTGGCCACCTGCAAAGTTGGTTGCCAGGGCACGTACCCTAGCTCGTGGTGAGTTCTCTAATGTCGCCCTGTGCAAGTTTGGAAAAAAACAGGCCGCATACTGTTCGTATGCGGCCTTGCTATTACGACGATTTGGTGAGGTGGAGATTTAAGGCGCGGATGTCACGGTGACGGTGATGGTCGGTGAGCTCCCTGGCTTGCTGCTGCCAGTAGGGGTAAAGAGCGCGTAACCCGTATAGACACCTGCAGGTCCCGCAGTGATCGAGCCGGAATAGCCCGAAGTGCCGTTTCCATTGCTAGTCACCGCGATGGGTCCGGCCACCAGAATCGGTGAACTGCCCAAAGGAACGGCATAGACGCTAACCGTCCCCGTGGGTGCCTTCCGTGAGCCAATAGTCCCGACCGTCACAGTCAATGCCAGGGGAGCGCCCGCAACAACCGAGCTGGGTGCGCTCAGAACGACGGGTACGCCAGACACTCGAACCACAAAGCCGGACATGGTGTTCGGTTGGAAGAGAGTGTCGCCGGAATATAGGACGGTGATGATATGCCGTCCCGAGCCAAGGCTTGGAACGGTAAGGGAAGCGGTGCCTCCACTCAACGGGGCCGAGCCCAGGACTGTGCCGTCGGTATCCTCAAAGGTGACAGTTCCCGAAGGCGTCGCGGTATTGGTTGATACCGAAGCTGCAACAGTTGCCGTCAACGTAACCGCAGTTCCAGGCGTTACTGTTCCGGCTGGAGAATGAGTCAGCCTGATTGTGCTGCCCGAACCGTTCAGCAACACGTTGATGCTGGGGCCACCTCTTGCGGTGGGTGGAAACTCATTCATGTACAGGGTCTGGTAGGCAGGAACAGCAAGGTTGACACGATTCACCGTGTTGGCAGTAACGATGTCCAGCTTGCCGTCCAGGTTGAAGTCACCCAGCGCGACAGCCCAAGGCTGCGAACCGGCGGCAAACTCGACGCGCTGTCCGAAGGTGCCATCGCCTTTTCCGAGCAGGATCGCAACCTGGTTAAAGTTGGGCGCGACCGTGACCAGATCTGGAATACCATCTCCGTTTACATCGCCGGCTGCGATTGAATCGGGGAAGTTGAGCGCAGGGCTGTTGACGGCAGAGCCAAATGCACCGCTGCCGTTACCGGCAAAGAAGGAAACGTCGTTGGCGATGGAATTTCCAGTCACGATGTCGAGCTTGCCATCGCGGTTGAAATCACCCATTACCAGTGAAGTTGGGAAGGAGTCGGTGGAGTACATCTCCGGCGACTGGAAGCTGGCCTGCGCCGGCGGCGGCTGGTACGGCATCATGCTGTTGTTAAGGAAAACTTCCAACTGGCCGGTGTGGAAGCAGGTAACGGCGACATCATTCTGGCCGGAGTGGCGCGTATCCCCGATGGCGACGCCGTAAGGATTGGTGCAGGTTGCCAGAGTTTGACCCGAAGTGAATCCTCCGCCGGTTTGACCGTAGAGGATGGAGACGGTGTTATCTCCATAGTTAGTCACGGCGAGGTCGGGAATTCCATCGCCATTCAAATCGCCGATGGCGACACCGTAAGGCAACCATCCGACCGTATAGGTCTGGGCAGCATCGAAGGTGCCACTGCCGTCGCCTTTATTCATGAGTACGCTGATCGTTCCCGGCTTTGAATTCAACGATGTGTTGGCGGTGACCAGATCAGCGTAGCCATCGTTGTTCAGGTCCGCCGCCGCAATTGCGTAAGGCTGGTTGCCGACCGGATATTCCGCGCCGGAACTGAAATTCGCGCCACCCGAGGCAGTCAGTACGCGAACGGCGTTGTCCTGCAGATAGGCCACGGCGATGTCGGGGCGACCATCATGGTTAAAGTCTGCAACGGCGACGCTGTCCGCCATGTTGCCACGGCCCATGCGGGGCACGTGCGGCGCAAGGAAATTGAGGCTGCCGTCGGTTGGCGTTGGCAAAGTATTGTTCATGAGGATCGAAACGGTTCCGCCGGTCGATTGCGTCACCGCCAGGTCCGGCTTGCCATCGCGATTGAAGTCGATGGGGGCAACATAGGCTGGTCCGTTTGCAATCGCATAATCCTGTACCGCTTGGAAATTGCCATTGCCGCGGCCCATCAAGACACCGACGGTATTTTGCAAGGTATTGCCTGCAACCAGATCCAAACTTCCATCGCCGTTGATGTCCATGCCCAGCAGATAGGTACCGCCGGTACCAGTGGCGGCGCCCACGGTGATATTGCGAGTCACAGCGAAGGCTCCGCTGTTATTTCCGTTCAAAATACTCACCGTACCCGAACCGGAATTCAGAACAGCAAGATCGATGGCTCCATCCTTGTTGAAGTCGCCCGCGACAATCCCGGTGGGATTACTTTGCACGGTGGCACTGGAACTCATGGTAAAGTTGCCGGTTCCATCGCCGGTCAAAATATGGATCGAACCGGTGGATCCGTCGGTGACCGCGAGATCCACATTTCCAGACTTCGTGAAATTACCGGCAACGATGCCCTGGGGCATGCCATAACCCGACAAGGTCGACACGGTGTAGTAGGTGAAGTTGTTCGCAGGATTGCTGAGAAACAGAGTAATCGTGCCATCAAGGCTGTCGGCGACCGCCAAGTCGGGGTGGCCGTCATTGTTGAAATCGCCAGAGGTGATCGCGACCGGCCCTTTGCCTGTTCCCAACACTATGTTGGTAGTTCCATTTCCCTCCGTGGGATCGAAGGTGCCGTTGCCAAGATTCAGGAAGACCTGGATCACGTTCGATGTGGGGGTATTGCAGGTCACGACGATGTCTGGAAGGCCGGTCAGGTCGAGATCCGCGGCGAGCACCGCCGTCGGTCCGCCGCAAGTCGGATATTTTGTGGGGGCCATGAATCCGCCCGAGCTGTTCGATAAGAACACGCTGATGGAGCCGGCCGTGCCCTGGCTGGTGTCTGTTTTGTTGGCGACCACCATATCGGGGTAGCCATCGTGGTTAAAGTCGGCCGAGGCGACGCCGAGGGGCATGGTGCCTGCGGTAAAGGTCTGGCTGTGAGAGCCGGGACCTCCGAGGGGTTGAAAGGCAGCTTGTGCGTGAGCAGCGAGAGAGAAAAGAAGGATGACGGCGAAGACTGCAAAAGGATGAGCAATTCTGCGAACACAACCAGGATTCATGATGAGGACCTCGAATGAAATTCAGCGAACTCAACTTCAAGTAGCGGAGTCAATCAGAGGATCCGAAGCCGCCCGCTCTGCGATTTCGGTCCCAAAGGCTGCCGCATGAGGATTGCGGTCGTGCAGACGGCAGAAAAAAGTGAAAAATACGAATCCGTTCAGGGGGGAGGGCTGAATTGATTAGTTGTGGTCCTCGATCCGTTCAGAACAGAGGGCAAAACAGAAGTCATGCCCATGGTCTCTGGCCGGTATTGCAACTGCGTTAATGCTCCAAAATCCGCAAAAAGAGGCGGAGAATTTCGGCAATAGTTTGGATGCCGAAAATTCCGGACAGGAAACCGTATTCACGGGGAATTAAGAAAGGGAGGTGAGGTCTGACGGGTGCGGGGAAGTCGGCGACGATGGCTGCAGAGAAGAAAAATGCGATCAAATGAAAGAAAAAAAAGGGCTGCCGCTTGGAAGCGGCAGCCCTGGGGGTGGAGGGTGGTGCGTTAGAAAAGTCGGAACGGAGCCGGCTGATTGGCCTTCGCCCGAGTAAGTGTGAGCTGAGTTGAATTGCCGCGGCACGGATTGTCCGGTCGATCCGTGCCGCAGATGATGAAGCAGAATACGCGTTACACTAGTTCGCTGGAGGTACAGGTAATTCCGTCTGCGTCGGGAAGGTGGCGGGACTGTGAAGGTTCCGATGAACTCGCGCGAAGTTATAAGTTGGCTTGTCCCGCAGCGTTGGTCGTTTTCGGAGCTGTGCCCGCCGCCGTTACCGAGAAGTTCACAGTTAAACCAGCTGGAACTGAGTGCGCCCGTTACGTTGGTCGTCGACGGTCGCGTGCAATGTGACGCCGAGGAAGCATCGTGCAAGCGACAGTAGTGGTGGTTGGCTCGCGCCGTGACCGTGAGAGGTTGATCGGACGAGCTGCCATTTGGGAAGTTTCCATTGGTTGAGTTGTAGACGGCGTAGAAGCTGTAGGTGCCTGACGTTGAAGTTAGGAGCGGTCGCCGAGAATGTACGGTGCCGGTCGTGTTGATTCCTGTGGTCGTGAAGTGTGACCGTTCCGACAGTGGCCCCGGTTGAGGTGTAAATGGTGGCCGTGCCGGACGGAACACCGCCGACGCCCGTTCCGGTAACCGTGATGGTGGCCGTGAATGTGGTGCCGTAGGGTACAGACGACGGGCTCAGGGTCAGGGTGACCGGAGTACCGTTGACGGTGACGGCATAAGCTGATCCGGAGCCGGTGGTGGGCTGGTAATTGGCATCACCGGAATAGAGCGACGTGAACAGATACGATCCGCTTCCCGAGGTGCCCGACGGCGTAGCTAGCGGTTCCGCTTCCGTTCAGGGTATACGGGCCAGTACCTATGACTGCACCCGACGAATTTTCAAAGATCACGGAGCCGGTGGGAGTTCCGCCGGTGTAGGCCGGTGTAACGCTGGCGTTAACGGTTACACCGCTGTTGTTGTAGGGCAGCGGGGAACCTGGCGAAGTGGTCAGATTGATTTGCGCTTCCGACGCATTCATCAGGACGGCAATGCTGGGATATCCGCCGGGGTTGGCAGGATACTGGGTCAGAAAGCGATTCTGGTAGGCCGGGCTATTGAGATTGACCTGATGGTAGGTGTTGGCGGTCACGATATCCAACGCACCGTCTCCATTGAAGTCACCCGCAGCTAATGCCCACGGCTGAGTTTTTACGGTGAATTGTCCGGCGGCACGCTGCTGGAGAGTGCCAAAAGTTCCATCACCGAGGCCGAGGGTGACCTCTACCGCGTTGAAGTTTGGAGCCACACCGGCGATGTCAAGAATCCCGTCGCCGTTGAAGTCTCCAGCCACGATGGAGTCAGGGAAATTGAGCGACGGGCTTTCGACGCTGGTCGCGAAGGTGTTGTCGCCGTTGCCCTTGAAAAAGGCAATGTTGTTGGCGGTGGTGTTGCCGGTCACGATATCCAGCTTGCCGTCGCGGTTGAAATCTCCCACAACGATGGACGCTGGGTTGGCGGCCAGGCTGTTGAACGAGTTATAGACGGTATAGATGAAAGGCGAGCCGAAGGCGATAGTAGGCAAGCCGGTAGAAGCGTTGCTGTTCGGGAAAATCTCAAGTTGCGAGGTGGTGTAGCAGGTGACGGCGACAGATGGCAAGCCGTTATGTTTGAAGTCACCGATGGCGACACCGTACGGAGTGGCGCAGGTGGTGAGGGTTGTCGGCTGCACGGTGAACGTTCCAGTCTTCGATCCAAGCAGGATGGTCACCGAACCGGAGGTGCTACCGGTGGTGTAGTTCGTGACTGCTAAGTCAGGATATCCGTCGCCGTTCAGGTCACCAATGGCAACCTGGTAGGGCTGATTGCCGACGGTGTAGGTGGCGGCGCTGGCAAAGGTTCCGTTCTTGTTATTCAACAGGACGCTGACGGTGCCGGTGGTTCCGTTAATGTTGGTGTTGGTTGTGACCAGATCGGGATATCCATCCCCGTTGAAATCGCCGGAGGCGATCCAGAAGGGCTGGTTGCCAACTGCATAGGTAGCCCCGGTAGTGAACGAGCCACCGCCATTGCCGAACAATACCTGAACATCGTTGTCCTGCAGGTAGCTGACCGCGATATCGAGCTTGCCGTCCTTGTTGAAGTCACCCACTGCGACGCTGTCGGCGAAGTTGCCCATGCCGGCAGACATTGGATTGTAGGCAGCGAAGCTGCGGCCATCCGGATACTGGGTGGGCAGCGTGTTGTTAAGAAGCACAGAAACAATGTTGTTGTTCTGCTGGGCAAGCGCGATATCCGGCTTGCCGTCGCGATTGAAGTCGGCAACCGTCGCTTGTGTGCCGGGAAGGAATGCCTGGCTGGTGGTCTGGGCAGTCTGCAGTGTGCCATCGCCGTTGCCGAGCAGAACAGCCACCGCACCCGTCGACCCGGAAAGTTCGTCGAACGCCACAAGATCGGGGTAGCCATCGCTATTGATATCACTGGTCACGAGGGCGATGGGGTCGGTGCCGGTCAACTGGGCTGCCTGAGCTGTGAAGGATCCCGTACCATTTCCGAGAAATACAGTTGCTGTATTGGTGCCTGCGTTGGATGTGGCAACGTCCACGTTGCCATCCTGGTTGAAATCGGCGGCTACGATGTCGCTAGGCTTGGTCCCAGTCCCGGTGGAGATGCCAGTACCAAATTCCGTGAAAGCGCCGCTTCCATTGTTCAACAGCGTGTAGATCTTGTTACCCGCACTGTCAGTCACCGCCAGGTCGAGGTGTCCATCCTTGTTGAAATCGCCTGCTGCGATTCCGGACAGGGTGCCCCCGGGAGTGACGTGGCTGGCGGAAAAGGTTCCGTTGCCGGTCGTGTTCAGAAGGATGGAGACGTTGCCATTCGAGTCTGCGGAAGCGATGTCGATGTAGCCGTTGCCGACGAAGTCCCCGGCAACCAGAGCAACTGGATTGCCGCTAAGGGGGTAATAGGAGGTCGCGGCGCCAAATCCGCCGGAACCGTTATTGAAGAGCACGTCGATCGTAGCGTCGCCGGTGCAGGCAACGATGATGTCAGGGTATCCGTCGTGATTAATGTCGGTGGCCACGACGGCCGTGGGGTCTGTGCAGACTGGGTATGTGTTTGCGCCGCCGTATGTGTTGGGGCCAGTTCCCAGAAAGACTGAGATCGTACTCACACCGCGGTTCACCTTGCTGTTGGCCACGACCAAACCGGTCCAACCGGAGCGGTTGAAATCGGCAGCTGCTACGCCCTGAGGAGTTACGCCTGTGCCTAAGTTGGCCGATGGCGCTTGCAGATACCCTTGCGCACGAGCGGACGTTGGGGAGCATCAGAAGGCTGGCAAACAAAGCGGTTGCGACTGATGCGGAAGCGAACCGGAGCGAGAAACCGCTGGCGAATACACGGGAGAATCGGGACATGATGTTGACCTCAAAAAAATGAACAACGGTGAAACTGCGTCACGTACTTGAGTGGAAGCATGGTCGGTTTTGCGTCAGCGCCGACCGGATTGAACCACCCAGAATCATTGCGAAACGTTCGACCGTCAGGGTCGGAAGCTTCGGCTTCATGGGGCGGCTGGAATTGAAGCAGGCGAGCGAGTGAGGCCTTTCTCAACCTGTGCCGCGAATGCAGACCTTAAGGGTTCTACTTGCCTCGTACGGTGACCAAGCACCTCGCGGATCCTATAGCCGCAGGCCGAAGAACCGAAACAGGATGCAACTTTTGCCTACTCCCAAGCTGCACCGGAAACGACTACCAAACTGCGCGCACTTTAGTTTCTTGCGCTTGACTTAGTAAACAACTGTAAGTGGTGGAATTATCTGACTGAGTCTATCCCATTTACGGCGAGAAAACGATAAAAAAACTTCCGTCATCTGTACAAAAAGGGAGGAATCCGATACATCACTTACCTTAGTCAAAACGTGCCGAGCAAAGCATCGAAAAGAAGTCGGCAGCCCCACAGGATGTTGTACAGGCACAGTCGGGCCCAGCAGGAAGGGGTACCCGGAGATTTGACCATCCGAGCGCCGAGCGATTTCAGGCAGGTAAGTCTGGTCGGCGGGTGTTGTCTAGTCGGGCACGTCGGTTTGATCCAGAGGAGTGCCGGCGGCATCCTTGGCGGCGACGACAGGCGCGGCGGTCAAAGGCCATTCGATATCGATTGCAGGATCATTCCACAGGACAGTGCGTTCCGAGGCGGGCAAATAGAAATCGGTGGTTTTATACAGGACATCTGCGGACTCCGAGACGACCAGAAAGCCATGGGCAAAGCCGGCCGGAATCCAGAGCATCTCCGGGACTTCTGCGCTCAACTCGACGCTGACCCATTGTCCAAAGTGGGCGGAAGAACGGCGAACATCGACCGCGACGTCAAAAATTCGACCTGCGACAGCACGCACCAGCTTTCCCTGGGGCTGCTGCAACTGAAAATGCAGGCCGCGCAACACATGCTGGCGGGAGCGCGACTGGTTGTCCTGAACAAAGTGGAAGGGAAGGCCGGCTTTCTTGAAAGTCGCTTCGTTGAAGGTCTCGGCAAACCAGCCGCGGTCATCAGTGAACACTCGAGGCCGCAGCCGCAGGACGCCGGGGAGCCGGGTAGGAAGAACTTCCATAGAAGAAGTTTACCGTGGTTCCTAGCCCGACGACTCGTTGCGCATCCATTAGACTGAGCTTTCAGGGTCTAGAGCCTGGCGGGGGGCTGCGCGGTGATCGCACTCGCCATCGGCTCCAACTCAAAACTCTGCAAGGATGAATGATTTGACAGAGCCATCTTGGACGAAGCCTCCGATTCTGGTAACCGGAGGGGCGGGATTTATCGGTTCCAATTTCGTGCTGGACTGGCTGCAAGATGCCTCGTCCGCAACACCCCTGGTGAATATCGATTGCCTGACGTATGCCGGCAACCTGAAAAATCTGACGAGCGTATCGACGCACCCGCGATACAGGTTCGTTCGCGCTGACATTTGCGACGCTGCCCGGATGAAGGCGCTGCTCGAGGAATTTCGTCCGCGATCGATTGTGCATTTTGCTGCGGAAAGTCACGTGGACCGTTCCATCCTTGGGCCGGAAGCTTTTGTCGAGACCAACGTGCGAGGGACATTTGTCCTGCTGGAGACAGCACGGGATTATTGGAACCGGTTGCCGGAGAGCGAGCAGGGTGGATTTCGATTTCTGCATGTCTCCACCGACGAGGTGTATGGTTCTCTGGGGGCAGACGATCCGGCGTTCTGCGAGACTACTCCGTATTCACCGAACAGTCCTTATTCGGCGACCAAGGCAGCTTCCGATCACCTGGTGCGGGCCTACTTCCATACGTATGGGCTGCCGACGATGATTACGAATTGTTCCAATAACTATGGGCCGTATCATTTTCCGGAAAAATTGATACCGCTGATGATTACGCATGCGCTGCAAGGCAAGCCGCTACCCATCTACGGCGACGGGTTGAATGTCCGCGATTGGCTGTTCGTACGCGATCATTGCGCTGCTCTAAGGCTGGTGCTGGCAAAGGGAAGGCCGGGGGAAACCTACAACGTTGGCGGCAGGAACGAGCGCAGCAATCGCGAAGTTGTAGAGACCATCTGCGAAATTCTGGATGAGCTGCGACCGAGTTCGCCACATTGCCCTCACAAGCAGTTGATCCGTTTTGTAAAGGATCGTCCGGGGCACGATCGGCGGTATGCAATTGATGCGACCAAGCTTGAACAGGAGCTTGGCTGGCGCGCCCAAGAGACATTTGCGACCGGGCTGCGCAAGACCGTGGAGTGGTATCTGGACAATCCGGATTGGATCGCGGATGTGTTGAGCGGTGGATATCGAGCATGGATCGAACAGAATTACGACGGTCGAGCCAGCGAGCCAACGCCAGCGGGACAGCGTAGAGTCGAGGAATAAAGGAGCAAGCGTGCGCGGAATTATTCTTGCCGGTGGATCGGGGACGCGGCTGTATCCACTGACGATTGCGGCCAGCAAACAATTGCTGCCGGTGTACGACAAGCCCATGATCTACTACCCGCTGTCGGCACTGATGCTGGCGGGGATTCGAGACGTGTTGATTATTTCCACACCCGAGGACACGCCGCGATTTGCCGGGCTGCTGGGAACTGGCGAGCAGTGGGGCCTCAAGTTCACCTATGCGGTGCAGCCGGAGCCGGGTGGATTGGCGCAGGCTTTTTTGATTGGGGAAGATTTCATCGGAGACCAGCGGTCGGCGCTGGTTCTGGGCGACAACATTTTTTATGGCCATGATCTTTCTGGCATGCTGCAGGCGGCAGCCAACCGGGAACAAGGGGCGACCGTGTTTGCCTATCCTGTGCAGGACCCGGAGAGATATGGCGTGGTGGAGTTTGACGGAAACCGTAGAGCTATTTCCGTCGAGGAGAAACCGAAGCAGCCCAAATCGCGGTTTGCAGTGACGGGCGTATATTTCTACGACCAGCAAGTCGTTGAAGTGGCGAAATCGCTGAAGCCATCCGCGCGCGGGGAGTTGGAAATCACCGACGTGAACCGCTGGTATCTGGAGCGCGGGCAATTACATGTGGAAGTGCTGGGCCGCGGCTTTGCCTGGCTGGATACCGGCACCCAGGATTCTCTGATTGAAGCGGCCAGTTTTATTCAGACGATTGAAAAGCGGCAAGGCCTAAAAGTGGCTTGCCCGGAAGAGATTGCGTATCACCTGGGTTACATTAATGCTGCGCAGATGGAGCGGCTGGCTGCGAAACTAGGCAAAAGCGGATATGGAAATTACTTGCTGCAGGTACTACGCGAGGCGGAAGTATGAAAGAAAAATATTCTGGCGGCCTGCGAATTCTGCTGACCGGGCGTGACGGGCAGGTAGGTCGCGAACTGAGTCGCTCCCTGGCGAAGCTGGGCGAAGTGACAGCCACGGGCCGCGATGAACTCGATCTGACATCAGACTACGAGATCGGCGACGTGGTGCATGAAGTGCGGCCGCAGCTAATTGTGAATGCGGCGGCGTATACCGCCGTGGACAAAGCGGAGAGCGAGCCGGACTTCGCGCATCGCATCAATGCTGAAGCGGTAGGGACACTTGCGGCGGCGGCGAAAAGCGTGGGTGCCGCAGTCATCCATTACTCCACCGACTATGTATTCGATGGCAGCAAAGAGACGCCGTATTTGGAGACTGATCGGCCGCATCCGTTGAGCGTGTACGGGAAAAGCAAACTGGATGGAGAGAAGGCTCTGGCGGCAGCGGGCATTCCTTATCTGATTTTGCGAACCAGCTGGGTGTATGGCGCTGAAGGCAAAAATTTTCTGTTGACCATTTTGCGACTGGCGATGGAGCGACACGAAGTGCATGTCGTGAATGATCAAATCGGCGCGCCAACATGGTCGCGCGATATAGCAAAGGCGACCGCATCGATTACAGAGAAATGGCATCAGCAGAAATTTGCGACCGCGAAATCGGGCGTGTACCACGTAGCTTCTGCGGGACAGACGAGCTGGTTCGGCTTTGCGGAAGAAGCAATCCGGCTGCGGGCTGCCTCTGCAGCGGCACAGGGAACAAAGTTAGCGCGGCTGGTGGCGATTCCCTCATCGGAGTATCCAACGCCGGCGGAGCGCCCGAAAAACTCACAGTTGGATTGCACAAAGCTGGCGCGGGAATTCGACTGCAAGTTGCCGGAGTGGAAAACATCTGTCGCTGCGGTGATGCGCGCTTTGCGGTAGAGCGGACGCAAACCGCATCAGTCCAGATCGAAATCGCGTAGAGGCCGGGATTCGCTAGGCGATTCTTTGGCGCGGCGCAGTGCCTCAGAGAATTTCTTTTCCAGCACATCATCTTTATTCTTCTCGGCTTCCACGGATTGCCGAAACAGGGCCTGCTTGCGCTCTTCCTGATCCTTCAGTGCGCGGGTCGCCGCTTCGAAATCTTCAAACGTCTTTTTCCGCGGCGCCGGGGTATGAGCAATAACGGCGTGGGTCGTCGCATCCACCTTGACGATGGCACCACAGTCGGGACAGGTGATATCAAAAATATTTGAAGTTTTGGCGGTCATGGTTGTATCCCTTCTGCGGATTGCCGGCTCCGCATCAGGATACAACGAGTTCCGGCTTACGCGAGTTTCAGGGCTGCCTCGTCGACTCGGGCGCTGGCAATATGTTCCAACAGGCTACGATTGCGGATGGTGAGGACGCGTCCGCGCTGTTCGATGATGCGTTCTTTGCGCAACTTGGCCAGCGTACGCGTGATGGATTCACGGGTAGTGCCGAGCTGTTGCGCAATCTCTTCCTGGGTGTGCTTCAGATGGATTTTGTCGGACTGAGGCTTATCCTCAGGACAATTGAGTCCGAGAAGGAAGCGCGCCAGATTTGCCAGCAGCGAGGGCGCGAGCGAGAGTCGCCGGATCGCGTTCAGGATGCAACTGTGCTGCTGCGCGAGCTCGTCCAGCGCGGCACGGAATTGAGTTTCGTGTTTGTTGAGAAATTCCAGGAAATCGTCGCGGCGCACCAGGTCGAGATCGCAGGGCTCAATCGTGATCGCGGAAACCTGACGTGGACTTCCGGAGATGACGGAGCTAAGCCCCAGCAACTCCCCAGGAGCGGCAAGGTAAAGGATGACGGTGCGGCCGAGCTCGGAATTCATCGCCACCTTGGTACGGCCTTTGCGCAGGATGAAAATTCCGTTTGCCTCGTTGCCCTCCTGAAACACGGTTGAGCCACCGGGGAGGGAAACGCGAAAAGCGAGGGAGTTCAGTTCCTGGCGAAGCGCAGGATTCAATCGGCTTGTTAACAAGTGTTCTTGCATGCGACAAGTCTCACAATGTTGCAACGCATGGAAATCAATCATTGAGTTTTCTTCTCGGGTGGATGGTACTTGCCGAGCATTGGCAAGCGACGAATCAAATTTATTGAACTGCACCGTTGATGAGCTCAACATGCAGAAATGGGATGCGAATTTTATCTGCGGAGATTGATGGGAAAGTGAAAGAATGCGCAGCTTTTAGCGAATTTATGTGGCAACCAAATTTTTCCAATTGCATCATTTTGAAATTAGATTGGCTCTCACAATCTCACAAAAAGAGAGCATGGTCTCACAAAATGAGAGCATGGTGGCCGCAATGGCTGGTGCGCGCCTGCTCGACAAGCGTATCAGTTAAAGTTGGTTCAAATCGTGACAAGAAAGAAACGCCGGCAAAGACCCGCTCCTGAAGATTGTCGTTGGGAAAAAGATTTTGACAAAGCGCATCAGCGGCGCGACGCAGGCTCTGATCGCGCTGCAACTGAAAGTTCGCGGAGAGTCGACGCAGGCGATTCATCTGGTACAGCATTTTTGAAGCGGCGATGTCGGCGGCGTGGCCGAGCCCTTCATCCTGCGCATGCATCCACTGGGTGACAGTAGAAAGCTCTTGCTGCAGCGCATTCCCGGCGGCAGCGAGTTTGCGCTTGGCTTCAACCGGCATGGCCCGAGCTCCGAGTCTCTGCGCCAATTTGTCGGGAGTGGTAAACACATCGGGCAGCGTCAGCCCCTGTTTGTGCAGCAACTGCGCCATCGAAGGGTCGACCAGCGTGGCTGAATAGCGCGGCAAGACCGGAGTCGTGCGACCCAGAATTTGCTGATAGAGAACCTGCGATTGCGCAAAATATGCAATCTCCGCAGGACCGCCAATGTAGGCGGAGGTGGGAAGCAGCGTGTCCTGAACAACCGGCCGCAGCAACGCGTTGGGGCTCAGACGCTCCGGGGCGGTGTCGAGAATTCGAATCAAATCGGCTGTGGTGTAGTGAGTCCCGCCGGCTGACCATTGATCGGCAGCGGTTTTTTTCAGGGCGGTGCGGACTCCGGTGGTTGCGTCGGTCAGGAAGAGCGGACTTGAAAACTCACCCACCATCACCTGCGCGTGATAGCCGGCTTGCTCCAATGCGTGCGCGCGTTCCAGCAGGGCGGCATGCAATTCGTCAGAATTTTGAATGGCGGCCAGCAAGGTGGAATGTGCCAGCGCGTGGTATGGCCGCGAAGCGGCATCGATGACGATGAGGCCATGGCGGCGGAAAATGCTCGAAATCAGCGCTGCAAATGCAGAGGCAAAAGTCGCGGCGGGCGTGTACAGGGTCGCGATCCGTTCGGTGGTCGCATTCTCGCCGAGACATCGGCGCAGCTCGTCGACGAGGGGCAGGATGTCTTCGCCGAGCGGCAAATCTCCCACCGGGCGTCCAAGGGCGGGATGACGGGGCAGACGGAGCGTGGTGATTTTTTGGTCGCAAAGCAAGGTGGCCTGATTCACTTCGTCGAAGTCGTGATCCTCAGTGGCCAGCCAGAAGATGGGGACATGCGGATAGCCGGCGCGCGTCGCTTCCGCCGCCAGGTGAATCGCGGTTGCAGCCTTCATGAGCGTCATGAGCGGACCGCCGAAGAGCGCGACCTGCTGACCGGTCACCACGGCGCCTGCTCCTGCAGCGAGGCGATCGAGGTTGGATTGCGTTTCCGGGCCCGCACCAAATTCGCGGTTCTGTTGTCGCAGCAATTCGACAATGGCGTGTCGGCGGGTGGGATCCATTTGCGGCGAATTCTTCATCCACTGGCCGTCGTTGGAGGCTGCCTCTGGATAGAAGGCGCGCAGCTTTTCCCAATTGCCGGACACATAATCGCGATAGAGATCGCTGACGTGCGGCAGCGCCGTAACGGGATAGCAATCTGCGTTCAAGTGCGCGTCGCTCCTGCGGATGGATGGGTTGCGCGGCTGACGCCGGTACCCCGGACTGCAGCGCACATGCCAAGTGTCTCATGCAGTGGATGCAGTCAGGAGGGTCGAAGATGCGCGGAATTGCAGGCTGAGCCCTGCTTCCTTATTCGCGTCCTTCGCGAGCATCTTTCCAGAGGTCGATTCCGCTATCTTCCGCAAAGCGGTCGATTTCTTTCAACTCCGCGTCGGTGAATTGAAGTTTCTTGACGGCATCGAGCGAGTCGTTGAGCTGATCCACATTGCGCGCACCGATCAGCGCGGTGGTGACGCGAGGATCGCGCAGTACCCAGGCAATCGCCATCTGCGCCAACGTCTGGCCGCGGCCTTTTGCCAGTTCGTTCAGCGACCGCACGCGCTGGATGTTCTGCTCGCTTAGAAACTCCTTAAGCAGCGAACTTTGCTCGGCGGTGGCGCGGGAGTTGGCCGGAACGCCCTTGAGATACTTGCTGGTCAGCAGCCCCTGCGCCAGCGGGGAGAAGGCAATGCAGCCGACGCCCAGCTCCGCCAGTGTGCCCAGCAGTTCTTTCTCGATCCAGCGATTCAGCATGGAGTAGGAGGGCTGATGAATCAGCAGGGGAACGCCTTCCATCTCGAGGATGTTCGCGGCTTCGCGGGTTCGGTCGGCATCGTACGACGAAATACCGACGTAGAGAGCTTTGCCCTGGTGGACGGCGGTGACCAGAGCACCCATGGTTTCTTCCAGCGGTACCGTCATGTCCGGCTTGTGGGAGTAATAGATGTCGACGTAGTCGAGACCCATGCGCTCCAGACTTTCGTCGAGCGAGGCAAGCATATATTTGCGCGAGCCGCCCACGCCGTAGGGACCGGGCCACATATCCCACCCGGCTTTTGAAGAGATGATCAGCTCGTTGCGGTGATCGCGAAAATCCTTGCGAAGGATCTGCCCGAAGTTTTCTTCCGCAGAGCCGTAGGGAGGCCCGTAATTATTTGCTAAATCAAAATGCGTGACGCCCCGATCAAACGCTCGTCGGATGACGGCGCGGCCGGTTTCAAAAACATCGGTTCCGCCGAAGTTCTGCCACAGGCCCAGGGAAACCGGGGGCAATACGATTCCAGATCGACCGCAGCGGCGAAACTCCGCCTGCTGATAGCGTTTTTCGTCGGGAACATAACTCATCCGCGAAAATCTCCTTCATGTTTGGAAGTTGGGAAGCGAATCCTGCTGCACGGTCAGGGGGTATGGTGCGCCCGACAAGATTCGAACTTGTGACCTAACGCTTCGGAGGCGTTCACTCTATCCAGCTGAGCTACGGGCGCATCCCTCTTGAGATTATCACGCGTTAGAGATCACGCTGGGCTCGCGCGGAAGGCGCTTAAGTATTTCGCTAGCTATTCCAGTCTTCAGATGGGGTTCGCACTGCGCTACGCTTCCTTGACTGGCTCGAACTCTTCCTTATACATAAGGATCCAACGGGTCGAGATACCTGGTGTCTGGACTGACACTGGGGTTGTGCTCCCGGCGCTGGCCTGGCGAACGCGCCTTTGAGGGCCAGCGGGAATGTGTGAGATCAAAGTACACGAAATATGAAGTTACGGTAGACTATCGGAGGCCCTAAAATCTTAATAATTTAAGAAGAATTTCGTGCAATCAGCCGCCGAGAAGTGTGGACCAGATGGATCCGCAACCAGATTTTTGCAGGCGAATTGTCGAGCGTTGCGGCCACACTTTTTCTCTACAAACGAGTGCCGATTGACGGTTTGGGGGTGTAGTGTGTTCACAGACCAGAGAGGTTCTATTTCCATTGCCATCTACTAAGGTTTCCTGTATCTGGAAAAGCACAGACTGCATACGTGCATATCGCACAGGGGTATCGCTTCATAGCCACACTAGACACTCAAAAGAGAAGCTTCAGTTCATCCCTGCCTTCACAGAAAAATGGCCGATTATTCAACGGGCGCTGGACCGGCAATACAGAAAATCCGTCGTTCCTGTTGATTTTTCTCGTGCCTATTGGACCTCGCCGCTAACGCCGAAGCTGGCTTACGAGGTGGAGCGCGACCAGATTGAGCAGGAATTGGATCTGTCCGCCCTGGTCAGTCTGACCGATCACGATTCGATCCAGGCTCCATCCTTATTGCGGTTGGCGAGCGAGACGGCAGAGGTTCCCCTATCAATGGAATGGACCGTTCCTTATGCTTGCGGCAGTGTATTTCACCTGGGAATTCATAACCTGCCGGTGGCGCATGCGCACGATTTGACGCAGGCGCTGGAGCAATACACCCACAAGCCCAGCGCTGCGGACGCGACCGAACTGCTGGCGGCGCTGAATTCCTTTCCAGAAGTATTGATTGTGTTCAACCATCCTTTGTGGGATTTAGGTGGGCTGGGAGCGGAGCGCCACGCCATTTGCCTTGACTCATTTATGCAGCAGAACAGCGCCTTCCTGCATGCAATGGAGATCAACGGGATGCGCAAGTGGGACGAGAATAAGCATGTAGTCCCGCTGGCGGAGCGCTGGAACTTGCCCATCGTTTCGGGAGGCGACCGTCACGCATGTGAACCGAGCGCCAATATCAATCTGAGCCAGGCGCGGAGCTTCCCGGAATTTGTTGATGAAATTCGCAGACAGCAGCGAAGCCATATTTTGTTCATGCAGCAATACGCCGATCCCATGTGTGTTCGGGTTGCGCATGCTGTCCTGGATGTAATTCGCTACTACCCCGAATATCCGGAAGGTTCCCGGCGATGGGACGATCGGGTGTTTCACCCCGACAAAACCGGCGAGGGATTTCAGCCGCTGTCGGCATTTTGGAAGTCGCCGCCGGAATTTGTCCAACGCATTTTCTCAGTGTTTCGCCTGGCGGAAAACGCGACGGTTCAATGGGCGGCGAAACGCGTTTACGCCGATGAGATGGATCTACCTACGCTTTCTGAGGGGCCCTCCGGGGCTATTTCGTGATCGGGTCCTTTCCTCGAGTTGCTTTTTTCCCAGACGCTTTTCATGAAGTGGACGGGGTAGCGGTTGTCGCCAGAAATTTCGCTGCGTATGCGCGAAAAAGCAACATTCCTCTGCTGATCGTTCACGCCGGTCCACGCGAGCAAGTCTTTAAGGAGGGCTCCGTGACCCGGATTGAGCTGCGACGCGGACCGATGAAATTCCCTCTAGACAGGAATCATGCTTTTGATCTGCTGATGGTGCGGCGCCATCGAGGAGTTGCTCCGCTGTTGAGAGAATTCAAACCGGATCTGATCCAGATCACGGGACCCAGCGATGTTGGGATTCTGGGCGCCATGTGCGCGCATAAGAAGGGCATTCCATTGTCGGCATTCTGGCAAACCAATCTCCCGCAATATGCAGGATTGAGGATGGCAAAAGCGCTGAAATTTTTGCCGCGACACACAGCCAGCTATGTGGCGCGTGGGGCGCAGAAGTTGAGCCATCGCGCGACGACGCGCTTCTATAAAGTCCCAGAAATTCTGTTCGCGCCCAATCCGGAGATTGTGCAGACTCTGGCTGCGGAAACCGGGAAGCGATGTTTCGTCATGGGCCATGGCGTAGATACAGCCAGGTTCAGTCCGGAATTTCGCGATAGGAATGGGGGGCCGTTCACGATTGGATATGTTGGCCGGCTCGCGCCAGAGAAAAATGTTCGCTTGCTGGCATCGTTGGAACAATCATTGCTTGACGGAGGGATGCGCGATTTTCGAATTCTTATCGTTGGGCATGGGGAAGAAGAGGGATGGCTCCGCCAAAAGCTGCGGCACGCAGAATTCACCGGAGTTTTACACGGCGAAGAATTAGCGCGCACGTTTGCGAATATGGATGTCCTGGCATTTCCGTCGGAAACAGAAACCTTTGGCCTGGTCGTACTTGAAGCGCTGGCCTCAGGGGTTCCAGTGGTCGCCATGGAGGCTGGAGGTCCGAAGTACACGGTCGACCATGGGCAAACGGGATTTGTCGCAAAAAACTGCAAGGAATTCGCGTCCCACGTTGTATGGCTGATGAGTCACCCGGAGACGGTTTCCGCCATGCGGACAGCGGCCAGGAGACACGCGCAGCAAAGTACATGGACCCGCGCATTTCAAAACATTTACCAGACGTATCGTTCCTACCTGGCGGATGTCGTGGCGATGGAACTGACGAATCAAATTCGGAGCTTGAATGATGCTGCTGTGGTCCAGTCAATTCCTTAAGGCGAACCGATCCGCCCGATTTGTATCTTTGGTTATGCTGCTGGCGATGATGAATGTATCCTTGGCCGGCAGAAGTTACGCGGCGAACGACGATTCAATCGCGAGCGCGTCGCCTTTGACTCTGAACCAGGTCGTCGACCGGCTCATGGCGAGAAACGAAGAGCGAGCCAAACATCTGAAGAGCTACGAGAGTCAACGCATTTACACGGTGCGATACCACGGCTTCCCCAAGGACCTGGAAGCGAAAATGGTCGTCTCGATGCGCTACGAGGCGCCGAATACGAAGCAATTCCAAATCATCTCCCAGAGCGGGCCAAAGCTGCTGGTCGACAAGGTTTTGAAGCGTCTCTTAAAGACAGAAACGGATGCGCAGCAGAAAAATACCAGGGAAGCCGTCAATCTGGATCGTAACAATTACACCTTCGGTGATCTGCGGTATGAGCCGGAAGCGAACGGCTGCTCGTACGTGCTGTCTGTAGAGCCGAAGAAGTCAAACAAATATCTGTACCGCGGTACGATCCGCGTGAACGACCGAGACTTTGCGGTCTGCGACATTCAAGCCGAGCCGGCAGAAAATCCTTCCTTCTGGATTACGAGCACCAATATTAACGAAACCTATGAGAAAGTAGAAGACTTCTGGTTGCCTGAAGAGAATAAGAGCGTGTCGAAGATTCGCTTCGGAGGCAGCGCCGCCTTGACGATTCTGTACCAGGACTACAAGGTGCAGATGCAGTAAATCAGGTTTACATCCTCCTTCCCAACTCCGATCGGCTTTCGTTGACACTGGCGAACCGACCTCGGAAATCGGTCCAGATGAGGGCGATGCTGTTTAACTCTGACTTCAAGCGTGTAAGCTACTCTTGCTCTTCCCACAAGTAATTCCAGGAGAACCACAATGGCTTCTGTACTGATTACAGGCACCAGCAGGGGTCTTGGTTTTGCGACCGCCCTGACGGTTGCCCGGGCAGGTCATACGGTCTATGCGACCATGCGCAACCCCACGGGCTCACCCGAGCTGGCGGAAACGGCGGCGAAGGAAGGGCTGCCGATGCACATCTACACGATGGATGTGGATTCTGACGAATCTGTGAAAGCGGGGGTCGAAGCAATTTATCGTGAGGCAAAATATGTCGATGTGCTGGTGAACAACGCAGGACTGGAAGGAAACGGATCTGTAGAGGAACTTCCCCTTGATAAAGTGCGAGCCGTGATGGAAACAAACTATTTTGGAGTGCTGCGCTGCATCCAGGCGCTGGTTCCCGATATGCGGAAGCGTAAGAGCGGATGCATCATCAACATCTCCTCGGTTTCGGGAAAGGTCGCTGCTTCGCCTTTGGGTTGTTATGCGGCGTCGAAGTATGCGCTGGAAGCCATCAGTGAGGCGCTGGCGCAGGAGATGAAGACATTCAACGTGAGAGTTGCCATCGTGGAGCCCGGAATCATCGATACGGCAATGGCGCGACGAATTGAAACGCCGGTAGGTCCAGCAACTTACCCACAGCAAAAAAGATTCGCGCACCTGTTTGAGGCTTCTCTGCGCAAGCCAGGTCAGCCCAGCATGGTGGCGGAAAAGGTTCTGCAGATCATCGACAGCGATACCTGGCAACTGCGGCACACAGTGGGTCCGGATGCGGAGCCATTGCTGGCGTGGCGCAAATCCATGACCGACGAGGAGTGGGTGGCTTTATTTGGCGCCAGTGACGATATCTGGTACGAGCGAATGGAACACGACTTCGGAATGGAAATTCGCCCCAGGAATTAATGGCAACACAGTTTTGATGTTGGTGATACGCTGGCTTGTCCCCTAACAGTGAGAGATAGAAAATCCTGACGCTTGGTCGAAGGAGTATCGCAATGCAATCTGGAAACGCAGCCGAAGCCCCGTTGAATCCTGGGCTGGTGTTTGAAATGGTGAATGCGCAGCAGCGCACAGCCGCACTAAAAGCGGCGATTGACCTCGATCTATTCCGAGCCGTCGGTGAAGGACCGGGCGATGTGGCGTCTATTGCGCACCACTGCGCGGCCTCGGAACGGGGAATTCGCATCCTTTGCGATTTTTTGACGATCAATGGAGTGCTGGTAAAAGAGGAGGGGCGCTATCGGCACACGCCGACCAGCGCTGCATTTCTCGACCCGCGTTCCTCGTCGTGCATGGCTTCGGTCGCGCAATTTCTGAGTAACCCGGCATTGCGAGGTCCCTATGAACATCTGGCAGAGGTAGTGCGCGCGGGCCGCACCAATTTGCCGGGCGATGGAACGGTCGAACCTGAAAACCCTGTCTGGGTGCAGTTTGCGGAACAAATGGCGCCGATGATGGGCCCGATGGCAGGGCCGCTGGGGAAGGTGGTGCTGCAGGGGCAGTCTGGTGCGATGCGGGTGCTGGATATTGCCGCGGGACATGGACTCTTCGGGATCGAGATTGCGAAGCAGAATCCGCAGGCGCACGTGACTGGATTAGACTGGGCTCCAGTCTTGCGAGTTGCTCTGGAGAATGCCCGCAAGGCGGGTGTGCAGGATCGCTACAACATGTTGCCGGGCAGCGCTTTTGAAGTGGACTTTGATGGGCCGTACGATGCGGTGCTGCTGACAAATTTTCTGCACCACTTCGACGAGCCTACTTGCGTGGGCCTGCTGCAGAAAGTTCATGCCGCTCTACGTCCGGGCGGCCAGTGCGCCACACTGGAGTTTGTGCCGAATGAGGACCGTGTTTCACCGCCGACTCCGGCGGCGTTCGCGATGACGATGTTGACGACGACCGCAGCCGGTGATGCCTATACGCTGAGCGAGCTGACCAATATGTATCAGCAAGCCGGATTCAAAAACATCAGCGGACACCCGATTCCCATGAGCCCGCACACCATCGTGACTGGGAATGCTTGACGGATCGAAACAACATGGCAGATACGGTCACGAACCTGGGGCAGACTGAGCTGATAACGAAACCTGCGAAGGCGAGAACGGCGCAGGCGAAAACGGCGCAGGCGAAACCTGTTCGCCTGCTGCAGCAATACTTCTATTTCTTCATGTCGCTGCTGATTGCCATTGTGGTGATGTTTGGCTTTAGCCATACGGTGGAGGCGCGCCTGATCCATGGTGTTCCGCGGCGTCCGCTTCTGCTGTGGGTGCACGGGGCGATTTTTTCCGGGTGGATTCTATTTTTTATTTTCCAGTCGCTGCTGGTTCGCGCGCATAACGTGCGGCTGCATCGCGCCGTTGGATGGTTCGGCGTTGCGCTGGGCAGTGCGGTGTTTGTGGTGGGCGTCGGGACCGGGATTGTGATGTCGCGCTTCAGGATACTGTACTTTCACGGGGAGCGGGCCGTGGGAAATCTAGCGCTCTCGTTGTATGACGTCACGGCATTCGCAATTGCATTTGCGTTAGCGATTTTTTGGCGGAAAAAGCCCGAATATCATCGCCGCCTGATCCTGCTGGCTACGTGTGCGTTGACTTCCGCAGGCTTTGCTCGTATCCCATTTGTCGCCCATATGCCTCGGGAAGCGTTCTTTGTCGGCGTGGACCTGCTGGTTCTGATGGGCGTGGCACGCGACCTGATCGTGGACAAACGTGTCCATCGTGTTTATGCGGTGGGGCTGCCTGTGTTCGTGGTGTGTCAATGTATCGTGCTGTATACGATTTTGAACGATCCGCCGGTTTGGGTGAAGATCGCAAACTCAATCCTGCGGTGACGTGCGGTTGCGGCGTGATCAGGACTATTTTGTGTCGGCTGGTGGCGCGAGTTCCTGCATGACGGACTGGATCAATTCTTTGGCGCCGGTTAACTGCTGCATGATGGATTGCAAATCAAGCGCGGGCTGCGTGGGATTTCGAGCTGAAGTGCAATAGACGCCGTGCTGGCCGACGAGAATGAGAGCGTCGGTAATCATGTCGAGCGTGACAGCGAGGCGGCCGCGCGGAACGCCCATCATAAATTCGTGCTTCTCGAGAGACTCACGCTGATCTTGAAAGGCTGAAGCCATCTAATACTCCTTGGCTGGGGTGGCGGGAACGAGCGGCGGATTTTTTTCGGATTCGAGCGTTTCGGATGCGAGCGATTCGTCAGCCGTGTCGGGCTTCCAGCGCAGAACAGGCTTGCGAGCCGCAGCAACTTCATCCATGCGTGAGACGCGAGTAGCATGCGGCGCGTGGAGGATGATCTCCGGATTCTCGTCAGCCTCGCGAGCAATCTGTCGCATGGCGTCGATGAATTGATCCAGTTCTTCCTTCGACTCGCTCTCTGTGGGTTCGATCATCAGCGCGCCGGCCACGATCATCGGGAACGATGTCGTGTAGGGGTGAAAGCCGTAGTCGATGAGGCGCTTGGCGATGTCGCCGGTCTTAACACCATTGCGCGTCTGGCGGCGATCGCTGAAGACCACTTCATGCAGCGTCGGCGTTTTGTAGGGTAGCTCGTAGACATCTTCCAGCTTGGCGCGAATATAGTTTGCATTCAGCACCGCATCTTCCGTGGTCTGACGCAGGCCATCGGGGCCGTTGGCGAGGATGTAGGCGAGAGCGCGAACGAACATGCCGTAGTTGCCATAAAACATGCGCACGCGGCCGACCGACTGCGGACGATCGTAGTTGAAGGTGAGCGTGTTGTCTGGCTTTTCAACGAGAACAGGTGTTGGCAGAAACGGTTCCAGAATTTTTTTGCAGGCCACCGGACCTGAGCCGGGACCGCCGCCGCCGTGGGGCGTGGAGAAAGTCTTGTGCAGATTCAGGTGCATCACGTCGACGCCGAAATCGCCCGGCCGCGTCTTTCCGACAAGGGCATTCATGTTGGCCCCGTCCATGTAGAGCAGCGCTCCCTTGGAATGAAGGATGTCGGCGATCTTGTGAATCTCAGTTTCAAACACGCCGATAGTGGAGGGATTGGTCAGCATCAGCGCAGCGGTTTCTTCATCGACCAGCTGCTCGAGTTCGGCGAGGTCGACCATACCAGCGCTGTTGGATTTGAGGTTCTGCACCTGGTAGCCGCAGATCGCCGCAGTGGCAGGATTGGTGCCGTGGGCAGAGTCTGGAATCAAAATCTTCTTACGCGGATTGCCTTTCGACTCGTGATAGGCCCGGACCAGAAGAATTCCGGTGAACTCCCCATGTGCGCCGGCGGCCGGCTGCAGCGTGATCGCATTCATGCCGGTAATTTCTTTCAGGCATTCCTGCAGCATCCACATGACGCGCATCGCGCCTTGAGACAGTGCTTCGGGCTGGTAGGGATGGGCGTCGGCAATGCCCTCTAAGCGCGCGACCATTTCATTCACGCGGGGATTGTATTTCATGGTGCAGCTGCCCAGCGGATACATGCCGAGATCGATAGCATAGTTCCAGGTGGAGAGGCGTGTGAAGTGGCGGATGATTTCAATCTCGCTGACTTCCGGCAACAGGCCGAGATCCAGGCGGGCTTGATTGCCAAGCAGCGCTTGCGGATCGACCGCGGGAACATCGAGCGGCGGCAGGCGATAGGCTTTTTTCCCAGGCGAGGATTTCTCGAAGATCAAGCCCTCATTCTGACTGATGTGACTGGAGACCTTCGAGCGATCGCCGACAAAGGGAGTTTTCTGGTCTGGAGAACCAGTTGCGTTCGTTACTGTAACTGTTTCAGTTACCATTGAGTTCTTCATCCTTATACGTACGCCAATGCGGGAGCACGTTTGCCGGCGATGACCGCAGCTGCAGCGTCAATTTGTGCGCGAGAATTTTGCTCGGTGGCACACCAAAGTGAGGCGTGCTTCAACTCTGGATACCAAACGGAGAGTGGAAGGCCGCCAATCATTTTCTGCTGCAGCAGGCGTGCGTTAATGGCTTCGGGCGCTTCGGTTGTCTCTAAAACGAACTCGTTAAAGCGTGGTGAATCGGCGAAGAGCAGCTTGCTACCCGGAGTCGCAGACAATGTTTGCGCGGCATAATGAGCCTTCGCCAAATTTTGTTCGGCCAGTTCGCGCATGCCGGCTTTGCCGTAGATCGTGAGGTAAATGCAGGTCATCAACGCAACCAGCGCTTGATTCGTGCAGATGTTGGAGGTCGCTTTTTCGCGGCGAATATGCTGCTCGCGTGTAGAAAGAGTCAGCACAAATCCGCGACGGCCATTGTGGTCGACGGTAGCACCAGTGAGACGGCCGGGCATCTGGCGAATAAATTTCTCTTTGCAGGCCAGCACGCCGCAGTAGGGTCCGCCATAGCTGACGGCGACTCCGAAGGATTGCGCTTCGAGGGAAACGATATCAGCTTCCGTCGGAGGACGAACCACACCGAGCGAAAGTGCTTCCGCAATGGAGACAATCAACAGCGCGCCTTTGGCATGGGCAAGGTCGGCAATGGCCGCGACATCTTCAATGACGCCGAAGAAGTTGGGCGACTGAATCAGCACGCAGGCGGTCTTGTCGGTGATGGCAGCTTCCAGCGCCTTCATATCGACGCGGCCATCGGCGCCGTAGCCAACGCGATGCTTGGTGAGCCCCTGGTGCTGCGCGTAAGTTCGGAGGACTTCTCGATATTCCGGATGCACCGTGCCGGCGACAACCATGTGGCTGCGGCGAGTGACGCGCGCGGCCATCATTACAGCTTCCGCTGCACCGGTCGAGCCGTCATACATGGACGCGTTGGCGATTTCCATGCCGGTCAACTCGCAGATCATGGTTTGAAATTCAAAGATAGCCTGCAGCGTGCCTTGAGAAATCTCGGCTTGGTACGGCGTGTAGGAGGTCAGAAATTCGCCGCGTTGCACCAGCGCGTCGATGACGACCGGGCGATAGTGGCGATACGCGCCTGCGCCGAGGAAACTGGCATAGCCGTTGGCATTGCGTTCTGCTGCCGAGCGAAACAGGTTGACGATTTCCTGCTCGCCCATCTGCGGCGGAATCTTCAGATCACCGGTGAGGCGATACTCGGCGGGAATGGACTGAAACAAATCGCCGATCGAAGACACGCCGATTTCCTTCAACATGGCGTCGCGATCGCTCGGGGATTTGGGTAGATAGCGCATGGTTCAGAGTCCTGTGTTCAAGGTTAGAGACCGCGTTGCAATTGAGGATGCTCAGGCGTGGGTTTCTTCCGCAATAAATTTCTCGTAGTCGGTGGAGCTCAACAGCTTATCGGCTTCGGACGGGTTCGATAATTGCACTTTGATAATCCAGGCCTGGTGCGGTTCGGTGTTGATTTTTTCTGGCGAGGTGACCAGATCTTGATTGACGGCGGTGACGGTGCCGCTAACCGGCGAATACAGATCGGAGACGGCTTTGACCGACTCGACACTGCCAAAAACTTTGCCGGACTCAACGGCATCGCCGACCTTGGGAGCGTCGACGAAGACAATATCGCCGAGCGAATTCTGCGCGTAATCTGTAATGCCGACGGTACCGACACCGCCTTCCACCTGGAGCCATTCATGCTCTTTGGTGTAGCGAAAAGTATTGGGATATGTCATAGGATTCGTCCTCTTCCATTGTATGTTGTCGCGGAATCGAGGGTGGGAATGCCACGCTCCGCAGAGCTTTTTTGCGCAGGAGGCACAATTCAGGCGTGTTTTTTAGGGCGCCGATAAAACGGCTGCGGCACGATGCGGGCGCGCACATCCTGACCTCGAATTTTGATGGCCAACTCCGTATCGACAGCGCTTTGGGTCGGCGGCACATAGCCGAGAGCGATGTTCTTTTTGAGAAACGGGGCGGGAGAGCCGCTGGTGACGGCGCCGATCTGCTCGCCAGCGAGATTGCAGATGGGATAGCCGTCGCGGCCGATACCACGCTCGATCATTTCCATGCCGACCAGCTTGCGTTGCGGTCCGCCGGTTTCCTGTACTTTCTTTAACGCAGACTGGCCGAGAAACTCCGGCTTATCGAGCTTGCAAAAGCGATCGAGACCCGCCTCAAAGACGTTGGTCTCTTCGGTGATTTCGTGGCCATAGAGGGGCATGGAGGCTTCCAGCCGCAGGGTGTTGCGCGCGCCCAGACCGCAGGGAACGATTTCAAATTCGCGGCCGGCATCGAGGATTTCCTGCCATACGCGGGTGGTGGTAGCTGGGTCAGAGGGAATATAGATTTCAAATCCATCCTCACCGGTATAGCCGGTGCGCGAGATCAGGACATTGTGGATGCCGCACACCTGTCCCCAGACAAACCAGTAATTCTTGATCGCGTTCAAGTCGACGCGGGTGAGTTTTTGCAGGGTGGCGAGTGCCTGCGGACCCTGAATGGCGAGCTGCGAGTAGTGATCGCTGTAATCGCTGACGTGGCAATGGAAGCGCTGGGCATGTTGCTTGATCCACGCATAATCCTTGGGGCGCGTGCCGGCGTTGACGACCAGCAGGTAATCGTTGGGGCTGAATTTGTAGACCAGGATGTCGTCAACGAAGGTGGCCTGCGGGGTGAGCAGCGCTGAATAATGCGCCTGACCTTCGGCCAGCTTGGAAGCATCGTTCATGGAAACGAACTGGACGGCATCGAGCGCCTCGGGGCCGCGCAATTGGATCTCGCCCATGTGGCTGACGTCGAAGATGCCGACGCGGGTGCGCACCGCCATGTGCTCCGCGATCAGGCCGGCATATTCCACCGGCATATCCCAGCCGCCAAAATCGACCATCTTGGCGCCGCACTGGCGATGAGTTGGGTTGAGCGCTGTTTTTTGCAGGGTAGGGGTGGTCGCGGGAACAGAAGAGCTCGACATAGAACACCAGTTTAAATGACTGCAAACTACTTCGGCGCGGGCAGGGTATAGGGCGAGCAGCAGGGCTTGCGCACCGGGCCAAACTCCATCAATTCCGCGCGGGTACCGTTCGGGTCGTACAGATTCAGCTGCCATTTTCCATCGAGGCCGATCTCAGGGTCCTCATACGGCTGGGAGGAGTCCCAATGGCGATGTTGCAGCATCTGCGCGGCCTGGTGGATGTCGGGAACTCCCAGCGCGAAGTGATTCAGGACGCCGCTGTCGCCTTCGTTCTTCGCATTCGGATCCCGCAGCATATACTCCAGCCACTCGGCGCCATCAGGCACGCGCATGTCGACCCATTCCAGTTTGTGACCGCGGCCGCCCTGCCAACCTTCAACAAAGCCGAGAATGGCGTGGAAGAATCGATCTTCCTCGGCACGATTACGCACGATGAAGCCCGCGTGAAGAACGATTTGCGAAATCGGCTGCGAGGTATTTTTTGAATTGGCGGAACCAACGGGCAGCAGGTGGCCGTGCGGCGCCAGTTGCACAAATTGCAGACGATGTCCTTCTGGATCTTTCACCCATAGAAAGCGCGAGCCGTCGGCCCGAGTTTGAATATCGCCTTCGATCGGAACTTTCTGACTGACTAAGTATCGCTGCATGGAATCGAGGTCGGTGGTGGCGAACGCTATGTACGCCAGAAAGTCCGTCGTGCCATTCGGCGCAGGCTGGACTTCAATTATCTGTTTTGAGCTGACACGGAATTCCATCGGCGAGGAAGCGGACGTGGAGGCGATTTGCGGGAATCCAAGAAATGTTCCGTAGAACTGCTTCGACTTGCTGAGGTCGGTCGCATATACGGAAATCTTGGCGATACCGGTGATCGGCGGCCGCATGGATGTACTCTGCGCGGCCATTGAAAGTGGAACGGCTACGAAGGTAGCGAAAAGGAGAGTTTGGATTCGCAACACAATTTTTGCTCCGGGATAGAACAGGAAATACTAGCAAAGTTGCGAGCAGGTTGTTCGGGCGATCACGGTGACATCGACCCGCGAACCAGAAGCACGGGGTGTGTTGGCCGGTCCACGAAAAGCCGACTATGTCGTCGGTGGCTCGATCGATGTTTCCAAATAGGTCCGAGAGGCGGGGTCGAGGAAGGGCATGCCTCCACGCTGCGAAGCGGCCCAGGCTCCCCAGCGGTTCGCGGCTTCGGCAACAATCGGCAATGGGCGATGATGCAGCGAAAAGTAGGTGAGCGCCGCCGTGAAGCAGTCACCGGCGCCGATGGAATCTACGACATGAACAGGAATTCCGGGATGATCGTTCACGGCGCCACGTGTTACAAGCAGACTGCCGTGTTGTCCGCGAGTGATTGCGACCAGTTCGATTTCAAATCGATCCAGCAGGGAATGCGCCACCTGGAGAGGTGTGCCTTGCTTGTCTGCGCCGACGGCGTTGGCGACATGTACGACTTCGTCATGGTTCATTTTGAAGATGGTGGCGTGCTCGCATCCCCACAAGATCGACTCCGCATTCCAGTCTGGTTCGCGGAGATTGACATCGAAGACCCGGAGACATTTCGAACTCGAGGACGCAACCACCGATCGAAGTGTGGTGCGGGTCATGGCCGATCTTTGCGCCAGAGTCCCAAAGCAAACGGCGTCCAAGTCAGGAGCCACGGCTGATAACTGCGCAGTTTCAGGCACAGCATCCCAGGCGACTGTTTTGCAGATGCGATAGCGCGGTCCCAGTACTCGATCGAGATGCACCTCAACTGTGCCGGTCGGTAGCTTAGGATCGATCGCAATAAAATCTGGCCGCACTTGATGGGCGACGAGTTGCGCGCGCGCCTCTTTCCCCAGGGGATCATCACCCACACAGCTAACCAAATACACTTCACCGCCGGATATGGACGAATCGCCGGCAAACATCTGCGACAGAATTGCTGCGAAGTTTGCAGGAGCGCCGCCGAGTTGTGGACCCTGGGGAAGCAGGTCCCACAGCAGTTCACCAACTGCCGCGACTCGCAAAGGTTTCTGCATTCTAATCATTCGGCCCGAACCCTGGGACTTAGGGCTGCACGGATGGGTTTGCGTTGAAGACGACTAACTGCTGCGCACCGACAGTGATGTTGCAATGGTCCTGGGCCACGACTACCGTCTGCTGAGTATTCCAAAGTGGATTCAGCGTATTGATGCCGTCGAGGGCGGTGCGTGTGAAGTCGAGATGAAAGGTTCGCGGCGCGGCGGATTTGTTCATCAGCACAAGATCGATTTCAGAGGGTGGCGGCGTCGTTCCATTTTTTGCCGGAGGGACGACGAAGCGAGCGAACACGTATCCGCTTTCGTCGGCCTGCAGGTTTTGCTGGGAACCGGTCTGCAGGGCTTCATGATGCGCGCGCAAGTCCAATAGGCTCTGAACCCAGGCATACATGGCCTGCTGCTGCGGAGTTCGGCCTGCAGGGGTGAAAGCATTTTTCGGGTCGCCGGGAAATCCTCCAGGAAAGTCGGCCCGGTTGTCTCCATCAGGGCTGGAGGAGAGGCCGATTTCATCTCCGTAATAAATCTGCGGCATGCCGCGCATCGTGGCCAGCAATCCAAAGGCTAGCCGTTCGCTGGCCGCGGTCGCTCCAGGTGCTGAGAGAAAGCGGGCGGTATCGTGGTTGCCAAAAAATGTCACCAGTGTGTCCGGATGAGGATAGAGCCAGTCCTGGCGCTGCACATTTTCCAGATCCGACATGGATGAACTGGAAGCAGACGTCCCGTTCAGCGTAGAACGCAAGGCAAAGAAGCTGGGGAAGTCGAATTGGGTATCGAGTCCCGTGTCGATGCCGACGTGTTTCTGACCGCCGGTGAAATACGAGGTCACGGTGGGGTCAGAGTTGTACACTTCGCCCACGGTAGTCAGGTTGGGATAGAGGGCGTGGAGGACGGAGTGAAAATCCTGCCAATAGGAGCGGTCGACGTAGGGAAATGTGTCGAGGCGGAGGCCGTCCACAGTTCCCGTTTCGACCCACCAGATTGCGTTCTGGATCAGGTACTGCTTTACCAATGGATTCGACTGATTCAGGTCAGGTAAAACGTTGCGGAACCATCCATCGACAACCGGCTGATAGGCGGCGGGAGCGGCGTGCGGACTGGCAATCGAAGCGAAATTGTCAGTCGCCGCAAGATGATCGGCCGGCGTTCCATGGAACCAGTCCGGTGTCGGAGGGTCGTTCACCCAAATACTTTTTGGACCAACCTGGTTGGCGACGATATCTAATACCAACTTCATGCCCTGGCTGTGGGCGGCTGCGGCCAGGTCTTCATAGTCCTGCAAGCTTCCGAAGTGTGGATTGATCTGGTACATGTTGACCGGTTCATAGCCGTCATAATCCTCGGAGGCGGGATCCTGCGCATAGAGCGGCGTGATCCAGAGTGTGGTGACGCCAAGCTGCTTCAGATAGTCCAAATGATTTTCGATGCCGCGCAAATCTCCGCCGTGATAGTCGTGTGGATTGCTGCGATCCACGGTGGCGACGGTTTTCGGCAGTTGCGAACCGGCGGAATTTCCCTGAGAAAAGCGGTCGGGCATGATGAGGTACATCACATCCGCAGGCGTGAAACCCTGGAAACCTTGGCTGGGGTCGTGCATTTTGTCGAGTTCATAGGGAACGCGGGTCTGGCCGGCCGCAGTGCGAACCACCAGGTCAAAGTGCTGCGGAGGAGCGTCGGAGGTATCCAGCCAGACGAACGCCCAATGGCCGTTCTGAGAGATCCTGGTGCGCCGAACAGAAACTCCCGCGACACTGCTGCTGATGTGCGCATCGACTAAGTTTTTTCCATAGAGCAGCACCATCGGATTGGGAAGATTGCTCCACCAGTTGGGGGGCTCCGCCTGCTGCACTGTTGGCTTTCCCTGTGGGACCGCAGCGTGTTTGCGCTTGGTGCGGTTTGCTGAAAAAGTTGGAAGACTGATGCAACCGACCGCCAGGTATAGAACGAAATGGCGCAGCGCTCGAGGGAAGGAATTCGGATTCATCAATGCGCTCCAGCCGATGGAAAATGATTGGTTGCTCGCAGGTTCTATGTGGGTCGTAGCTTGGCAAACAACGTCCCCAGTGTACTCCGGAGATATACGTGGACGGAACGCATGCAAAGCGAAAAACGAAACGCTGAATGGGAAAATCGGCGAGGAGAATTCAGCGGAGAGTTGCGGAAGCTTCAAGAGCATCGGCCAGAACTTTTTGCAGATCATCCAAAAATTCCGGATCGAGCTTTGCATTTTCAGATTGAGCACTGGTCGAGGAAGGCACGTTCGGAGCCGATCCTTTGGTTAGGTAGAAAACGTCGATCGCTACTTCGCCTTCGGTATCGATCAAAGCTACAGAGATATCACACCTCTCTTGCGCCAGCACCAGGCTGAGACGACGCAGCAACCCGGGAGTGTCCTGGGTGATTACCTGCAGAATCGTGCTGTGGGTTGAGGATGTGTTGTCGACGGAAAGGCGGGTTTCCACGCGAGTCTTGTGGTTTTGCGTGCGCGTGGAGTGAGCCCGGGCGGCGAGCAGTCTTTCAACGGCGACCAGCCCGCTGGCGACATCGGTGAGGCTCTTCTGGAAGCGCCCGGTTTCCGCCGGATTCAACGCCAGAGTCTCGTAACGATCCAGGAAACGGAAGTGATCGATGACAATTCCCGCGGCGTTGGAAAATGCATCGGCCTTCAGAATATCCATGCCCCACGCGGTCAGCGCACCAGCGGCGTCCGCAAACAGGAAAGGTCGATCGTGGGTGATCAAGGTACATTCCCACCATGCATCCGTGCGAGAAAGCACAACGCTGGAGGAAGAGTCGTTCAACTTCGACGCAAGTTGCCAGTGCGTGAGAATTTCCGCTGCCGAACGTGTCCGCAGGTAGCGTTGCGGCAGACCGGCCAGGAAGTGATGGATGGCTACGGAATTCCCAGGCGACAGAGCAATCACCTGCTGGACTGCGGCGGTATCGGCATCTTCCTGGATGCGATCTTCGTCCACATTTCGATCCAGATAATTTGAAGTTGCCATGTACAGGCGCCACAAATTTTCCGCCTTCCACGGGGTCAAGGCTTCGGGGTTGACGGAATGAATGTCGGCGTAGGTCAACAGGGTAAGGAGGCGAAGATTGTTCTGCGTGCCGACCAGCTCACCAAACATGCGGACGGTTTCCGCATCGAAAATATCCTTGCGCAGCGCCAGGGACATTTCCAGGTGATTGCGAATCAGGCGCAACACGCTTTCGCGCTGGGGAGGGGTCAAGTGCCAGCGTTCGCACACTGCTTCAGCAATCCACATGCTTTGCTCGGTATGGCTGCCCTCGCTGCGAGCTTTGCCGGTATCGTGCAACAGGGCCGCCAGGTACAGCAATTCCGGCTCCTCTACCTCGCGCAGGATGGAAGAAAATCCGCCCTCCCATTCGTTATTCGGGAGCGCCAGCGCATGCAGATTTTCAAGGATCAAAAATGTATGCTCGTCGACGGTGTAGCGATGGTAGGCGTCTCGAACCACGAGCGCATCGACGCCGTGAAATTCCGGCAGAATCAATTCCAGAATTCCCAGCGCGTGCATAACGCGTAGTGCATTGGCCACTTCGGGGCCAAGCAGAATGCGCCGCACCCGCTGCCAGAGTGCAGCGCCTTCCGGCAGCCGTTCGGCCAACACGGCCAGCGAATCGCTCAGATGACCTTCAGCCTCTCGGGTAAGCTGCAGCGGCTGTTCGGAGATCATCTGAAACAAGGTCAGCACGCGGTCCGGATCGGAGTACTCCGCCACAGATTTCAGGGCAATCTTGCCGTCGGCAACGGGACACCCCTGGAGTACAGTGCGGCTGCGCCACTGACGGATTTGATCCATCACGGCAAGACGGCCACTGGGAATCTCGTCGAGCATTTGCCGGGTGAGCCACTCGATGGAACGAGCATGGCGAAAATATTGACGCATCCAACCAGCGGTGTCCGGAGGGCGCTTGTCTGCCAGGCGAGTCCGCACCGTGGAGACGCCGAGTCGCAGTTTCGCAGCTTCGTCCTGTGCCTGCCAGTAAAGCATGTTGTCGTCGCGCTGGCTCCTGTAATGAAGAAAGCTGCGCACCGTGATGAGAAACTGATGCGCCAGGGCGGAATCGTCCTGCCGCTCCACCAGCAGATCTTTTTCATAACGACTGGCGGAGTATCGGGCCGATTCCGGCAGTAGCTGGTTTAACCATGCGCAGGTATGAAAGTCGCGCAAGCCTCCGATGCCATCTTTAACGTTCGGTTCCAAATGAAAAAGGGTTCGCTGATATTTGGCGTGACGGGTGCGCGTTAGTTGCATGATGGCCGCGAACAATTGTGAACGCCTACGTTCCACCAGGGCTGGAAATCTTTCCAGATCCAGTTCCTCGAACAGGGCGAAGTCGCCGGCAACATAGCGGCGATCCAGAAGTGACAGGGTGAACTCCGGATTCTCGTCGCTGATGCGCTCGCACTCGGCAAGTGTGCGGGTGGTGGCGCTGGCGCGCAATCCTATGTCCCACAGATCCTGCGACAATTTGCGAATACCAGCTTTATGCGCGCCCTCCGACGTGGCGTCGGCGGCGATAAACAGCAGGTCAATATCGGAGTGGGGAAAAAGCCGGCGCCTTCCATATCCTCCGATGGCGGCCAGGGTCAGCCCCTGCGGTCCGTATTCTTCAGAGGCAATATGCTCAAGCCACAAACGTTCGACCAGGTGATCGACAAGTTCGGCGCGGCGCTGGACCAGGACCGGACCATCCTGCGATTCGGAAAAGAATTGCCGCATCTGTTCCGAAGTCCGTTGATACTCCACGCGCAATAGCTGGATCGAAGATGAATCGGAGATCGGGATAGCAGGCTCCTTTGCGCGAAGTTGAAGGATGCAAGCGCGACTTTACAAAGCGGTCTCTCCCCGCTCGTCGTTACGAATACGAATTGCTTCATCGATATGCGAAACAAAAATTTTGCCGTCGCCGATTTTTCCAGTGCGGGCAGCGGTCAGGATGGCCTGGATGGCTCGTTCTGACATTGCATCGGTGACGACGATTTCCAGCTTGATTTTTGGCAATACATCGACGGCATACTCGCGTCCGCGATAGAACTCGGTGTGACCCTTTTGACGGCCGTGGCCGCGCGCCTCAAGAATGGTGATGCCTTCCACTCCAATTTCGATCAGCGCTTCTTTCACTGCGTCCAGTTTCGATGGCTGGATGATCGCTTCAATTTTCTGCATGTCTTGCTTCCTCACTTTTCCCAAAAAAGAAGAAGGGCCATTCGTTCAATCGTCGTACCTCACCGCCAAGATATACCAGAGCGGGACTAAGAAGCGGCAATTTCCCAGTCGTAGCCTTCTTCGCCGTGCTGGCTCAAATCCAGGCCCTCATGTTCGTCGGCTGGATCGACGCGCAAACCGATTAACATGTCGACGATCTTCAACAGCACAAGAGTTCCAACAATGGACAGCACCCACGCGATCGCCACTCCCACCAATTGATGCGGCACCTGCATCCAATTGCCGTCGAGCCAACCGACCGGAAGCGCGTTGCCGTGAGCGTCTTTGAAGATGGGATTGATGGCGCGGGAAGCGAAGACTCCGGTGAGAATGGCACCCAGTGTTCCACCTGCGCCGTGCACGCCAAAGGCGTCCAGGGAGTCGTCATAGCCAAACCACTGTTTCACCTTGGCGACCATAAAGTAGCAGAACAGACCGGCAAGGAAACCGATGGCAAGAGCCGACATGGGCCCGACGAAACCGGCCGCCGGAGTAATGGCGACAAGACCTGCGACTGCTCCCGAGATGGCTCCGAGTGCGCTGGGCTTCCCGTTGCGAATCCACTCTGCGAAGCACCATCCGATGGCGGCGGCGGCCGCGCCAAAATGAGTGGCGATAAAGGCGCTTGTCGCCAGAGTACCCGCTGACAAAGCGCTACCTGCGTTGAATCCAAACCAGCCCACCCACAGCAGGCCAGCGCCGATAAAGCTTAGCACCACGCTATGCGGTGGCATTGGTTCCTTGGGGTAATGCAGGCGTTTACCGAGATAGAGCGCGCATACCAGGGCCGACACGCCGGACGTGATGTGCACGACGGTGCCGCCGGCGAAATCCAATGTGGGAACACCGCCGGTCAAAGCAGCATTTAAAAGACCGTCCTTGCCCCAGACCATGTGGGCCATGGGCGCGTACACAAACAGAGACCACAGCAGGGTGAACAATGCCATGGCGCTGAACTTCATTCGTTCGGCAAAGGCGCCGGAGATAAGTGCCGGTGTGATGATGGCAAACATCAGCTGGTAGATCATGAAGGTTGCCAGCGGAATGGTGGCGGCATAGGCCGGATCGGGGGCAGAGCCCACTCCACGCAGGAACAGGTGGTGAAATCCTCCAATAAACCTGGTGCCCGAGCCAAAGCATAAACTGAATCCAACGAACGCCCATACGACTGAAATGATGCCGGCCATGGCGAAGCTGTGCATCATGGTGCTCAGAACATTCTTCTTTCGGACCAGGCCGCCATAGAACAGGGCCAGCCCGGGAATCGTCATCATCAGGACCAGCGCGGCACAAACCAGCATCCAGCCGTTATCAGCGGAAAGTTGGGCATTTTGCACGGCGGTGTCCAACTGTTGCAGATGCTGCTGCACCTGGGCGGTGGTCGCGGCAGCCTGGGCCTGAGCAACGCCCGCGAAGCAGCCGGTACAGAGCAGCAGCGGGAAAACGATGCGAGCGAAACCGGTCCGATGCAATTGCCGGGCAGAGGAAAGGATCTTGGCCCCAGCAGGTTGCAAGCCAGGTCGATTTCTATATTTCTGGGCTGGGCGCACGATATCGAGGCGCCGCTCTTGAATCCATCTCATAACGATTGACCGCCGTGGTGGAAAAATGAAATGAAACAACCTATATTCGCAACATAATCTTGAACGTGCGGTTGACCTAAATTGCGTAGACAGGAAGGTTTAGAACGTAAACTTTGCGGCATTGCTGCCGAGTGCCCATGATTTGAACCGTATGCCCAGCAAAACTGAAATTGTAGGAGTAGCGGTGAGAGCTTTATTCTACTTTGCCTTGTGGCTGGCGAAAGGTCGAATACAAATTTTTTATCGAGGTTATCGAGCGTTGTTATGCGGCGGGACGGCGGTAACGCCGATCGAAACCGCCGCGTCACCCGCTGGGCTTTTAGCGGACTGCGTAGCGTAGCCCAAATCCGCCTCCGGTCCGCATCCTAAAGAATGCACGCCAAATGCTGGGCAAAACTGAAGTCTTTCAGAATTCCCGATAGAATTTTAATGGCGAGAGATTTGGAAGAGATTTGTGCGCTGCTTTGCTTACGGGGTCGATGTGACGGCGGCCAGTGGGCAGAAATTTTTTTGAGGTGCGAGTGAAAAATCGTAGCATTCGGACAGTCGGTGCAAGTTTGGTGTATGTGGGATTAGCGATTGGATTCGTTTTCCTGCAAAGTGGAGAAGCACAAGCCCAGGGGTCGAAGCCGCTTCCTAAAGTCGGCTCAACCTTTTTGGCCAATGTATCGTGGCAACCGACGGAATCGGCGATGAAGTTTGGTCCCCAGCAGGACCAGAGTATGCCGGCCTATCGAGAGAAACCGCCGAAGCCGCAACCCGGTATCTCAAACACCTACGTACCGCCCGCTCAATCGAGCGGCTCCAACTCTTCGGATGAAGCCTTTCCTCCGTTTACCATCGTGCCGGCGTCAGAAATCGCTGGCAACCTGGGGTCAACGTACATTCCCTTGGATAGCTGGATGTATCCAGCACTGATGCGCCTCTACTCCATGGGTTACTTGACCACGTCATTCGTTGATATGCGTCCCTGGACGCGGCTCAGCGTGCTGCGGATGTTGTTTGCGGAGCAGGAAAGAATTCATTCCGACACAAATAATGAGCAGGCGCTGGAAATTTACAATGCGGTGCTCGGAGAACTTGAAGGCGACATTCACACCACCGGTTATTGGACGACGAACGCGACTCTGGAGTCGCTGTACGAGCGCGCCATGCCGATTGCGGGAACTCCGTTGCGGGATAGCTATCACCTCGGTCAAACCATCATCAACGACTACGGCCGCCCGTACGAAGAGGGATTCAACAACTACGCAGGATTCAGCGCCCGCGCGACTTCGGGCCCGTTCGCGCTGTATGTGCGCGGCGAATATCAGCACGTACCCAGCGCGGATGGATATTCTTCCGACCTGGCAGCCTCGCTGGCGGCTGTGGACTATACCCCTGCCGTGCCCCAGGACACCATTCCCGAGGGGCCGATTCCTTCGCGCAATTATTTCCGATTGATTGAAGCCAACTTCTCCGCGACCGTATTCAACCATGACTTCTCCATCGGCAAGAGCGATGTGTGGGACGGGCCAGCAACAGGGGGCGCCTTTAACTGGAGCAACAATGCGGAAGATATCTATTCCTTCCGCATCAACCGCGTGGAGCCGCTGAAAATTCCCTACCTTTCCTACGTGCTAGGGCCGGTCCGGTATGAGTTCCTGGTTGGCAGTCTGCAGGGGCATACCGATCCGAAT
The DNA here is from genome assembly GCA_963737095.1 of uncultured Acidobacteriota bacterium. GTDB lineage: Bacteria > Acidobacteriota > Terriglobia > Terriglobales > Acidobacteriaceae > JAKAAZ01. Next base: position 98,435 of record CAVTRK010000007.1, read on the forward strand.
GAGCCTTGGGTACACATGGAAAAGTTCGCGTTCAATCCCACCCCGACCTTTGAATTCGGTTTCTCACGGACTGTGATCTGGGGTGGCAAAAACCATGTGCCGATCACCTTCGGCAGCTTCTGGAACAGCTTTACGAGTTTCCAGAATGTTCCGGCGTCGACAAAATTCTCACGCAACGATCCCGGAGCACGCTTCAGTACATTTGATTTCAGCTGGCGATTACCCTACATCAGTAAGCTGGTGACGCTCTACGCCGACGCGGAGTCACATGATGATGTCACCCCGGTCAGCGCTCCGCGACGCGCGGCCATCCGATCGGGAATCTTTCTGGCTCGCCTGCCCAACGCTCCCAAGTTCGACCTGCGCGCGGAAGGCGTCTATAGTGACGTGCCAGTTTCGAACAGCAATAACGGCAGCTTCATGTACTACGAAACCGTGCAGCGACAGGGGTACACCTACAAGGGCAACATTTTCGGTGACTGGATCGGGAGGGAGGCAAAGGGTGGCCAGGCGTGGCTGACCTATCATCTATCTCCCATGGAGATGTTGCAGCTCTCGTATCGAAACGCCAAGGCGGCCAAGGACTTTATTCCCGGCAATACATTTGCGACCGGAGTGCCGCGGGTGGATGGCGGCACCACGCAGAACGATTTCACCTTTACCGTGGTCAAGCGTCTGAAGCCGGAGGTGGAATTGAATGCCTGGGTGCAGTACGAGCGCTGGAAGGCGCCTGTATATAAAACCGGCGGACAGAACGATGTCACTACGAATGTTCAAATCACCTGGTATCCGAAGAAAACTCACACCATTCGTAAGTGGTAGGGCGAGTCACAGCCAATTTTTACAGTTGCGCTGATTTTGTTTGCCAGGAAGTTTCGTGATTCAGGGACTTTACTTTTGTACTTCGTCCCATTGAGAGAAACTCATGAGCCCGGTGAAAACCTTCAAAGTCTTCGGCGAGCCCGTCGAGATTCTCGTTACAGGTGAAATGACGGGTGGCTTGTCGACGACACTGACGCAAACCTCGCCTCCGAGTGGAGGTCCGCCGCCGCATTCGCACGAGCGCGAGGATGAAACGTTTTTCGGGCTGGAAGGCGACTACGAGTTGCTGCAGGATGGCGCATGGCACAAGGTTCCGGCGGGGCAGGCGGTTCTGGCCAAGCGCGGCGGAGTGCATACTTTTCGCAATGCGGGGACGACTACCGGCAAGAGCTGGTGTTTATCACGCCAGCCGGAACGGAGAAATACCTGGAAGAGATTTCCGTTCTGACCATGCCACAGGATGTGGAACAGTTAATGGCGATCTCCGCCCGCTACGGAATTTCGTTTGTGCAGTGATGTGCAATTTCCGCACATCGAAGGGTTCAGCCATCGAGCCGAGATCTGCTGACATCCTCCGCGAGTGTAGATACTACCCGGCGACGATCAGGTCGGCGGGTAGTGCGCGGAAGTAGGCGATGGTTTCGCTGAGGCCCTGGTCGAAGGAGACCACCGGTTCCCATGCCAGCAGTTGGCGGGCCTTGGTAATGTCTGGGCGGCGGCGCGGTGGATCGTCCTGCGGCAGTAGCTCAAAGCGAATTCGGCTGGAAGATCCGGTGAGCGATATCACGCGACGGGCGCAGTCGAGCACCGTGTTCTCTGCGGGATTGCCAAGGTTGACCGGCAGCGGTTCCTCGATGCGCGACAGGCGAATGATTCCCTCAATCAGGTCGGTCACATAACAGAAGCTGCGAGTATGCGAGCCGTCGCCATAGACGGTGACGTCCTCGCCGCGCAGCGCCTGCATCACGAAGTTAGAGATAACGCGGCCGTCGTCGGGCTGCATGCGCGGGCCATAGGTGTTAAAGATGCGGACCACATGCCCGTCGACATTGAAATGGGCGCGGTAGGCCATAACGGCGGCCTCGCCAAAACGTTTAGCTTCGTCATACACAGAACGCGGGCCGACAGGATTGACGTGACCCCAATAGCTTTCCGGCTGAGGGTGAACCTCCGGGGTGCCGTAGCACTCGGAGGTGGAGGCATGCAGCACTTTCGCGCGATATTTTCGGGCCAGGTCCAGAATGTTCATGGTGCCTTCCGAGCCGACTCGCAGGGTCTCGATGCCGAGGCGCATATATTGCGGCGGGCTGGCCGGGCAGGCGAAGTTGAAGATATAGTCGATCGGTCCCGGATCGAAGAATTCGCAGATATCGTGCTCGATCAGCTCGAAACGCGGCTCGCGCGTCACGTGCGAAAGATTGTGAAACACCCCGGTTGACAGGTTATCGACACCGACGACGGAGTGGCCCTCAGCCAACAGGCGATCCGTGAGGTGGGAGCCGAGGAAACCAGCCGCCCCGGTAAGTAGCACGCGCATTTTCTTCTTGCCACGTGCGACCGGTGGAACCAAATACGGGGCCGCAATCTTTTCCGATGGAATGCTGCGGGGGACAGAGGCACCGGTTTCGGCAAACTCTGAAAGTTCCGGCTGGCCTTCAAACTCCGTGGTCCCGGCAGCAGGACGGCCGACGCTGAGGTACATCATTCCCTGGCGCACGACATCTTCCGGCGCAAACAAGTTGCGACCGTCGATCAGCAGTGGGCGTCGCAGGGTTCGCGCCATGGCTTCAAGATCGAGCGACAGAAACTGCGGCCAGTCGGTAAGCACCAGCAGGGCGTCAGCCTCAATCGCGGCCTCCATCTCATTGGCTGCATAGGTGAGTGCCGGCCCCGGAGGAAGCACCTCCTGTGCACGGATCATGGCCGCTGGATCATAGGCTGCGATACTGGCGCCTTCGGCAAGCAGCAGCTGCACCAGGCGCATGGCGGGAGATTCACGGACATCGTCGGTGCCGCCTTTGTAGGCAAGGCCGAGCACGGCCAGATGTTTTCCTTCCAGACTGCCGAGAGCGTTACGCACCTTTTCCAGAAAGCGAAGTGGCTGCAATTCGTTGATGCGCTCAATGGCGCCCAGCAAGCTGAAATCGATTCCGTATTCGGCGGCCATGGAGCGAAAGGCGGTCAGATCTTTGGGAAAACAGGAACCGCCGTAGCCGATGCCGGGATGCAGAAACTGGGTGCCGATGCGCTGATCCATACCAACGCCGGGACCAACCTCAGTAATGTTGGCGCCGACAATCTCACACAGGTTCGCAATCGCGTTGATAAAGGAAACTTTCATCGCGAGGAATGCGTTGGAAGCGTGCTTGATCAACTCTGCGCTTTGCGGCGAAGTGCGCAGCAGCGCCGGCGGCTTGTCTGGAACGCATTGCCCTGGAATGATGTTGGAGCGTTCGTAATATGTGCCGGAAGTGAGCGGCCGGTAAACTTCACCAACCAGGACGGCGGAACGATCGTTGTTGCATCCGATGACAATGCGGTCGGGATGCAGAAAATCCGCTGCAGCGCTGCCTTCGCGAAGGAATTCAGGATTGGAAACTACATCGAAGCGATCGCGGGCGACACCACACCGCTCAATCAACCCGGCAATCCACTCGTTGGTGTAGACCGGGACGGTGCTCTTTTCCACAATTACGGTGTAGTGATCGATATTCCGGGCAATTTCTTTGACAGCGGACTCGATGTACGACAGGTTCGCCTTGCCGCCGCGGGCCTGCGGAGTTCCGACGGCAATAAAGATGACTTCTGCCTGACGTGCGGCGGCGCCTAATTCGGTGGTAAAGATCACATTGCGATTGCCGTGGCGTGCCAGCAATTCCGGTAAAAACTGTTCGTGGATGGTGGCGCGACCGGCCTGCAGGGCCGCCATTTTTGCAGGATCGTTGTCGACGCACAGTACGCGGTATCCCATTTCAGCAAAGCAGAGAGCTGCCACCAGGCCCACATACCCTGAGCCGACTACGACAATGGGACGATTGACATCCATTTGCTGGGGGTACCTCTTGCGCCTGCTAGCGACCGACGCCAATACTCGACGATCATATCAGCGCCAGCGTGCCGTTTTTGCGATGAGAGAGGGGGAGAACCTGACTTGCCCCGAGACCGACCCTCTCATTCGCATCCATTCCCAGTGGCTCAAAATTTCCCTGAATTTCCCATCTAACCTCCCGCAGATTGCGACCATCCCTCTCAAGGTATCTCCTGTATTCTTATTAGGTGGAGAATTCAAGCCAGTCGTGCTGCCGCCACAATTGACGTGTGTCGGCGCTTGCACCTATCCTCAAGAGTAACCATCGCCAAGGGTGTTTAGGATCCATCAACACCGAGATTCAATCGGTGACTGCTTGTTGTATGTTTGAGGGATATGGCAGAGCGCTGTCCAGAAGCTTCGACCGTGCGCGCGGAGGATCGAAAGACCATGGGGGAGGCGGATCCTGTCCTGCCGCGGAGAGAAAAGAACTGCCTGCGAATTATTTTCCGAATGACGTCCGGACTGCAAGGTTTGAGAGACGTCTCCATGCAACAACCTAGAGCAAGAATGAATGAGCGGTCCGTCCTGGCATGAGTCCAATTGAAACCAACGCAGCGCCCCCAGAAGAATTCAAACCTCGATCGTTCCAGACCGGTGGCGGCTGGGTAACGAACGAGGAAGGGAACGCGCTGGCGGAAAACCTTCTGACTCTGCGTAAGCGGAAGTGGATTGTTCTGACCTGCGTTTTCATTGGGACCGTGTTTGGAGTTGTGCGCGCCATTACCACTCCCAAGACGTATGTTTCCGGGGGGACCATCCAGGTTCGTCCGGGCGCCTCAAATGAGTACCGCATCGGCGCCGGGAGTTCGGGCCCTCAGGACCTGGGAACTCGACTTGAAACTGAAGTCGCAATTCTGCAGAGCGATTCGTTGCTATTGAAGGTGGCCAAGGAACTAAAGCTGGAAGACAATCCTGTTTTTCTGGGACCGAAGGCGACCGTAACCCACGTGGATCCGAACGATCCAGCCGTACAGGACTGGATGATCGGATTTTTGCGCGGCGGGTTGGGGATTGGCCGCGTTCCCAAGACGGAACTGATTTCCATTAGCTTCACCAGCCTCTCTCCGGAGTTGTCGGCGCGGGTTGTGAATACGCTAATCAACGACTACATCATCCGCAGCTTCCAGACGCGCTATGCATCAACGCAACGCGTCTCGCAGTGGTTGTCGACGCAGCTGGATGATTTGAAGCAATCAGTAGAAACCGAGCAGCAAAAGCTGGCGGAGTTGCAGCGAAAGCTGGGTGTGCTCGGCTTTGGCGACCAGGCCCACAATCTGAATCTCGACACCTTGGACGACTTGTCGAAGGCTGCGGCGGACGCGAAGATTGCGCGGATCGTCTCAGAAGCACGCTACCGCATGCTGACTTCGATGAATCCGGACTTGATCGATGGCAGCCCTGCCGTGCTGGGATCGGGTTCGGGAACGCTGCTGGCCACGTTGCGCAATGGGCAGGCCACACTGGAATCGCAATATGCGCAACTCATTTCTCAGTTTGGGCCGAATTATCCAGCCGTCAAACAGTTGAAAGCCGAAATGGCGCAGAACCAGAAGGCCATCGATAAAGAGCAAACGCGTGTGTTGGCAGAGTCGAACAACGCGTTTCGTGCTGCCTCTGTAAACGAGTCGATGACGCTGAATGTCCTAAAGGAAGAAGAGGCCAAGGACTATCAAAAGCGCGACGACATGATCCAGTTCGTGCTGCTGCAGCGTGAATTCGATTCCAACCGCACCCTGTACGACGGCTTGTTGCGCCGCCTGCGTGAAGCTGGAATTGAAGCAGGGCTGGAGTCGAGCGAGATCGACGTGGTCGATTATGCGCGCAAACCTTTGCTACCCAGCGGCATGCGACGCAGCTCGCGAGTTTTGATCGGACTGATGTTCGGATTGTTCGGCGGAGTCGCGCTGGCCTTCTTCTTCGACAGTCTGGATACCAGCCTGCGCAGCGTACACGATATCGAAACAATTTCCGAGCTGCCGTCACTGGCAGTAATTCCGCGTGCACGAAAAGTCTTGCCGCGAACGATTACGGAAGACACACGAACGGCGGCGCAGCGAAATGTCGATGTTATCGGCCAGCCAAATTCGCAGTTTGCAGAGGCCTTCCGTTCGCTGCGAACATCCTTGCTGTTGTCCGGTGTAGGACAACCGCCGCAAACCGTATTGATCACCAGTTCCACTCCCGCGGAAGGAAAGAGTACCGTGGCCAGCAACCTGGCGGCTGTGCTGGCGTTCCGCGAGGCCAAGGTGTTGTTGATCGATGCCGATCTTCGCCGGCCGACCATTCACAGTCGTTTCGGAATCACCAGCCGTGTCGGTCTTTCCACATTGCTCTCGGGCTCGACTACCCTGGATGAATCGATCCAGACTGTTCCGGAAGCGCCTAATCTCTTTCTGCTTCCCAGCGGACCGGTGCCCCCGTTTCCAACAGAATTGATTTCGTCGAATCGAATGATCACGTTCCTGGAGGAATGCAAGCAGCGCTTCACCCACATCATCATCGATTCGCCCCCGGTGCTGACCATTACCGACGGACTGATCCTTGCACCGTTTGCAGATGCCGTGCTGCTGGTGGTCCGCTACGGGCGAGCCAGCAAGCACTCAGTGCGCCGCTCGCGCGACCTGATGCTGCGTGCCGGCACCCGGCTGGGAGGCACCGTCATCAACGCTGTAGATGCGGCCTCGCAACGCTACTACGGCTACTACGGATACCAGCGCTACTCCTACTCCAATGGTCGCGCGCCCGCCAACGGAACCGGCAAGCGCAAATGGCCATTCTTCTGGCGCAGGGAGGATTCCTGATGCTGGCGCTGAGATGGAAGACCTGGATGGCTGGGCGACTTTTTCCGGGCGTTACGCGCGCCCTCGCAGGCGCCGTCCCCATTCTCGCGGTCCTCGCGATGTTGTGGCCAGCCTCGGCTGCGCTAGGCCAGTTCCAGGGACCCGCACCCACGAGAGCCGATAGCCCTAACCCGGATAACAAAGGATTAGTTGAGCGGGCTCCGACTGAGTTTATTCCGGGCGGTCCCATCGTGTTGCATCCTGGCGACGGGATCAGCGTGAGCGTATACGGTGTAACTGATTACAAGGTTCCGGCGCGTATCGCCGGGGACGGCAATGTCGATTTGCCGCTAATCGGCAGCACTCACGTCGCAGGTCTGACGGTTGAGCAGGCACAGAAACTTGTGGCGCAAAAACTGATCGACGGGGGAATGATACTTAGTCCGGATGTCTTGATTTCTGTTACCGACTCGACGGTCGACATTATCGGCGTGATGGGAGAGGTGAACTCGCCCAGGGCAATTCCAGCCTTTGCGCCGATGAGTTTGTTTGACGCGCTGAGCGCCGCGGGCGGACTGAAACCCGACGCCAGTCACAGCATTTCCATTCTTCGCAAGGGCGTGGACGAGCCCCTGTTGGTTGTGGTGAATTCTAACCCGGCCAACGCCGTCGATCAGAATATCCCGCTGTATCCGGGCGATCGGGTAATTGTTCCGCGCACCGGTGTGGTGTACGTCGTGGGAGCGGTGCTCCATTCCGGCGCCTATGCCATTACGCCGGATACTCCTCTGACCTTGACCCAGGCGGTGACACTGGCAGGGAACACGGGCTTTCAGGCCGCGACGACGGATACCCGCATTATCCGCACCACTGGAGCGAAGCGGCGCGAAATCAAGGTCAACCTTTCTCGAGTTATCGACGGGAAAGCTCCTGATCCCATTCTGCAGAATGACGACATCGTCATGATCCCGACCAACATGATGAAGGCTGCCATCAAGGGCGGCGGAATCGGCATCGCGATGGGCCTGATTTTCGCAATTCCTTTACTTTAATGACTCTGGCCACGATAGTTCCTGAAGTGTCATTCTAGTGCTCGCCTGTCTTTGTACTACCTGCTCAAAGTTATGCTGCGAGTCGCCTATCTTCTCAGTCATCCGATCCAGTATCAGTCACCGCTGCTGCGGCTCCTGGCACAGCAGCCTGGGTTGGAGCTGACTGTGCTCTACACCTCTGACTTTTCCGTGCGCAGCTATCACGACAAAGGCTTTGGTGCGGCCGTGCAATGGGATGTGCCATTGTTGGGTGGATACTCCCATGAATTTCTGCCGCGACTACTCGACGGTCAGGATGTCACATTTTTTCGTCCTTTAATTCGGGGAATTTATCGTCGACTCTGGCAGGGGCAGTTTGATGTGCTGTGGATTCATGGCTACGCGACCGTCAATTCGTGGATGGCCATGGTCGCTGCAAAAATGCTGGGGATTCCGGTTCTGCTGCGCACGGACTCCACATTGATCGATCATCCGCGCGGGCCCGTGAAGCTGGCGGTTAAAAATATTTTTTTTCGTATCCTTCGTCGCTTCACCTATGGCGTCCTCAGTGTCGGCCAGCGAAATAGTGAATACTGGCGGCATCATCTTGGCCCGGATATTCCGATCTTTCCCATACCGTATGCGGTCGATAACGCGTACTTTCAAGAAAAAGCTCATGCAGCGGCGGCCACCAGAGAACAACTGCGGCAACAGCTTGGACTGGAAGCAAATCGGCCCGTGCTGCTGTTTGCATCCAAACTGCTGGTGCGGAAGTACTGTATCGATCTGGTGGATGCCTATCTTGAACTGACCAGGCGAGCGAGATTGAAGGACGATGGACGGCCATTGCCATATTTGCTGATTGTTGGGGAGGGAGAGCAGCGGCCGCAGATTGAAGCGCGCCTGCAGCAGGCCAGCGAGCCGGACCGTCAAGGTGTCCATTTGCTCGGCTTTCGTAATCAGTCGGAGCTGCCGCGATTCTATGATTTATGCGACGTGTTCGTGCTGCCTTCCATTCATGAACCGTGGGGCCTGGTGGTGAATGAGGCGATGAACGCGGGTAAGGCCATCGTTGTGTCCGACCAGGTTGGATGCCAGCCGGATTTAGTGAAGGATGGCGACAATGGAGTGGTCTATCCAGCAAGAAACGTAGGCGCTCTGGCCGATGCTCTCGAACGAGTTCTAGAAGATCTGGATGCCTGTCGTAAGATGGGCGAGCGCAGCCTGGAGCGGATTCAGACATTCAGTTTCGAGGCGAATGTGCGGGGATTGATGCAGGCATTTACGGCAGCCAGCGAACAAAAATAGATATGGAAGCAATGCATCTGATCGATCAAGAGAGCACACCTAACCGCACGGAGAGCGCAGAGCCATGCATATCCTGCATGTGATCCGCTCTCTCCATCCGGAATATGGCGGCCCTGCACAACTGGTGCGCTGCATTGTGGCGGCGGGTCCGCGCCTGGGATGGGAAGGCGAAGTCGCCTGTCTCGATGATGCCTCAGACGATTTTCTCCATGACATTACATTTCCTGTGCATGCATTGGGTCGCGGCGGCGGAACATATGGCTACTCCAGTGCGTGGGTTCCCTGGCTAAGAGAAAACATCGATCGTTTCGATGGAGTCGTGATCCATGGCATTTGGCAATACCAGAGCTTTGGAACCTGGCGCGCGATTCACGGTCGCAAGCCATATGTTTTGTTTCCCCATGGCATGCTGGATCCTTGGTTCAAGCGCCGCTATCCGTTGAAGCACATCAAGAAGTGGATTTACTGGAACCTGGCCGAGCGCCGTGTGCTGCGCGATGCCAACTCCATTCTCTTCACCTGTGACACGGAACAACGCCTGGCTCCAGAAAGCTTCGACATGCCTGCTTGGAATGCGGCAGTCGTGCCGTATGGCGCGGAAACGCCTCCGGGTGATCCGCAGCAGCAAATCGAAGCCTTCTACGAAAGTTGTCCCGGCGCCCGGGGAAGGCGTTTTTTTCTGTACCTGGGAAGAATTCATCCGAAAAAAGGATGCGATCTATTGATAGATGCCTTTCTATCCATCGCGGCCAGCGCGCCGGATGTTGACCTGGTGATGGCAGGTCCGGATGCAGGCATGCGCGAGGGTTTGGAGGCGCGGGTCAAAGCGGCACATCTATCCACCCGTGTACATTGGCCGGGCTTGATCACGGGCGATGCCAAGTGGGGAGCGTTCCACGCCAGCGAAACATTTGTGCTGCCGTCGCACCAGGAAAATTTTGGGATCGCGGTGGCAGAAGCGCTGGGCTGCAGCCGGCCCGTATTGATATCGGACCAGGTGAACATCTGGCCGGAGATTCATTCGGATGGCGCCGGGCTTGTAGCACCCGACACCCTGGATGGCACTCGGCAATTGCTTCAGCGATGGCTGGCGCTCTCGATTGAGCAGCGGGAAGAGATGCAGCGGAAGGCACATGCCTGCTTTGAGGCTCGCTATAATCTGGATCAAAATGTCAGCGAGCTAGTACGATTCTTTCAATACATGCAGTAGCGAGCGTGGCCCATGGATACTAATTCGTCCTCTAGTTCGCTCGCATCGTCTCCGCATCAGGAGACTGGCGTTCAAGGGCATACGCGAAACGATCCTTATACAGCGCCGCAGTATTCCTTCAGAAACCGCGTGCAGCGCCAGCTTTGGAGTGTGGTGTGGATTGTGCTCTATCGCCCGTCACCGCGGATCGCGCATGCCTGGCGCGCCTGGCTGCTGCGATGCTTTGGCGCCAAATTGGGGCCGCATTGCCGCTTCTATCCTGCCTCGCGTGTGTGGGCTCCGTGGAACTTGCAGTGCGAAGACACGGTGATGGTGGCAGACGGCGCAGAACTCTACAATCCTGCTCCGATGTTTCTGGCGTCGCATGCCATCGTCTCCCAGGGAGCGTATCTTTGCGGCGCTACACATGACTACAATGATCCAAAATTTCCCGTCGTGTCATTCCCAATGCGGTTGGGACGTTATGCGTGGGTTGCGGCGCGCGCCTGCGTCTCGCCGGGAGTGAACCTTGGTGATGGCGCGATTCTCGGGCTCGCCTCGGTAGCGACCCGGGACCTGGAACCATGGTCGATCTATGCTGGAGTTCCAGCGCGCAAGGTGAAAGATCGTGAGCGTATCGGGTAGCGGATGCGCAGCGTGATTATTGTCGTGGAGAAACTCCGATGAAAACCCAGCAGGTGCCATTCACGGTGATTGAATGGGAGGGGGTACCTGTAACAGAAGTCCCGGGCAAGAGCGGCACAGCCCAAATGCGCACCGTGATTGACCAGACGCTATGCGTTCGGATGGTGGACTTTACTTCGGGTTACAGCGCAGATCACTGGTGTGCCAAAGGCCATATCGCCTTTGTCGTTGCAGGATCGTTGAAGATCGTACTGGGAGATGGACGCAGCTTCGATCTGCACGCAGGCTCCAGCTTTCATATGGGTGATCAAGCCGGCAGGCATCGGGTTTCGTCGGAGGCCGGGGCGAAAGTCTTCATCGTCGATTGATTATCCCGCTGAGCCTTCCGGCAGGACAATGGGCGCGGCCGAAGGCGCAAATCCCACAGACTTGAGTTTGCGGCGATAGATCGCGTCGCCGGTAGAGACGTAGAGCGATTGCATGTCAGCGCCGCCAAAACAAATTCCAGCCAGTTGGTGTCCGGTGATCGGCAGAATGGCGCGGACCCGTCCATTGCGGTCGAAGATCTGCACTCCCATCCGCGTGGCGGCGTAGGCGTATCCATCGCGATCCATGCAGACCTGGGATACGCCACTATCGTTGGCGGTATCGGGAACGTGGAACCAGTAATAGGGTTCCCCCAATTGCAATTCGCCGTTGGGCTGCACTCGATAGCTGTAGCCGTGATGACCCCGGTTCTCGGCAGCGCAAAGCCACAAGCCGTCCGGGGAAAGAGAAATTCCTGCGGGACCGTTCAGCCCTTCGCCGGCGACGGTTTTCTCCCCGTGAGGGCGAATGAGCCAGACCTTGCCGGAGTAAGCAACGGCGTCGTTTGATTCTGTCACGTAGATGTTTCCCGCGTGGGTCACGGTGATTCCAACACCGTGGATTCCTTGCGCAATGACCTGCAAATGGCCTTCACGATTCAGCGCGATAATTCTCCCCTTCGCCGTTTCCGCGACGTAGAGTCGACCATCGGGCGCGAACGCGATTCCGTTATTCCCAGGGCTGACTTTTGCGAAGTGTTCCGTTGAGCCATCCGAGCGGACGCGACTGATTGCACCACTGGAAGGATTCTGCACATAAACCCGACCGGAAGCATCACTCGCCAGAGCCGCGGCGGTGGAGTGCTCATTCAAGACCGGTGGGCTGCGATAAAGCGGTGTGTTTGCGGTTCGTCCGGATGCGGCAGGATTCGAACCCACTCGCTGCCAGGCTTCCTGGGGCTGCAATACCGTCCGCAGCATGGAGTTCTGGCTTGTTCCAGCTTCAATCGGCTTCGGCCAATCCTTCCATAGCCACCGCATCACGTCGGGCAGGATGGATTCGCCATGACTGCCTTCGTGCCCCAACACTCCCCAGGCGTGATTGACTTCATATCCGGAAAAGGTGAGGGCTCGCTCCATCTCCTGATTGCTCATCCACCAGTCGCCGAATTCCAGCCCGCCGGGCCAGCCATCGCGGCTGCCGTCCTGCAGAAAGACACGCAGCGGCTTGGGGTCTGTCTTCCTGACGAGCACAGGATAACGATCGCCGCCGCGCATGCCGACAAAGGTGCCAATCGTGCTGTAGACACGGCGAAATGCGTCGGGCCGCTGCCAGACAACGGTGAACGAACCGATGCCGCCGGTGCTGCCGCCCATCATGCCGCGATCATTGGGATCGTTGGATAGATGAATGGGAAGGCCGTCCGGAGTTTTGTGCGCCTCGACCGCAGGCAAAAGTTCCTGGAGGATGAATTCCGCCAAAACATCGGAGAGACTGTCGAACTCGAAACTGCGATTGAAGCGCGGGTTGTGCGGCGGATCAGCGGATGGATCGGTTCCGGAGGAAAGTCCGATGGCGATGATGACGGGCAGTTCTTTGCGATGGATCAGGTTATCGAACACGATGGGTTGGGTGTGCATCAGGTGATCGAGCGCGACCAGCACGCACGCCGGTCGATCGCCGGTGTATTGCGCTGGGACATACACGTCGATAGTGCGTTCTGTGCCGGGAAAAAATCTGGACTGATTCATGGAGAAGCTGAAGACTTTGCCGGCGGGAACATCAGGCTGGCGTTTGGAGTCGGGGCCCAGGGGATAATCATGCAGCAGCGGTTCGGGCTGATTTTGCGGCGCCTGCCCGCTTGCCGCCGAGTTCGACAATGTACTGGCGACCCCAGCCGCCACTGCGGACTTCAAAAATTCTCTTCGCTTCACGGGGAGTTGCTCCTCAGAAAACGGATCTCAAAATTTCCCTCAGTATAGGCGTTGCACTTCGATGAAAAAAGTTCACATCGGACATGCGGGAGGATTACGATTCAATGGACGAGGGCGACCGGAACGCAAGAATTGCCAACACAAGTAGACAGGTGATGCACAGATACGCGAACCAATCGCCAAGCATGGAGTAGAGCGTAAGCGTACCGGCGGTGGGAATCTCTGCGACAAGCGCCCCATTCGGCGAAGTGTAGGCGTCCACGGCCGCGAGTGTGTGGCCCTGATAGTCATATGCGGCCGCGAGTCCTGCGTTCGCTTGTCGCACAAGATTGAAGCCTTGTTCGATGGCTCGAAAACTTGCAATCTGCGTGTGACGCGGATCGATCGCACGCCAGTCCGAAGCCGGGCTCAGCAGGATATCTGCGTGGCGGCTGCCGGCTTGAGCGATCAGGCGGGGAAAGTCCATGTCATAGCAGATGGCTGCGCTGATTCGGCCGTAGCGCGAGTCGAGGAAACGCAACTTGCCATCCGACGCAACCGAGAGTGTCGATTCCGGTCCGGGAGTCGGGTGCGCCTTGAGGTATTGCCACATGACCTTTCCCGACGGGTCGATGAGTATCATCTTGTTATGAAGAGGACGCGCCTGTCCTGGTGACCAGCTCGCTAGCGCCATTCCGAGATAGATGTGATCGTGAGCGGCAAGCGATTCTCCTCGCTCTAGGAATGCAAGTTCATTTGGCAGAAGGACCGTTGCTGCACCTTCCGACCAGAAAATGATTTTCGCGCCCGCCTGGGCTTCAACTGCGGTGCGTTGCAGCAGATAGTCCTGGCCAGCGCGCGCGGCGTTGTTGAACTCAGTTAATTCCGAGGTTGTCGCAGAGCCGCGAACCACCCGATCGCGTAAGCGCGAATCGATGGGAGGACCGCTTGCTTCTGGTGAAAACGATGCCACTCGAACAGTGCGAGAGGTCGGCGGAAAGAATGCCAGGCGAAGTCCGCCGCCCAGGACCACGATCAAGAAAACGGATACGAAGCTGAAGGAAGCGATACGGGAGGTGCGACAGTCCAGACCACGCTCCAGGACGAGGTTTGCTACGGGAGCGAGCCATGCGATCAGGAAAGTCACTCCCGCGAGCCCCGTGACCGCCAGAAGTTGCAGCAGCGGGAGATCTCCACTTTGCGTGTACGCCAGCGAGCCCCAGCTACCATGCATCCCGAACCCGAGAAGGAATTGCACCGTGACCATCGCGGCCGGAAACACGAGCGTACCAGTGACCGGACGTAGACGCCACATCAGCGCGCGATCGACCGCATAGGGGAGCAGCGCAACGCACGAAATGGCGGCGATGAAGATGTAGTAGAAAACGCCCGGCACAGGAATCATGCCGCGCTCGGCGATCGGAAGGGTGATCAAGCGCACCGCATAGGCTGCGGCGAATCCACTCCAGCCCGGTCGCAAGCGAAGAAATCGAAGCAGGCAGACGGGACCTAACCACGCCGCAGCGGCGACCGTATTTCTACCGTCGGCAATCAGAAGAAACAGCGCTGCGGCGATCAGCCAGAACCATGGCCGGTCAGCACACCAACGCCGCATCCTACCCGCGGTCATCTTCGTCGGAGTATCGGCAGAAGCAGGCATCATTCTCGGAAGTACCCGGAGAATTGCTTCCGGCCCTGCAGCCGGATGAGATGATTCTGCTACAACGCGTTCATGTTTTGCAGGAATTCGGAATTGTTACGCGCCTTGCCAAGTTTATCGACCAGCAATTCCATCGCTTCAACCGGCGACAGCGGGTTCAGGACTTTGCGAACCAGCCAGGTGCGCTGCAACTCGTCCTTGGGGATGAGCAACTCTTCCTTACGCGTGCCGGAGCGTTGAATATCGATGGCAGGGAAGACACGCTTGTCGACCAGCTTGCGGTCGAGAATGACTTCCATATTGCCGGTGCCCTTGAATTCTTCAAAGATCACTTCATCCATGCGCGAGCCTGTGTCGACCAGCGCCGTGGCGATGATGGTGAGCGAACCGCCTTCTTCAATATTTCGAGCTGCGCCAAAGAAACGCTTTGGGCGCTGCAAAGCATTGGAATCGACGCCGCCGGAAAGTACTTTGCCGGATGGCGGGACGATGGTGTTGTAAGCGCGCGCCAGGCGCGTGATGGAGTCAAGAAGGATGACCACGTCGCGCTTGTGTTCGACCAGTCGCTTTGCCTTTTCGATGACCATTTCGGCGACTTGTACGTGGCGCACAGCGGGCTCGTCGAAGGTGGAGCTGATCACTTCGCCCTTGACGGAGCGCTGCATGTCGGTGACTTCTTCCGGTCGCTCATCGATCAGCAACACAATCAGCACCACTTCAGGATGATTGGTGGTGATGGAGTTGGCGATCGACTGCAGCAGCATGGTCTTACCGGTGCGCGGCGGGGCGACGATCAGACCGCGCTGGCCTTTGCCCACAGGCGTCAACAGGTCCATGACGCGACCGCTGATGCTTTCGCGCACAGTTTCCATCTTGATGCGTTCCTGGGCGTAGAGCGGTGTCAGGTTGTCGAACAAAATCTTGTTGCGGGTCTCTTCCGGGGATTCGAAGTTGATGGCTTCAATCTTGACCAGCGCGAAGTATTTTTCACCTTCGTGTGGCGGACGGACGTTGCCGCTGATGGTGTCGCCGGTCTTCAGGTCGAATTTGCGGATCTGCGACGGAGAGACATATATGTCGTCGGGGCCAGGCAGGTAGTTATAGTCCGGGGAGCGGAGAAAGCCGTAGCCGTCGGGCAGGATTTCAAGCACGCCTTCGGCAAAGATGTGGCCTTCTTTTTCGCTTTGCGCTTGCAGGATCTTGAAGATCAGGTCTTGCTTGCGCAGACCGCTAGCTCCTGGAATTTCCAGCGAGCGCGCGATGCGAGTCAGTTCGGTTATGTTTTTTTCTTTTAGTTCTGCAATCGTCATAAAGGGTGATTAGTGAATTTTCGGATGGTGTTGATCGGGGAGTGCACAGGGAAGCGCGACGGATAGGGAGTTTTATGATTATGGGGAAAAGATGATTGGGGAGGGCCGTGGGGGAACGGCACGCAGCTTACGCTGCGCGACGTTCCTGCTTACGAACCTGCTCAACAGGGATAGCGCTTTCGCCTATAGGATTCGAGTGATGAAAACGAATCAATACATCATTCATCGTGTCCTGTAGACGAGTGGTTGGCTTGTGCAATTTGCGAGCCGCTTTGGAAGCGAGCTGACATAGCTCGTAGCGATTTCGAACGTAGGTCAAAGCGCCAAATATTAGTTGGGAGCGCATAATTTTCAGTACCTCTCTTATCTTGTATTCAGTAATGGCCGTCTAAACCTTCTACTTCGGGGGTGCGAGAAGTGTTGAGCCGGTCCAGCCAACGTTTCTACCGAGTTAGACGCACCAAGCACACCTGTCGATTGACGAAAAATCTGGAAATCATTGGCAAATTTCGTTTGATGAGATCCACAACCGACTTCTTTACCGAGGTTTGCTGTAGGCGTTCGTACTTGCGGATACTGGCAACTCACGAAGTGAAGATTGTCGCCGACTCACCCCGTCAACGGTCAGGACGGATATCGCCTATTGGCGTTCCTATCTTGGAAGTCCTTGACTGGACGGGATTTTCTGTGGGGTAAGGCACTTGTCGTAGCGACGGACGCCCACCGGTTAGAGCTCGACAACTACTAAGAGTAACTGTCCGAAGAATCCCCAGTCAACATAAATTTTCTGGATATTCGCATTTTTCCAGCCGAAGCTGGCGACAAGGGACCAGCGGGTGTCTCTTGTCCTATTGGAATCACCCGTAACTTAATCCGAATCATAAGCTTACGACCAGTAGCTTCGATCAAGCGTGCGATATTGGATGGCTTCCGCCAGGTGTTTCACCGCCAGATCGCGCTCTCCTTCGATGTCGGCGATGGTGCGAGCGACCTTCAAAATACGATCATGAGCCCGGGCGGTCAGACCCTGCTGCTGCATGGCTCGTTCCAGTAAACGTTCTGCGTCGGCCGGCAGGCCACAGTAGGCTCGGATCTGGCGCGTACTCATCTGGGAGTTGCAGAAGATGCGCTCTTTCGCGTCGGCGAAGCGGGTGGCCTGGCGCTCCCGGGCACCGAGTACACGGGCGCGAATTTCCGCCGACCCCTCGGCCGCCGATCCACCTCTGAGTTCCTTATATTGGACCGCCGGAACTTCAATGTGGATGTCGATGCGATCCAGCAAGGGTCCTGAAACCTTGGAGACATAGCGTTGGATCATGGGCGGCGTGCACATGCACTGCCGGGATTTGTCATTGAAATATCCGCAGGGGCAGGGATTCATCGCGGCGGCCAGCATGAAGCGAGCCGGAAAACTGAGCGACATGGAGGCGCGGGCAATGGTGACCTGTCCGTCTTCCAGGGGCTGGCGAAGAACTTCCAGCACATTGCGGGGGAATTCTGGCAGTTCGTCCAGGAAGAGCAGGCCATTGTGGGCCAGCGAGACTTCGCCAGGACGAGGGATGGCTCCGCCTCCAATCAGGCCGGCATCGGAGACGGTGTGGTGAGGCGAGCGGAATGGCCGCTGGGTGACAAGTCCGGTTTCAGAATTTAGAACCCCTGCGACCGAGTGGATCTTCGTCGTTTCCAGCGCCTCTTCGAAGTCCAAAGGGGCGAGGATCCCGGGAAGTCGCTTGGCCAGCATGGTTTTGCCGGACCCCGGAGGCCCAATCATCAAAATGTTATGACCACCGGCCGCGGCCACTTCCAACGCGCGCTTGGCGGTCTGTTGACCACGGACATCGCTGAAGTCGAACGCGAAATGTTCCATCTGGCCGAGCAATTCGCGGGTGGCGACGCGAATGGGCTGCGCCTGGATTCCGCCGTTGGCAGCAGAATTCAACAACTCGCGTACTTCGAGCAAGGTATGAACGCCGTAGACATCGACGCCTTCGACGACGGCGGCTTCGCGGGCATTGGCCGCGGGTATCAGAAGATTCCGGATGCCGCGCTCTCGCGCTGCGATGGCAATCGGAAGCATGCCCTGCACCGGTCGCAGGCTGCCATCGAGGCCGAGTTCTCCGACTAATAGAAAATTACTCAGGTCGCGCAATTGCAGGCTGCCATATGCGCCGAGAATACCGATGGCCATGGGGAGATCGAAGCCGGAACCCTCTTTCTTCAAGTCGGCGGGAGCCAGGTTGATGGTGATCTGGGTGGGCGGAACGTCAAATCCGGAATTCTTGATGGCGGCGCGGATGCGGTCGCGGCTTTCGCGCACGGCTGCATCGGGCAGGCCAACCATATGAAAGCGATCTTCCGTCGTCTTGATACCCGAAAAATCCACCTCCACATCGATGATGTTGGCGTGGATGCCGTACACGGCGGCGCTGAAAGATTTGAAAAGCATCTTGGGGGAGTTCCGTCCTCGATGGTACTACCGCGAAGAAGGTTTTGAATGTGAGAACGCGCATCCCGGCATTACTGGCGGGGTTACGCCAGACGACAGGCGCAAAGACAAGGACCAGCCGATATCGCATCCGTGCCGGTATGCTGAGAGTGCTGTGCGCGACTCTTGAGCCGAATGACGAGCCTGTTCGATCTATTCAAAATCGGGATTGGACCTTCCAGTTCTCACACGGTGGGCCCCATGAGGGCGGCGCGACGATTTGCGGTCGAGCTGGAAGACGCCGGTCTGCTCGACAAGACCGCTCACGTGCGAGTGGAGCTGTATGGATCGCTGGCTCTCACCGGCCATGGTCACGGAACGGATCGCGCGATTTTGCTGGGACTGTCCGGAGAGCAGCCGGACAAGGTGAATCCGGCAGCCATTGAAGGGATCGTTCAACACATTCGCGACGAGCATGCGTTGCGCTTGCTGGGCAAGGTTGTAGTTCCTTTCGAGGAAGCCGATGACCTGGTGTGGCGTCGCACGGAAACGCTGCCCGCCCATCCAAACGGAATGCGATATACGGCGTTCGATGCGAGCGGCGAGATTTTGCGGACGCAGATTATCTATTCAATCGGCGGTGGATTTATTCGCGCCGAAGGGGAAGAAATTACCACCGGAGAATCGGCCAACGTTCCTTATCCGTTCCAAAGCGCGGCGGAGTTGATGAAAGTTTCGGAACGCAATGGGTTATCGATCTGGCAGTTGATGCTGGCGAATGAGTCTGTCGCGCGGTCTGAAGCGGAGGTTCGGGACGGCATTCATGCGATCTGGAATACCATGCAGGCTTGTGCCGATAGAGGTCTGACGACCGAAGGGACGCTGCCCGGAGGGTTAAATGTTCGTCGGCGTGCTCCGGAGATGCGCGACAGGTTGATGCGCAAAGAGGCGGGGGATCCGCTGGCGCCGATGGATTGGCTGACACTGTATGCGATCGCGGTGAATGAGGAGAATGCCGCGGGTGGGCGAGTCGTGACAGCGCCGACCAATGGTGCTGCCGGGGTGATTCCAGCCGTCGCGCATTACTATCGCAATTTTGTTCCCGGCGCGGACGAGGAAGGAATTCTTCGCTATTTTCTAGCGGCGGCAGCCGTCGGAATTCTGTACAAGGAAAATGCATCCATCTCCGGAGCCGAGGTGGGATGCCAGGGAGAAGTGGGTGTCGCCTGTTCCATGGCCGGTGGAGGATTGGTAGCGGCAATGGGCGGCAGTAATGAAGAAGTCGAGCATGCTGCTGAAATCGCCATGGAGCATAACCTGGGCATGACCTGCGATCCGATCGGCGGCCTGGTGCAGATTCCCTGCATTGAGCGCAACGCCATGGGAGCGGTGAAGGCGGTGAATGCTTGCCGAATTTCCATGAACGAAGCTGGCACGCACAAAATTTCGCTCGACCAGATTATCGAGACCATGTATCGCACCGGTCTCGATATGCAAAGCCGCTACAAGGAAACTTCGCAGGCTGGCTTGGCGCTGAATATTATTGAGTGCTGAGCGAACCAGCGCAGGCGAATTTCCCGAGCGCTAGCGATCCAGGCTGAACCTATCCCAGCCTTCCGTAGGTGACCACACAGTCGTACTCCAGCCGTACATGCCCGTCTCGCTGGCATTGTGAGAACAACTGCTCCACCGCGTGCAGCATGGCGTCGTAGCCGGGATGTCCCGGCTGTGGCATGTATGAAGAAGAAAGCATGCGCCCCAGCAATCCCCTCAGATCCAACTCCTGAGCATTGGGAACAATAGCTTGGTGGATTTTTGGCGATTCGCAGTTTTGACCGCCGAAAAACTCCTCCAGTGTTGGCTGTTGCGGATATTTGCGTCGCACTTTTTCGTAGTCGATGCCGAATTCCTGAAGGGTGCGTTCGTAGCCGTCGTGAAATTCGTCCCCACCGGTGCGCCGTTCGTTATAGATGATGGCGCACCAGCCTTCAGGTCGGAGGATACGGACAAACTCCGCGCGGGCGGCTTCAAGATTGAACCAGTGCAGCGCCTGGCCGACGGTCGCAAAGTCAGCGCAATGATCTGGCAGGGTGGTGGCTTCAGCAGATCCGTCGAAGGTCGTCAGTTCACGATACTGTGAGCGCAGTTCGTCGCACGCGGTGCGCATCGCGTGGTTGGGCTCGACGGCGAAAACGGTGTTGCCGTTCTGCAGAAAAAGCTCGGCCAGCATTCCGGTGCCTGCACCAATGTCGGCGATGACGGACGCGGAGGCTAGGCCGCAATGCTGCTGCAGCAGATGCACCAAATCGACTGGATAGTGTGGGCGAAACTCGCGATAGGCATCGACCCGGCTGCTGAATCGCTCTTTTGAATCTGTACTGTCAGGGGTGGACCTTGCCACGGGGAGAGATCTCCGATCCGGCAAATCAATGAATGCCGAGCACCATTTTAGAACGGGCGCAATCGAATGAAGACATTTACCCCAATCGGATCAGAGCCGTAGATGGGCTGAAGCGGAGCGCCGACGCCGTACACCGTGAACTGCGATCCGATCGCCGACGCCAGATGCGGCACAAAATTGAAATCGCGATCGTAGCCGAACGTATACGCCTGCACATGGGTCAAAGGCGATTCTGTAAATCCAGGCGGCAAAGGATTTTCTCCGATTAGAAGTTCATTCGATCGTCCGGCGTTTTCCATGCGCGTCCATACATAATTGCGCTGTAAAAAATTCAGTGTCGCTTCCAGCAGATAGCTGTTCTCCTTCCCGTTATCGGGGATGGAACGGGTGCGGCCCCAGAGAATCGTGCTGGCGAGATTGCCGGCTTTGAACTGCCGGTTGTACATGACAGACGCCGTCGTGCGCGCTTGGTTTTCATCGGGAAATAATTCCTCCGGACTCGTAATCCTGCCGTAGGAGTATTGTGCGCTCCAGTTTTGGCCCGGCTGAACGGTCAGGCGAGTCGACCACGAATCGATTTCCCCCTGATCGATATTCCAGCGGAATTCATCCGGTTCGCGACCGTGAAAGCCGCTGGCCTCGACGCGCGCGATTTTATATGTCACTCCCACGGTGGCAACGTCGTCCGCGATGTGGGTAGAGTCTTGCTGATGATGGCCGAGAGATCCGACTGGATTTTCAGCAGCGGAAGCTCGATGCGGATACGCTGTCGGCCCCAGGGCTGGATCGCCCACGGGCGCGAAGTAAAAGGACAGGAATGTCTGTGTGCCCAGCTTCCAATCGTAGAGAGCCGCCAGTTCCATGAAGAAATCGTGGGGATGCTGGCCGTCGGCGATGGGAACTCCGAACGCGGTTTCGCCTTGCTGGAATAGCAGCGGGTAGCGACGGTCGGTGACGGTGGCCGGTTCCAGGCTGAACATGGCGCGAACCGTCAACTGCCCAGGACCAAGGTGCCGCTGGGCCATGGGCATAAACCAGTTGGTCGAGAAAAATTTATCCCCGCCGCGCGGACTGGACTGCTGCTCGTCGGTGACGAAGACGTTGGCGTGGAACATCAACATCCACGGTCCATGCATGGTCATCAACATCGGCATGGGCGTGGAATTTGGTTCGGCGCTGGTGCCGGAGGTCGCATGGTGCAGAATCTCTTCCGTGAAATTTCGCGGGGCCATGGAGTGCATCGAATGCATTTCGGCAGTCATCATTCCCGGCATGGAAGGCTGCGAAGGTGGCGGCGACGCTATTGAATTTTGCGCAAGTGCATGGCCGCGGAGAAGCAGGCAGAGCAACGCGAGCAGGAGGAATTTATTCATTCGTCATGACAGCCGACCTGGGCAAATCTTCACGGCCACGCCGCGTTGCATCGGGAGACATCCGTCGGTCGAGTTACTGAAATCAATTCACGTTGCTGACTATCGCTCGATCGCCATGGCGACGGAGTTGCCGCCGCCGAGGCATAACGCGGCGACGCCCTTCTTCGCATCCTGGCGAATCATCTCGTAAATCAGCGTGATCAGAACCCGCGCCCCGCTGGCGCCGATGGGATGTCCGATGGCAACAGCTCCACCATTTACATTCACCTTGTCGGGATTGAGTCCTAGTTCGCGCGAAACGCCGAGTGCCTGCACCGCGAAAGCCTCGTTCAATTCGAAGAGGTCGACCTCATCCCGCTGCCAGCCAGCCTTCTCCAGAACCTTGCGGATGCCGTTGACTGGAGCCATCATCACCCACTTGGGCTCAATGCCGCTGCTGGCCTGGGCTAGGATATGCACCATCGGCTTCAACCCAAGCGAAGCGGCCTTCTTTGCGGACATGACCACGACCGCTCCAGCGCCATCGTTCACTCCGGGTGCATTGCCGGCCGTGACGGTTCCATCCTTCTTGAATGCGGGCTTCAACTTTCGCAGCGCTTCCAGCGTGGTGTCTTCGCGGACTGACTCATCGTGGCTGAAAAGCGTTGGCTCTCCGCCTTTTTTCTTCGCGGGAATTTCGACTGGGACAATCTGCGAAGCGAACCGCCCATCCTTCCACGCAGCGGCGCTCTTTCGGTGAGACTCCAGCGCATAGGTATCCTGTTCGTCGCGAGTGATGGAATATTTTTCGGCGACGTTTTCGCCGGTCATCCCCATGTGGTAGTCGTTGTAGATATCCCACAGGCCATCTCGCACCATGCTGTCGACTACCTTGTTGTCGCCCATACGAAAACCCTTGCGTGCGTCAGGCAGCAGATAGGGAGCGTTGCTCATCGACTCCATGCCGCCGGCGACGACAATTTCTGCATTGCCGGTCTGGATGGCCTGAGCTGCCAGCGCAACCGCTTTCAATCCCGAACCGCAAACTTTGTTGATGGTGAAGGCGCTAACCTCAGGGGGGAGTCCGCCGGAAAGAGCCGCCTGGCGCGCGGGATTTTGACCGAGTCCAGCCGACACCACATTGCCCATGATGCATTCATCCACCGACGCAGGGTCAATGCCGGCGCGCTTGACGACCTCGCGAACCACCAGGGCGCCAAGCTGCGTCGCCGAAAAATCACTGAGCGAGCCAAGGAACTTTCCGACAGGGGTACGTACTCCGGCAACGATGACGATGTCTTCCATAGACTTCCCTTCAACCTTCGCAGATGCGATTCCGTGCAAACAAAAAAGTATACGGCGCAGCGGTAGTGTTTGGCTGTTCGCTCCGACCGTATCTCATTGGATGGTGTCGAAAAGCAATGGCTGCAAAATTCAAATCTACGAAAGCTGCGGTGCAGAAAGCCAGGATCGCGATGCGTTCGATCACGCACGCTTCGACCGGCGTGCGTCATACAAGGGGAGAGTTCCATCGGCGATTGCAACACGATGAATTTTCTGTTTTCGCAGCCATGAGAGTTGATACGCGACTCGCTTGTTCGACGATTTTTCAACTTCTCGTGCGCTGCATCACAGGAGAGAATTCCGCTTTAGAAAAAATGACAAGTACATGCCGATAAAAAAAGCGACGTGTATGCAATTTTTTTCTTGACATTAATTTTGCACAAAACTATACCTTCGTGTAACTGTGGTGTGAGACTGCAGTTCTCGATGTCACATCGAAAGGGAGAATAGTTCATATGGCAACCAAGAAAGCAGCAAAGAAAGCAACGAAGAAGGCAGCCAAGAAGACCACCAAAAAGAAGTAAATAACCGAATCACCCAAAGGCAAAACAGAAGAGGGAGCGCTAAGCGCTCCCTCTTCTGTTTTGTGAGAACGTTCAAATTACGAGCCGATGGGGTTGTTGTTTTTCGCTCCTGTCGGGTAGGCTCAGCGGAGAAGAGATGACTCGCCGGCGCTGGATTGCAGATCAATGGACCGAGAATTCCGCCACGCTGCTCGAGGAGCAGGCGGCACACCTGGCCCGTGTGTTGCGCGCGCAGGTCGGCCAGGAGTTCGATATCGTCGCTGGACATGCGGTTCGGCGTGGGGTGGTCGAAAAAGTGTCGTCCGACGCTGTGGAGTTTTCGCTGCACGAAGAAGTGGAGGCGGCTGAATCGCTTCCGCTGATTGTAGGATTGAGCATCGTTCGGTTCGAGCGAATGGAATGGGCGATTGAGAAGTTGACGGAGTTGGGGGTGGCAGGAATTATTCCCATTACCCCGCAGCGCAGCGAAAAGCATCTGGTGCAATCTGCGGCCAAGCGGTGCGAGCGCTGGAGAAAAATATCGCGCGAGTCAGCGCAACAATCTCGCCGCAGCCAGGTGCCGGAAATCTTCGATCCAATCTCGGTGAAGGATTGCATCGCAGAAAGCCACAATTCCCTCCGATACATTTTTTCGGAAGAGGAACGGTCTCACACGCTGTGGGAATCTTTGATGACAACAGATCGAAATGTGACCTCATCGAAGAAAATTTATGCGGCGATTGGACCCGAAGGGGGATGGACCTCGCCGGAGATTTCGAGTTTCGTTGAGAACGGATGGCAATCGGTAAGCCTGGGTAAAAATATTTTGCGGACTGAAACGGCTGCGATCGCGGCGGCCAGTTTGATCGGCGCGTGGTGGAACGAATAGCGATCGAACCCACCGGATTCGCGACAGCGATGGAGCCCGCAGCAAGCTCCTTCGCTTATCAGCTGAAAATATCCTTCATCTTGCCGAGGAAGCTGCGCGAAGATGGCGTGTTCTCTACGGTGAGAGTCTCGGCAAGCTGGCGCATCAATTCCTTTTGCGGCTTGGTCAGCTTGCGCGGCACCTGCGCGACCACCTGAACGATTAAATCTCCGCGACCGTGGTCGTTCAGGTAAGGCACTCCCTTGTTGCGCAGGCGAAATTCTGTGCCGCTCTGTGTCCCTTCCGGAACTTTCAGCTTGGTCTCGCCTTCCAGGGTGGGAATCATAATTTCCGTGCCCAGCGTCGCCTGCGGAAATGAAATGGGCAGAACGTAATGGAGATCATTGCCTTCGCGTTCCAGGAAAGGATGCGGCTCAACCGCAATCACAACGTACAAATCTCCGGAGGGACCGCCGAAACGACCGGCATCGCCTTCCCCCTGGTAACGAATGCGCATGCGGTCTTCAATGCCGGCGGGAACGGTGACATTGATCGTATGGGCCGCGGGCTGACGGCCTTCGCCTTTACATTTCTGACACGGATGCGTGACCAGGCTGCCGGTGCCTCCACAGACGGGGCAGGTGCGGGCGACGGAGAAAAATCCCTGCTGAAATCGAACCTGGCCGCGGCCGGCACATTGCTGGCATACGGTGGGCCCATGTCCTGGCTCGGCGCCGCTGCCCTGGCAGGTGGTGCAGTTCTCCATGCGACGAATTTCAATATCGCTTTGCTTGCCGAAAACGGCTTCTTCAAAGGTGAGGGTCAGCTCATACTGCAGATCGCGGCCGCGCTGGGCACGTGAGGAGCGGCGACCGCCGCCCATGTTGAACATTTCACCGAACAGATCTCCGAAGATGTCTCCCAGGTCAGGCATGCCGGCGAAGCCGCTGCCGTCTCCCGCACCATTGCTCACTCCGGCGTGGCCGAACCGATCGTAGGCGGCGCGCTTATCCGGATCGGAAAGGATCTGGTAGGCCTCGCTCGCCTGGCGGAATTTTTCCTCGGCGGCCGGGTCACCCGGATTGCGGTCCGGATGATGTTGCATGGCGAGTTTGCGATAGGCGCTTTTCAACTCCTGGTCGGAGGCGGTGCGTTCTACGCTGAGAACTTCGTAATAATCGGCTTTGATCACGCGGGCAGTTGGACTCATGCTGTTTTCTGTTTGGGATTGGTGGCCACTCGAACCAGAGCTGGACGCAGCAGGCGCTCACGCAAGGTGTAACCGCGGCGGACTTCCTCCATCACTTGATGGTCGGGCAGATCTTCGCGTTCCACCATTTCGATGGCTTCGTGGACACGGGGATCGAATTGCGTATCGACCGTGGGAATCGGCTGCACGCCAAGCGAGCGCAGAACTTCTCCCATCTGGCGGACGATCAACTCGACGCCGGAGCGCAGTTGTTCGGCGGTGCTCTGGGTATTGAGTGCGAGTTGAAAATTATCGAGCACCGGAAGGAATTGTTCCACGGTGTTGATCAACGCGTAGTCGCGATACTCGGCGCGTTCGCGGGTTTCTCGCTTGCGGTAGTTGTCGAACTCAGCCTGTAAGCGCGCCAGGCGATCGAAGAGTTGATCGCGATCCGCCTGCAGGCGTTCGACCTCGGCAGGGGCGGCGACCGTGTCAACGGCAGCGGCGGTTGCGGCGTCTGTCTCCGGCGGGTTGGCGGACGCGGCAGGCGCTTCTTTCTCGTTCTTGGGTTGGGCCGTTTTGGCCGACTTTAAAGTTTCGTCGTGTCGCATAATTTTTT
This sequence comes from uncultured Acidobacteriota bacterium, assembly GCA_963737095.1. Taxonomy (GTDB): domain Bacteria; phylum Acidobacteriota; class Terriglobia; order Terriglobales; family Acidobacteriaceae; genus JAKAAZ01. Next base: position 125,191 of record CAVTRK010000007.1, read on the forward strand.
TGTTCGTTGATGGATGCAGTGTGGGGCGAATCGGGCTGCCAGCTCCCGGGTCCTGGTTTGTAAGGATGGGCTCCTATCTAACAGATGCGCGAAATACGTTCCCGTTGCAGGTCGCCGATTCCCCTAATCCTCACCTCTATTGTAACCAGTTGGGGAAGGGGCGGGACCGGAACATCGGGCCGGTGCTGCGGAACAGAGTCATCGGCGGCGAGAGAAGCTTGTGTTGCAAGCGTTTATGGCTGTATTGCCCAGCGTCCGAAAAGGTCGGCAACATAGGTGACGGTGCCGATTGCGCTGGCATATTGCATGCGAGTGGGTCCGATCACGGCGACCGTTCCCAGGTGTTCTTCTCCGCGGCGGGCGGGGGCGGCGATCAGCACCAGGTCGCGCATCTCTGGAATGCTTTCCTCCAGGCCAACGACCACACGCACGGACGGCTGTTTGCTGTCCACGTAAGCGTTCAGCAGATCGATGATGCGCTGTTTCTCTTCCAGGGCGAGAAATATTTGCCGCAGGTTTCTCTGGTCAGCTTCGCTCGCCATCAGGTTGGCGACACCGTCGACAAAGATGGATTTTTCCTGGGAACTGCGATCCCCACTCGGATTCATCGCACCCTTTGCCCACAGTTCCAGCGAACAGAGAACCTGGTCATATTCATGCCGTTCGCGATCCATACGGCGCGTCAGTTCTTTTCGAATGCTTTCCAGTCCCCAGCCATGAAAATTCTGGTTGAGGTAATTGGCGGCCGTCTCGAGATCGGAAGGAGTCACATCATGTTCCAGCGTCAGCAGGCGATCGCGCACCACCCCGGCGGTGGTGACCAGCACGGTCAGCACGCGAGAATGTCCCAGCCGGGCGAAGTGAACGTGTTCGAGCAGCTCCCAGTCTGCGGAAGCGATGGGAACGCCCAGGCCCACGCCCACTCCGCCGGAAAGCAGCGCCAGAATGTGCGAGGTGCGAGCGAAGAAGTCGGTAGCACTGGCAACGCCGTTGAAGCTCTCTTCTATCTGTTCCTGGGTGGGTTGCGGCAGCGCCTGGCGCGGGGAAGATTTGCGGCGGAGCAGTTGCTCGACGTAATAACGAAAGGCCTGTGCGGTGGGAATTCTGCCGGCGGAGGTGTGCGGCTGCTCCAGATAGCCGGCTTCAGACAAATCCACCATGACGTTGCGGACGGTGGCCGGGCTCATGCCTTCACGATTCTGCTGGCGTGCGATGACCTGCGACGCGACCGGATCTCCGGTGGCAATGTAGTTTTCGACAATGGCGGTCAGCACCAGGTCTTTGCGAGGTTCCAAGGGAGCTTCGCCAGCCTGGCCGGCGGAATGATTGCCTGCCACATCGTTGCCCATCGCATCGTCCAATGGCCGGTTCAAATCCATACTGCGACTGTAGGAACAAGCCGGCGCGAAGTCAAGACGTGATTTGTGCCGGGGGCCGCGAGTTGTGTCCCGTGAACTCATATGTGAACTGGTATTTGTTGCAATGAAATCCAAGGGTGATTGAAAAGCAGCGAGACCGCACATGGCGTGCGGTCCCGCTGGTGTAGCCTTTCAGGCGATGGTGCGAGATTACATGCCGAAGCGTTCATGCCACGGAGTGGCGGCCTTGAGCGCGGTGTTGACGTTCTCGATGTTCTTGACGCCTTCATCCTTCAGCCAATTTTCAAAGGCCTTGGCGCCTTGCTTGGCATAGACGGCGATACCGTCTTTCCATGTGGCGCGACCGCATAGAACGCCGTTGAACTTTGCGCCGGATTCGCCCGCCAACTCCAGGGTCTCAATGAAAACGGGATTGGAAACGCCCGCAGAAAGATAGATGAAGGGTTTGGCAGAAGCTTCTGCGGCCTTGCGGAACAGCGCCAGTGCTTCCTCTTTGGTGTAGGCAGCGGTGCCTTTGAAGGCTTTGGTGCCGGCAACAAACTCCATCTGGATGGGAACTTCCATCTTGAGGACGTCGACGCCGAATTTGTCGTCGCTGAAGTCCCTGGTGGCCTGGGTCACAATTTCCGGCTTCTTTTTCGCGTAGCCGACGGATTTTTCATCGCCGCCTTCGGCATCGTAGCCGACGATTTCCAGAAAGAAGGCAATGTCGTGAGCGCGGCACTCGTCGCCGACGCGTTCGATGAAGGCATACTTGACATCGTTGATGTCCTTTTTCTCAAAAGGGGTGTAGTAGAGCAGCAGCTTTACCGCGTTCGCGCCCTCATGCTGAATCCTGCGCACCGACCAATGATCGAGCAGATCAGGCAGACGGCCCGGGGTTGCGGCATCGTAGCCGGTCTTCTCATAGGCCAGCAGTAAACCCTTGCCGTTGCGGTGCTGGGCGGCCGGAAGTCCGTATTCCGGATCGAGCAGAATTGCGGAGGCGTGCTTGGTCAGAACCTCCGTCACCAGCGTCTTGAATTCAATCAACGCGTGGTCGTCAACAGGGGCGCCTTTTTCTTTGGCCAGAGACTTTTGCAGGGAACCGCGTTGATCCATGGCGGCGGCGGCAATCACGCCGCGTTCATCGGAGAGGGCTTTCATGCCGGCCAATTTGCCGGGGGTGAGCTTCATCGTCGTACACTCCTTGTTTTTTGTCTTGTAGGGTCTGTGGTTGTGGCGGCCCTGGAAGGCCAGGATCACCCTTCGAAGGTTCATCCATTCCGTATCGTCGTCTTCATTTTACGCTGGCGAGGGAAAGGGAATCGGTGATGGACGTCATAGCCGGGGGTTACGAACGGTGCGCCAGTGCGGCCCGCTGCGCCTGAATCAGTTCCTGGACGCCGCGCCCGGCCAGATCGAGCAAGGCGAAATGCTGGTCGCGCGAGAAGGTATTGTGTTCCGCGGTCGCCTGCACCTCGACAAAATCTCCGGCGCTGGTCATCACGACATTCATGTCGACGTCGGCCCGGGCGTCCTCTTCATAGGCGAGATCGAGCAAGGCGCTACCATCCACAACGCCCACGCTAGTGGCCGCGATGAGGTTGCGAACCGGCGATGCAGCCAGGGTTTTGGCGACCACCAGGCGGTCGACGGCTAGTTGAAGCGCGACGGCTGCGCCGGTGATGGCGGCGGTTCGGGTGCCTCCGTCGGCCTGCAGCACATCACAATCCAGAATGATGGTGCGTTCGCCCAGGGCTTTCAAGTCCACCGCGGCGCGCAGGCTGCGGCCGATCAGTCGTTGAATTTCGTGGGTGCGGCCGCCGACTTTGCCGCGCTCGCTTTCGCGTGGAGTGCGGGTGAGGGTGGCGCGGGGGAGCATGCCATACTCCGCCGTGACCCAACCCTGGCCGCGATTGCGCAGCCAGCCCGGCACACCATTTTCGACGGTCGCGTTGCAGAGGACGCGGGTATGTCCCAGCTCGATCAGCACCGATCCTTCGGCTGTGGGTATGAAATCCAAGGTCAGGCGAAGCGGGCGGAGAGCATTGGGGGCGCGACCTTCAGGCCGGAAATAGGGAGTAGTGGGAGCGGACATGTGGACTCCATTGTAACCACTGCGGGTGGGCGGTGTCGGTAGAGACCAAAATGGGAGGCCGCAAGCCGTTTTGTGGAATGTGTCCCGAAGCGGGATACCGGTTACGGGGTGCACCAAATTGGGAATCTGGGTGAAGTGTTTTGCTTTGTGTCCGTTGGAGAAGAAAGGGTGAAGGGAGGATTTCATTTTGAAACAGGCGCATTCCTTTGGTAACGAGATTCCGGATGTGCTGTTCCAGATAAGTCCCATGAATTCGTAAGGTTAGAGCAGAGGACCAGTTTGGCACGCAACGTGATAAGGAGTAGGGTAGGAGCGAATGAAAACCGAATCTGCCCTAGCCCACAACTGGAGTCAGACAGAGTCGGGAACTTCGGAAGTTCAGGGATGGGTGCCACGGGGCGGTTGCAACAGGCAGAGCGTTGCCGCCCCAGGGCACGCAGGAAGAAATCGCACGATACTGCAGCGGTTCCACAAACGGAGATTGCATGATGAGGGCAGCATTCCAGCCGAACCAACCAGACCGAACCGATGCGCGCAAGGTTTCTGCCGGCACGCCGGAGGAGCAGCGGGCAACGGCGGCCAGCCATCTGGCGCACGATACACGCAACTGGCTGACGGTGCTGCGAGTGTATTGCGATCTGCTGCGCAGCTCCGGTGCAGTGGCGGGCAAAGGGCGCACCTGGATAGAGGAACTTTCCAACGCCGTGGAGCGCGGCCAGGGATTGGTCACCTCGCTGCTCGATTCCGCACAGATTTCCGGGACTCTCGAGTCCTCCCCCGTTGACGAGACGACAGCCGGGTCGAAGGCGCTGGACCTGGCGGCCGTCCTTCGATCCCGTCAGCCATTGTTGCAGCGGTTGGCAGGCAGCCGCATTCGGATGGACTGCAAAACTCCTCCCCGCGCAGAGACCGAAGCGCTGCAGGAGCCCGAATTCGATCGCATTCTGTTGAACCTGGTGCGCAACGGCATCGATGCCATGCCCAACGGCGGACAGTTGACGATTGAACTCGAACCGGCAGACGAGCCGCATCCGAATCTGCTGGTGCTACGTGTCACAGACACGGGTAGAGGGATTCCGGCTGACGTGCTGCCCCATATCTTCGATTCCGGATTCTCCACCAAGTCGGCGGCGCAACATCCGAAATCCGGACGCGGCTATGGACTGGCCATCGTGCGGGAATTGGCTTTGGCTGCCGGAGGCTCAGTGCGGGTCCGATCCCGCATGGGACTGGGCACCTGCTTTACCGTTGAGCTGCCTGCGGGGCCGGCGCCGGCAACGTCACGGCCCGTCCTATCGTTGCCAGGCAAACGGGTACCTCCCACCAAGAGGCCGACGCGGACACTCCGACGTACCCGGCAACCCAACAATTTTGACTCAGTTCGGAAAGGAACCCGAGTACCATGCTAACTACAACGCGAATGTTTACCCCCACGTCTCAAATCCCCCCCATGGAGCGAGCCAGCATGATGCATGTGCTGGTGGTCGATGACGATGCCGCCATCCGGACCGCTGTCTCCGACATAGCGCGCAATCTTGGCTTCGCGGTTTCCAGCGTCGAGGATATCAACGGCGCGCGCGCCGCCCTCAAAGCCCACATGGCCGACATCGTATTGCTGGATCTCAAGCTGCCGGGCGGGGAAGGATTGCCGCTGGTGGAAGAGATTCGGACCGTCTACCCGGAGACCGTGGTGGTGGTGATGACCGCCTATGCTACTGTTTCTTCGGCGGTGGAGGCGATGCGTACCGGCGCCACCGAGTACCTGACCAAGCCCTTCACCATGGACGAGTTGTCGGACGTGCTGGAGAGGGCCTCGGAGCGGCGTCACTTCGACACCGAGAGCCGCCGGCTGCGGGAGAAACTGCGCACCGCCGACGGGTTCGGCAACCTGATCGGGCGCAGTCCGGAAATGGAGCGGGTGTACCGCATCCTGTCAAAGGTAGCCCATACCACCCATCCGGTGCTGATCCTTGGAGAGAGCGGAACCGGCAAGGAAGTGGTGGCCCGGACGATCCACTACAACGGACCCAACGCCACCCACCCCTTCATTCCCGTGGACTGCGGCTCTCTGGTGCCGACGCTGATCGAAAGCGAGCTGTTTGGCTACGTAAAAGGCGCCTTCACGGGGGCAAATCGATCCAAGGAAGGATTGCTGGCGGCGGCCGAGGGAGGCACTGTTTTTCTGGATGAGATCGGCGAGCTGCCGCTTGACCTGCAGGCCAAGCTGCTGCGGGCGCTGCAGGAAAAAGAGATTCGACCGATCGGATCGAATCAGCGTGTACCGATTCATGTACGCATCCTGGCGGCCACGAATCGCGAACTGGTGTCGATGGTGGAGCAGGGAAAATTTCGCAAAGATTTGTACTTCCGCCTTAACGTGGTCAACGTGAAAGTGCCTTCGCTGCGCGAACGGCGCGCCGACATCGCTCTGCTTGCGGCCCATTTTCTAGAGCGGCGGCGTCGCGAGACTGGCGTGTCCTACACATTAAGTGATGAGGTGCTGCGGGTGCTGGGAACCTACGACTGGCCGGGCAACGTGCGCGAACTGGAAAACACCATTGAGCGCGCCTGCGCTCTTTCCTCCGGGCCGGTGTTGCACCTGGGGGATATGCCGACGCAGTTGCAGGATTATCGCCTGCACGCGCAGGCTGCCGCTGCGCTTTCGGAGGAACAACCGGTTAAAGTGGATGCCGGGATCCTGACCATTGCGGAGATGGAAAAACAGGCCATCCTGAACACGCTGCGGCAACTGGATGGGGACAAGATGATGGCGGCAAAACTACTGGGCATCGGCAAAACGACCCTCTATCGCAAGTTGAAGGAATACGGCATCTCCGACGAAACGGAAGTCAATTAGCGCGGGACTCCCTACTTCCGTTTTCTCCGAGCCGAACCCAACCCGAACCTCTGAAGGAGAAATCCCATGTCGCAAACTGTCTTGCTGGTGACCACGATGTCTGGAGCCGAAAACTGTGCGGCTGCCATTGGACGGCAGTTGGGGCTGACGGTGGAAGTGGCGGACAATCGCCGCACCGCGCTGGCCGCGCTGCGCCGCCGCGAATACGCCGTGATGGTGCTGGACGAAAGCCTGGTGGAGGCCGATCCTGCGGGCACCGAGATATTGTGGCAACAGGCGGGCCTGGCGGTGCCGATCCAGGTGAATCTGGGCATCTCCGGATGCAACCGCGTGTTGCGCGAAGTGCGTGCCGCGTTGCAACGGCGTGAGCGAGAACTATCGCTGGCCATGCGCGCCGCCGCCCGGATTATGGAAGGTGAAATGAATACCAAGCTGACCGGGATGTTGCTCAAGACGCAGTTGGCGTTGCAGGAGCCGACGCTCACCCCGGGAACTGTTATCACGTTGCGGCAGGTAGTCGAGTTGGCGGGGGAATTAAGGGAACTGTTGCGGACTCCGCCGTTGGTGCTCAGTGAGGGCGGCGGTCCGACGAGCGCAGCACCAGGCGCCCATATGTCAAGGCTCACGGCTTAGTGAATCGTTTTCATCTTGCGGGAAAGAAAATCCATCAGCAGGTATTGGCCAAGGTTTTCAGGCGTCGTGAAATAAGCTTTGCCCTTGCACATGGCCGAGACTCGTTGCACAAACTGCACCAGCCCGGGGTCGGAGGCCAGCATGAAGGTGTTGATCATGATGCCGGAGCGCTTGCAGCGGGCGACCTCTTCCAGAGTTTCGTGAACGACCAGGGGATCGAGGCCGAAGGCGCTTTTGTAAATGCGTCCATCGGGTAGCGTCAGCGCCGAGGGCTTGCCGTCGGTGATCATGACAATCTGCTTCATGTCTTTGCGCTGGCGGGCGAGGATGCGTTGTGACAAACGCAGGCCTTCTCGGGTGTTGGTGTAGTAAGGGCCGACTTGCGCCCGCGCCAACTGCGAAAGCGGCATTTCCTCTGCGGAGTCGTGGAATAACACCAGCGAGAGGGTATCGCCTGGATACTGTGTGCGCACCAGGTGGGACAGCGCCATAGCCACGCGCTTGGCCGGAGTGAAGCGGTCTTCCCCATACAGAATCATGGAGTGGGAGCAGTCCAGCATCACCACCGTGGCGCAGGAGCTTTGATACTCCGACTGGTGCACCTGCAGATCGCTGTACTCCAGGTTTAACGGCAGCCTGAGCCCTTCGCGCGCCATCGCTGCACTCAGGGTCGCGGTCACGTCTAGATTCAGCGTGTCCCCAAATTCATACTGGCGGGAACCGCCGCTGACCTCCACGCCGGTAGACAACTCGCGAGTGTCATGGCGACCGAAGGAGGCCTTCCCCAGTGAGCCCAACAGGTCGCGCAAAGTTTTGTAGCCGAGAAAATCCAACCCTTTGTCGGTGACCTGGAAACGCACCTCCTGCGCGGGGACGGTCGCTTCTCCGCTCGCGGGCGAAACCCGACCGGGCTGCGGCGTTTGCGGCAGGCCGCGATCGAACTGGACATAGTTTTCCTGTTCCATGCGATCGAGCAACTGCTCAATCAGTTTTTCCAGTTCGCCATCTCCCGCGAGTTGATCGATCTTCTCCTGCATGGCATCGTCGAACAGGTCGCCAAATTCCAGCGCCTGCCGCATGGCTTCGCGCAGGTCATCGAGCGTCTGGTCGCCGCGCATCTGCTGAAAGCGGCTGTAGGGAGATTGAAAGCCGGAATCCAGCAGGAAATCCGACAGCGCCTCAAGCAGCGACTCCATCTCCATCTCGTCGGCCAGGTTGCCGGTGTATTTGCTGTATCGAATGCGCTTCATCGTCTGCCTGAAAAACACTGGCTATGCAGATTAGTTATAGACCTTGCGTCCACGCTTACCGATCAGGTCATCAGGGTCGCGCTCGCCGCGGGATCGTTCGCCGGGACGTTCCATTCGCTCGCCGGCATGTGGCTGCCGTTCTGGAGCCATAAAGCCTCGCTCTTCATTGCGGCTGATGCGACGGTGAGCCACCATACCTTCCAGCAGAAACTCCGCCGCCGACACGATCCGTTCCGGCGCGTCGCTGGCACGAATTCCCAGCGGAGCCAGGGTTTCCACCAGACCTTGGATCTGGTTCAGCTCCGTCAGCATCTCCGCTGCCGGCTGATCGTCCTGCATTTTGATATTGCCGCCGAGATTGAACCATTGCTCGATCTGCTGCGTGTTGGTGCCGGCAAAATAGTGATCGAAGACCTGGGCAATCGACTGACGAACGATCTCTCGCACCACGATTTCCGGTCCTCGAATTTCCCCCTCATACTCCAGCTCAATCTTTCCTGTAATGCCGGGAAGGGCGCTGTATAAATCTCCGGCACGCGGCACCGCCAGGGTTTCGCCGTGCAGAATGGCGCGACGTTCGGCGTTGGAGACCACCAGTTCCATGGTGCTGATAGGAAGGCGCTGACTCACACCGCTGCGGCGATCGACCTTCTTGTCTTCACGCGCGGTGAAGGCAATCTGTTCCACGATGGAGCGAATGTACCCAGGAATCTCGGTCTTCATCAGGCCGCGTTCAGTCCAGGCCTCCTGACCGGTGATGGCGATGCCTTCGACCAGGGTCAGCGGATAGTGGGTGCGAATCTCCGATCCGATGCGATCCTTTAACGGCGTTACGATCTTGCCGCGCGCCGTATAGTCTTCTGGATTGGCGCTGAAGATCAGCGCCACGTCGAGAGCCAGCCGGACAGGATACCCTTTGATCTGCACATCCCCTTCCTGCATGATGTTGAACAGCGCTACCTGGATCTTGCCCGCTAGATCGGGTAGCTCATTCAGCGCAAAGATGCCGCGATTGGCGCGCGGCAGCAGCCCATAGTGAATGTTCATTTCGCTCGACAGATGCTGTCCGCTGCGCGCCGCCTTAATGGGATCCAGGTCGCCGATCAAGTCGGCCACGGTGACGTCGGGGGTGGCCAGCTTCTCCACATAACGCTGGTCCCGCGGAAGCCACGCGATAGCGGTTGAGTCGCCGTGTTCCGCGAGGCGGTCTTTGCAGGCGCGGCACAACGGCGCATAGGGATTGTCGCGAATTTCGCAACCGGCGATGTAAGGAACGGTTTCATCGAGCAGGCTGGTAAGCGCGCGCAGGATGCGACTCTTCGCCTGACCGCGCAGTCCCAGCAGGATGAAGTTATGCCGTGACAGAACCGCGTTCACAATCTGCGGAACCACGGTATCGTCATAGCCGACGATGCCCGGAAACAGAGTTTCCCTGGCGCGCAGGCGTTCGATGAGGTGTTCGCGCATTTCATCCTTTACCGTGCGCCTGGCGAGTCGCGCTTCGGAGAAAAGAGTGCTGCGCCGCAACTCACCCAGCGTTGCGGGAAGTTGGGTTGATTTCGACATGCCTGCCCCCTTGGGTCTTAGACGTTCGCGAATGGGGAATTGTCCTTACTTGTTTCGATGCGATTTGACTCCGCTGTGGATTGCAGGCGCTCGAAATAGTGCAAGATTGCTTTGAGTCCATGATCGAGTGCGACGCTGCACAAGCCAACGCGCTGATCTGTGGGCCTCACTTGGTCTACATGACGAAGCCATTGCCCGCGGCAGTCCTGGCGCTCATGGAACCTCGTTGCAGTTTGGGCAGGATCGACTGATAAAACTCCATAAGGCGTGCGGTGCGCTCGCTGTCGGAGTGAAGATGCAGCATTTCCTGCTTGAACTCCAAGTCTGCCGGGATGAAGGACGCCAGCAGGAAGGCCACCGGCTGATTCAGATCCAGCTGAGGAAAGTCAGTCGTGGGATTGCCCGACAACTCCATCATTTCCATGTGCAGCGCAGCGCATTGCTCGCGATCGCGCCGCGTTGAGCATGGTTCCACGTCCGGCAGAAAATCCACTTCCGCCTCCAGAAAACTTCTTCCCTCAAGCAGTGTTTCGATTTCAAAGCGCCGCTCGCCGCGACAGAGAATGTCGAGGCGGCCGTCCGAATAGCTGTGCATCACGGTGATAATTTTTGCCGTGCACCCGATAATCGCCAGGCCCTCGCGCCGGGCCCGCACCATTCCGAACTCGCCCTGGGTCTGCATGCATTCTCCGACCATCTCTTTGTAGCGGTCTTCAAAGATGTGCAGCGGCAAGGCTGCTCCGGGCAATAACACCAGATCGAGCGGGAATAACGGAATTTTCATTCTCTCTCCAGCTTGATTTCATTGTTGCGATCAAGTCTGCGTTGAGGACGCGATTTGCTAAGCGTTCGGATTCGCCAGTTCCTCCAGCATTCCTTCCATCTCTGCCAGGGCATGCTGATTGCCGGTACGTCGGGCCGAATCGATGCCGGCGCGCAGGCGCGATTCCGCCTGTTGAACGTCGCCAGTAGCCATCAAAGTTTGCGCAGCCATTTGATATCCGGCGGTGTAGTCAGGATGCAGTTTCTGCAGGGTATCAAACTGCTCCATGGCCGAAGCTGTGTCGCCGCGCTGGGTATATTCAATCGCCAGTCCGTAGCGGGCAAATGCGTTCCCCGGATCCTGCGCCAATATTTCGGTGAATGCGGCTACTTTGTCGACACTCATGATCCCTCAATACAAACAAACATGGTTCCAATACCGCAGCAGCCATCACCCTTTCACCTTACGGCGTCAGGCGGCACATCTCAAGCCATCGCCCGCAGGCACTTTCGCAGCGTAAAATAAAAGTTCCCTTTGCGGTGGCGTCCTGCACAAAGCAGAATCTACGTCTACATCCGGGCCCACACCACGGCGAAACCAGGAGCATTACCATGAAAGAGTTCGCAACATCTTCGCTTCAGCCACGATCCGTGTCCGAGTCTCAATCAGAAATGACAGAATTGGTATTGCCAAATGATACCAATCCTCTGAGTCATTTGCTTGGCGGACGCCTGATGCATTTTATTGACCTGGTAGCTGCCATGGCGGCCTATCGGCATGCCCGCGCTCATGTTGTAACCGCCTCCATGGAGCACATTGATTTTATCGCGCCGGTGCATGTAGGTGACCTGGTGATTTTGAAGGCATCGGTGAATCGCGCCTTTAAAACGTCAATGGAAGTGGGAGTGAAGGCCTGGGTGGAAAATGCCATTGCAGGCTCGCGTCATCATATCGCCTCCGCCTATCTAACTTTTGTCGCGATCGATGCCAACGGGCGGCGCGTTCCCGTTCCGCCGCTGATTACCGAAGGAGCAGAGGAAGCAAGGCGGTTCGATGATGCGGGACGTCGACGCGAACGGCGCGAGCAGGAGAAGGAACGCAAGCGTCAAAACAAGGCTGCCCTTGAAACTGCGGAAACAACTGCCTAGAAAATTTGCGCGACACAGATGCGTGCGCCAATCGGGAGCAGAAAGTTCCGTGGCGATAACACTCGTCTGCATCGCCATCCAAGTTTAGAAGGAGTCGAAATGGGACACATGGGACATGGTTCTGAAGGTCCGCAACCGCTGCCGGGAATTCGCCACATCGTGGCGGTTGGTTCAGGAAAAGGTGGAGTAGGCAAGACCACGGTGGCGGTCAATCTGGCCATCTCGCTCGCCAAGATGGGACATCGCGTTGGCCTGCTGGATGCGGATGTATACGGGCCCAACGTGCCGCTGATGATGGGAAGCCGGGAGCAGCCACGTGTGCTGGAAGGCAATCGCATTGAGCCATTGCAAGCCCATGGAGTGAAACTGATTTCAATCGGTTCGATCTCTCCCGGAGACAAGCCGATGGTGATGCGCGGGCCGATGCTGCATCAGATCATCCGACAGTTTCTGCAGCAGGTGGAGTGGGGCGAGTTGGATTTTCTGATTGTCGATCTGCCGCCGGGTACGGGAGATGTGGTGATTTCGCTGGTGCAGACCGTTCCCCTGACGGGAGCTGTGGTGGTCTCTACGCCTTCCGACGTGGCCCTGCAGGATGGACGCAAGGCGATTGAAATGTTTCGCCAGGTGAATGTTGATGTGCTCGGCATGGTAGAAAATATGAGCTCCTTCACCTGTCCGCACTGCAGTCATGAAATCGACATTTTCTCCAAGGGCGGTGTCGAAAGAACGGCGCGAGAATACCAGGTTCCGTTTCTAGGCACCGTGGCTCTCGATCCGGAGATCCGGCATGGCGGCGATCGAGGATTGCCGATCTCACTCGCCGGAGATCTTTCAGAGCAGGCGGCGCCGTTTTACAAGATCGCGCACCAGCTGGTCGAACGCGCGCAGGAGCATGCATCGAAAGAAACCAACATTCTGGAAATTCGTTAGCGAAAGTTGCTGTAACCGAATCGCGTTTCAGGCGTAGCTCATGATCCTTCCTTTTGTTCGCGAGCTTTTCGCGGACCTCGATAAGTCTCCTGGCATCGATCGCGTGCGCTCTTCGCTGGTCAGCGGCGTGGGGCGTCGGCGTGTCTCCGGACTGACGGCGACTGCGCGTGCTCTATATATGCCGCTGCTGGCGCGCATCTCCAAAGTGCCGGTGTTCGTCGTTGTCGCCGATAATCGCGCGGCCGAAGCTTTACAGCTGGCGGTGCAGGCGGCCTGCGATCTGATCGCAGAATTCGATCGAAGCACGGTCCTGCGTCTGCCGGCACACGACGTGCTCCCGTTTGAAAATCTTTCTCCTCATCCGGATATTCAGGAACAGCGAGCGGTGACGCTTTGGAAGATCGCGCAGGGTGCTGCGCGCATCATCATCCTGCCGGTGGAGTCGGCCTGCTATCGCATCTTTGCAGCCGAGCACTACGCCAACCTCGCCTGTACGTTGCGGCGCGGAGAAGAAGCTGACCCGGAGACCCTGGTCGCTCACCTGGCAAGTGTTGGGTATCAGCCGGTCGACATGGTGGAGATGCGCGGGCACTATGCGCTGCGCGGTGGCATCCTCGATATTTATCCGCCGGAGTTGGACGCACCGCTGCGCATTGAATTCCTCGGCGATGAAATTGAGTCGATGCGTAAGTTCGATCCTGAAACGCAGCGCTCTTCCGCGCCCGTGGACGAAGCCATCCTGCTGCCTTTGACGGAAACGCCGATGACCAATGCGCTGCTGTCGCGGGTGCATACGCGACTGAGCGGCCGTCGACTGGAAGGCGAAAACGAGGCGCTCCACGACGCGATCGAGGCGGAAGGAACCGATGTCTTTCCCGGGTGGGAATTTTTTGCCGTGGCCGCGTCTGGCCAGCAGCGGACCGCGTTCGATCTGGTTCCCAAATGCCGCATCTTTGTCGAAGAACCCGGCATGGTGCAAAACCAGTTGGAGCGCTGGTGGAACAAGGTGGAGCAGCGCCATGAACGCAGCGGTATCGACACCTTGTTTTCTCCTGCCGATTTGTATTTGACTCCATGGGAGTGGCAGACTCGCGTGGCCGAGGCACCCGGCCTCGACCTGGATCAACTGGGGACGGTCGATGTCCTCGACACCGATACAACTTCGCTGGGCGAGATTGAAATTCCGACGCGGCCGACGCTGCGGCTGCATGGGGCAATCCCGGCGCTGGTCGAGCAGCTGCAGGTGCTGGCGACACAAGCAATGCGCACATTGCTGGCGGCCGCAAACCAGGGCGATGTGGAGCGGCTAGCCAGCATACTGCAGGAGTATGGAATCTCCTATCGCATCGGCAGTCGCAGCGCGCACACCGGCAGCGAGACGATGTATGACGAGACCAGCTATTTGCGTGGGGACATGCGGGCTCCTGTCATTGTGCGGACAGAAATTTCAAACGGAGTGGTCCTGGAAGAAGCGCGCCTGGTTGTCTTTGGCGCCAACGATCTTTCTGATGAAGCCGACGTCACGGCGCGGCCGGTGGTGCGCAAGTCGAAGTCGAACACAGCCGCATTTATTTCAGATTTTCGCGACCTGACAATCGGCGATTATGTTGTGCACGTCGATCACGGCATCGCTCGATATCTTGGCTTGAAAGAAATCTCGCAGGATGGCATGCATGTCGAGTTCATGATCCTGGAATTCGCCGAAGCGGCACGGTTATATGTTCCACTGACGCGCCTGGACCTGATCCAGAAATATCGTTCGACGGATACGGGGCCTGCGCCCGTGCTGCATCGCCTGGGCAGCGCCCAATGGACGCGTACAAAAGCGCGTGTAAAGAAAGCCATGGCCGACATGGCGGATGAGTTGCTCAAGTTGTACGCCGTGCGCAAGGCTGCACAGGGCAATGCATTTTCTGTCGACAATCAATTTCAACGCGAATTTGAAGATGCGTTTGACTTTAACGAGACCGACGACCAGATCACTTCAATCGCCGACATCAAGCGCGACATGGAATCGACCATGCCGATGGATCGCCTGCTGGTCGGCGATGTCGGCTATGGAAAAACCGAAGTCGCAATGCGGGCCGCGTTCAAGGCGGTGCAGGACAGCAAACAGGTCGCGGTCCTGACGCCGACAACTGTTCTCTGCTTCCAGCATTTCGAGACGTTCAAGCGGCGCTTTGCAGCGTTTCCGGTGCACATCGAAATGATCTCGCGCTTTCGCTCCCCGAAAGAGCAAAAGGCAATTCTTGAGAAGGTGGAGCAGGGCAAGGTCGACATCCTGATCGGCACGCATCGGCTGCTGTCGAAGGACCTGAAATTCCAGGATCTGGGCCTGTTGGTCGTGGACGAAGAACAGCGCTTCGGCGTTCGTCATAAAGAGCGGTTGAAGCAGATGCGGCGCGAGATTGATGTGCTGGCCATGTCGGCCACGCCGATTCCGCGTACGCTGCACATGTCGCTGGTCGGACTGCGCGATATGAGCGTGATTGAGACGCCACCCAAGGATCGCATGGCGATTCAAACCGTGGTGGCGAAGTACGACGAGAAGCTGATTCGATCTGCGATTGAAGTGGAGTTGGAGCGCGGCGGGCAGATTTATTTTGTTCATAATCGCGTGGAAAATATTTACGAGATTGCTTCCAGGCTGCAGGAGTTGGTGCCACAGGCACGCGTCGGAGTTGGCCACGGCCAAATGGGCGAGGCTGAACTGGAGCGGGTGATGCTGGCCTTCATGCATCACGAATACGATGTGCTGGTAGCCACCACCATTATCGAAAATGGACTCGATATTCCGCTTGCGAATACTATTCTGATCAACCGAGCAGACCGCCATGGACTTTCAGAACTCTACCAACTGCGCGGTCGTGTCGGCCGCTCCAATCGCCGCGCTTATTCTTATCTGCTGATTCCTCCCGATCGCGAATTGACGGACATAGCGCGACGCAGGCTGGCCGCGCTCAAGGAATTTTCGGACCTGGGCGCGGGCTTTAAAATCGCGGCGCTTGATCTGGAGTTGCGCGGAGCCGGCAACATGCTGGGGGGTGAGCAAAGCGGACACATAGAAGCTGTCGGGTTCGAGTTATACACCACCATGCTGGAGCAAGCAGTGCGGGAGTTGAAGGGTGAAGATCAAGTCGAGCGGCCGTCGGTGCAATTGAATCTCGGCATTTCGCTACGAATCGACGCCAACTACATCGAAGAGGAAAATCAGCGGCTGCGCATGTATAAGAGAATCGCCAGCGCCGAAAACGAAAGCGCAATTGAAGACATCCTGGCGGAAATGCAGGATCGCTATGGAGCTTTACCAGAGCCCGTGCAATTGCTGGTGACTGCAGGTCGGTTGCGTCTCTTATGCGAGCAAGTGGGGGTGGCGCAGATGGACCGCAAAGCTCAGATGGTGAGCATTCGATTTACTGAGACTGCCAACATCGATCCAGAAAAGCTGATGCAGCTAGTGGCTCGCAATGCCAAGCGCGGGGCGCAATTTACTCCCCAAGGCGTGCTGCGTTTTCCTGTGAAGGCGACTGTGCCGGCCGAGGTGCTGGCGGAGTTGCGGCGGCTGATTGAAGCCCTCGCAACCCCGTTATCTGTGAGCCCGCCGGCGAAAGAAGTCGGCAGTCAGACGGTGCGCTAACTACTGCGCGACCACAGGTACCCAGACATCGGTCGTATCCCATCGAACATGCAACTGCGTCTGGTTGCCTTGCGTGTTCTCAAAGCTGATGCTCATCTTTTCCTGGGGTTGAGGCAGCGTGTTCCTCTGCATATCGACGCGGGCCAGGTCCTGCGATTCGTTGTAGACCGTTCCCCATTGGCCGGTCTGCTTGTTGATGATCAGCTTCCAGGTGGTCTCAGAGGGCAGCGTATACAGAGTGTAGGTGCCGGCAGGAACGGTTGCAGTGCCAATCTTCAAGTTCACTGCGGTCTTTAACGTTGTGGCAGGGTTGGCGCCGGTGCGCCACACCTTGTCATAGGGCACCAGTCCGCCGAAGATTTTTCTTCCGCGCATGAACGGAGTGTTGTAGTCGATCGTGACCTGCTTGCCATCCAATTCCACGCTGGCCTTGGCGGGTGGGCTGAGCATGGGCTTCTTCGCCGTACTCCCCGACATTTGTGCAAAGCCTGCGGGCAACAGGGCCACGCTGGCTGCAATGGTTAAAACGCTTGCGAGAATTTTCATTGGAAGTTCCTCCTGAACCTAGCTGAGTGACAATACGCCGCTGCATCCTCAGTCTCTGACCCAGAATCGCTTCTGTCAAAAGGGCCCGGGATCGGGAGACGACTCCCGTTCGATATACTTCCGTTTTCGTTGCGTCTATAAAGGAAATCACCATGAAATTATTTTCTTCGCGTTGGCTTGTCGCTGCCGGCGTGGTTCTCCTCAGTTCAACTTTTCTAGGGGCCAATTCCACCATGACTCCGACCAGCGAGCCAGCTAATTCCGCATGGACAAGTCTCGTGAATGCGTACTTCGACACCGTATCCCTGCCTTTTAATCCAACGGCAGGCACAAGTGCAGGCTTGCATCAATATGACAGCAAGCTGGAAAACTACTCACGCGCCAGTCTCGACAAGGAAGTTGCCGCGCTGCGGATGTGTGAGAAGAAAGTGGCGGAGTTTCCTGCTGCCAAGCTGAATCAATCCGACCAAGGTGACCGAGAATTCCTGCTGGGCACAATCCGCAGCCAACTGCTCACGCTGGAAACGATTCGTCCGTGGCAGAAGGACCCTGATACATATTCCAGCGGCATCACCAACAGCGCTTTTACCATCATCGAGCGCAATTATGCACCTGCGGATGTGCGGCTGGCCGCATTGATTTCGCGGGAAAAGCAGATGCCGGCGGCCTTGCAGGCTGCGCACAACAACCTCCAAAATCCCCCGAAAATATTCACCGAGATTGCGCTCGAGCAGCTACCCGGCATCATCAGCTTTTTTCAGCATGACATTCCGGCCGCATTCGTCGGCGTCAAAGACGCCAAGTTGCTGGATGAGTTTCACGCGTCGAACGCGGCCGTCATCCAGGCGCTGATCAGCTACCAGCACTGGGTCAAGACGGATGTACTGCCCAGGTCCAACGGAGATTTTCGTATCGGTGCGGCTACTTTCAGCGCCAAACTGCGCGACGACGAAATGGTCGACATCCCACTGGATCGACTGCTGGCGATTGGGTATGCCGATCTGCACAAGAATCAAGAGCAGTTTCGGCAGATTGCCCACGATCTCGATCCCAGCAAAACTCCCATGCAAGTGCTGGCGGAGTTGCAAACTGACCATCCTACTGCGGACCAGCTGCTGGGGAAATTTCAAAATACGTTCAACAACCTGATCCAGTTCATCCGCGAGAAGCAAATCGTCAGCATTCCTTCTGACGTACAACCCACGCTGGAGGATACGCCGCCATTCATGCGCGCCACTACATTTGCCTCGATGGATTCCCCGGGTGCGTATGAAACTGGCTCCCACAAAGCCTATTTCAATGTCACCGTGCCATCAGCAGCCGAGAGCCCGCAGGAGCGCGCCGAGAGTATGGGGGCCTTCAACATTGGGACGATCGTCAGCACCTCGGTGCATGAAGCGTATCCCGGTCACTATGTGCAGTTTTTATTTATGCCGCAGATTCATTCGCGGGTTCGGAAAATGCTCTACTCCGACAGCAACGTGGAGGGCTGGGCGCACTATTGCGAGCAGATGATGCTGGACGAAGGCTATGGTCAGCCCGGCTGGGGCGCGAAAGATGCGCGGGAAGCGAAGCTGATTCGGCTGGGGCAGCTGAGCGATGCGCTGCTTCGCGATGCCAGGTTCATCGTCGGCATCAAAATGCACACCCAGGGTATGACCATCGACCAGGCGGTCGATTTCTTTCAGAGGGAGGGCTACCAGACGCGCGCCACCGGACGGATGGAAGCCAGGCGCGGCGCGGGTGATCCCACCTATTTGTATTACACGTTGGGCAAGCTGATGATCCTGAAGTTGCGAGCCGACATGCAGCAGAAAGAGGGTGCGGCCTTCTCACTGGAAAAGTTTCACAATCAGTTTCTCCGCCAGGGCGGGGTACCACTTCCAATTGTTCGACGGGCGATGCTGCAGAATTCATCGCCGGTTTTGTAGCGTTTTCTGTGCATACAACAAGGGGATGATGACACTCATCTCATAGACGAAACAAATAAAACGCGAAGGGCGCCCCCAATGCATATACTCCGTTACTGGATGCGATTGCGGGTTTGCAAGTGACCTTCTCGCGCCATTAAAGAGACCTGGAGAAAGCAATTCAACATGTCAAAAGTCAGAATCCGCAAGGCAGTTTTTCCCGCAGCGGGATTGGGCACACGTTTTTTGCCCGCCACCAAAGCCATTCCCAAAGAGATGTTGCCCGTCGTCGATAAGCCCATCATTCAATATGGTGTGGAAGAAGCAATTGCCGCCGGATGCGACCAGATCATCATCATCACCGGTCGCGGCAAGACCGTCATTGAAGATCATTTCGACATCAGCGTCGAACTGGAACATCAATTGGAGTCGCGCGGCAAGAACGATCTGCTGGCGCTGGTGCGCGAAATTTCAAACCTTGGGCGCGTCGCCTACATTCGCCAGAAGGAGGCGATGGGCCTGGGCCACGCCGTGCTGATGGCGCGCGACCTGGTCGGCGATGAGCCGTTTGCCGTGATTCTTCCGGACGACGTGATTGATGCCACTCCGCCTTGCCTGCAGCAGATGGTTTCCGTGTTTGATGACGTGCAGTCCAGCATTCTCGCAACGCAGGTTGTGGAGGGGCCCGCTATTTCTTCCTATGGTGTGATTGACGGGACACCGACATCGACAGATTCGCGTGTGATGGAGGTGAAAGCGTTAGTCGAGAAGCCGAAGATGAAAGATGCGCCGTCAAAGAACGCCATTATCGGCCGTTACATTTTGACCCCGCGTATTTTCGACGTGCTGGAGACGACGCCGCTAGGCGCGGGTGGGGAACTGCAGCTCACCGATGGTATTCGCGGGTTGCTTGAAACTGAAAAAGTCTACGGCTATAGCTTTGAGGGCACACGCTACGATGCCGGCGACAAGTTGGGATTTCTGAAAGCGACGGTGGAATTTGCGCTGAAACGGGAAGACCTGGGCGACGAATTTCGCGCGTGGCTGCAAACACTTTCGCCGCTGAAAAGCTAAAGTCCAGCATTTGGAACTGAGGAGTGTGCCATGAAGGTGAATGACAAGGTCGCCAATTTTCGTCTGCAAAATCAGGACGACGAAACCGTGCAACTCACCAATTTTGCCGGTCAGCCGGTAGTTTTATTTTTCTATCCGCGTGCCGATACTCCAGGCTGCACCATTGAAGCCTGCGGCTTTCGCGACGCATTCTCCAAGCTGCAGAAGGCAGGCGCCGTGGTGCTCGGGATTTCGCGTGATACCCCGAAGGCGCAAAAGAAATTTCAGGAGAAATATAACCTGCCTTACACACTTCTCGCCGATGTTGATGAGAAGGTGTGCAATCAATTCGACGTCATGCGCGACAAGAACATGTACGGCAAGAAGGTCCGCGGTATAGAGCGCACCACGTTTTTGATTGGACCGGACCAGCGGCTGTTGAAGATCTTTCCCAAGGTCAAGCCTGAGGGCCATGCGGAAGAAGTGTTGGAATCACTCCGCGAGTATGCCAAGACCGGCGCCTGATCCTGCAGCATGGCGGCTACTGCGGCGGGATTTTTTTGATGCGCCGCCGGAGCAGGTGGCTCGCCTCCTGTTGGGAAAAATTCTGGTGCGCCGTGGCCGAGGAGGGCCACTCTCGGGCCGCATCGTGGAGACCGAAGCCTATCTCGGCGAACACGACGCGGCTGCGCACGCTGCCAGCGGACGGACGGCCCGCAATGCTGTTCTCTATGGGCCTCCGGGCCACGCTTACATCTACAACATTTACGGATTGCATGCCTGTCTGAACGTTAGCTGCTTGCCAGAGGGCAATCCCGGCGGGGTGTTGTTTCGTGCGTTGGAGCCGCTGCAGGGCATACCACGAATGCGGCGTAATCGAGGATTGAAAAGCGATGCGAGTATCGATCAGCTGGCGTCAGGCCCGGGCAAATTGTGCCAGGCCCTGGGCATCACCCGTGCCGCGGACAACGGATTGGATTTTGTTGACGCGCAAAGTCGACTGAACATCGTGGAAGACGAGTTTCAATGCGGAGAAATTCGCGTGACGCCACGGATTGGAATCACTAAGGCGGCGGATTGGCCGCTACGATTTTTTCTTGCCGGGCACGCCTGTGTTTCGGCCCGTGGGCGGTAAAACGACGTTATCGATCAGGCGGGTATTGCCAACGTAAGCGGCAATTGCCAACAGTCCGCCACCGTCCACATCATCGATCGGCAACAGGGTGTCGGGGTCGACGACGGCGAGATAGTCCACGCGAACGGCGGCCTCATTCTGCAATGTCGAGCGCATGGTCTCCAGCAACGCGGACGCCCGATGCTCTCCGCCAGCGGACTGCCTCTCAGCCGCGTCAAGAGCGTGAGACAAGGTGAGTGCCTGCCGTCGCTCCTCCGCCGACAAGTAGCGATTGCGGGAACTCATGGCCAGTCCGTCCGGCTCGCGTACGGTGGGGCACACAACAATTTCCAGCGGGAAATTAAGATCGCGGACCATCTTCCGCAGAACCGCAACCTGGGCCGCATCCTTCTGGCCGAAGAAGGCAAAATCCGGCTGCACGAGGTGGAACAATTTGGCGACGACCGTGGCCACTCCACGAAAATGTCCAGGCCGCGACGCTCCATCGAGGCGATCGCTCACGCCTTCGACATCGACGAACGTCGACGCGCCGGCGGGATACATCGTTTCCGCCGTGGGAGTGAATACGACATCGACCCCCTCGGCTTGGAGCATCTCGCAATCCCGCTCCAGCGTGCGCGGATAGCGGCTGAAATCTTCATTTGGTCCGAACTGTGTCGGGTTCACAAAGATCGACACCGCCACGATTTCACAACGCTGGCGTGCAGCCTGCAGTAGGGAACGATGTCCGTCGTGCAGTGCGCCCATGGTCGGCACAAAGCCGACGCTGCGAAGAGTCGGCTGGTTGCCATTCACTCGCAGCTCGCGCACTGCGGCGCGGAGAATTGATATGTCCGAGACAATTTGCATGAACGAAAGCGCTTATGCCTTGCGGGGTTGCCGAATGCTCGCGGGAGCCACCGTGGCGCGAGTTGCGGTGACCCGACCAAATGTACCGCGCGTCTCTGCTGAGAGATGGTAGCTTTCCGCATCGTTTGGAAAACTCCCGGTCTCCACATCTTTTCGATAAGCTTCGACGGCGTTGCGAATCAGCGAAGCAGCATCACCGTAGCGGCGAACAAACTTTGCGGCAGGTGCAAAGCTCAGATTCAACAAATCGTGAAGCACCAGGATCTGGCCGTCACACTCTGGCCCCGCGCCAATGCCGATCGTAGGAATGGTCAGCTCGGCGGTGATGCGCGCCGCGACCTCGCGCGGCACACCTTCAAGGACCAGTAACGCTGCGCCGGCTGCTTCCAGCGCAATCGCGTCCTCCAGCAGTTGCTCGGCGGCGGAAAGCGTCTTGCCCTGCACTCGGTATCCGCCCATGCGGTTCACCGATTGCGGCGTCAGGCCCAGATGTCCGATGACGGAGATCTCCGCATCCGTCAGTCTTGATACAAGCTCGATGCGATTGCTGCCGCCTTCTACCTTGACGGCCTCGGCGCCCGCTTCCTTCACAAAGCGCAGCGCATTGCGAACCCCCTGCTGCACATCCTCGTGATAGGAGGCGTAGGGCATGTCCGCGGCCAGTAGCGCCCGGCGAACCCCGCGACGCACCGCGCGCGTACACAGCAACATCTCCTCCATGGTGACGGGTAGCGTGCTCTCGTAGCCCAGCATCACCATGCCCAGCGAATCGCCGACCAGGATCAGGTCGACGCTGGCTTCATCCACCAGTCGCGCCATGGCGTAGTCGTAGGCTGTGAGCGCGGAAATCGGCACACGATTGCGCTTCTTTTCCTGCAGGGTTGGTAGGGTGATTTTAAGAGAAGTTGAAGCGTGGGCAGCGCCATCGCTGCGCGGTTGGGTCAGGCTCATTGCAATCTCCAGTGCAGTTCCCAGGGTGCCGATGTTTTGGCCGGTGCGGGATACCGCCCGTAATGAATCTCAGGATACGCCGGTCCTCCCTCGGTTACAAATGAGCGGGGCATCTCAAACCGTGTCATATCCCAGGTTCTCGCGGACCCTGGGCTTCGCTCTCAAGATGCATCAGCATTGTGGTTCGTCCCATCCAGAAGCGATTGCTGGCACGCGTGAGCGGTCCAATTCTGTGATGCTGCAATCGTGCGCAGGCCTCATGATAGGGCCCGACATAGCGTAACGCGGACGGCATTCGGCGGTAAAGGGTCGGCAGTCTTCGAAATGCTTTTTCGGCGGCCCGCCGCTCGCGCCCAGTGTAATCAAGGGCGAACGCTTCACGAAGTCGGTCAGGCATCCACGCAGCGGTCAGGGCGCGATACCAATGTGGCACAGGAACCCACGATCCTCGACCATACAGCACGCGGTGCGCCAGGTCCCGCGAAAGGGGGTTCACGGCGAGCGTGTCGGAGGCCCACATGTCCCGGTTGTAACTCTCAAAGGCGGACCAGTCGGCCGGCAACGCGGCTGGAGAAATTCCGAAGAGCATCGCCAGGGTTTTGCTCTCCGCGTAGTACGTTTCTTTTTCTGCTGAAGAGAGCGGCGGCAACACGCTTTCGTAGGCAATGATCGCGCTTTCTATCAGGGTGGCAAATACCCAGCGCAAGGCATCCACTTCATTGGCCTGGTAGTGCGAACCGGAGGCAAAGGCTCCGGCCGAAGCGGGCACTTCTCCCTGGATGCGCGTATGCAAGTTGTATAGCGAACGCGAAGCGGCGAGCGCCTGCTGCAGGGTTCCAAAGATCGAAGTGAAGACGATCTTGAAGGTGTTGTGGAACCGAGCCAGCGGGTCCGAGCGCAGGTTGGAATGCTGATCGAGTGCAGCGGCTACCCACGGGTGAGCCAGCTGCAGCAGCGAAGCGCGGCCTGCGCCCAGAAACAATGCCGATTCTCGATCGATCTTCCAACTGATGGACGAGGGGCCAAAGATGCCGTGGGTTGGCTGCGAAACTTCGGCTGCGACGGTGGCCCATAGCTGCTCGATGTCGGCGCGCGCAACCGGGGTGAAACTGCGTTCCATATTGCGATTAGATTCCAAAGCGAACTGTTACGTCTCGCCAGGGCTGACGATGGGGTTCGAATCGCGGCTGTCCGCCGGCATCTGCAGGCCCAGCGAAGGATTCAGGGAACTGCTGCCTTCGCCGTGTCGTACCTTTCAATAAGATGGAACGACTCTACAGTTGGCCATGGGTGGAAGCGCAGGTATCGCAGACCACCGAAGTCTGGAACGCTGGCGCCGGAGTGTCGGCACTCGGCGGAGTGCAGTACAGCGCGCAAGAACAGCAGCGGCGGGAAAAGGCCTATGACGAAGCGTTGCGATCCGTCGAGCGGGAGCTGAAACGAACTCCTCGAAGCAAGGCGGAGCGGCTGCAAACCCAGTCGCGCATCACGGCAGCCTTCGCACGATTCTCCGCAACCGCTCTGGGATTGGAGTCGGCCGCAACCGATCTGCTGACCCATCAGTTTTTGCCCGTCGGCACAAAGCTTGCGCGTTGGGCGCGTCGATTCGATCCCACCCTGAGCATGCCGGACATTGTGCAGGCCTGTCGCAACGCATGGACTGCCTGCGGGTTGCAACCGCTGCTCGGAGAAGAAGTCCGCCTGACCACGTCCATCCTGGGATACAGCCTGCTCTATCCCTATAGCGATAATTATCTTGATCGCGTTGACATTTCCCGCCAGGGCAAGCTGCGCTTCAGTGAGCGGTTTCGAAGCCGATTGCGAGGCGATGAGATATTTGCGGAGGACGATCGCGAAGCGGCGATATGGAAATTGGTCGGCTTGATTGAAGATCAATATCCGCGCACCGATTATCCCGAAGTCTTCGACTGTTTGCTGGCGATTCATCGGGCACAGGAGCAAAGCATCGCACAGCTAAACAGCTCCGACGCGCTTGACGACGCGCAGATCCTGGCGATGAGCTGTGCCAAAGGTGGAACCTCTGTCATGGCGGATGCATGTCTGTCGCACGGATGGTTGAGCCCACTGGAAAGCAGATTTTCGTTCGAGTGGGGAGTACTGCTGCAGTTGGGTGACGATTTGCAAGACGTTCGTCAGGATCTTTCTCGCGGGTCGGTCACGCTATTTTCGCGCGCAGCCGCGGCAGGCACGCCACTCGATGCGCTGGTCATGCAGTTGTTGCGCTTCAGCGAACGCGTCGGGGCGCAAATGAACGACCTGCCGAATGGAAACGAAATGCTTCGCGAACTGCTTCGAATGAGCTGGCGGTCGCTGATCATTGGAGCGATTGCCGAGTCGCATGATTTCTTCACGCCAGAATTCCTCAAAGAAGCGGAGTGCTGTTCGCCATTTCGCTACAAGTTTTTGCGGACACGAAACAAGAAGTTAGCGAGCCGCCAGGGACTGTATACGACGCTGTTCGACGCTTTTCTGGAAGCGCCGGACGAAGCAGAGGACGACCTCCCTTCACCCCTACCCGCAAGATTGTCATGCCAGGATCCAGAAGGAATTCTCGCGCAAGCGTAGGGAATACGAATCGCAGGAGCCGCAGCGGTCATCGACGACTCGAACTTACTCGACGCGGCGGGTCCAGTGGCCCGCGGCGACTTCGACAAGTGGACCCTCGAGAAATGCGGCTGGATTTCCTGCCACCGCAAGCGGCGCATCACGATCGCTCTGCATGGTGGGAACTGCGGCCAGCAAGCTACGGGTGTAGGGATGCTGCGGATTGGAGAACAATTGCGCGCAAGGCGCAATTTCCACGATCTTTCCTTTACGCATCACAGCGACGCGTTGCGCAATTTGAGCGACCACGGAAAGATCATGCGAGATAAACAGCAGGGCTGCATTCGACCGCTGCTTCAACTCCCGTAACAGCTCAAGGATCTGCGCCTGCACCGTAACGTCGAGCGCGGTGGTGGGCTCGTCGGCGATCAGCAGGCTGGGGCGATTGACCAGGGCCATCGCGATCAGAATGCGTTGCCTCTGGCCTCCGGAAAACTGGTGAGGATAATCGTCAAATCGCAGGTGAGGTTCCGGGATCGAAACGGATTCGAGGGCCTCAATCGCGCGCTGGTGCACGGAGTTTCTTGAAAGTTCTCGTTGATGGACGCGAATCGCTTCAGCGATTTGTTTCCCAATCGACATAACTGGATTGAGCGCCGTCATCGGCTCTTGAAATACCATGGCAGCGTCCCGGCCACGACGGGCGACCATGTCGCGTTCTGCCAGCTGCAGCCAATTCTCCTCTCGAAACCAGATGCTGCCTGCGACTTGAGCACGAGGATCGAGCAGGCGCAAAACCGCCAGTGCGGTGACGGACTTGCCAGACCCAGATTCACCCACCAGCGCCAGCGACTCGCCCGGTTCAATCGTGAAACTCAAATCGTCGACAGCCGTATGGCGCCCCGCATCCGAGGAAAATGTGATGGACAGATGATCAACGCGAAGAAGTGGCTGCACGGGGTTATCTTAGAGCATCGCTCTGTGCGTGGGTGCGATTCGGCGGCGGCCCGCGACATTTATAATTTCGCTAACACTGCTGCAGGTGCAACGTGCCCTACTCCCTTCGCAAGGCCAACAGTACCGACATTTCTGCCATCGAGAAGCTGATTGATGCCTCCGTGCGCAGTTTGCAGGCGCAGGACTACACTCCCGAACAAATCGACGCAGCGCTGCGAACCGTGTTTACGGTCGATACACAACTGATCGAGGACGGGACGTATTTCGTCGTCGAACAAAGCGGCGAGATGATCGGCTGTGGCGGCTGGAGCCAGCGCAAGACGCTATGCGGCGGCGACCATCATGCTGTGCGGGACAATGTTCTGATGGATCCGTCCCAGGACGCGGCAAAAATTCGCGCCATCTTTGTTGCTCCGCAATGGGCGCGTCAAGGTATTGGAAGCATCCTGTTGACGGCTGCGGAAGATGCGGCCGTGGCTGCCGGATTTCGGCGGTTGGAAATGGGAGCCACCCTGACCGGCGTGCCGGTGTATCTGCGGCGCGGCTACAGCAAAGTTGAATCGATCATGGTGCCGCTGGACCATGGCGTGACCTTGCCGGTCGTCCGTATGGAAAAGTGTTGCTGATCGCGATGTTTGCGGCTCACCCGCTGGATTACGCGTCCCGGAAAAATTAGCGGAGGGCGCAGGAACGTCGGTCCACAATCTGATCAATTTTTTTGCCGTACACTGACCTTTCCTCGCCATGGCTGATGGTTTTGCCCAATCCGTGAAAGAGCAGGCTGATATTGTTCGCATCATCGGCGAATATGTACGCCTGACCAAAGGAGGCGCGCAAAGCTTCAAGGGCCTGTGCCCGTTCCATAAAGAGAAGACGCCATCCTTCAACGTGCAGGCAGCGCGGCAGTATTACCATTGCTTCGGCTGCGGGGAATCCGGCGATGTGTTCACTTTTGTGCAGAAGGTTGAGAACATCAGTTTTCCCGAGGCGGTGCGAACCGTGGCGCAAAAATGCGGCATTGCGCTGCCCAAGCGGGAATTTTCTTCGCCAGAAGAGGCCCAGGCCTCCAAGCTGCGATCGAAGCTACTGGAAATTCATGACCAGGCATGCCGTTATTTTGAGGAGCAGCTGCAGGGTCCGGAAGCAGCGCGAGCCCGCGAATATCTGACGGGTCGCGGCTTGACGGCAGAAGCGATCACGGCATTTCGGATCGGTTATGCGCCGGATTCGTATACAACGATGCGCGACAGATTTCAGTCCACATTCGATGCGGAGGTATTGCGTGGCAGCGGGCTCTTTTCGTCAAAAGAACAGGCCGAAGGTGGCAGCGGATCGATGTATGCGCGTTTTCGCAAGCGGATCACATTTCCCATTCGCAATGAAGCCGGTCGGGTGATCGCCTTTACCGCTCGCGCGCTCGACAACGACGAGAAGGCCGGCCCAAAGTACCTGAACTCGCCGGAGACGCCGCTGTATACCAAGGGGCACGTGCTCTTCAACCTCGACAAGGCGAAACAGGCGATTCGTCAATTTGAATTCGCACTGCTGGTAGAAGGGCAGATGGACTGCATCTCCGTCTACATGGCCGGCATCACGAATGTGCTGGCGACCAGTGGCACAGCTTTCACCGAGGCGCAGGTGCGGCTGCTGGGGCGGCATACGCGTCAGGTGGTGGTGAACTTTGATCCTGACACCGCCGGTGCAAATGCGGCGGAAAAATCCATCGCACTGCTGATTGAAGAAGGATTCAGTGTCAAAGTAGTGACGCTGGAAGGTGGCCTGGATCCGGACCGTTATGTCCGCGAGCGGGGAACGCCGGCCTACATTGCGGCGCTGCGCGGGGCGCGCCGGCACAGCGATTATCTGATCGAGCGCGCACGTACGCTGTTTCCGCCGGTCACGCCGGACGCGAAAGTGAAGGCGCTGAATTTTCTCTTGCCCCACATGCAGCATATTCCCAGTCGCATCGCTCGTGATGAGTTTGCGGCGGATGCAGCCCAAAAATTGTCCATCGACTCGGCGCTTCTTCGGCAGGAGTTGAAGCAGGCCGCCTTCGCCCGGCGCACAGACGTTCGATCGAATGCCTCCACAGCCGCGGCCTGGAGCGAGGCGGAGAAGCTGTTGCTGCGCGCGCTGACCTTGCCTGCCGGACAGCCGGCGAGGGAACTGGCGCGGCAGCTTATATCGGACGAGCCATCGCTCTGTGAAGGGCTGTCGGCCTCGACACTGTTGTCGGCGTTTGTGCAGGCGGAATCGATTTCTAATCCATTTGACCTGGCTCCCGATGAGGCGAGTCGCCATTTGCTGGCGTCAGCCTTGATGCATGGCAGTCAGGAGATCGAGCCAGAGCAAGTGGAGAATGCCTTTCACTCCTTGCGCCATAGCCGGTTGGAGCAGCGCCAGAGAGAATTGCGCCGCTTGCTGGCGGAGGCCGAACTTCGCAATGACACCGCCGCGGTCCAGAATTTGATGGCAGAGAAAATTGCCCTCGATCGCAAGCTGCGGGAAGGCTGAGGCCGGCGACAGAGAACCTTTGTCGTTTCGTTGTTGCGTAGGATGCCGTTCAACTTGCGCGGTTGACCACGCCTCCGGCGGATGCATAGACTGAAGTTGGTTCTCCACGGAAAGCGTTTTAAGAAGTGGCCATGCAGTCTAAACGCGCAGTTGGTTTCAGCTTTCGGATATTGTCTGGCACTCTCGGCCTTTCGCTGGCATTGTCGCCATTCGCTGGCACCATGTGGGGACAATCCTTGTCTTCCGAGCACCCATCGACTCCGGCATCTCCGGCGCAGCAACTGTCATCCCCGGGATCGCAGAAGCAATCCGGAGTTTCATCGTCCAGCCGCACCGAGTCGGGAGAAGCGGTCCCGCTTCCAGAAACTGAAGTCGCACCGCGTCCAAATGCGGCCCAGCTTGCCGCTGTTCCAGCCGCCGTTGATCCGACCGGCCCGGCCATTTCACTTGAGATTTCCGAGGCGATGTTTGACGTGATGGCAGCCCTGAATACCTGCGGCTATAACGAGGGGCTGTCGATTTCCGATCCGCTGCGCCAGAAGGTGCGCGACGACATTAACGAGACGCTGGAGCAGTCCGCAGCGGCCCGCGACAGCCGCGACCGGCTTTGCAGCTTTATTCACAGCCATACCATGAATGGCGTCTCCATCAACCTTGCCGCCTACATCTCTCTGGCCCTGTATTTAACTCCGCCGCCCTCCTTGACCACCAATGTCAGCGCCTCCGATCTTCCTCCCGACGCGGCTACGCTGATCGGGCTCGCCGCTCCCCTGCGAAACTTCTCTCAAGCGGTGGGTCTGCATGTCATCTGGGCATTGAATCATCCGGCCTATGAGGCATTGGCCAATAAGGTTCGCACCGCGATGAACCAGATGCTGATTCAGACGGATCTGTATCTGAAGCAGCCACCGGTGACCAACGGCGATCGCCGTTTTCTGGTCATCATGGATCCTCAGATTGCGCCTGGGGAAGAGAATGCGCGCGTCTATGGCGGGGATTACATCGTGGTTACGTCGCCGACGAATGGCAAGATCGACATGAAGCCGGTGAAACACACCTATCTTCGCTTCATTCTTGAACCGCTAATCTATGCCCGGTCGAGTTCAATCAACCAGTTGCAATCGATCCTGGCCTTGGTTCAGCCTTCTCCCTTGCCCTACATCTACAAGAGCGACGTTCTCACCCTGGTGACGGAGTGCATGATTCGGGCGATTGAAGCCCGTTCGATGGATACCGGCGTCCCTGTCTACAAAATTCCTGCGCACGTCGATCGCAACCAACTGCCGGCCGTCAACAAGCAGGAAAACGATTATGAACATGCCGTGGCGCAGGTTCGCAGCGACACCGTCCACAACGACATGATTCAGGGCTTTATCCTGACGCAATATTTTTACGATCAATTGCAGGGCTTTGACGAGAGTCCTAGATCGCTGCCGCAGATGGTCGGCATCATGATCTACGGTATGAACGTCGACATTGAGAGGCATCGTGTGCAGGACATCGTGTTTGCCTCGCATACCGATCAGAATGTGGAAACTCCCGTGGCACCGCAGTCAGCCGACCTGGATAATGCGGAAACGAAGCTGATTGCCGGCGATACATCTGCAGCGGCAACGTTGGCGCAAAAGGCTCTCGACCAGCACACCACCGATCCCGGGCGAGCCTACTTTATTCTGGCGCGCGCCAATATTATGAGTGGCAAGATGGATGCCGCGGTACAGGATTTCAACCAGGCCATCAAGGTAGCCCACGATCTACGCACGGTTGCGTGGTCTCACATCTACCTTGGACGCCTCGACGATTTGCAGGGCGACCGGACGGCAGCCGTCGCAGAATATCAGGCGGCGATGCAGTCACGAGACGGAAGGCAGGATACCAGCCGCGCCGCCGAAGCCGGGTTGAAGGCACCCTTTGGGCCTCCCCATGCGGCCCAGCAAGGCTCGCAAGGGCAAGACGACCCAGGCGGGGACGGAGCCGATACGTCGCACTAGAACGAAGCGCCCATTGGTTTGCTCGCACGATCGTTTCAGGCGATCCAAAAGCAGTGGACAGATGCCCCGCAAATATCGAAGAGCTCGGCCAGAAACGCACTACACTGATTCCTATATTCAACTCAGCTGAGGAGACGCACGGCCTTGCCCAACCACCGATCTGCCTCTGCCACAAAGCGATCTCGATCCCTCCGGGACGCCGAGGATCCGGTGACAATTCCCGCGGGCCGTGAAAGCTACCTGGACCGCCTGCAACAACTACTCGGCTACCAGTTTCACCATCCAGCTCTGTTGGATCTTGCCTTGACCCACAGTTCTGTCGCCTATGAAGAACAGTCGAAGCATGACGTAAGGCAGGATAATGAACAATTGGAATTCCTTGGCGATGCGGTGCTGGGCCTGGTGGTAACGGAGCATCTCTTCCGCATGTATCCGGAGTTTAGCGAAGGGGCATGGACACGCCTGCGGTCGCAATTCGTCAGCCGCCCGCACCTGGCCGGCGTGGCGCAGGCTATTGGACTGGGAGATTTTTTGCGGCTCGGCAACGGAGAAGAAAAGAGCGGCGGACGCAAAAAGCCCGCGATCCTGGCCAATGCGGTCGAGTCTGTGATTGCCTCCGTTTACCTGGATGGAGGCATGGAGGCCGCGGTACGGTTGGTGCGCACCTGGCTGCTGGATGAAACCATGGAAGCGGTGGTGGAAGCTGCCCGCGCTGGAGAGGTCGGCGATTATAAGTCCATGCTGCAGGAGTATTCGCAGGCGCACGGCCTGGGTCAGCCTCGTTATCAACTGACATCAGAAACCGGCCCGGACCACAGAAAGAGTTTTGTCGTGGAAGTAAAGTTTCTGGATCCTTCCTCAGTGGAAACCACGCTGGCCTCCGCCACGGGCACGCGCAAGAAACATGCGGAACAGGAAGCGGCACGATTAGCATTGCGGCATCTTCGCTCGCTTGAGCCTCCCGAGCAGGTGGCAGCGGTGGAGAGTTTAGCGGCGGAGAATGAAGTTGGCGAAAAAAGCGTAGCAGGGAAGAGGAAATGAGCGGCGAAACCGAACCATTCCCGGTTACAGCACCCACCAACGAGCCGCCCGCTCCCGTCACCCCTGCGCCGGTGCGGATTCAACATCATCACGAAGTGCTGATCCTGATTCAGACCACGTTGACGTTTCTGGTAGGTGCTCTGTTTGTGCTGACATTTATCGCTCAGCCCTATCGCATTCCGTCTGGATCGATGGAAGAAACCTTACTCATCGGCGATTTTCTGCTGGTCAATAAGGTGATCTTTGCCAACCCAGGACCCTGGAAACCGCTGTTGGCGTATGAACCGGTGAAGCACGACGACATTGTCGTCTTTCATTATCCGATCGATGCATCCATGTATCTTGTCAAGCGGGTAATCGGGGTGCCGGGAGATGAACTCCATTTGCATCACGGCCTGGTCTATCTGGACGGAAGCCTGCAGCGCGAACCATTTGCCCTTTACATTCCGAGTTATGCAAACCAGTTCCGCGATGAATTTCCTACTCCTACGTACACCGATCCAGGTGTGAGCAGCCGCTGGTGGATGGAGATGCAGCGGAACGTGCATCACGGGCAATTGGAAATTCCCGCGGGACAATATTTTGTCCTGGGCGATAATAGAAATGACAGTCTGGACAGCCGTTATTGGGGACTGGTTCCCCGCCAGAATATCGTCGGCGAGCCCTTTCTGGTTTACTTCTCGGTTGTTGGTGCCAGCCGATCGGAAATCACCGGTTATAGCAGTGATAGACTGGCCCACGAACGCGGATGGTGGAATAGCGTGGCTGGGGCAGTTCGCTGGAGCCGCATTTTTCATGTAATTCGTTAGCCACTCGAAATCGGAGAAACCTTTGGCCGGTCAGCAACTCGCGCAACAGACACCCACCGCACAATCCTCAGAAACTCCATTCGAGTTTTTTGCCTCGATCTGCACCGTACTGGTGGTGGGACTTTTCATCATCACCTTCGTTTTCCAGAATTTCGAGATTCCTTCTTCTTCGATGGAGAAGACGCTGCTGATTGGCGACCATGTCCTGGTCGACAGAATTACCTTTGCGCCGCCCACGCGGTGGGCACCATTTGTTTATTACCGCAACATCCGTCGCGGCGACATCATCGTGTTCTACAAGCCTGGCGAGCCTAAGCTGTTCCTGGTGAAGCGTGTGGTAGGAATTCCGGGCGATCGAATTCATCTGGAGCACGGCATCGTGTATCTGAACGGTAATCCGCAGAACATGCCGTTCGCTACGTTGCCTTCCGACGACGGCAATCCCAACGACGCGTACTATCCGTATCGCGATGACTTTCCCGCGGCCCCACCCCCGCCAGACTCCGACGTGACCGCGACCTGGTCTGTCGATCTACCCAGCCATATTCAGAATGGCGACCTGGTCGTACCTCCAGGAGATTATTTTGCGATGGGCGACAATCGCCTGGTCTCCCTCGATAGCCGCTACTGGGGATTTGTACCGAGACAAAATATTCTGGGCAGGCCGCTGTTCGTGTACTGGTCGTTCATCACATCAGAAGATCAATCGAACAGGACCTCGATGGCAGATCGTATGGCGTTCATGGGACACGTCGTCGTTCACTTCTTCGACCAAACACGGTGGCGGCGAACCTTCCATCGCATTCAATGATTTCGCAGAAGCCTTCATGAAAAGTCCAGGCACGCGAGTGGACAAGATCGGCCGTTCCAGGATATTTTTCCTGGCGGCCTTCGCCTTGCTGGTGCTCACCATCGTAGTGCCTCCATTCGTCAACATCAATCGATTCCGGCACAACATTTTGCAGTCCATCAGCGCTGGCCTGGACCGTCCGGTCTACGCCAATGCCGTCGAGCTGACACTGTTTCCTCGGCCGGCTTTCGTCCTGCACCACTTGACTGTGGTCGAATGGCCGGAATTCGGCTCGGAACCCGTGATCACTGCGGAGACTGTAACTGCCAGCCTGCGTGCCAGTACCTTGTGGCACCGGCGGGTTGAAATCGCGAGCCTGCACTTCGATGCGCCCAGCGTCAACCTGGCCCGTGACAGCAACGGTCAGTGGAACTTCGAAGCGCTCATCAGCAACTCGCCAATTTTGCGTTTCTCGCCAGGTTCCAACTCCGCAGCATCTTCTTCGAAGCCGCCCCCGTTTCCCTATGTGGAGGCGACGGATGCGCGCATCAATTTCAAACGTGGCGCGGAGAAACTTCCTTTTTCCCTGGAAGGGGCGCAACTCGCATTCTGGAAGGAGTCTGGAAATGAATGGCATCTGCGCATCAAGGCCCGTCCCGTCCGCACCGATCTTCCTCCTGGAGATGCAGGACAGATCGTAGGTGAAGCCTCGGTCAAGACCACTGGCGTGCTGAAGGATTCCCCAGTGCAAGCCAACCTGGAGTGGCGGCGTGGCCAATTGGGAGAGATCAGCCGATTGCTGTACGGAGAAGACGGTGGTTGGCGAGGCACGGTGGACTGGACGGCAAAAGCCCAGGGCACGCTGGCCAGGACTCACCTGACGTCCGACATACAGGTGGAGGAGTTTCGCCGCGCCGAGTTCATTCCGCCGTCGGAGATTGATTTGGCGGCGCATTGCACCGGCGAATATGTGCACGCGGACGGACGTATGGAGCAACTTAAATGTGATGCACCGCTGGGTGGCGGCCATCTGCGAGTGCAATCGACCTCCGGCAACGCGGCTTCCGAAGCCAAGTCAAATGAACCCGCGACGACCGAGCCGCCACCTTCGGATGGCGACCAATTCCTCGCAGTGACCATGCAGCAGGTCTCCGCAGGTTTTTTCCTCGATGTTCTGCGGCACATACATCCAGGCATTGCCGCAGACACCACTGCGTCGGGCCAGGTGAATGGAAGCGCCAAATGTGATTGGCGCGGTTTTGAGACATGGCGCACTTGTTCCGGTGAGTTGCGGACCACGCCTCTGACTCTGAACCTTCCGCACGTCGAAAATGTGGTCCATCTTTCGCCGTTGTTGATTGCAACACCCGACTCCGGGGGCGGACCGGCCAAGTCATCATCTCAATCGAAGTCTTCAGGAGCCATCCCCGCAAAAAAAGACATGACCGGAACCTGGGAACTGGCTGCGACCCATGCTTCATTGGGAGGGACGAGTTCGGCCACGCTCACCGGTACGCTGACATCCTCGGGACTTACGTTGCACATGGACGGGCCAGCAGATCTAAGGGATCTAAGCCAGCTGGCGCGCGCCATGAACTCGCCCGTTCTCTCTGGCGGAATTCGTTCGATTCGTGGCACAGCCCAGATGGCGGTGACCCTGCAATCGAGCTGGTTGCCGCAAGCCAACCCATCTGCCGAAGCGGAGCCGACTCCCAGTAACGCAACCAACCCACCCGCCCAGCCAGTTTCTTGGTTTGTTCCGTCACAGTGGAATGGTTCCGTGCAAATCCATAATGCCAGCGTGCGCCTCAGTTCGTTTCCGGGCGTCATCCAAATTGCCGGCGCGCAGGTGAA
This sequence comes from uncultured Acidobacteriota bacterium, assembly GCA_963737095.1. Taxonomy (GTDB): domain Bacteria; phylum Acidobacteriota; class Terriglobia; order Terriglobales; family Acidobacteriaceae; genus JAKAAZ01. Next base: position 160,402 of record CAVTRK010000007.1, read on the forward strand.
TCTGAATGACTCGGCTGTTGAATGGAATGGACTGAACGGTACCTACTCGCGCATTCCTTTCGACGGAAGCATTCGCTGGCAGACCTCCTGTCCGACCTCGCGGCCGCCCTGCGCTCGCACCTTCACGCTGCATACTGCGAATTTGAATGTTGATCGGCTGCAAGGTGTGCTGCGACGTACGATTGCTGCGTCTGGACTTCTGGAGCAGCTGAACCCCTGGGCTGCGGGAGCGCCGGAGTTGCCAGAGATTACCGGAACTTTTAAAGCCGATACTCTTTTGGCGGGGAAGCTGTCGCTGAAAAATACTTCCATGCAACTCCACCTTCAGGGTCACACGGCGGATCTGATCACGATTTCTGGCAATGTGTTCGGCGGGACACTGTCCGGACTTTCTGATCACACGGATGAGGGGACCTCAAAGGAAGCGGGCAGCGGCAAAACTGCGCCTGGATCTCCTGCAGTTTCAGGCGCCGCCATCCAGTCAGAAGCGGGTTCTGCCCATTGGGGAAACGGTTCGCCAACCTATACCCTTGCAGTTGCACTCAGAAATATCCAGCCCAATCTGGTGGCCACGATATGGCATGAGAAGTGGGGTCGTGGAAATGCAACGGTGGACATTCGCCTGAAGACGCAAGGATGGTCGACAGCCGATCTTGCGGAGAACGCCAAGGGGAATTTCACCATTGATTGGCGTGGTGGCAGTCTGGCTGCTTCTTTCCCTTCGCTGAATTCTTCCGCGGAAACTGAGGATTCCCCTGGGGCAGAAAACGTTGTGCAGGGCGTGACGCGATTCCAACGGCTGCATGCGGTCGGACAGTTCCACGATGAGAAGTTGTCGCTGACCTCCGGCCAGTTAGCGCTCGCCAGCCAGTCAGGAAATAGTCCGGCTGTCTCGCAGCCAATTCAAACGCTATCGGGAACGGTGACATTCTCCCGGGTCCTCGATCTGCGGATGCAACCTGCGGATGTGTCGATTACCGGGCAACTCAATACGCCGGTAATGAGGGCGCGAACGGCTAAAGTGCCGCCGAACGCCAAGGCGGCAAACTCTGTAAGCCAGTAAGTCGCGGCAAAAATCCGGATTAATCTGCCTGGTTGTCGGCGGAGTTTGCGCGGGCGCGCTTACGACGTCGGCGAAAGATTTCGTAGAGAAGATACGCAGTCACCGCAGCCGCGAATAGGGTCAGCAGCAACATGGAATGCAATCCAATCCAGGTCATGATCTCCGGGCCGAAGTAGACGACCAGAAGCGCTGTCACCAGGTAGTGGACGGTGCGACCAGCAAAGACAGCGACCATGTAGGGAGCGACCCGCATTTCAAAGACGCCGGCGCCAAATGCAAACAATTTGAACGGAAACGGGGGTGGCATGGCGGCAGGTACCAGCACCGCCAGCCAGTGATGGCGGTCAAAGCGCGCCTGCATCTGGTCGTACTTGGATTGCGGAATGCGTTTGAGAAGTACAAATTCGCCGCCTGCCCGGCCAATGTAAAAGGGAACCAGCGCTCCAATCGCGGAACCGAGTGCGCCCATGATGGCGTAGACCCAGAAATAACCCCGATTGCTCCACACATAGCCAGCGATGATCAGGTCCATGGGAATGGCGATCGAGCTGGCATCAATGATGGCGAGCACGCCCACCCCCAGGAAGCCCAGGGGCTTGAGGAACAGCAAGAGCGCTATTTTCCAGTGGAGAAGATGCGACCAGAGTTTGCGTATCATTCGGAATTCAGGAGCTGTCTTCGAAAGACGGCGTTAATTTATCCTACAAGGCTTTGCAGCGGCCTTCGCATCCTCGCCTGGAGCAGCTTCTATTTCTTCTCGGATGCGTTGTCGGGCTCCGGGTGGTCCGTGTTCCCCGATAACAGCACCAGCGCGTGCTGGATCAGGGGAAGAACCGCTTCCAGAGATGTGATGGCTGCTCGCGGACTTCCAGGAACGTTCACAATCAGCGTAGTGCCGATGGTTCCCGAGACAGCGCGGCTCATCGGGGCAAGGGGCGTCTCCTTCAGCCCTTCGCGACGCATATGCTCTCCAAATCCATCAAGAATACGGTCGCAGACCTGGCGCGTGGCCTCGGGGGTTACATCGCGGAGTGCGATGCCCGTGCCTCCGGATGTCACAATCAGCGGCGCGCGTGCCGCTTGCCGGCGAATTTCGGCGGCGATCCGATCTACTTCGTCCGGTACAACAACATTCTCTTCCACAGCGAAACCAGCTTGTCGTAGACGGAGCGCGATCGCAGGGCCGGAGCGATCCGTCCGAAGCCCTTGAAAACACGAGTCGCTGACGGTAATGACGATAGCCTTCACAGCTGCGATTCTACCCTCGGGGCAGGCAAATTGGGCGCAGGAATAGCGCCTGAAATGGGTGTGAAAACGTCAAAGAATGAGACAATGAAACAACGACGCAATGTCGATACTGGTATGTGGCACGGAAACTACAGTAGGATCAGTGTCGTCTACTTTTGATGGCCGCAATCGAAACACCCCCGAGTCCGCCAGAGAAGCCAATCGAACCTAAGTTCGATCGTTTGCGGACGCGTTACGAATCTCACTCCCCTCATGAGCTGCTCGATGTCATCGACTCTCTTGAGGGGGAGCGGCTCTCTGCCCGCGTGCGGGAAGCCATTTGGGTTTCTCTCATCTTCCATCTATTCGTTTTCTGGTGGATCTTTTATGGTCCAAAACTGAAGATGTTTCGGCAGCCCACAGTGGTCAATACCATGCCGCTGATACCGCAAAAAGCGCCGGAAAATGTCTATCTGGATATGCCTCCGGATCTGGTGAAGAAACCGCCGAAGCCGACGAATATTATTTCAGACCAGAATCACACGGCGCAGACCAAGAATCCCACCCAGGATCAGAAAACGATTGATCAATTGCAGGCGATGCGGCGTGCGGGACGTCCTTCGCCACCTCCGCAGCCCCAACAAAGGGCGCAACAGCCGGAGCAGCCGGCGGCTCGTCCGCAACCACCGACTCCGCAGCGAGAGCAAGCTCGTGCCGTCCCGCCATCGAACCCGTCCCCAGCCCAGCTTCCTTCGGCGCCCAGTGCAAATCCACAGGAACTGGCACAGCGGCAACCTCAGCAGCGGCAATCGAAAGCGCAACAAAATCAAGCCACCAGCCAGCCAAATATGTCGGTGGGTGACATGATTCGCGAGGCGGAACGCAATGCCTCGCGGTCCAACGGCGACGGTGGAGACAACGGCGAGAACGCCCCGGTCGCTCATCCCGGCGTGGCTTCTGGGGTAGAAGTTCTCAGCGACACGATGGGCGTGGATTTCGGTCCCTATCTTCACCAGGTAGTGCAGATGACGCAGTCCAGCTGGGACTTGCTGATTCCCGAAGCCGCCCGTCCGCCGCTTTTGAAGCAGGGAACTGTGGCGATTCAATTCATTATTCTGCCAGACGGAAGCATCAAGCAGATGCAGTTGGTTCGGCCGTCCGGGGACGTTTCACTCGATCGCGCCGCCTGGGGCGGAATTACGGGTGCGGGCCCATTTCCGCCGCTGCCCAAGCAATTCAAAGGACCCTACTTGGCACTGCGGTTCTACTTCCTCTATAACGAGCAGACGGGTCAGTACACCCGGCAATGATCGCTCCTGAAGAAGTCGCACTGCGACGTCGTCAGGCGATGGGCCTGGTATGGATTGCTCTGGCAGTGATTCTTTTTTGCGCGATTCGTGCCGGCTGGCATGCCGTCGTCCTGACCCGCTGGTGGAACCTATGGTAACTTTTATGGTACCAATCGTGGTCGTCTGAATACTTGAAGCCTGGCTGAGAGAGTCTACAGGGAACGATGGACGACGCCAATCAGCATCCCGAGTCGGAAAATCCTACCCATCCCCTGGTGGTGTTGCATGGAGCGACCGCGAGCGGGAAAACTTCTCTCGCCATCCAGCTGGCACTTAAATTTCCCGGCGAAATTGTCAGCTGCGATTCGGTCGCTGTCTATCGCGAACTGGAAATTGGCACAGCCAAGCCTTCACCCCAGCAGCGTGCTCTGGTTCCCCATCACATGCTGGATGTGGTCTGGCCGAATCAGCCATACACTGCCGGAGAGTATGCTCGCGACGCTCGCAAGAACCTGGCGGATATTGTGGCGCGCGGCAAATTGCCGATTGTTGCCGGCGGAACGGGTCTTTATCTGCGGGCGCTGATTGACGGATTATTTCCGGGACCGACACGATTTGAGTCGCTGCGCGTGCGTCTGCGCGAAATGGAGCAGGAGCGGGGCAGCAGCTACCTGGCGCGGATTCTGCAGCGGCTGGATCCGGTGTCGGCGTCGCGCATTCATCCCAACGATGCGCCCAAGCTGGTGCGTGCGATTGAAGTGACACTGGCGTCGCAACAACGCATGTCAACATTGTGGGAAGCAGGACGCGATCCGCTGCAGGGTTTTCGAGTCCTGCGAATCGGCCTCGATCCGCCACGCCCTTCGCTGTACGCGCGTATCAATCAGCGGGCGGTAGAGATGTTTGCCAACGGCTTGCTGGAAGAAACTGAACATTTGCTGGCACGATACGGACAGGATTGTCGACCGCTATTATCTCTGGGATACAAGCAGGCGGGAATGCTGCTGCGCGGAGACCTTTCGATGCAGGATGCAATCGCTTCCACACAACAGGGCCACCGCAATTATGCCAAGCGGCAGATGACCTGGTTTCGTCGCGAGCCGAATGTGCATTGGTTGGACGGATTCGGCGACGATCCTGCTATCGCAGAGCAAGCTATTTTATTGGTTGCAGGTTGGTCGAACGCCAGTCTCATGGCTTAATTTCGGAAGCTTGTAGTTGCGACTAAAATTAGTTACAACTGTGATAAACTCAGCGGGGATGGCAAAACTTCAGAAGATAATCGCTCGCTTGCAATCCCGGCCAAGCGATTTCACCTGGGCAGAGCTGAAGCAGATCATGCAGGCGTTTGGATACGAGTTGAAAACCAGCGGAGGCTCGGGAAGGAAGTTTATCCACTCCGATTCGAAAGCCACGTTGTTTATGCACGAGCCGCATCCCGGCAAGATTTTGAAAGCATATCAGGTGAAGGATGCCATTCACTTTCTCAAACAGGAGAAACACATCCAATGAGCCAAACACTGCAGTACAAGGGCTACGACGGCTCTGTCCTATACAGCGCGGAGGACAGGACTCTTCATGGGCGAGTTGTCGGGATTCGAGACGCCGTTACCTACGAGGGCAGGAATGTATCGAGCCTGGAGAGAAATTTCAAAGCAGCCGTGGATGAGTACCTGAATTTCTGTAAGGAAGAAGGCAAGACACCGGATACGCCCTTTAAAGGGAGCTTTAATGTCCGCCTCGGCCGAGACCTGCATAAGAGAGCTGCACTATACGCCGAGGAGCATGATCAAAAGCTGAACGCGGTTGTGCATGACGCTTTGGAAAAATATCTGTCGCGGGCAGGATGAATAAAAAAGGCCGCTCGCTAAAGCGGCCCTTTTCGTTATGCGACAGAGCGAGATTACGCTTCGCGGACGCCGTCGAGGAAGGCGCGCAGCTTGCGCGAACGCGAAGGATGACGCAGCTTGCGCAGCGCCTTGGCTTCAATCTGGCGAATGCGCTCGCGAGTCACTTGGAAGCTCTGTCCAACCTCTTCCAGCGTATGCTCAGAACCATCTTCCAGGCCGAAGCGCATCTTGATGACGCGCTCTTCGCGCGGTGTCAGAGTACGCAGCACCTGAGCTGTGTAGTCCTTCAGGTTGACGCTGATGACGGCATCCGAAGGCGAAACGGCCTGGTGATCTTCAATGAAGTCTCCCAAGTGCGAATCTTCTTCTTCGCCGATCGGCGTTTCCAGCGAAATCGGTTCCTGCGCAATCTTCAACACCTTGCGAACCTTGGCGACAGGAATGTCCATGCGCTTGGCAATCTCTTCCGAGGTTGGCTCGCGGCCGAGTTCCTGCACCAGCTGCCGCGACGTCCGGATCAGCTTGTTGATGGTTTCAATCATGTGCACCGGGATGCGGATGGTACGTGCCTGATCCGCAATGGCGCGTGTAATCGCCTGGCGAATCCACCAGGTTGCGTAGGTCGAAAATTTATAACCGCGGCGATATTCGAACTTGTCGACAGCCTTCATCAGGCCGATGTTGCCTTCCTGAATCAGGTCGAGGAACTGCAATCCGCGGTTGGTATATTTCTTGGCAATCGAGACCACCAGGCGCAGGTTGGCCTCAATCAACTCGCGCTTGGCCTGCTCGGCGTCCATGTCGCCCTGGATCATCTCGCGCTGGGTGCGCTTCAGTTCCGCGACCGATACCCCAGCATCGACTTCCAGCTTTTCCAGATCCCCCTTGCAGTTTCGCTGCTGACGGCGATATTCCTTGCGCATTTCCTCACTCTTCGACTGTTCGTGCTTCTGGTCGAGGGTGCGAATCTGGCGATCGAGCGCACGCATAGCATCAACAGTCTTGTTGACCTTATCAAGCAGGCGCTTGCGCTCGGCATTGGTGTATTTCAGCTCGCGAATGACGCGGGAAACCCGGACCAGCTCTCGTCCAATCGCCCAGCGGGTGCGGCGATGTTCTTTCGCTTTTCCCTTGTCTTTCGCTGAGATGGTCTCCAGCTTTTCGCGCAGTTGCTGGGCTTTCTTGTAGTGCTTGACCAGGGTGTCGATTGCGTTGGTGGTGACTTTGGTCCGTGCCTGCAGGATTTCTTCGGTGAGCTCTTCTTCGTCGAAGGTGACCACTTCCTTGATGCTGCGCACACCGCGCTTCAGGTCCTCACCCAGCGCGACAATCTCGCGTGTGACGATGGAAGAACGCGAGATGGCTTTCATCACGCGCATCTGGCCACGCTCAATCCGCTTGGCGATTTCAACTTCGCCTTCGCGGGTGAGCAGCGGTACCGTTCCCATTTCGCGCAGGTACATGCGAACAGGGTCGTTGGTCTTCTCCATCGCGCCAGGAGTCAGATCCAGTTCGACATCTTCGCTGTCTTCGCTGTCCAGTTCGTCGTGCTCGGCCGCCAGCTTGGGTTGATCTTCCAGCAGATCAATCCCCTGGGTCCCGATGGTGGTCATCAGGTCGTCCAGATCGTCGGCGGAATTCACTTCGCCGGGGATCAGGTCATTCACTTCACCAAAGGTCAGGTAGCCCTTCTCTTTACCGGTTTCAATCAGTTTCTGAAGATCGTCTTCGTATTTATCGTTAATAGCCAAAGGTGCCCCTCTTTTTCGGAGATGCTGATTTAGGAGTTCGTTGTCCGTGGGCAAGACAATTTTTTGGATGCGGTCGAAGCCGCGACGGCAGGCCAGTTTGTTGGCGTAGCTATGACGCCAGGGCGCACGTCCCCATTCTTGTTAAGAATAACACATCTACGGACTCGGGCGCTATGGCGCACGGTGTAACCTTTTGCGGCCGACCAAGAAGAATAAGCGTCGTAGAATCTAGTGGCATGAAGAGCCCAAACAGCCTAGCGCTAAGGGGATTGGCAGCGCTGCTCATGGTCATTCTCTTTGCCGCTGCAATCTGGATTGTGATTTTTCAGAACCGAGTGAGAGAGCCTGTGAGACTGGCTGCGGACGTGGCCGGAGGGTCGGCTGATGTTCGACAAGTGATAGGCGACCGTTTGAAGATCGGGAGATGGATACGAGGAAACCTCGTGGCGACGAGCGGTGATGGAAATGCAGATCTTACCATTCCGGTCTACGGTTCTCTCGGCCGAGGAGTCCTTGAGGAATGGGCGCAGGAAGGTGCGGGGAAGTGGCGACTCTGCTCACTCGTGTTTCACTCGGGAAAACATAATTCGATCACCATCACGCTCATAGACGACGCTTCCACTCGATGCGATCGTGAATGAGTCAGGTGCCGGCTGGGGAGGTCGAGCAACTAAAGCATTTCGCCGAGGCGGTTTTTATCCGCGGACGGAGGCGCCGGAGAAGGACAAGATCGCGCGGCCCGGGACGGGAACGCCGTAGAACTGAGCCGGAGTAAAGTGGCTCATCAGCAGAATATTGTCCAATGACTCGCGAACTTCCCTGGTGGTGGGTCCGGAGACGATGCGGTAGTCATAGACGCGACCTGTACTGCTGATCGCGACCTCTACCAGGACTGGACGCGAAAAGGAACCGCGAGCATCCGTGCCGCCCACTGTGTACAGGAACTGGGGACTGGTGGTCGAATCCGCCGTGGTCTCCGTGGCGGCGACCGGCGGCGGAGAGGCCACGGTGCCGATCATCAGCCCCATCACGCCCAGCAAAACCATGGCGGTGGCAAGACCGGCGGCGCCGCGTACCAACACCGGGGACAAGGTGTTTTCCCAATACATCTGCCAGGATTCGATACGTCTGCGTGTGGTGCGCGCTTTCTCCTGCGAAATGGCGACACGGAGCCGCAAGCCTAGATCGGCTGGAGGTTTCGCGGGCCCGATGCTGGTCAAGACAAGCTGCATCGTGCGCCATTCAGCGAACTCGGTGGTGCAATCCTGGCAGCCTTCAAGGTGGCTGGCGATGGCATGCATCGCGGACCCTGACACGGCTCCGTCCAGGTACTCCGAAAACTGTGAGCGAATTGATGTGCAGTCACTCATACTGCCTCTCCAAATAGACGACCCTTGGCGGACTGGGTCGATCCGGAAGCCTCACTTGCCGAAGTGCTGCTGACCGCGGGGCGCCCCGAGAAGACCTTCTTATCGCGCCGGGCCTGGGCGATAAGCGGCTGTAAGCGATCACGCAACATGGCACGCCCGCGTACAAGGCGCGATTTTACGGTACCTAAATGTGCGCCGAGAATCTCAGCGATCTCGTCATAAGGCAGACCCTCAAGGTCGCGCAAAATGACGACGGTCCGAAACGGTTCTTGCAGGCGGCGTAACTCGACTTCAACTTTGGCCCGAATCTCCTCATGCTCGGTCAACTCGTAGGGAGAGGCGTGCTCGTCAACCAGCAGATCTTTCAGATAAGTCGACCTGCCTTCATCGGAGGCGTTGGTTTCGGTCTCAATCGTAATTTCCCGGCCGCGATGCCGTGACCACCAGCGACGCTGATTTGAGGCCTCGCGCAAGGCGATGCGATACATCCAGGTGCGCAGGCTGGAGTCGCCGTGGAAGCTGCCAATATTGCGAAAGACCTTGATGAAAACGTCCTGCGTGATGTCGGCAGCGTCAGACGGATCGGTGAGCACGCGCGAAATCAAACTGAAAATGGGAGCTTGATATTGGGCGATCAGACGCGCAAAAGCCTCTTCCGAGCCGGCTTGCAGCTCAGCGGTGAGGACGGATTCATCCGTCCGTATTGCGATTCCGGCAGCCAGATCTCCCAACGCAGAAGCCGCGGACATGCGGTCACCTCAACCCTATCAGGCAAGCCAATAGTTCTCAAGCGGCGGAGCCATTCGGCACCGAACTATTGTTTGGGCTTGCCGCTTGTTAGGTTAGACAAGGATGGGCGGATAAAGGTTCCACATTCTTTGGTAATCGCACGCGGGAGGTTTACAACGCGGATACCCGGGCCGGTAGAGATTTGTTTTCAGGGATTTATGGCCGGACCCGACAATCGGTCAATCGAGCAATCAAGCCGGGCGTGCCACCTCTTCAATGCGCAGTACAGATATCAACATCATCTATATAGGAGAGCGTTTGTATAGGAAAGCGTTCCGTTGCCGTTCGCTAGACTGTTGCGCTATCCGAACCCGTCAACACGCGGAGTTGTGACTTGGCCAGCATGGTTTGTCCTCCCCCTGGATTTGCCGTGGTCGGGAGCCAGATAGAAATGATTGTTCCCACCTTCTCGCGGGAACGAACTCGCAGGGCGCCTCCCTGCTTTTCAATGATCTGTCGAATGATCCACAGACCCAGCCCGGTGCCATTCGGTCCTTTGGTCGTAAAAAATGGAATGAACAGCCTGGATAACAGGGCGGCAGGAATTCCATGGCCTGAGTCCGCCACGCGCAGCACGAAGCCGGAAGGCCGCGAATTCAACTGCGGAGCCGGGCGAACGGAAATGTGCAGTCTTCCTCCAGGGGATAGTGCGGCCAAAGAGTTCTCAATCAGGTTAATCAGGATTTGTCGCATCTCGCCGGGATGCGCAGTGATGACTGGATCGGCTCCAACGAATTTCGTTGTGACAGTGACTCTCGCGGAATTGATATGCCCCCGCTCCAGAGTCAGAACGTCTTCGGTGATCTGCTTCAGATTTACTTTTTCCGGCTGAGCGGATTCGCGGTAATAGGTCAGCGTGTGATTTGCGATGCGGGCTACCCGTTTCAGTTCTTCCTCGGCCAGCGTCACGGAGGGTTGCAGATCGGCAGGCAGGTCCGGATGCGTTCCAATCAAGTACATCAGGTTCATGACGGATTCGAGAGGGTTGTTGATTTCGTGGCTGATGCTGGCAGAGAGCCTTCCAACGGCGGCGAGTCGTTCAGAAGCGACCAGGGCTTCGCGGCTGGTGTGCATCTCGCGCAGATACTGACTGATCTCCTTGGAAAGGAGAGGGACCTTCATTTGAAAAACGATGGCGGTGGGCACCGAGGCGACAGCGCACAGAATTTTGACGGACGTTGAAAGCGGATAGAGTGGCCACCAGATGGTGATGACTTCCATGAAATGAGTGAGACCGCAAGTGAGGATGAAGAGGCCGAAGGCAAGAAAGATCCACAGATACGGGCGCAGTTCAGTTCGCACCAGCCACGCCAAGAGAAATAGAGACTCAAACAAAACCACGTAGGAAAGGAAAATCGCCATATCCGCGGGTGCATTGGTCCAGATGAGCCAAGGCTGGGCGAGATAGCAAAAACGGTGCGGCAGGTATCGCTCCGAGAACAGCACGGGACCAAAGCGGAGCAATGCGACGATGCCGATGGTGAGCAGGAGAACGCCCAGGGCAATTCCAGTTCGGATACGAGACTTCATTCACAGCCACCCGATTTAAAAAGAAAATGCGTCGATGGATATTTCTGGAGTGAGATGCACAACGGCGAACACCAGTCAGGACGAGCTCACCCGATATCGAGTGGATAAGTCGTGGGGTCAATCATTCTTGATGGGTTCGGGAGCACTCCGCGAAAAATTATACGTGCGCACAGACCCTATTCGGCAAGCGAGTTAATCCCAAAGCGTCCAGCCAGACCGACAAAAATCAAACATACGCTTGTCAGTAATCGGACTTAAGCCAGGCCACCCGGAAAGCGTTTCACATTCTTCGCTAACATTACTGCGCATACGTTGACTTGCGCGGGCGGAACGATGACGCGCGACAATCCAACTGGGGATAGCGGGCCGGCATCTACTTCAACGGTGCCCGGAAAACACACTCCTGCATGGTGAAGGTTGTTCTCGCGATTGCCGTTGTTCTTCTGTGCGGAGACTCGTTTCTCGCGCTGGCACAGGAACACGTCGAAGCCGGTTTGTTCCTCGATTATGTAAGGATCTCCCAGACACAAACCAACAACTTCGGCGTGGGCGGACGGTTTGGATTCGGTGTACACCACACCGTGATGGCGGAAGGAGAGATCGCCTACGATTACGGTGTGAACTTCAACGAGGTATACCGCAACATTGAGAACGGCAATCTAATCGCGATTGAACAGACTTCGATCGGAGTTACCCAGGTTCTCTTCGGACCCAAGTTCCAGCCCGCGCATGGACACCTTCGCCCATTCGGCACGTTGAAAGGAGGGTTCATCGACTTCCGACTTAGTCCCAGCCTGATTCCCTATAGCAATGTGGGGAGTGCGGTCCTTGGCATCCGCGACTCCACTCTGAATCCCGCACTCTATCCGGGTGGTGGTGCGACGGCAACACTGGGTCCGCTCGGATTACGGCTCGAGTTTGGTGACCTGATTGACTTCAATGATGGTGCGCACAACAACCTGCGAATCACCTTTGGGCCAATCCTGCGATTTTGAGATTTGCGATGTGTCGGTTTGATTGGAGTCAGTGCTGCGAATAACGCCGCTTGCGAACAGCGTCAGGCTTTCGGCAAAACTAGGATCGGGGCAGCCTTGCGAGCCTTCCGCGCACATATGACATGGGCCGCATGAACCTTGATGCGATTGGAACTTGCAGTGAAGGCAACTGGAGAATTCCGGGTCGAAATGGATGCTCTACGCGGACTCGGCAGGCTTTTAGAATGGCGACATGCAGGAAGTCCTGTGCAAGCCTCTCAGGTTCGCTATACTGAATGGGCGCGGAGAGATGGCCGAGAGGCTGAAGGCGGCGGTTTGCTAAACCGTTATAGGGCCAAAAGCTCTATCGAGGGTTCGAATCCCTCTCTCTCCGCCATACCTTTGCCCATCTTGTTGAATCTTAACGCAAACCATAAGAAACAAACGTGTTATGCCGATTCACTTCTGTCACTTGTGTCACCTGAATACCTCACTGTAGAACCCATTCTGGCCTAAAAACCATATCAACCATATCAAGCCGCAATGGGTGCGAATCGATATCTCACCGCCCATTCGAATCCGTGAACTCCATGAACGCTTTCCCTAGGCTCCCCATCAACTGTGGATATCTCTTTTTTTGGTATTCCCGTGATTGATCGTAAGCATTCCCCACGATCCTGGACAGCTTCATCGTTCGACCCATCCACATTGGAGAGTGCCTCCTCGTGTCTCAAAAGGCCTTAGCGGCCTCCCGGAACAGTCAGAGAGATCAATCCTCGATCATCAAACAACTCGCGTGAACAAGACTCATCTTCGGTTCCGAGGTGAAAAACCATCTTGGATAAAGTGCAACCGCTGGATCCTGGTTAGCTGTTTCGCTTCCGGGATTGGTTGAACTGGGAGTTCGGCGGCGCGTTGCTTCGCTTTGTCGAAGGCTGTCTCGCGAATCGACTCGGGTACTCTCGAGTTCAGGATTGCGGCTAGCCATCTGGCGCGACTGCGTATCTTCGAATCACCATAGAAATTGGGTGGACGCGTGACCTGGAATACGTTAGGCCAGCTGGGCTTCTGGGGCAGTGAAATGGAGTCTTTAGTTAGCCTCATTTCTCCCTCAAGGAATTTCTTCACCTCCTCGAGAAAATCTGGAAGTTCAAAACCGTGAATTGGGTCAGCAGGCACAGCGTTTTTGCAAAAGTCCAGGATGAAGTCGGCGACCTCGTCGCTTAGATCCCTGGTCGGATTTTGTTTAACGATTGGATTCATCCCCTCCTGTGCGCAATCGCGAGCGACATCTCTCACCATGGGCTTCTTATCCGGCAACCCAGTCTTCACGGTTGCTGGTTTCGGTTCTGGGGTGGATGCGAATCTTCGTGTGTCGGCGAAGTGTAGCTTCGGGTACGTCCAGGTCGGATGCCAGGCCTCGAATCGAGCAGCCGCGGCCGACAAGGTCCTGAAGGCGATCGCGACGCTCAACGGCATCCAATTTTGTCCAATCATGTCGCAACTTGCCGATGAGCGGCTTCACTTCCGGCGAGCATGCGATTGTTTGGTGCGCCGTTTTCTTCCTATCAGCGTGCACAGCTTCCTTCTTGTTAGCTCGCACCGGTTTCTTCTGACTAGCTTTTGACTTGCTCATTTTTTCTTATTCTCCTTTAGCTTGATTCGTTTCTTGACGAACTCGAAGAGAAATTCCTGAGCTTCGCGTCGTTGGCCATTCTGAAGCATGTAGCGGAAGTGAAATGTTCCTATCCTGCCGCGGCGGGAGTATCGGACATAAAGCCGAATGATCTGGCGGAGTTCCCGCGAATCAGGAATTTCAAATCCTTCATAGCGGATCGCTTTCTCGGCGATTACAGTCAATTGATCGATCACAATCCGACGCACGACCCCGGGACGTTTCACCCCTATTACCTGCTTGAAATAAGCGAGATGGAATTTCATCCAAAGAAGGTGCGACCGCCATTCCTTGGACATCTGTGCAAATTCAGAGCGTGAGGTAATTTTCAAGGAGCTGCGGGTCGCCCGCTTCAGGTATCGCTCGAGCGATTTGATTACAGGCCCGGTTTGTTGCTTCCTTTTCTTGATCGCTGCCCGGTCGAGACCGAGAGTTTTCTTTGTTTTCGCGTCCTTACGCCGGGCGTCGTGAACATGCCTGCGTAGAAGCTGCAGATTGACGCGGGCGGCGTAGATGGCAGCGCGAATGTCAATGTCATTCATCTCGACTCGGCCGCCGGTCGTTGCTATGGGCTTCATGCGAGTCCGAAGCGCACGAATGCGATCCATCATCGCGGGGCGATAAGTCCCGTCGTCGAACCCACGCGGCAGTGGACACACTCTGAATGGATATGCGAACTCACAGGTTCCAACCTTTTCCCTGCTCAGAAGAGCGAGAACGAGAAAGTTGAGGCCCGGCCAGATGACAGACATCTGGGTTTTGGAGAGACGCATTTTGACTGCGGTTGGATCTGGGTCCATCGGACTCTTTGAGTCTTACCTGATGTGAGGCATGTTGGCGCGCAGAGAAAGGCACGCTAGGGGAGTTGCTGGCGCGGAGCTTGGCTCGCCCGGCGAACGGTTCGGAGGGAACCCCCAATCCTATCCTTTATTGATATAGAAATCCACGCATCGTCACTGGATTTGCATAGTCGTTGGTAACCACGAGCTCCGGAACGTTGATTCGGAACACGACGAAATCGATCCCGAGCATTCAGATTTTTCCTATATGATTTGCCCTTGGCACCCCAAACCAACCCCTTATGTTTGAACAAGCATTCAAAAACATTGACGACGTCCTTTGGAAAGAAGCGGGCTGCACCACGGAGCTGGATTACACGGAGCAGACGTCCTGGCTGCTATTCCTGAAATATCTCAACGACCTTGAACAGGACAAGCGCAGCGAAGCAGCGCTTCAAGGCAAAACCTACACCTACATCCTTGATAAGCCCTATCGATGGGAGAGCTGGGCCGCGCCCAAG